>CAXXSM010000122.1:0-153954 GCA_963663405.2 bacterium | reverse complement strand
CCAGAAAATCGTCCAAAATAGAGTGAATATACTAATCAGTTTTTTCGATTTCCCCGCCTCGATATTTTCGTAAGCCTGTGGAATGAATTTCTGACCGTTTGAGGATACATTCGATGTCACTTTGTTTTGATCGGGCATCAGGTGATATAAATCGCTGATTTTTCGATCCACATCATCAAAATACTCCGGTAATTTACCCTGATATCCCAACGCCAAGGCCGCGAATAGCAGTTCGGCCACAGTGTTTTTATCTTCGTATTCGTTAATATCGGAGATAATGTCTGGGATATCGTCTCCTGCGACGTAGGTGTCGAAAAACATAAATTCAAGCGTGTTTTTCAGCCATTTATCACTATGCTCCCATTTGGGCTGGGCGCCGCAGGCGATGTCATCGACGAAGGCGGCGAGAATGTACTTCCCGATATTTTCACTCTGCGATTTTTTTGAGTTGAAGAGAGTTTTCAAACGCGCGTCATCACTGTCGCGAACTGTGTTGTCAATTTTCTCAAAGCATTTTTCAATCTCATCGCGAAATTCGTTGAATTCGGGATGAAAGCCTTGCCGGATGCGTTGGCGAAACATAAAAACAACAGTGATGAGTTCATCGATCAGAGAAAGCACACTATCCTTGAAATCCTGACTTATCTGCGCCATTGGTATCTTTCCTTCACATCCCCTTTGGAAGGGCTATATATCAGTTCACGAGATGGATTCTGGATTTATTTAACCGGCTCTGATGGGAAACGGACAAAGAGCCAGTATTTAATTTGCTGCGTCTGCTGGGCGTGGGTGATCGCGATGGTTTTTTCATTTTCAATCCCCTCCCAATATTTGTCCTTTTTATCTCTCCTTTTTTCATTTATCATCATATAGTATCGAATATTATTATACGAGGGAAGTTCGTCAGGGGGCGTGAGTTGGCGGCGCGTTTTGATCCCCCGCACACGGTCCCTCACCGCCTCAACGACTTTGTTGGGCGAGGCGATTTTTACTTGATCCATATTCATCAATTCCTCGGCTTCTTCTTCGGAGACCGAGTTGATGTCATATTCAATACCGATGAAGAAATCATTGGCGGGATGGAACCATTCCGGCTGCAGGTCGCATTCCAGTCGCTCCCCGCGAGTGATAAATGGAACGCGAACGAAGTTCTGCTCAACGGTGATGCTGAGCAGGTTCATAATGAGATCCGACAAGGTCCGGAAACAATACCCCAATTTTTCATGATCGTACGAAGGAATATCCTGCAGATGCCGGGTATGATGAAACACCGACAAATCCGCGGCGATCCGGCAAATCTCCAAATACACATCGTTTGGATGATAGACGGGATTGACAACCAGTTGATTCAAAAACCGCCGCTCCCCGGTGAAGCGTTTGAAGCCGCATCAGATATTCCGCGCCTTTTGATTTCTCCGCGCTGTCTGCGATTTCCTTGTTCGCCATGCCAAGCGCGATTTCGTTGCTTTTATTTAGGATTTCATCACTTAATTTTTTTTACCATCCGGTATAAGGAAGGCCAAGTTTCGTCTGACACGGCTAGAATGGGTGGAATAAAATCCTTGTCGATTGATGGATACGGTTGTCCATGACCGGGGGGCAGAATACGAGCGATCGGCAAGGTGTCGTAATCCGAAAGATTTTCATTGTCAAACAGAATGCAGGCGTTCAGTGAACGGATTTTGATTTCCTGCGGCTGCTGGCGGCCGGTGTTTTCATCAAACACTCGTTCCGTGTCGATTGTGAACCGGATTCCCTTTGTATCGGTCGAATCGTCATAATCGATGACATTTCGTTTGGCTTCGTTCATTTTCGGGACGCCAAGATAAACCGTGATTCCCTTTTCCGAGAAGGGGATGGTGGAACTCACGAGCGCCTTCATGGCGTTTTCAAAAGATTTTTCACTGATCTTGGCGTTTCCTGGAATCGATATCCATTGCCCGTTTTGAAGCGCCGCCTCGCAGGACTGAATTTCAAACAAATGCTGCGGCAAAGCGCTGTGGTTGACATCTAAATGAATGACGCCGTAGTTCCAAGGACGCGCCCGTTCCAGCCGCATGGAATTCAAATTCATCAAGCTCCGATGCGCCAATTGGAAATGATGTGGACGCATGAACATCCCTTCTTCCCAATGGATTTCTACCGGGGATTTCAAATCAAACGGGAATTTCATTTCGAACTCCTTCTTCCGTTCCGTTTCTTACGCGGCGCGTACGAATCGTCCTTCTTAGCGAACTCTCAGGATTGAAATTCAGGCTATTATTTTTTATCCCGTGGGGACTTGAAAGACATCTCCCCAACTGCTGACGTTAGCGATAAAGCGTAAAGGATAGATACTTGACATAGATCTGCATTCTCTAACGTGATGATGGTAGAATTATTTTATTTATGTGCACACTTCCCAAATACGCTTTTGCTTTCTGTATTGGAAAGTTCATCTGAAATCCGGGATTCCATTATAATGTCAGAGCTGTGGGAAAGACAAGAACTAAATCGCAATCCAATGAGATTTGCACATTTTTGATACAAGAGAATCAACGATCATTTCAAATTGTTCCCATCGAGACGGGCATATTATTGTTTGTAATCCTTCGTAGAAAAACAAATGTGATCCCACATCGGAAACCATCAATTTTGAAATCACATTGATTTTCAATGGGGCGTTGAATAGAATGAATAATATTTCAATTTTCATCTAACGGTTCATCCTCACTGCGTCAACGATTCATTATCCCTCCACCGGTATTGACGGAATCGGATCGCGCGTGGAAACTCAAATCGATGGATGACACATTCATTCCATGACCGGAGAAGATCAAGCATCCAAGTCAGATCATTTGATTCCGTTCAAGGATGAAACAGAGGTTTTAATGAAAGACACAGCGCGAAGCATAAACGAAAGTATCAGCAACGGGGAATTTCCACCACTGATTTACCCATTTCGTGAAAAAGAAGTGCAAACTGCGATCAGCCACCTGGAAAACCGGGATGTCAATATCCTCATGATTGTGGGAAATCAGGGAGCCGGTAAACAGGCTCTCGTACAGCTGCTCACAAAAAAACTCATTGAAGGAGACACACAAACCTCCATCCAAGGAGCGACGATCTTTTTGATCCCCTCGGAAATATTAGCGGAAGACGAAGCCAATTTAAAATACCTTCGTGGAAATATCTTTAATCACGCGGGAAAAGTGGAAAGGGCGTACAGCCAGCCAATCCTCTACACACCAGATATACAGCGATTGGCGCAGATGGGAGCCGATCCCCATGAACTGGGCCTTTGGTTGTCACAAACCCAGGATAAATGGATTGTCACGATTGAAAACGACGCGTATTACAAATATTTTAACAATTGCGCCCCTTGGAATAACGCTCCTCTGTTCCAACCGCTTGATCTCTCTGAATTGTCCGAGGCCGAAACGGAAGAGATATTGAGAGAACGTCAACACTGGTTTGAAAACGAAGAATATGATCTCCAGATCAATCCCTCCGCCATTAGCGCCACACTGGAGTATTGTGAGAAATATTTAAAATCATCGATCCGCCCCGGAATCCAGATTGAGATACTAGAAGAAGCGTGCCGCTTCGCAGCGAAAAAATAACTGTGAAGCTGTAGATGGAAAGATCATCGCGTCTGTCATTGAAGAGCGCACGGGGATCAAACCCACGCAGTCAACCGCCTTACCAGCGCATGGCGAATCTACAAAACTTGGAAAAGAACCTGCCTCCAGCGCTTCGATTGCCGCTGAAACGAAAGCGCGGGACCAACGGATCAGTTCTCCGGTTCCATCAACGAATAAAAACGCTGAAGATTATACGATTACGGATATCCAGCGTGGACTCAGTCAATATTTAGAAATCCTGCGGCAAAAAGAACGCGAATTTGAAGAAATGGAGCGCCGGTTGCGCCGGGAAAAAGCGCAGATACGAGATAACGATCGAGAAATCAAAGAATTAAGGAAAGAATTGCAAGCCAATGAGATCGAGTTAAAGAAAACGCATATTCAGATCCATGAAAAAGATCTCGAAATCCAAAAACTGAAAAATGCGATTCAAATTATGGAAGAATCGGAGTCGAAAGAAAAGACTGCCGAACCAATCCCATCGCACCGGGAAGAACGGTTGTGGGAACTCATTCAGCAAATGGATAAGGCTATGAGTGAATCTCTCGGACGGGAACAATCAATCCCTGATATTGAAACCGCGGAACTGACCGATCAAACAATAGACTCCCTCCGTCAAACGCTTAAATCCAAAATTGAATCATGTCTTACGTCCAACTCCGGCGCAGAAGGTTCTCACATTGAGCATCCAAGTGTTGAGAATCTGAGCGTCGTTGTAAAAGATTTTATTAAAGATATCAACGATCTCTTTTTAGCGTACTTGAATGCGGAATGCCCCTTCTGGTTGACGGACACATTATCGTTGCCCGGTCAAAACAAACGCCTTGACGATGCGTTCCCCAACACCATCAGCGATCAATTCCCAATCAAAGATTTGCAGCGCTTTCTTCAAATTCTATTCTTGTGGATCGAGGGATACACGATCACGCTCAAATCGGCGCGCAAACACTTTATCGAGAATACGATCAGTGGCATTGAACCCCACCGGAAACAGTCCATGAGGGATTACTTGAATTTCTTCAAGACAGAAACCGAATCTGACAGCCTGGAACGAAAATGGGAGAAGCAATTAGAAGGCTGCTTAAAGCAGTGGTTTGATCAACATATCCAACCGAAAATATTATAGTACAATGCGGCTCGCTTAGATTGTAAAAAACTCCGCGGTTTCGGTTTTATCCGCGATCCCTGCGACTTCAATACGTCCTGAAGTCGCTCCAGCAGGAACTTTGGCTTTTATCAATGAATCCCCCGAAACAGTAAACGAGGTGGATTTTGTTCTATTAAATTTCACCGCGCGCGCGCTGGCGAATCCCTCGCCTTTGATTTGAACGATTGTTCCTGCGGGGCCATATTTCGGGCTAAAACATACGATTCGTAGAGCCATAACTTCGGTTTCCTTTCTTGAAATAGTATATATCACATTCCATATTAGCAGGTTTAACAATATTTAACAAAAGTAAAATTTGATTTGTGGACATTTATCAATTCATCCCTGCAATTCAAAGAAACAAGGAATTCATTATGAGTGATTATTCTAAGAATGAAACGGTCTTTTTGCCATCCTTCTTCTTGAGTTCGACGAATTTCATATTCTCGTTGACCTTCACGCGGTATTTCCCATAGAATGCTTTGACTTCGCAATATCCGTCATCATCCGTCTTGCCGTCATATTTCGTCCACCATTTGTTAAACACGAGATCACGGTAGGCATGCGCCGCAGGAGTAGGCGTCCAATCTCGAAGATACAGTGAAGAGACGGGAATCCAGTTGGCTCCTTCCCAAAATCCCCACATTAGGATACCTTCCACCGCTGGATGCGCGAAACAGATGCGATAATATTTAACTAGTTCTTCTGCTTTCTGCTTCTCCTGTTCGCCGGTGAGTTTGGCTCCTCGCTGTCTGTAAAAAGAAGATTTCTGGCCGGGCATGTTGAACTCGGTAATGCGGATAGGTAGATTGAATTGAGCCAAGACGTCGAGAGAGTTCTGGAGCGCATCAGCGTTGAATGTTTCACCATGGATATGCCCTTGAACGCCAATTCCATCGATGGGAATGTCCGCGCCGAGTAGTCCACGGATGTGTTTTGACATAATCATCTAACCGGTTTCCTGTCAAAATATCATAGTCGTTGACGAACAACGGCGTGTTGGGATCTTCTTGTTTAAAACCAGTCTGTCATCTTTTTGGTGATTCCCGGACCTAGCCGTTCTTCGTAGTAATTCCCATGAATCATCTCATTATTGAGGTCGTATTCGGCGAACCGGCCTTTATAACGTTTGCCCATCGTAATCGCGCGGTTACGTATTGCTTCGCGCAATTCATCGTCATTCAATTCTTTCAGCCAAGGCTGCACGAATTGGGAAATACCCCAAAATAAATTATGGCCGCGAAGAGGGATCTCATTCTCGTCCGTCCACTCTAACATTGCATCAACAATCGAATAATTCACTTGACCTTTTCTCCGTTCCATGGAATGCCATTTCACGGCGTTCTCTGTCACTGCAGAGTTAAAGTTTCTCCAGAAATACTTCTTTATACTTCTGCGCGTCAGGAGAAGTATTTCCAGGTTGAAACATCCAGTTCGAAAGCGCCGCTCCAAACCAAAAGTCATGGCGAACTTGCTCAATCTGAACACTTGCGCCAGGAGCGGCGATCACTGTGAGCGTGCCCATACGATGCTGGGCAATTTGTTGTGAAAGATCATCCGTGTGAGATAGAGAGGGTATAAACAGAATACTGACAATTAGGACAACGGTTCTTATTGTTGGCATGATTTACTCCTTGGTTCTTAGCATCAAGAGATTTTCGCATAAAGGAGAGAAGGTATCAATCGACCAAAAGATATTTTTTTCATTATTGAGATCCTCTCTCTTCAACGAATAGGAGTAAGATAGTAAAGGTTATTCGATCAACTGCATTGAGGCAGGAAAATCGTGAATTCCGTTCCTTCTCCTTTTTTACTCTTGACAGAAATGTATCCGTTACTTTGTTTAATAATTCCATAGACGGTAGACAAACCTAATCCTGTTCCTTTATCTTTGTTTGTAAAAAAGGGTTCGAATATCTTTTTCAATGTTGATTCGTCCATACCATTCCCGTTGTCCATAAATGTAAGCGCAACATATTCTCCAGGGGGAATACCTGATGGATTGTTTGCGCTTTGTTCGTAGAGAGAGGTATTCTGTACGGTGATAATGACATGTCCACCATTTGGCATGGCCTTCACGGGCATTCGTGGTCAAATTCATGATCACCCGTTCAATCTGAGTTTTATCGGAGCAAATATCACTCACATCGTGAGATAAATCTATTTTTAACTCGATGTCATCCCCAAGTGTTTGCTGGAGGATTCCCTGCATGGATCCAATGATCTCGTTTAAGGAGACGGATTCTTTCTTCAGAATCTGTTTTCGGCTGAAAGCCAACAGTTGTTCAATTAAATTGTTTGCGCTAATGGCGGCGATATTGATTTGCTCAATCTGCCCTTTCGTCTCATCATTTAGCGAGCCGTAGTGAAGGAGCATTTGGGAATACCCCAGAATGGGGGTGAGAAGGTTTTTAAAATCGTGCGCGATCCCTCCGGTCAAGCGGCCGATTGATTCCATCTTTTGCGCTTGATGCAATTGCTCTTCTAACTCGAGTTGGCCGGTGATATCCCGTTTGACTGCGACGTAACTATCCAGTTCACCTTCTTCATTCATCAGGGGGATAATCGATGTTTCTTCTGTGAAAAGACTTCCGTCTTTCCGTTTGTTGATTAATCTTCCTGACCACTTTTTCCCTTGGGAAATCGTTTCCCACATTTGTTGATAGAGTTTTTCGTTATGTTTTCCACTTTTTAAAATTCGTGGATTCTGTCCGATCGCCTCACGATAACTGTATCCAGTTACTTTTTCGAAAGTGGGATTGACATACTGAATCGTGCCATTTGTATCGGTGATCACAACAATTTCATGCGTTTGTTCAATCACCATCGCAAATTGTCTAAGTATTTCTTCTGTCAGGATTTGTTGATTGCGGCGTAATACATCCTGCATTTCACGCTCGACCGCGGGAATTAAACGAGATAGGTTTTCTTTAGGAATAAAATCCTGCGCGCCGGCCCTCATCACATTAACAGCCATTTCTTCATTGACAACTCCAGAAACGACGATCACTGGCAGATAGCGTGAATGCGAGCGTATGATGGATAGACTTTCAAGCGCGTTAAATCCCGGCAAGGAAAAGTCGGCGATTATGAGATCCCATTTCTGAGTAGCTAAAGCGGTTTTGAGTTCGGCGATTTTATCAACGCGAGTATAATCGGATTGGAATCCCCCTCGGCGGAGTTCGATGATGATAAGCGTAGCGTCATCGGGAGAATCCTCTACCATAAGAATTCGGATCTTTGATTTTTTGGTGTTTTTCTTATGGATGGCGTTGTTCATCTTTTCACTCCTATTTAGATATTTCAATCACTCATGGCGCCTGATTCGTTCCAGTTCGAAAAGAAACGAAGGGAAGGATAAGAAGCCTGCATGAAATAGAGCCAATCTCACCCTTCCCAAACGATAGAACTTCTGTTTAAAACTCAGTAAACTCTGAATCCAAACAAGAGACAGAGACAGGATTCCGTCTATTGTTGAATCGGCTTTTTCCATTTGTCTTACCGGCATTTGGTTTGTAACTTATTTCTTGTATAGCGGTATGGCTGTTCTTAGGGATCCATGTCGGATCAATCTTTGAATTCCGGATTTGGAAACGGGAAATCAGTTCTTGCATTGACTGCGCTTGAGCGGCGAGTTCTTGACTCGCGGCTGCGCTTTCTTCCGAAGTGGCCGAATTTTGCTGCGTAACTTGATCCAATGTTCCCAACGCGTTACGGATCTGATCCGCTCCCGCTGACTGTTCCTGGCAGGTAACGGTGATATCTTGTACCAGCTGAGCCGTCAGTTTAATATCGGGAATAATCTCTTGGATCAGTTTACCGGCCTGATCTGCTCCTTCCACGCTGATTTTCGCCAGATCACTAATTTCACGGGCGGCTTGTTGTGAGCGCTCCGCCAATTTACGCACTTCGACGGCTACGACGGCAAAACCTTTGCCCATTTCACCCGCGCGGGCCGCTTCGATCGCCGCATTCAGCGCTAAAAGATTGGTCTGATCGGCAATATCATCGACGATTGTGATCTGTTCCGCGATTTTGCGCATATTGTCAACGGTTTTTAATACGGCGTTTCCACCTTGTTCGGCGTTTACAGCGGATTTCTGTGCGATTTCATTCACATGTTTCGAATTGGAGGCGTTTTGATCGATTGTCGAAGAGAGCTCTTCGATCGATGCGGACGTTTCTTCCAAACTGGACGCTTGCTCCGTCGTTGCGCTGGCGAGGCTTTGAGAGGAAGCGGAGAGTTCTTCACTACTCGAAGCGACTTGCTCAGCCACTCGCTGAATATTTGAGACAACATGACTCAGATTTTCTGACATATGATTGAGCGCCCTGGCCAGCTGTCCGACTTCATCCTTTTGATCCAGTTTAAAGATTTGTGTTAAATTACCATCCGAGACCTCCGCAGCGATTGAGACTCCTTGTTTCAAAGGACCAATGATTCCACGGGTAATCATCCAAGCCAATACAATCCCTGCAAGGCAGGCCAAGATCGTCACCGCCATTACAGTAATCCGGGTTGTAGTTGTGATGGAATTCATCTTCTCTTGCTCTGCAAGCGCTGTATTTTTTGCGTTCGAGGCGATCTGCCCGAGAATGGATTGGACTTTTTTCAAGGCGGGTTTTGTTTCTTTTGTATAGATCAGATTGGCTTCCTGCATTCCTTGGACTTGTTTGTCATGCCAATCCAAAATCGTGTCAATTCTATCGAGGCATTCATACGCAGTTGGTTTGGTATTTTTCATATAGAATTGAGCCGCTTCCTCCCGCTTTCCTTCATCGATCAACCGTTGAATCTGGACAACGCTTTGATGAAGTCGGGTATGGGGGATTTCCAGTTCTTCTAATGCGGCGGCGAAAGTAGGATCGCTTTCTTTTAGCTGGTTCGTCTCTGTGGAATACATCCACATTCCTAGCTCGCATCGATGTGGATCTGTTTCCACATCGATTGTTTGAATGGTCGAATCGATAAATGTATCTTTCACTTTATGCGCCCAGGCCAGATGATCGACTTTTTTCTCTCGCAAAAAACTGCCTAATTGTGCATTCGCTTGTTTGAATGTCTTTCCTATATCAATCGCCGATGCGTGCAGGTGGTCATGGTGTTCTTTGATCTCAGCCAATAAAGGCTTTAATTCTGGTATTAATTCTTCCGCTTTTGCGCGATCCTCACTATCGTACCACTGACCAAACGCGCATTTATGGGGATCAGTTTGTACATTGAGTTTCGTGATTTCATCGTCCGTTAATAGTTGAGCGACCTGAGACGCCCAATTCAGGTGATCGATTTCCCGGCGTTGGATTTCATCGCTTATCGCATTCAACGTCGTGCTTCGTTGTACTTTTTCACTCATATTTCCGATCCCAGCTAGAGCCCACACCCCAACAAGGATTAATAAAAACAAAATTGAACCAAATCCAAAAAACATCTTCTTCCACAAATTAAGGTTTTTCCAATACATTGTTTCTCTCCTTTTTCTAATTCTTTGAATCAATTTGTAAACATTTATAACAATTAATATGCCAATTTTATATATCGTTATTCAGATAAAGTTGATATTTAAATAAATTGAGAGAATTGAGGTATTTAGGTTTAGATTTGTTTGTAAGAATATGAAATGATCTTGTAAAGGAATAGAACGTTAAGGTAGAAATGCGCTACATTGAATTGAGTGGAACGAGCAGTGCTACATGTAGCGCTGCTACATTTAATGAGCGCAGATGATGAAGGTATGAATTTCATGAATTAGCGGTACTGGGGTGGAATCAGGCCGTATTTTTTTATTTTACGCCATATTGTGTTCCGGTTTACTTTCAGGATCTGAGCCGCTTTTGTGCGATTCCAACCAACCGAGTCCAACAATTCTTGTAACGCTTGCGCGCCGGAATTCTCATTGGCTGCGATCGATTCAGGTGGTGTTTGAGAAGCGGCATCTGATCGCAATGGCTTAGATTCGAGATGGAGGGATAAGATCTCATGTGGAAGGGAATACTTCTCTATCTTATTTCCACGTGTCATAGCGACTGCGTGTTCCATTACATTCTCGAGTTGCCGTATATTCCCCGGCCAATCATACGATTGCAAAATATCCAACACTTCACTTGATATCTCGTGGATATTCCGTCCAAAATGACTTCGATATTTCTTGAAAAAATGGTTCACTAATAGAGGAATATCTTCCAAACGATCTTTCAGGGCGGGTAATTCGATTGTAATGACTTTAAGACGATAGAAAAGGTCTTCACGAAATCGGCCTTTGTTGACAAGATCGGCTAAATCCCGGTTCGTGGCGGCGAGTATGCGAACATCGATGGGGATCGTTTTTGTTTCCCCAACCCGTTCGATTTCACGTTCTTGTAATACCCGCAATAGCCGTTTCTGCATGTTAGCGCTGATATCGCCGATTTCATCCAGGAAAATCGTCCCTTGATTCGCCAATTCAAATCGTCCAACCTTATTCGTCACTGCGCCGGTAAACGCGCCGCGGATATGTCCAAACAGTTCACTCTCCAGCAAGTTTTCGGGTAACGCGGCGCAATTGACACGGATATAGGGGCCGCCTCGCCGGCTGCTGTGGTTGTGCAAGGCGGAGGCCACCAGTTCTTTACCGGTTCCGCTGGGGCCTTGTATCAGCACGGTGGAATCAATCTCCTCCAAATGCTGGATAAGTTTAAATATCTCGAGCATACGAGGGCTTTGTCCAACCATGGAGGCGAAAGAATGTTCAGATAACGGAATTGAAACGGAAGGGCGCAGATGAGTAATATCCCGAATGAAAACCATCGCTTCCGGTTGATTGCGATTCAGCATGGGCGCCACCCCAATCGCGCATGCCCAAGCCGTATGCCCCGTTCCACCGGAAACCTGGTATTCGCGCACATATCGTTTTGATGAAAAAAAACGGTGGACAGTCTCAGCGATCGTTTTCCGTTCAGTCCCACAAAGTTCGTTGAGTGTTTTTCCAATCACTTCACTGGAATGAACTCCAAAAAACGCTTCCGCTGCATAATTCAGATTCTTGATGCGGAGATCTGGCCCTATGGCGATTATGCCATCCAAGACTGTGTTGCGAATCTGCTCTTCCAGCATGGCTTTTTCTATTTCATGCCGTTTCCGCTCGCTGATATCTTGAATCGTGCCAAAAATCCGGGTGGGTTTACCGGCGGAATCGAGTGAAAGTTCCGCTTGAGTTTCCATGAAAACATCGTCGTGACCGCTTCGCTGGATTTGATACTCAATTTTAAACGGTTTTTTTTTGAGTAAGATATCTCGAAACGCCTGCTGAACTCTGTCTCTATCCGATGGATGAACCGATTGTAGAAATGATTCCAAACAACAATCAAAGAGATCAGAATCGATCCCCAGAAGCTCATAGGCTTCAGTGGAACAATGAAAATAATTGGATTCAATCCGCCACTCCCAGTCGCCTAAACGAGCGATCTTATGGGCTTTCGCTAATTCCGCGGTCCGTTTTTGTAATTGTTCTTCCGCGATACGCCGCTCCCGCGCGATTCTTCGCTTCTCGAATCTCGCGCTCGTTGGCGGGAAGCAGACGGGATAATCGATCTTTCTTTAAGTAATCATGAGCGCCGGCCTTCATGGCCTGAGACCGCGGTCTCTTCACCGATAACGCCTGAAACAATGATAAAAGGGATATCCAGTTGGGATTCCTTGACAACTTGAAGGGCTTCAAGCGCATTGAATTTCGGCATGGAATAGTCGCATAGAATGCAATCCCAAGTTTTGTCGCGTAAAGCGTTTTTCAATGCGTCAGCGGTTTGGATTTGGGTCGCGTCAACCTCGTATCCCTCTCCACGAATTTGACGCAACAGCAAGAAGGCGTCATCCGGATTGTCTTCAACTAAGAGGAGTGACAGCCGCCCGCTCATCTAAATTCTCCCCGTTGGAGGCGCCGCAATATTCATCTTCAACCAATAAGCGCATAACAGTTTTATTTCGTCTAGAAACTGGTCAAAATCCACCGGTTTGCGCAGATAACTATTGACATGTAATCCATAGCATTTATGGATATCCGATTCTTCAATTGATGTTGTCAAAACAACTACGACTAAGAGCTTGGTTCGGGGATGTTCTCGAATTTGCCGTAAGATTTCAATCCCATCGACTTTAGGAAGTTTCAAGTCAAGAAGAATGAGATCGGGAAGAGATGTATTTTCATCATTGAATAGCGCTGCCATCGCCGCGCTCCCATCTTTAATCACGTCTAGATCACATGGGATTGAGCACAACCGAAGCGCCCGCTTGGTCAGAAGAATATCGTCTTCATTATCATCGATTAACAAGATCCGTTTTTTATCCACTTACTTTCCCTTCCTTTCAGGTAGGGTGAAGTAGAATACCGCTCCCTTTGAAATTTCCCCTTCCGCCCATATCCGCCCACAATGGCGATTGATGATTCGTTGCACCGTCGCCAATCCCACGCCTGTTCCTTCAAATTCGTCCACCGTGTGCAAACGTTGAAATGCGCCAAACATTTTGTCCGCATAGGCCATATCGAATCCAGCGCCGTTGTCTCTAACAAAAAAAACAGTTTGATTGTCCAGGTCTTGAGCGCCAAAGTGAATCATGGCTTGATCGGTTTTGCTTGTAAATTTCCACGCGTTGCCAATAAGGTTCTCCAAGACTAATCGCATCATTTGACTGTCACCGGCGCAATGTAATCCTGGCTCCACAGTGGTGGTAACAGTCCGGCCGGGGTGGGCGGCTCTTAAATCCTCAAGAATGCTCTCTACCATTTCACTCAAGTGAATCGAATCTACACACATTTCAGCGCGCGTCATGCGGGAGAGGCTTAAAATATCGTCTATTAATGAAGCCATTCGCTGGCTGTTTTTTCGGATCCGATCGAGGTACATCAGGCCGTCATCATTCAAGACATCATTGCAGTCTTCTAATAAGGCGCGGCTGAAGCCGTCGATCGCCCGTAAAGGAGCCCGCAGGTCGTGTGATATCGAATACGAGAAGGCTTCTAATTCTTTATTCGCCGTTTCCAACTCGGTCGTTCGCTGTGAAACGCGTTCCTCCAGTTCTTCATTTAAACGCCGAATTTCGTCTTCCTTTTTTTTACGCTCCGTAATATCACGAATAATATATAAATAGCCAATGGGTTCATCGTTAATGTTACGAACGGCGGTTCCCACGGTTTCACTAATGAAAATTTCTCCATTTTTTCGCCGATATTGAATCTCATAAGGTTCAAGAGGAATACGGGCCTCATTATTATACTGGATTTTCTCTCGCTCGTGATAATCCGTTAAGTTGGCATAAAGACGATCCGTTTTCTGACCGATAATCTCTTCCGGTTGAAAATCGAATAAATGAACAAATCCATCATTAATAATCATAATCTTCCCGTTGGTATCAGTATACACGATCCCATCCGGAAACGCTTGAAACACCTCCTCAAGTTCTTTTGTTTTCGTTTTCAACGCGTCTTCCGCTCGTTTGCGATCGGTGATGTCTTCAATAAAACCATTGATTCGAACCATTTGCCCTTCCGCATCGAACATAGGAGTCGCCTTGTCTCGAACCCATTTTTCCTGTCCCTTTTGTGTGATAATGAGATATTCTATATCAAGCAACGAATGGGATTCTCGATGGCTCTGCAATTCGGTTTCAACTAAATCTCGATACGCAGGATGGATTACGTCATAAAATTTACTTGAGTCCTTTATAAAATCCTGCGCTGGGATGCCCGTGATGACTTCAATCTGATCGGAGATGAATAATGTTGTCGATTGTGGATCCACCAAAGCGGAATAGACGGCGACGGGGATATTCTCGCTGATTAAACGATATTTTTCTTCACTTTCTTTGATTGCTATCTCCGCTTTCTTCTTTTCGGTTATGTCCCAAAAGATTCCTTGCGTTCCGATAATTGTTCCGCTGGAATCGCGGACCGGTGTTTTGATCTTATGAATGACAGTAAATTCCTTTTTGTCCTCTATACCAAAACGTTCTTCGGTTTCCAATGGGATTCCAGTACGAATGACCTGCCGGTCTTCAAAATTGGAATTGTTCCGCCAGCTGGCCAGGATAGATATCTTGATCCAGCTTTCCGATGATATTCTCTTGGGACTGGCCAACATGATCACAGAAATTTCTATTGGCGAAAAGATAACGCCCTTCGATATCTTTCCTAAAAATATACTGCGGTAAGTTTTCCCACAAGAGACTGATAAAGCATTTCTGAATTACGTAACGCTTCTTCCGATTTCTTCCGTTCTGTAATATCCCGAATGTACGCCCAATAGCCTATCGCCCGGCCATCATAGTGTTTTGACAAATAGGTTCTAATTTCTACGGGTATCCTCGTACCGTCTTTTCGTAAATATTCTTTTTCATATAAAACCGAAAATCCCCGCTTCATTACTTCTTCCTTTAAAATCACCTGTTCCATTTCATGCCATTCAGGAGGAGTCAGTTCCTGCAAAGTTGCTGCGCTTATTTCATTAACGGAATAACCAATCATCTGTTGGAAACTATTGTTAAAATGTACAATCTGTCCCTCCAGATTCAGCATAACGATACCATCTCGGCTGGTTTCGTATAATTCGCGATATCGTTGTTCAGATTCTCGTAATTTCAATTCGGCCTTTTTCCGGTCTGTAATTTCTCTCGCTAATGTTTGTGTATGTTTCTCTTAAGTTTCCTCATAGATCAATACATTGTTTAATCCATTGCCAATTTCGGATGCGATCGTTTCGAGAAATTCCTTTTGAGAATGAAATGCCCGCGGTTGTACAGTCCCAATTCCTAAAATCCCTAAGACCTGCCCTCGCGCGCGTAATGGTAATGCGGCCATGGAAAAAATGCCGGCTTTTTTACATTCGATCCACGTGTAACGAGGATCCTCTCGTATGTTTTCACAAAAAATAGCTTTGTTATTCTTTGCCGCTATTCCACAGAGACATTCACCTATCTTGTGTAGTGGTGTTTCAAAATGCTCTGGGATTGTTTGTTCATTATAAATAGCGTCTTTGAGGATTAATTTCTCCTTGTGAACGAGGAACAAAACCGTGATATCAGGAGAAAATAATTTGGAGATTTCAGTTAACGCGGCTCGGATTATTTTTTCCAGCGAAAAACTCAAACTGATCTGATGGGGTTAAATTGAACAAGGCGTTCAATTCACCGGTTTGCCGCATGAGTTTGTCCTCAACCGATTTCTGGACAGAAATATCCACATGGGTTCCAATCATCCGATCCGGATTTCCATGCGCATCGCGGGATATCGTTTTCCCCCGGCTGAGAATCCATATCCAATCTCCTTTTTTGGATTTCAAACGAAATTCGACATGAAATTTTTCATCCCGGCCACTGATATGATCGTTTACTCTTTTTACGGCAAAGTTTTTATCTTCCGGATGAAGCAAGCGCTTCCATACGTCAAACGACGCGGGAAATTCATAGGGCTCATACCCCAACATCGTATAATATTTAGGACTAAAAAAGACTTCATTGGTTTTGAGATTCCAATCCCAAAGTCCATCGCTGGTGGCATCCAGAGCTAAGTTCAGACGTTCTTGATTTAAGATAAGTTCCCGCTCAATCCGTTTTCGCTCGGCAATCTCTTTCTGCAATTTCCTGTTGGAGGCGAGTAATTCCCGGGTTCGCTCTTCAACGCGTTTTTCCAATTCATCCCGAGCCTGACGCAGTTCTTTTTCCACCCGTTTCAAATCGGTGATATTTTGGGCGATTGAATTGATATATAATAATTCACCTTGATCGTCATACGTGAAATTAATCGTCCAATTAAAATTTCGCGTATGGCCATCCGGAGAAATTTGCCGATTCTCAAATGTCGTACGCTGTATTTTATTCGCAATCCAATCCTCAAACGCTTTGACCGTTTTTATGCGGTCTTCAGGATGGATAAATTCAAAAGCCAGTTTGCCGACACATTGATCCGGCGCCATTCCATAGATTTCACGGGCCATATGGTTAACGTACGTGAAACATCCATTTGCGTCGACTTGTGTGATTAAATTATCCGTTCCCTCCACAAACTCACGATATTTCTTTTCATTTTCTTTCAGCGCGTTTTCCGCTATGATTCGTTGCCGCTTATTTCGTTCCGCTTCCAATCGCGCTTGTAAAATCGGGAGAAATTTGATCGACCAATGTATTCAGTTGATTGACATCCGTATTGTTGTATCCTCCCGGTTTATTCGCGAGAACGATATGACCGATTAAGCTTTCTTGAAACAGAATCGGAATGGCAATTGCGCATGACAACGCAATATGTCCTTTTGGAAGTGTCAAGGATTGATTTTGATACATCGATTTTTTTTCGGTAAGAGAACGCCCCCACAATCCACCCCAAACCGATGGAGGAAAGACAATACTTTTTTCAGGCACTTGGCAGGCGTCCCAAATATCCCGCGTCATAGAAGGACAAACCAGCTCACCCTTTTCATTGATATAACCAAAATATCCATATTCGCTGTCAAACGATTGCAGCAAAATAGAAAGCGCTTCTGCGTATACATCTTCATTCTTGTTCGTTAAAAAAGCCGTCGCTATTTGATTCTTCAGATCTAAGTTCTTCTGAGATTGGATGAGCGAGTATTCAGTGCGTTTGGTTTCATCAATATCTTGGAATGTGCCATATAACGTAACTATGTTACCTTCTTTTCGCTCTGCATGTCCTATTGCCCGAACCCAAATCGTCTTTTTTGTAGCGGTGATCAATTGGAGTTCTAAATCCCAACCGGCGCCGGTTTCTATGGCGCGATCAATTGCGTCTTGCATGATTGCTCGATGTTTGGGAGTGTAAAAACCAATCGCGTCCTCCAAGTTGGGCTGGTAATCGATAGGCACTTCATGAATCCGGCGGACTTCGTCAGTCCAATAGAGGGATTGAGAAACTAAATCAAACTCCCAACCACCGATTTTGGCCACACGCTGGGTCGCATGATGAATTTTTTCACTTTTTTCCAATCGGTTTTGAGCGAGTTTTTCTTTCGTAATATCTCGATCGACACCTCGATATCCTGAAAAATGACCATGTGAATCGTAATAAGGTATACCATTCGTCGATAAACAAATGTGGCGGCCATGCTTTGTAACGGCCCAGTTTTCGAGATTGACAATATCTTCTTTTTTAGCGGATAAATTAAGATACAATGGGTAAATATGATCTCTTTCCTCTTGCGTCATTAGATCGAATGGAGTTTTCCCGAGTAATTCATCCGGTTCATAGCCTAAGATTTCTTTCACATTACCCGAGACATATGTATAAGCGCCCTGTTGATTGACTTCCCATACCCAATCACTCGAACACATCACCATGTCTTGAAATCTTTTTTCAACCGTTTGCAAACATAGTTCTTTCTGTTTTCTTTCAGTAATATTTTCGTGCGATGTGACGACATAGACATTTTCTTGATTCTCAAATCGCGTTAACCGTAAAATGAACCAGCGCTGTTGATTGTGGGAATGACAGGCGTATTCGATTTGATAGTGTTCTACATCTCCTGTTAGGATACGATCAATTGCTGAAAGCACAGCCTCCGCTTGCGAATCACCCATTGAGGCTGATTTTCAGCAAACTTTTATATAATTCGCGCCAACACCATGATCGAGAAACAAAAATCCATTCTTCTCCGCAAAGGATCGCCATGATTGATTCACGAAGATAATCGTGCCTTCTTTATCCAAAATCGCAATATGGCTTGTCAAGGAATCCAGCGTTTTTTGCATAAATTTTACGATGTAATTATTTTTATTGTAGATAGATTCTAAATGTTTTTCACGATCCATTTTTATCCCTATAACACGATTGGGTTCTTAATTCGCTGTATCATTAGATTTTATCAATATTTTCGCCTGAAAACAAGAATTGAATCCCCTTTACAAAACAGACAGTGGTTTTGATGGAAAGTCCGAAGGGTTATTTAAAAGCGCCGGTTGCACTTTAACTACACTTTACTTCTACACTTGACATGCAAAATCATAAACACAAAATACTCATTGGCGTAATAATTCGTACGGATTGATTCTGTTTACTTTACTTGACAAGTGGTTTTACGTCTCATAGAATTTGTTAATTCACGCGTATTCATTAAGAGGATAAGGCGATGGGACGGCCGGGATCTGTGACGCCCAGCGGATTGGGTACTTTACCTTTTGTAGATCTTGTGGGATATTGCTTCATCCAGCGTCAGTTAAATCCGGGAAGTAACGGACTTCGGTCGAAAAATACTTTTATCACTAGGTGAACGTACACTTTCAAGGCAATCATGGAGATTTTGTCGTTTGGGTGCTAGATGAATCAAGGATCACTACCGACGTGATCCAGAAAATGAAGGAAAAAATCAAAGAATATAAAGCCAATGGCTGATTCGTTTCAGTATTGCTTTTTATTTCTTGCCGCGTGGTCCATTGTCTCCACCATTTGTGTCAGCGTCTCTGCTTTTATACATTGGCTTCTTCGCAACACGAACGGGAATATCAAGGCGGCGATTTGGACAATCGCTTTGCTGACACTTTGGGCATTTCCTCTTTCCCCCCTATTGATCGATCCACTGCTTCATATCTCGCCCATTCACAAAACAGTCAAAACCATCGCGCACTGGACCGTTCCTCAAATGAACCAAGAAAGAACCTCACTTCCAACCGAACCGGAAGTCAGCGCGAATGTAAATAAAAATGCAGCCCCAATCGAAACAAACAAAACGACTGATTCTCTCAATCCCACCCCAGCCGTTGAACCTACATTTCCCCAAACACAGACTGCCAATCCTACATTGACTGATTCGGAAACAAAGGATAGTGAAAAACAGCTACATGTATCGGAGCAACCTCTACTCACAATAATCACACGTATTGAATGGCGCACGCTCATTGAATGCATTCTAGTCTGCATTTGGGGGATCGGTGTTTTATACTATCTGATTCGCTGCATAGTATCATGGCGCTGGTTGTCGATTCTGCTCAAGCAGGCGCATCCGGTGAAGAATCAACGAATCCTCGATGGCGCTAGAACGGCTCCGGCAGATGTTATTTCTTCATTCGAATGTATGTATCAAACACGGCCCTTTATCCATCGCTCTCGTTTGTCAGTGGTATTTGGCGTCCAACAATCTACCTGCCAACGAAGCTGCTGAAACGGTCATTTCAGAAGGATTTAAAAGCAGTCTTTGCGCATGAATTGGTTCATATCCTGCGGAACGATTTATCCGTGCACTATGTTATGCAGGCGCTGCGGATTGTGTTATGGTTTCTGCCGCCCATCTGGCTGCTGCAAAAGAGACACATTGTCGCGCAGGACACGGCCTGTGATGAATACGCCGCGGCGCTGCTTGGCAGTGGGCTTGAATTTGGCGAGGCGTTTGACGCGGTTTGCGGAGAATTTTCAACAGGACGAATCACTGAAGCCTGTCATGCGATTCTTTCAGAACGAAAATCCATTATTGGTCCGGCTGGATAATGTGCTCTCCATACCAATGAGCCGCCTGTCAAGAATATCATTCGTGTATAAATGTTATTTCCTGCTTTATATCATACTGTTTTTAATGACAGCGGGTATAGTCTCACGCGCAATTTTGTTCCCTAAATCACTTGACAAGTATGCACTTGATAATTCACAAATCGCTATGTCAGGTTTTGACGAACAACCTTCACCAAATCCCTATGAGACAATTATTCTCCCCCTCGCGCCCGATTCACAATTTACATTGACCAAACGAATCGAGTTTGGAGAAGACTATCAAAAAATCACCTGTATAGCCACAGGAGACATCAACGGCGACCGCTATCCAGATATCGTCATCGGAACCGACATGGGAGAACCAAACGCCATCTACCTAAACCAGAATGGACAATCCTTCCAGTTCTGGAAAGAAATAGGCTCGAAACGGAGCCGGGGAAAGTCGATCGTCCTTGTTGATGTCGATCTGGATCGGGATACGGATATTCTTATCGGCGATCAACTGCGCGCCAATCAAGTTTATATCAATGAATCCAATTCATTCTCCCTTTCAGAAAGATTTGGATCTCCAGACAGTATGACGATTTTTATTGAAGCCGGAGACCTGGATGGAGACCGCTATCCCGATCTTGTAGAAACAAACGAACATCTTCCCACAGCCCTGTATTACAACAATGGAGAAGGATAGTTTGCCGAAAAAATTGAGTTAGAAAATGAACGACGTAAATACCATTCATTGATGATACATGATGTGGATCGTGATGGCGATTTAGATATTTTAGCCGCGTATAACCATATCATTTACATATTTGAAAATGACTCACAAGGGAATTTTCTTGAACGCTCCTGCCCGGTTACTATCCAAAACAATTTGGTTTCGCATATCTGGTTTCCTGCATCACACGATAACCAAGCGCTGGATTCAAATTCTTTACTAATGGCCGCAATCAACAACCAGGGCGCGATATTTCAACTCACCCCGGATTCCTCGATACATAATATTGCCGAATTGCGTTTGCTGGATGATGCGGTTTGTTGTGATTTCGGCGATCTGGATTTGGATGGGGATTTTGATTTGCTCGTTGGCAATAGAGAAGTGTTCGATTACTTCTATATTAATGATGAGAACAATCCATATGAAACAAGAGTGGCCTCGATCGATAATGGAAATAAGACGCTCCATACGCAATTCGTGGATATCGATCTGGACGGGGATTTGGATATGATCCACGCCGGCCGTGGTGGATCGATCGCTGTCTTTTACAATGATCTCCCAGTTCGTGTAAAGGAGGTGTTACCGGCGCAAAACAGTCATTCCATCCGGCGGGATACTTCTATTGATGTTACATTGACACATCCAATTCATCAGACACCGGAAAAAGGGATTACAGTACACGGCTCACGCAGCGGCTGCCGCGCAGGCCGCATCCAACAGCTGGATTCTCACACGCTCCGCTTTCATCCAGCGAAAACCTTTTTTGCGGGCGAGGATGTGCAAGTTTCCTTAACGGAAGCGCTCTTCGCTCATTTTACAAACAAACCTGAACAACCATTTGTCTATCAATTCCAAACCCGCAGCGAACCGGCGTCAATGAATTTTCAAGTCCGCTCATATCCTACAAAAATTGATAATCTCTATTCGCATTACGATATCGATCTTGCTGACTTAGATAGTGATGGTGATATAGACGCGCTCGTAAGCGTGGAGAGTGGAGGGCAGACAATTTTCCTAAATGATGGAAATGGATATTTTGATAAAACATTCAAGATTACAGGGCCAGTGAATCGAATTCATTCCCAAGCGCTGGGGGATATCGACAACGATGGCGATCTGGATTTAGCCGTCAGTAATTTTCCAGAAATGCCGAACCGTTTATATATAAATAATGGATTGGCGAAGTTTCACCACGCCATCAATTTTGAACTGGGATTGGAATTCTTTGCAAATGCCGCTATGGGGGATGTGAATGGAGATGGATTTAACGATCTTTTGCTGGCCGGAAGTTACTTAGATGGAAATATGTATAAACTCTATTTCAATCAAGGCGGCGGGAAATTTGATTCAAGCATACCGCTGCCATTTAATAATAATGCGACGCGAACGTTTCATTTCCACGATATCGATCGTGATGGCGATTTAGATCTGGTTGTTAACTCTCCAGATACCAATCAGATTTTTTACTATCCAAATCAGGGGAAAAAGCATTACAACGCAGAGAAATTACACATATCGAATCGTGGTGGAGAATACATATTTTTTGGAGATATCGACAATGACGGTAGTCTGGATTTAGTTTGCGCGGTGATTGAAGCGATCCGCAGTCAACACTTTATCTATACAATAAAGAATATAAAGAATGGAAGAAGGATTAAAAACTATTTTTTGGATAGAATTCGATTCAATACATTGTTGGACAACAATATTCGAGACGCGTGGTTGGGCGATATCGATGGGGATGGAGATTTGGATTATATTGAATCGACAAACAATGAGTATAACAACCGTTCGCTGGTGATGTTTCTGAATTATGGAGATGGATCGTACGCGGCGGGGATCACAGTACTGGATGGATCGCAGGAGATCTCTTTCGATGTGGGAGATATCGATGGAGACGGCGATCTCGATCTCGTAATCTTGGAAAAGAATGGAAATATAAAGGCTTTAATCAATGAATAAGATTCCGCTGAATACAATTCTAATTGCGCTATTCATTATATCCATTTATTATGGAGCCTTCGCGCAGCCGGTTTCGCTGGAAGAAGCCGGTTTGGAACCGGTTACGGATACGATTATTGTGCACGATCTGCCATGAATCCCCGCGGCGAAGAGAGTTGAGAGCCTTGCCGTTACGATTCTCGACAACAACCGGATCGTTGTGGGTTGGGAAGACGACCTGGCGGAAATCGGCGCCGGATGGGTGATGTTCGACTCGGAAGGCCATCCGATCACAAAAGGGATTCGTTCCTTCCAAAAACAAGACGGTTCCTATCCAGCGTTGAATGGAATGTACGCGCCGAAACTGAAGGCGAATCCATTCGGCTCTGGGTTTCTGTTCGGAGCGGCGTATTTCGACTGGCATGGAAAGGAGGCGCCCCAGAACCGGATTCCAAATTATGCGGACCCGTTTGAAATCGATGATAACGGCCCCGTCATTCAACGCGTGCGGAATGATGGAGAATTTGAACGTTCCTTCATGACCGGCTTGCCTATGGAATTCCTCAAACGAACCGGCCCAGTTCGCCTCTCGGATGTTGGTTACCTAAGCGATGGCAATATCGTGGCGGTCTATCATGATATGCAGAAGCAAGACGGCCCTGAATTGTACAACTTACCCCATGCGAAGAGTCTGGTTCTCGCAAGTGTGATGAATCCCAAAGGGAAAATCCTCCACGGTCCGGCCGCCGTTCAAGAAAGAGACGCGGATGGGAACATCTGGCATGGATTGGCGGCCGGTCAGGGCCATTTTGGTGTTCGTTTTGAGGCGGAAGGGGGTAATCATTGTCGATTTTTCACGAACCGCCTCGAACCATTGACGAAAGAGATCCAAATTCATCTTAAAGATTATTTCTTGCTGGATTCCCGTGGTGAGGGTGTCGGTTGGTGCGGAAACGACCAGGATAGGTATCTCATGGTTGAACGCGTTTTTGATATGGCATGCGCAGTCGTTTACAATGAAAGAGGTAAAAACATTTTAGGAGATATACCAATTATCCCTAAAGATGGTATCTTCTGGTGGCGTTGCGATGGAGCGATCGACGAGAAAGGCAATTTCATCTGCGTTTTTGAATATGCGCCGGTTAAGTCAAAACAGGATAGAATCCACCGGTCAGTAATCGCCGCCCGAATTTTCGATGCGAAAGGCCAACCGAACACTCCGTTCTTCAAAATCACATCGATTCCCTATGAGGATTGTGTCACCCGCGACATCGAACCCCGCATCGCCTGGCGAAACGGCCTCATCGCCGTCGTCTGGTGCGATCGAAACACGAATCTCACCGAAAACCACCAACTCGCCCTCCGAATCTTCCGTGCGCCGTTTTAGGCCGCAGAACTTTGCTGAAAAATTTATTAAAAAATTTTCTAATTAGCGTTGACATTTAAACTTTAATAAATTAACGTGTCAATATTAGATGTCGGAACCCGATTTTATCAATGAAATTAAAAACAGGAGGAGTCACCATGTATCAAAAGAAATCGCAGTACACGTCAACCATCGCTCTCGTCATCCTGCTCGCAAGCGCGAGCGTCTCACCGGTCTGGGGGGTAACCACGTATGGAGAGATCACCGGGGAGGAAACGTGGAGCGGAACGGTTTCATTGATGGGCGATGTCACCGTAATCGAAAACGCCACATTAACCATCGAACCGGGAACCATCGTCCAATTTGAACCGAATATCGATGTCCTCGCGTCGGGTAAAAATGTCAACCGAATTGAACTCACCATCAATGAAGGTGGAGCCCTGAACGCGATCGGCACAGAAGAAAAACCAATCCGCTTCACTCCAAAAAAAACATCCCCAGAAGGAGGAGAATGGTACGGTGTCGTTGTCAGCGCAACGAGTGTTAACTTTGAATATTGTGAATTTGAATATGCTGATGTTGGACTAGATATGTATAGTAATAGTCAAATTTACGGAACGGTATTGAATCCGATTAAAAATTGCACTTTTTATAACAATAATACTGGAATGAGGTTGATAATATCTAATAAGTCGCAAATATCTAATGAAAACATCTCTTTTGAGATAATTGAGTGTATATTCACTAAGTGTGAATATGGTATCTGGAATGGTAGTGGAGGATCTAGTAAGTCAGAGATAATTTTAAGAAAATGCAAAATTGATAGTAACGCTGATGGAATATATAATTATGGATATATTGAAATATTAGATAGTATCGTTATGAATAATGATAGAGGTTATGATAGCTCTTACGGAAGTAGTGTTGATATATGCGATTGCAATATATATAATAATAATATTGGATTATTTATATTGAAAACATATAGAATAAATATATCAAGATGCGTATTTGTTGATAATGAAGATCATGGAATATATTTAATTGGCGTAGATTTAATCGATTTTAAAGATAATGTTATTACTGGTAATGGAACTAGTGTCGACATTGTTGGTAATGAAACTATAAATATAAATGAAGGTCACAATGATATCTATAGCAATTCAAGTTATGATTTAAAAAATAGCGGAACTAAACCCATCATGGCCAATGGAAATTATTGGGGGCAGCCAACAACCGATGAATTAAAAGCCGGTGAAAGTAATCTAACAAAAATCTATGACAGCCGGGATAATTCAAGTGTAGGCGCTGTCATTATCCTGGATTACAGTGAAACGCCATACAATGAAGATCTCTTAGTCGAAAATACACCGACACCGGCCGTTGCGCCAACAAACACACCAGCGCCGACCATAGCGCCAACAAGTATACCCACATCCATTCCAACCAATCCACCGGAAGATTTGGCTTTCACTGTCCAATCGACCGGCTCGATATCCAATGGAGTAGTAACGGTCCAATTGAATGTACAATATGAAGGAACGTTGACCGCGTTTGGCGTGTCAATCGACTCCGCTCCATTAGAATGGACATTCTCTCAAGTAACGCAAGGGAATCCATCCATCGTTCCTGAAGCGGGAAGCGCCGCGCCGCTCGAATTCGCATGGGTCGCGGTTCCTTCGTCGCCAAGTAAATTTGCGATTGAGTTCCTTCTGACTGACGATCCAATAGACGTGCAAACCGTAAGCGGCGAAGTGATCTACCGCCGGGAAGGGAATGAACAATCGGTTCCATTCACAATCCAGATCGATCCATTCGGCTATCACAACGCGGACACCGATCAGAATTATGAAATCTCACAATCTGAATTAATGCGCGTCATTCAGTTCTACAACACCGGTGGATACCACTGCGCCGATACCCCCACTTCAACAGAAGATGGATTCGAACCCGGTCTAGGCGACAATCATTCCCGCGCGGCGCATCACAGCGATTACAATCCACAGGATTGGCAGATCAACCAATCCGAATTACTGCGGCTTATCCAGTTTTACAACACCGGCGGATATCACGTGGACGCCACTGGAGAAGACGGATTTGCGCAAGGCAAGACAGTTACGAGTGGAAAAATCGTCAGAAATTCATTACGCGATGTATATCCAAATGCGGCGAATATCACAGCGGTAAGAGAAAGAACGATAGACAGTTCCAGCGCAGTGATTACGATCGACATCACACACGATGGCGGCATCACCGCTTTTGGCCTGCAGGAAACACTCCCCGCAAGTTGGACCTTCGATTCTCTATTATCAGGAAATCCATCCATATCACCAGCCCAAGGCGCGTCTGGCGCAATGGAATTCACGTGGCTCGTTGTGCCATCCTCACCAATAACACTTTCTTACCGTGTCAATCTAAATGGCGGTGATTCAATGGCCGCGATCGAAGGCATTGTAAGATATCGCACGACCGGTGCGGAGGAAACCATAGCCATCAGCGAAAACATAACTCAATACACATCAACACCAACTCCCACCCCCACAACAGCCCCCGCTTTACCAACTCCCATCCCAGGAGAAGAACAATATGTATTTGTCTTTGATAACGCTGATATATTGGTGGGTGATTTAACAGGAACGACGGACTTTGATTCCCTGGACAACCAAAATCTTACAATCCACTGCACGGGTGACGCGTCCGAAGCTACGGATTGGCATGTATATATGCGAAAAGGTTTTGGTGGGTATAAATATCTGGGCCGCACCGGCTCCAGTTCGCCAATATTAAACTGGTTCGCCCAAGCGTCTGGACTTGCGGCGGATTACAGGAACGGCCCCGATTTCAATTCCGTCTATCGATTCCGCGTGGCGCGAATTGATGGCCAACTCACCCCCGACGACTTTTTCACTCTCCCCGGCTCGGTTGGATTCAATATTGAAGGAGGGAACGAACTTTCCCTCTCAGCGCCGGATAATCCGTACTTACCTGAAGGCGTTATCGCGGTCTATGATGATATTTTAGGTGGAGAGAATCTCGCACCATCCGGACAGACTGGATCCGACACGGATCGTTCATCCTGGAACGCCTTGCAGATCGCATGGAATATGGGCCTGGAAGCGTCCGCGGTGAATACCTACCATGTCAAAGTCAGTGTGGATGGCGGGGATTATCAATTCTTAGGCCAAACATTCACGGGCGATGTCAATTACTATTGGTGGAATGCCAAGCAGGATTTCCTCACCGCGGAGGATTTCATCGCAGGTCCGCAAGATGGTCATTCCTACCGATTTAAAGTCATCGCGCTCCGATTCGAAGGCGGCAACGTCTCCTTAACCAGCGGAACACTAAATTACTCCATCACAAATTAGAGAATGAAACTCCTGTTAAGAACCTTTGAAAGAGCAATTAATATAATCGCTTGAGACTTATCCTGACAGACACTGGCTATCTTTTGATCGTTAAAATAATTCCCATTCGTTGACGCTTGTATAACCCCGCGTCTGGTAGACGTAAATCCTTCGTGCGCCCATATCGGATATAAAGACGAAGGTCTCGTTTGAAGAAGGATGAAATACAACTGCGTCGGCCGGAGTATCAAAGGGGCCGTTGGGAGATTCGCTTCCATCGACCAGCGCCATCGCCTCGTCAGGATTAGCGGGATCGTAAAACGCCATCAATGGTTGATTCCCTGTGTAATCTGGAACAATGATTAGGTTGTTAACCGCGTCGTATTCGATTAACTGGCTATTGGCGCCGTAGGTTCCGCCTACAGCGCCTTGGGGAATAAAATGGTTCTGAAAAACATAGCCATCCAGATTATCGACATTACCTCCGGAAAGCAAATTTACGCTGCCGATAGGCTCGTTCGGTTTTTGGCTATTGCGTGACAGGTAGATATCGCCAGTATTGGTGTTGAAAGCCAGGTCGCGCTGATAAGTTTGTCCTCCAGAAATCTCATGCAACGAAGCGCCATCGGTTGTGGAGAGAAATTCAACCGTATTGAAGGTACTCACCGCGATCATGTTATTGCCGGTGAAATCAATGCCGTTCATACGTTTGTTATAATTGATCACGCCGCCTCTAAACGATGAATCAATTCCGAAATCAGGCGCGGGTTGAATTTTTCTTAAATTGGAGGTCGCCGCTTGCCCAGTTTCCATCGTGAGATAAATGGCTCCTTCATTGTCAATGGTGACGCCCATGAATCCACGATTGGCTGGCACGTCAGTGTCGGCGCCGTCATCGATCAGGAGATGGTTTTCAATACCATTGGCGTTTAGGGGATCCGCTATGTAATAACACCCTGTCGTGTTGGGCTGTGGAGTAGAAAAGAGCGTGTAGTAGAGTCCGCCATCAGCGTCAACCGCCAGGGCCATAGGGGCGCCGGTGTCGGGAATGGTTTCGAAATCGGTTATATATGCGAAGGGATGATGAGGCTCTACATCTGAACCGCTATCTTCTGGACTTTCACCTTCTCCACCCATTTTGAATACCATGATTCGATAAGCGGAACTATCCGTTACGAACACATAGGTTTCTCCATTTTCATCGGTCCATGCCGCGGCGTCCGCCGGTAAAAATAAAGGCCCATTCGGTGATTGATAGCCATGAAGATTGGCGGCAGGCGTACTTGTGTCGGAAGGGCGGTAAACCGCGATCGTTGATGGAGAAGTACTGGCGTCAGAAATGAAAATCAGGTCATTGACATGATCGTAGCTTAGTAGTTGGTTTTTGATTCCATACGTTCCTCCAACGCCTCCTTGTGGGATGAATCCTGATTGTATTTCGGTGTATCCTTGAAGATTGTCGGGCGTACCTCCAGAAAGGAGGCTTGCGGAACGGTTTGAATCGTTCCCATTCTTGGCGATATACAAGTCATGGGTGGTGGGATTGTACGCGATATCCCGCTGATAGTTTTCACCACCAGTGACTTCGTACAGTATTTCGCCAGTGATCGCGTCTAAAAATTGAACGGTCGAAAAGGTGGTAACGGCGATGAGATTGTTGGTAAGAACCGCGACCCCGTTATAGCGTTGACCGAAGACCATTGCGAATCCTCCAAACTCGTCAATATAGGCGAAATCCGGCGCGGGACCACGTTTGGTGATAGATGATGTGTTGTTGGTTCCAGAGTCCATGGCAAGATAGACATTGCCGGCTTGATCAACATCAATCCCGACGATTCCACGGCCAGTGGGGACATCTACAATAAGGCCATCATCGATTAGGATATGGCTGTCTGGAGCGGGAGCTTGGAGTGGATTGGCGACATAAAAACAGCCTGTGGTATTGGCTTCTGATGCGGCAAGGAGCGTGTAATACACTCCTCCATTGGCGTCAATCGCAATCGCGATTGGTTGGCCGAGGTTGGTTGGGGTGGAAAATTCAGTGACATACTCGTATGGGATCGTCTGAGCGGAGACACTCGTTGATACCAAAAAGACTAAGAGAAGTAAAATCGTATAACGTTCCATTTGTTTCCTCCAATGATGATTCTCGATTCGAGCTCATTTACCCTCAAAAATCTTGAATGAGAATATATTTTTTATACAATCGAAGACAAATAAAAGTAATCCCTTTGAAAGACGTCCAGAATACGACTATGAAATTTTGCTTCTTCCTGCTCTGCCGAAGGCTTTCGCCAATGGATCGATTCAAGGTTGATGCGCCAAAGGCGGATTTGAAATTGATCTGGAGTGGGAAAACAGAAAACTGGATAAAGCCATAATCCACAGCAAAAACGGTAACAAGTGCAATATCCGTTATAACGAACAAACGAAAAGCCTCCAAATTGATGCAGGGAATACAATAATACTGAATCGTGATCTGAATGCAATTCAATGACAGTGCTGATGGGTATCGTTTAAAGGAATGCAAGGAAGGAGAGATAGAGCGGTGAGACGATTCTTTATAAAACGCCGAATTAATACGCCAATACTGATTTCGATCGTATCAACGGTTTTACTCGTTGTACTGTTTTGTCTGCAAACGATGGCTCAAATAAAGGACTCGGAGAAAGGAAATATTCCTCGGCAGCGCATTTCCATCAATGAAGACTGGCGCTTTTTCAAATACCAATCGATAACCGATGCGGATGATTTAATTTATGATGAGCGCCCGAAAGTTGGGAATTTTAGAGACGATCGTGACGCGGATACAGAACCAACCGACACAGTTAAAGTAGAAGTAACCAAAAAGACGCTTAAGCCTTGGATTCTGCCTACTGGGAATAAGTATATTGCTGATCCCAATAAGCGTCATAACCGTCCTGAAGGAAATCCAGGCTATGATTTTCCATTTGTTCAACTTGATTTTGATGATTCTTCATGGGAAGATGTTGACTTGCCGCATGACTGGGCGATCAAAGGCCCTTTTTATGAAGGCTGGAGAGTTCCTGTCGGGGGCGGTATGGGACGGCTGCCTAGCCCAGGCGTCGCTTGGTGCCGGAAAAAACTGGATATTCCCGCATCGGATAAGGGAAAATCCATCATTCTTGAAGTTGATGGAGCCATGTCCTATGCCATGGTATGGTTCAACGGTTATTTGGTAGGCGGATGGCCTTATGGATACGCTTCTTGGAGAGTTGATTTAACGCCTTATGTCAAACCCGGTGGTGAAAACCAGTTGGCAATCCGTTTGGATAATCCTCCCGATTCTTCACGATGGTATCCAGGTGGAGGGATCTATCGCAATGTCTGGTTGACTAAAACCAATCCGATCCATATTGCCCAATGGGGAACTTATATAACAACAAGCAATGTAACCAAGAAATCCGCTGTAATCGACCTGGAAATTTCAATTGAAAATGATTCAGAAAACAATACGACTGTAAATACAACAACCGATATTATTATCATGGATTTAGATGGAAATAAAATCGGGAATCCTGTCGCTCGTTTTGTTTCTCCTAATATTAATATACATACCAAAAAAAGAGCAAAAGTAATAGGGACCGTTGTTCTCGAAAATCCACGCCTGTGGGGACCACCTCCAACGCAAAAGCCAAATCTCTATATGGCGGTTACGACCATAAAGCAAGACGATGCAATCTTGGATCAATATGAGACGCGGTTCGGAATTCGCACATTACATTTCGATCCGAATGAAGGGATTCACGTCAATGGCGAGCGCATTTTTATCAACGGAGTAAACCAGCACCATGATCTCGGCGCCTTGGGCGCTGCGTTTAATACTCGTGCAGCAGAACGTCAACTTGAGATATTGCGTGAAATGGGATGCAACGCCATAAGAACAGCTCATAATCCTCCTGCGCCTGAATTGCTTGAATTAACCGATCGAATGGGATTTCTTGTCATTGATGAGATCTTTGACGTATGGGAGCGGAAGAAAACTCCTCTTGATTCTCATCTCTTTTTTCCTGATTGGCATGAACAGGATTTGCGTTCCTTTATTCGACGGGATAGAAATTGTCCCTCCGTGATCGCCTGGAGTGTTGGGAATGAAGTCGGCGAGCAATATACAGGCGAAGAAGGCGCTGCGGTTTCGAAACGTTTGCGGGATATCGCTTATGAAGAAGATCCCACACGTCCTTCAACCGCTTCGATGAATTTTGCGAAACCTGATATGCCCATGCCGGGCACGATGGATCTTATAAGCCTGAATTACCAGGGAGAAGGAATTCGTAACGCTCCTGCTTATAAAGGTCTCAGAGGAATAAATACTCCACCACTTTATCCGGCCTTTCATGAAACATTCCCCAATAAAGTAATCGTTAGCAGCGAGAACGCCGCCGCAGTTAGCTCCCGTGGAACATACCTTTTCCCGGTTTTTGATGGGATCAGCGCTCCTATCAAAGATGGACAGGGCGGCGATCCCCAAAAACAGTACGTCAGTTCCTATGAGTTGTATACGACTCCGTTTGGTTCTTCAACGGACAAAGTATTTTCATCTCTGGATCGACATCCTTATGTCGCTGGGGGATTTGTATGGAGCGGTTGGGATTATCTCGGAGAACCAACTCCATATTATGGAGCCCGCAGTTCTTACTTTGGAATCATTGATCTGGCCGGTTTTAAGAAAGACCGGTTTTATCTGTATCAATCCCGTTGGCGACCTGATCTGCCCATGATTCATATCCTACCGCATTGGAATTGGCCGGATCGGATTGGACAAGTTACGCCTGTTCATGTCTTTACATCTGGAGATGTAGTAGAACTCTTCCTCAACGACAAATCGCTTGGACGCAAGAAAAAAGGCTCTTATGAATATCGCTTACGCTGGGATGATGTGGTATATGAACCTGGACTGCTTAAAGCGGTGGCATATAAAGACGGAAAACCTTGGGCTGAAGATGAAGTTCGTACAACGGGCAAACCAGCAAGGCTAGAAACTGAAGCGGATCGTACGGTTATTCAGTCTGATGGATATGATTTGGTGTTTATTACAGTGAAAGTGACCGATACAGATGGATTGACAGTGCCTATTGGAGACAACCTTATCAAATTTACACTAGAAGGGCCTGGCGAGATTGTCGCTACAGATAATGGCGATCCCACAGACTTCACGCCTTTTGTGTCTTGCGAACGAAATGCTTTTAACGGATTGGCTTTAGTGATTGTCCGCTCAATGACAGGGAAGACAGGATTGATAACTATAACAGCAGAATCTCCAGAATTGCAAAAAACACAATTAACGATTAGAAGTCAATAACCGAAATGAATTCTTAAATAGATTAATATATTTTTGAAAGGTCTACTAATGAAAAAATCTAAAATTACTCATTTTGCTGTCTCAATGGCGTTCGTATGCTGTGTTCTTTTTACCTTTATTTCAGATTCAGCATCACAAAACCAAACTGACACTCCCGTAACAGAGAGTAAAACTACCATCGAAGCGCCATTTGACACACCATTAAAATGGACATCTTCGGATATCCTGGTAAAGCCTGTCTCAGACGAAACCCATAGCATAGTATCGGTTTAAAGATCCTACAGTGGTTCGTTACAATGATCTATGGCACATCTATGCCACGATCTATTCAACATCCGCCAGAACCTGGAATATGGTGTACCTGAATTTTAAAGACTGGTCTGATGCGCCCAATGCCAAATTGCATTTTGTCGATCAAAATCCAAATTTAACCGGATATCATTGTGCTCCAAATTTATTCTATTTCCGTCCACACAAGAAATGGTATTTAATTTTTCAATCTCAACAACCTCAGTATTGTACAACGGATGATCTTTCCAAACCGGAAACCTGGACCAAGCCGCAAGACTTTTTTGATTCAAAACCTGACACCGCTCCACGCTTATGGATTGACTATTGGGTGATTTGTGACGACACACATGCCTACCTGTTTTTCACTGGTGATAACGGGCGTACATATCGTAGCCGGACTAAGATCGAGGATTTCCCCAAAGGAATGAGTGAACCGGAAGTGATTATCGAAGGAAGACGATTTGATGTTTTTGAAGGCAGCATGACTTATAAGATCAAAGGCATTGATAAATATATAACACTTGTCGAAGCGATTGGTCCTGCCCGCTATTACCGTGCCTGGATTGCTGATCACCTAAATGGAAATTGGACGGAAGTAACCAACGCTAACACATGGGATACACCGTTTGCCGGAATCAACAATGTCTCCTTTGCAGAAGGAGTTGAAGCATGGACCAAGGACATCAGTCATGGAGAATTACTCCGCGATGGATACGATGAAACGATGACAATTGATCCCAACAACCTACAACTTCTTTTTCAGGGACGTGATCCATCATCTGGAGGTAGATACGAACTTTTACCCTATCGACTTGGTCTCTTGAAACTAAATCAGAAATAATCACAACACAACTTTATTGACCGTAATTATTTCCCATTTCATCCGCTCGTGTCTCCGTCCTGATTTTCATGCGTAGATTTCCTGCAGTCACTTGCTCCGCTATATTCAGACCTCCTGATCTGGGGGATATTGATCTGACACCAATTGGTAAACGAGACGTAGATTCGTGCCAGGATAAATGGTTTCGGTTTCATTCAATTGAGCGGCCAAATGACGGGCGGCTTGATCGGAAAGGCGGTTGGTCAAGTGATGGAGCCGAACCGTGAGAATCTCTTTTTCTTCATCGGGAATCAGATCCGCCTCGGTGGTCATGATTTCCCGCGCCAACGAACGCGCATCGTCTCCCCGGCTCAGCACCTCCCGCAGGATTGCCACCATCGCCGTTTCCGCCCGATACGCAATCATTCGAATCGTATCCATGAATTGTTTCTTCGCTGGAGCCAATTGGTGAAATTTTGCCTCCTCTGGCAAGTCCACAAACGCGATATGCTTTTTCGTTTGCTTCCGGCTCCGCTTGAACTCATCGAGTTGTTTCTCCATCCCTCCGATCTCTTCAAGGAGGGCGCCTTTCTGGATTTCATAGCATTCGATCTCTTTCGGATCGGAGGATTCCTTTAGGACAAGGGCGCCGAATTCCGCTTGCTTTCGAGTCTTTTTCCCCGCCAGGCTTTTGATCTGACTTTCCAATTTCCGATAGGCCGGATTCACCACTTTCACCGTCTCATCCGGCAAGACCGTTTCATACCCGATAAGTCCATCTAAATGAAAGTGTTCCATCATGTACCGAAAGAAGTTTTCCTGACACCAACGCGCGAACATATGCGCCGCCAGTTGACTCGCATCCGATGTATAATCCGTACTGATCACAGCGGTTTGATGCCCTGTATCCCCCAACTTGCGAATCTCCCGCACCCAGATTTTTCCTCCCAGAAAGACGCCTCTCTCGGCCAAGCGCATCGGCGATTCATGCCCACCAGGCAGACGCACATTCACTGTCTCGAATTCTGAAACTGGCCAATCTTCTCCCTGAAACTTGCGGTACGTTTGACACGCGATCCGCGAATCCCACATCTGAGCGAAGAATCCGGGGCTATAGCCTTCCCGGTCGAACACCAGGACGAACCGGTGGAGATAGGGATTGGATTCAAGGTTTTCGGCCGTGGGTTGATGGGGAACATCTTTTAGCAACTGTGGAACAATGTCTTGTTTGAGCCGATCCAACAAGCCGGTGGTGAATGGAGTGCTCACCACAAAGAAGGGGCGGCCTTCGCCGTCGTTCACCCAATAGTCGGTGAGTCCACGCAAACATAATCGTTGACGCGCGACATAGCGGCGGGGCAGTTTCGTTTGCGAACCGTGATAGACGCGGACATGACCATCGACATATAAAACGCCCGCCGCGTCCGGATCCGCCTCCATCCACTCCCGGGACAATTCGTCCCCCCATTCTTTGATCTGGTCTGGTTGGGCGAGAATTTTGATTTTTTCCCGCAGGGTCCGCACTTCGGGAATTCGATCTAAGCCCAGTAACTTGCCCCCTTCCCCCGCGGGATGATAGCGCAACTGTTCCGGCGTTTTGATCCGCGTCAACGCCATGAAAGCCAACACAATAAAAATGTGGACGCAACTGTAAAATCCTTTGGGGAGAGAAAAGTTCTTCGAGACATTCTTCAGCAGCCCGTTGGCGAGTAACGCGGGCATCGCCCATAACACGCCGCCTTGCGCCACATCCAATTCCGTCTCGAAACGAGTCGGGGCTTCCTCCAACTGCCCGGTCGCCGCGCAGACCCGCTCCACCATTCGCGTACAGCCCATCCCCATCGCCGCTTGGCTGTCTTCTACGCTTCGCTCGCTTTTCGGGCGGCCTCCGGCATCGTTTTTTTTAGCGGCTCCACCAGGCGGCCGGCTTGGATCGCCTTATTCAACGTATTCCGCTTAAGGCCCAACTGATCGGCGATCTCCGCTCGAGAGAGCCCCTCGTTCAAGAACTCTTGCGCTTGCTGGAGGACGTCTTTTGTCAAGACATGCGCGCCTCGCGTTCGAGGCGTTTCAAAAAACGCCGCCGCTCCGCCTTTCCGGTATTTCTTGACCCACCGCTTCACGCTGATCGCGCTCACGCCAAACGCTCGGACAATCTCCATTTGCGTGCATTGCCCGTTCACGACAAACTGACTGGTAATCAAACGGAAACTCTTTTGATCGGTTTCCGGATGCGTGTAAATAGGAAAGGCGCCATGAAAATAATAGACCGAACCGTCCTGCTTCCGGTACGAGAGTACATCGGTGATGTAGCCTTCCTCGACATCGGCAAAGTGGGGTAAGAATCCTTGTGGCATCAACCGGGCTCCTTTTCGGATCGAGCATTTTTATCCCCAAAAAGGTATCTTGCCAAAATCATCAACTCTACGGAATCCCCCGGCCCAGCTCAGGAGGTCTGATATTGGAGATTTCTTTGAGCGGATCAGCAATAATCCGATTCATGAAAAGAACTATTGAGATTCCCTGCCGGTAACGACCTGATATTTCGGATCTCTATTACGAGAATCGGTGGTACATGGCCCGATCTTTAAAATCTTGGCGTCACCTTCGATGCCCATTTCGAGTATCGAAAGGTTGAGCGTACCTCCAACTTCCGCTTTAGCTTCCTCCAGCCACCAAAGCGGCCGTAGCAAATCAATTTTGGCCTTGCTTCCATCGGTTTTGCGTATTTCTAGATGGATACTACGCCACGTTTCAGGAGTGATCTCTTCATCGTCAATAGATCGAAATTGTGGAGATGGAACATATTCACCAATCACATTCACGGCGTAAAGTATGGATGGATTGAAGACAGCGAACGAGCTGATTAATAGGCCGAGGAGTATGATGATATTTTTATGAATAAAGAACATAGGGGAAACGTTTCGTTCCGAAGATTTAAGCCAGGGCAGACTTCGCATTGCCCTGGGTACCCGGCAGATGAAAAACCTTGCCTTGGGCACCCAGCAAAATGTTTCAGTTTAAACACTATCCAATTGTATCTCAAACCACAGACTTTCTATCCAAATCGAACATATCTATTTGTTTTTCTACAAATAAATTTTCTAAAGCATCAGGTCCATTTTTTTCCGAGAACGCCCGTTCGCCATTAGATATGGGAACTGCCAAAAGCCAAGCAACAGTTTTGTTACCTACCGTTATGGTTTGCAAATCTTCTTCCCATAAAAATGGTGGTACAAAAAAGAGATGTCGCATTGTTGATGAAATTTCAAACATCGACAAAATATCGCTAAAAATAGCGCCTGGATAGCAGAACCATTTTGAGTTGATAATGCAAAAAGCTGCTGTGGCGAGAGCATTATCAAAATAAGTGAATCCGCTCCCGCAAGCTCCTACTATTTCCAAACGAACTGGATATTCTACACCATCTTTGTACAATGGCGCGTCAGATAGTCCTATCGTTGAGTATGAAGTTACACCAACTTGTGGCCGATCCATACATTTAAGTATATCGATAAAACTCTTTTCCCCTTCATCCCAAAACCGTTGGTCACTCGGTTTGCCACCAAATACTTTGGCTATCGCTAATGCAATCGCTTTATTCTCTTTTGTTATTGATGACATATCATTCCTCATGGGCTGAAGTATTTATTCTTATCTTCTGTAGCATGACTACGATTTGAACTTGGTAATTCAGGTCGGTAATTTGATGGATTATTATGTTCATCCAAGAATTGCTGGCGATCTATGCCCCTTTCAGCAGCGCTTTTCTGATGCTTTCTAAACTCATGCCCTGGTTTGTGCCCCATATCCCATGGTTTTTCCTTACTCATGAATTGTCCTGTTTTGGGATCACGAACCCTTCCTGTAGAGGGATCTATTGCATTATCCCAAACTTGATCTCTAACTCCCTTTCTATATCCAGCTGGCCTTGCATATGTACCACTCTTTAGGTCAAGGCTTGTGTTTGTAATACCAGCCTTGACAGGACAGCTATTATTATGCGCCAAAATGCATTGGTTGGCAACGTAGTAGGTATGGCTTTTATGAACTTCTAGATTGTAAACGGTGTGACGGCCTGGGCGCTGAGTGCGCGAGGTCAGCTGAGCGATTCCATCCTTGGTCTTGACGGATTCACCAATCTTGAGTTGTTCGGCTTCGATCCAGCTATTGCGGCTTGTCGACCAGAACCGATGGTTCGGGGTTACGCCAAGGTTGTTCTCCGTATCGTTGTTAAAGGTGAGGTCAAGGATGATGGCGTTTTCGTATGTATACTTGCCGGTAACGACCTGATATTTCGGATCTCTATTACGAGAATCGGTGGTACATGGCCCGATCTTTAATACCTTGGCGTCTCCTTCGATGCCCATTTCGAGTATCGAAAGGTTGAGCGTACCACCAACTTCCGCTTTGGTTTCCTCCAGCCACCAAAGCGGCCGCAGCAAATCGATTTTGGCCATGCTTCCATCGGTTTTACGTATTTCTAGATGGATACTGCGCCACGTTTCGGGGGTGATCTCTTCATCATCTATGGAACGCCATTGTGGAGATGGAACATATTCATCAATCTCATTCGCGGCGTAAAGTATGGATGGATTGAAGGCGGCGAACGTGCTGATTAATAGGCCAAGGAGTATGATAATATTTTTATAAATAAAGAATATAGGGGATACGTTTCGTTTCGGGATTTAAGCCAGGGCAGATGAAAAACCTTGCCCTGGGCGCCTGGTATGTGGGGAGTTAGATGAATCGGTGGCGCATAACATCCTTTATTTGAGGAATACCAGGAGTTGTTTCGGAAATTGGCGTAGCGGGAACGGCATTCGTCTGAGTGATGGATTTCTGGGTTCAATGCCAGGGCAGACTTCGCATTGCCCTGGGCACCCGGCGGAGGATTCCGGATTTTAATACTTTATTTGAAACTTAAAATTTATACATGTTCCTCCCACGAAATTGATTCAATATTTACATCCTTAGAAGTTAAAGCGGGAATTATTTTCTCTAAATACCAATTTACATCGGTAAAAATATTTATATCACTAATTTTTTTACGATTTACAGATAGAATGAATGATATGCTCATATCCTTTCTCAATAAAAATTGTCCTCCAATACCAGTATCTCTCCAAGTCAATACAATACCAATTAATTCACCAACAAGTTCCTTCTTCTTTAATAGTGAAAAAAGATTGGATTCTTTAATGTCATCATGTATCCATTCAAAATTATCATCAACCCCAGGAGGTAAATATGATACCTTTCCATTATCATTTAATGACCAGCCAAAACTTAGAAGCATATAGATGATATCAACAATTTTTATTTCTTGGCCGTATAATTCAATATCAATTGATGCCGATCTAGACATTGTAATCTCCCTATTCATGCTCAAAGAAAGGAATACCTTTTTTTGTTAACCAATCTTTGACATGGCTTGGTATTGGTGTATTAGAGTGGACTTCAAATAAAGCGCCATGCTTACGAGCTATTGAAGCTCTTTCTCCAATATCAGACCTAAATTTGTCAAAACCTTTACCTATCTGTGCATGATTCTCCCAATATTTACCGGATTTAGCTTCATACCATCGGTTATTGTATGCGCCATCAAACTGACGTCCATCCATTTTAAAGCTACCTCTACCGCTCAGCTTTTTTTGAAGATAGTTTTCAAAATCTATTCCTGTAATCCCTTTTGCACTCTTTGAGGCAAGCCCTGCGTTTATAGCACCAGGTACTACGCCAGCGCTGCTTTGATTATGCGTCAAAATGCATTGGTTGGCAACGTAGAAGGTATGGCTTTTATGAACTTCTAGATTGTAAACGGTGTGACGGCCTGGGCGCTGACTGCGCGTGGTCAGCTGAGCGATTCCATCCTTGGTCTTGACGGATTCACCGATCTTGAGTTGTTCGGCTTCCACCCAGGCATTGCGGCTTGTCGACCAGAACCGATGGTTCGGGGTTACGCCAAGGTTGTTCTCCGCATCGTTGTTAAAGGTGAGGTCAAGGATGATGGCGTTTTCGTATGTATACTTCCCGGTAACGACCTGATATTTCGGATCTCTATTACGAGAATCGGTGGAACATGGCCCGATCTTTATAATCTTGGCGTCTCCTTCGATGCCCATTTCGAGTATCGAAAGGTTGAGCGTACCACCAACTTCCGCTTTGGTTTCCTCCAGCCACCAAAGCGGCCGCAGCAAATCAATTTTGGCCATGCTTCCATCGGTTTTGCGTATTTCAAGATGGATACTGCGCCACGTTTCGGGGGTGATCTCTTCATCGTCAATGGAACGCCATTGTGGAGATGGAACATATTCATCAATCTCATTCGTGGTGTAAAGTATGGATGGATTGAATTCGGCGAACGCGCTGATTAATAGGCCAAGGAGTATGATGATATTTTTGTGAGTAAAGAACATAGGGGATACGTTACGTTCCGAAGATTTTAGCCAGGGTAGATGAAAAACCTTGCCCTGGGTGCCCGATGGTTAAGTTTAATAACGGCTCTAAGAATTTTTTGAGTTGGATATATTTCAACAAAACAGTTATTATCCGATAATTGAATCTATAACCTCTTTGAATTTAAGATGTTACTTTTGGGATTTCGGATTTCCTGGAACAATCAGATTGATGAGTCACGAATAAAATGCAACTTACCGGTTGGTGTAAAAATCAATGCCTCCTTTTTGTGAACTGTTGACATGATAATAGGACAGTCATCTTCGCATGCCACAAATAAATCCCAGTGCATAATAAATATCTTCCATGAAATCCTAAATACAATGCTTCTTTTAGCCATAAAATAAACATCATCGTTTTCATCCCACTTGATGTGGTTTTTAAGAATAGAAGAAACAGATTCATTATTATCTGCATTGTACGAATCGATCCAATTACCTATGATAGTGATAATACCTGTGACCAACCAATGATCATTGGGTAAATGAAAATAGGAATTTGCTTTCATATCAACAAGCTCAGAAAATTTTTTAGAAGCAAATGTTTCATCACATAACTCAATATCCAAATCACGTAAATCAATAAAATAATCTGAATAGACAGACTTATGAACGCTTACCATAAAAACCTCCTCAGTTAGGTTTGTCATAGTATATATGACCTCCTGCTTTAATTTCCTTCCATTTTAAATGCTGAAGATCATTGCCGACGTCTAATTCACGTTGATTATATGTATTATTGTGTGTTTCATACCCTTTTTTATAGATATCATTTGTGTAATTTTTTCGTCTATCCATATTTCCTCTTGCTTCCTGTAAAAGCCTTTTTGCATCTGAAGCAGTCTCTGTCCTATAATTTCGTTTTCCTTTTCCCATACTAGCAAGATCTTTCACTGCCTCATCCCAGGCTTTTTTACCTGGACGTATAACTGGTAAGTCAGATGCTTTAGTAAATAACTTGACAGGACAGCTATTATTATGCGTCAAGATGCATTGGTTGGCAACGTAGAAGGTATGGCTTTTATGAACTTCTAGATTATAAACGGTATGACGGCCTGGGCGATGTAGGAACTCCGATCGATTCTGTGGAATGGGCGGCTCTCTTGAAATCAGTGAGTGGTCTGGAAATGTATCGGAAAATCTACAAACGGATCGTTCCACAACATGTAGTTGAGTTTCTTATATTAAATGCTGAATTTCCTCGAGCCATCCATTTTTGTGTGATTAAGACAGAACATTCTCTCCACCAAATTTCAGGTACTCCCCAAGGAAGATATACGAATTTCGCCGAACAAAGTCTTGGGCGACTCCGATCAGATTTAGATTACAATTCGGTAAAAGATATTGTTAAATACGGATTGCATGAATATTTAGACAAGTTTCAGATGAGTTTAAACGAGATAGGCGATTTGATCCGGCAAACCTTTGTTGAGCTTGCTTATGATTGATGAATGATCCTTTCCCATTATTCAGTGCAATTCCAAGAATAAAAATGTTTGTAGCTCTTTTTAAGTGTATTGTGCACATTCATCCGTAAATATAACTCACGTTAGTTATCTTAATCGGTCTGAACCACTATACAGTCGGCTCTCTGAAGATACATTTTAATTTCGCGACTCAATACTTGAGAGCGCCAAGATAGGATCATAAAAAAATACGGCCTAAAAATCATATTTCCAGAAAAGGCCTATACCGCTTCTGTGGTCTACTCCCACTTCACCCACGATGGAAATGAAAGGTGTCAGTTGCACTTCAACGGACACTTTTCCCATTTCCTTTCCCAAGCCCTGCTCCAAGTCAACGTAGATTTTCTCTGTCAGGTACTTTCCTACGCCCACCATGGTATCGCCCATGCTTCCGCCTTGCTCTTGGCGCAATTCGAGTTGATCTACTCCGAGCAGATTTCTCGTTTTTCCCATGAGATCGAACGCATCGCTACCGCCGCGCAACGCATTCGCCGCTTGCGCCAACTGCAAAGCCTGCAACGGAGTAATGTCCGTCAAACGCCGGTTGAAAAGCAACCGGGATAAGACTTCGTCGGACGCAAGAGGAGGATTGGATTCCAGGTTTAACTTTGGCGAGTTCACTGGACCGGTTATACGAAGATAGTATGTTATGTTTTTCTTTGTGGTTTCCGTGACCAAATCCAAGAAAATATCTATGGATTGGCTTCCATGGAGCGCATTTAAGCCGCTTGTTAAATTGAAAGGATTGCCGAATATGTCCACGGATTGGCTTCCCTGAAAGGTAATTGATCCGCTTGTTAAATTAAAACGGTTGCCGAAGAAGTTAAACCGCCCTCGAACCACTGACAGATTTCCTTTCAGGATAGGATTGGGGGCGGTTCCCGTGATTAGAAGATTGCCGGACCATTCGGATTCGAGGCCGGGGCCTCGAACAAACATGCGGTTAGGTATCAGGATCTGCAAATTAAGCGTTACATTTCCCTGAGGACGATTCTTATCCGGTTTTATTCCTGGTGAGTCTGCTTGTTCCATTTGGCCAGCGCGAATGATTTGGATTTCTTCAATCTCTTTCGGCAACGGCTCCAGCACATGAATCTCGATGGGGGTGATCTCCATCTTGCCGTCGAGTTTTAAATTGTTCGGTTCACCGCTCAACGTTAGCATTCCTTCGATCACGGCGGTGACGTTATCCATGCGCGCAAGAGTCGCCTGGTCAAATTCCATGTTCAAAGATAAAGGAGTATTTGAAGCGAAGGCAATGTTCCCCGATGCGGTTACTACACCGGCGCCCCCATCAGTCAATTGAAATTTTTGAATTATTACTTGTCGGCCTGCAGCAAGCAGCTCGGCATGGATATCACGCAGCATTACGCCCAAATCCAAATTATCGTAGGATCCTTTTTCCAAATTGATATTTCCAGAGAAATCCGGCTCCTGAAGAGTTCCTTTCATTTCCAAATCGGTGATCAAACGTCCAGAGAATTTTTGTCCTTCCAGCGAAAGAAGAGTGGACATGAGTTCCAGATCCATTTCACCTGTGATCCGTCCTCGAAGGTTATTCCCGGTGAAAGTCGAAAATCGTACTGGTTCCAATGAGAAAGTGGCCGGTATCATCAGGCTCGCTGTCAGCGGTGTGTTGAAAAGATCCAAGATTTTAAAATCCAACAATACTTCTTCCCCGGCGTATCGAGCGTTAATCTCCGTTTTTGTCTCGGGTATCTTCTGTAGCTGGGGATGATTAATTCGTAATTTATAGGCCATGATTTCCGATTGGACCACGGGCCTGACCGGAGAACCGCTGACATTCAATTTTGCTTGGAGAACACCGCTAAAAGGTGGAACACTTGTTAGCACGTACTTGGAAAGTTCGAGAGGAATACCATCTAGAGACAAATCCAGTTCCACGATTTGCGGCTGGTATTGTCCGGAAGCGCGGATTTCTCCCGATCCAAGATGAGCTTCAAGAGTCTCCAATGTATATTTTTTTTGCGGTATATTTAGTTCCGCGTTGCCTGTCAATGAAAATGGAATCCCATCATATTGCCCTTGCAATGTATCAATTATCACTTTAGGAATCGCGGCGAATTCACTGTGGCCCATGGATTGAAACTCGAACAGATGCTTCCATTCCCCTTGACCTTGACAAGTCCATTCAATGCGCCTTTTTTCATTCGAGGCTTTTGCGTTCAATGATTTTATTGTGATGCCTGCATTCTTGAAGGATTCGATTGATAATGATAGTTTTCCCGAGGGATCTCGAAACGCATCGTCCAATTCAGCTTGGATTCGCGCCCTTTTAAATTCAGCGAATGGAGATTGCGCATCAGACGCGTTCAAATCAAACGTGATTTTCTGTCCTTCCATGCCCGGCTTGAATGAAGCGAGAAAATTTAATCGCCCCGCCAACGGCTGACCTAGAAAATTGCCCAACGCCGACAGATCGTCAGATCTTCCTTCCAGGTCAGCTGAAATCCACTGTTTCACGAGGTCGGCTCTTAAGAATCCATTTATATCGATTTCCGGTCCAGACAAGTTCACATTGGTTAATACAAATAAGGACTCTTGCGCTCGAAAATCCGTCTGGAATGTAAGGGTTTTATCTTTGCAAACCGCTTCCATCACCAGAGCGCCCTGGGGTGATTGTGGAATTTGGCTTGCGCTTAGATTCGCCCGTACGATATCAAAGGTAAGATTCTCCGCAGTCAGGTGTTTGGATTCGAGAATAGTATTGATTTGTAAGTCTTGTAAGGAGCCACTCGCATCGCCTCTTAAAATGAAATCACCGCTTAAAGGGTATCCAACCGTACTGGAAAGCGGCGTGAGTTTCGGGATCGACAACGTCCAATCCGCGTTGATTCGTTTTTGGTTTACATTCATGGAAGCGGCCGCCGAAACAGAAGCCACGCGGCCCTGCAAGTGAAAATCGGAAAGATTCATCCGGTTTCCCGGGATAAATTCGAGACGGCCCGTCCAGTCGAACGCGGGCCCAAGCAGCACGGCGGCCAGCTCGGGCGCTCCTTTCAGCGCGCTCACCTCTCCAGACACATCGGCTGAAAGCATGTTTGATGCAGCGTCAGCGAGGAGATCGGCGTTCAGTTTCAAAACCCCATCCACGTCCATCCCCGCGAGTTGGCCATACCGGCGCAGGGATTCAATCCGGCACATCGAAGCGAGTGTGGCGCAAGGCACATTCGCATCCACTAATCCTTGGATTTGAAGGTTCGTGTGTTGGCTTGATAGATGTATACTGCGAATCAAGATTTGATTAAGAGCCGCGCTTTCCACATCGAAAGAAAAGTCCACTTTCGGTTCATAAATCTTCTCATCCGCCATATAAGTAAATTCTTCTACGCCCCCCTTCCCCATGACACCCAAACGAGGCGGAACCGAAGTGATCTCGTCCAATAAATGGACATTGATTTGCATTTCGATCTGTTGCGCCATGACGTTCGCGATTCGAGGCTTGTATACCCGAAAAGCAAGCTCCGCCTCCGGTTTTTGAATCGTACCCTGCGCGTCGCACTGGAAAGTTGCAGAACCGGAAATAGGAATCCCCGCTAGGGATTGAACGGGAGACAAATCGCTCACTCCTATCGTCAGCCGGCTTTCGAGAGAGCGCGCGCGCGGATCGTACGTCCCCCAAAAATCAGCGCTTGTCATCCCCGTTTCAAGATGAAGTCGGTCGACTGTCAGCTGCTTCGTTACCTCCAGCGCTCCAGCCAATGAGAAATCAATTTGCTCGTTCACGAGCGGGGCGATTTGATGTGGAATCATGGAAGATTCTATGACGATCTCGCCCGTCGCCTCCATATGAACGTCATCCGCAGCTTCCAGATGGATTTGCGAATGAATTGAACCATATCTTTCTAAGTCGGTTCGAACTACTCCACACCAATTTTCCAGGGAACCCTCTCCCTCAAGTAAGAAGTGAAACGCTCCCGCCTCTCGAAGCCCTAATAACCTTGGGAAAAAACCGTTATTTTTCTCACTCGCCTCCAGGGAAAAATTCAGTTCAGGAGGGTTACCAAGAATGTTCGCATCAATAGACACTAATTCATGGGGAAGATCTTTTTCGCGAATTTTCAACAAGGTTTGGAATATATTCGGTGGCTTCCCCATATGTAAGTTACCTTCAAGGGAAAGGGACAATCTTTGTCCAAGCACAGATGTGGCGAGCGTTACATCCCCGGCCTTTAAAGACTGAATCGTGACGGATGGCAAGCGTTCCAGCAATTGAAACGGCCCTCCTCCGACTGGGGATTCGTGGGCTGTTTTAAGTTCTTGAGGCCAACGTTCCAATTCAATATTGGAGAGGGCAATCTTTTCGATATTCACCCGTCCCAGCAATAGAGAAAATGGTGAATATTTCACATGAATCTGATCCACACGCAACCATGTGGATTCATTATCCGCGGCCGTAATTCCGCTGCATATGAAATCAAATGGAATGAATCCATGAATTCGCTCCACTCGCACATCCATTTGCAGGCTGGCGCCAAGGCGCCGCGATAGAAGCCCGGCGATTTTCCCTTTTACAAAGGGGATTTGCGCCAGACCGAGGGCCACCAAAAGAAATAGCAGTAACCCGGCCCCTCCCCCCGCCAATCCTTTCAATATCCATTTGAATTTACGTTTCCAATTTAACATTATTGATTTAATTTTCGCCACTCCTCGTTTTTGTTAGAACGCTTGGCCGATGCTGATATAAATCTGGACGGAATCATCGATAGCCTCGCGCTTGTTCAAGGGGAAACCGACATCCAGCCGAAACGGGCCAATGGGCGTGAAAATGCGAAGGCCCACGCCTGTGCCCCACAGCAAATCCTCGCTGGAATCGGGAAGAACGGATTCAAACGCGGCGCCGCCATCCAGAAAAGTGACAAAGCCAAAATGCTTCGACAATTGCATCCGCAGTTCAAAGGAGAGTTCCAAAATAGATCGGCCTCCAATGGGATGATTGTCTTGTAAGGGACTGACCATCTGGTAGGGGTATCCACGGATGGAGCCACCACCGCCCGCGTAAAAACGCTCATCAGCAGGTAAGGATTTCAACGAATCGCCGACGAGAGATCCCACACCAATCTGACTGGCGAAAATGAGATTCGAATCGTCCACCAATGAAAAATAGTGGCTGTACTTTCCATAACTTTTAAAAAAAGCCATGTTGGTTCCCAAGGTGTCGTAATACGGCGCGGCCTGGAATTTCAGACGCCCACCTTCTGTGGGATTGAAAACATCATCAACAGCGAGCCATTCAAATTTAGCCGGCAGCGACAATAAGCCGAAAGAATTCGATTCGCCCAATTGAGTCACGTCGGCCAAGCGATAAGATACTCCCCCCAAAACCTTCATCTCCTCATTGAGAATTCGTTCCAGTAGAAACGACAAGCCGATATTCCGGCTGGAGTAAGGATCGGGGTGATCATCGGCGATCCGCAATTCCGTAAGAAAGGACTGATTTTTGTCATAAAAATCCGGTTTTTTGAAAACGAGCCCCCCCGAATATTCAATCCCCGAAAACATGGCGTCCGCAGCCAGACGTTCCCCTTCACCGAAGAGATTACGATGCTCCCATCCCAGTTTCCCTCCCGGCCCGTCATCGGAACGATACTCGGCTCCCGCGCCGATCGTTTGTGGTTTTCTTTCTGTCAGGGAGATGGTTACTGGCGTCTTATTGCTCACTTCAATAGTGGTCGCCAATTCGATTCGCGTCATGGCGAACAGATTGGACTTGAATAGATTCAACCGCGTGTCATCCAACAACCGTGAGTCAAATAAATCTCCTTCTTCCCACTCCAGCCGGTTGCGGATGAACGATTCCCGCACCGTATCAAGGCCCTCTATTGACGTTTCCCCAAAGACGGCTTTTTTCCCCGGATCAATCTCAAACAGTAGAGCGGCGGTTTTGCATTCCGAATCCGCGATCAGTTTTTTATTCACAATGCGGGGGAAAGGGTAGCCGTTTCTTTGCAAGCGCTTGAGGATCTTTGTTTGCCCTTCCAAAATAGATTGGCCGTTCACTGGTTTCCCCATTTCAAGTCCGAGGGTTTTAGACGGAGGAAGAACCGGCGTCTCACTGGCTGACTGAATCCAGTGGCAATCAAAAGAAACCAGATTGTATGGTTGTCCTGAATCAATCTGAAAATCAACAAAGGTGGAATCCTTTTGACTTTCGATTTTATATATCACCTCCGCGTCTAAATATCCAAAAGACCTCAAGATTTTCGTTAACCTTGGAAGATCTTGTTCAGCGCGGCGTTCCAGCAAGGCTAGGGAAGCCGGGGGACGATTTTGCAGTTCAACGGTTTTGGAATATTTTCCGAGTTGTTGGATCAATTGTTTTTCTCGGATTCCAGAGAATTGTACTTTGTACGGAATGGCCGGCCCGTTATCAGCAAAAACATTTGCGGTAAATCCAGCTAGACTCCCGTGTAATAAACACCACAATAGTTGAGTGAAAACAACTTTTAAAACAAACCATTGACGTAATTGCATTTTCATTCTTCCATATGGGACTAGCGGACGCATTTGAATGGAAACCCACGGTTTCCTGATCCTAAGTATAGGAAAGTATACTTTGTGAGAGCCTTGCTTGATGTGTATCTTTTTTTCCAGTTATTGAATTCTCAAAACGGCCTAGAAATAATGGCGCATAAGGAAAAGGAGTTCAGCAACGATTCGCGCAAAAAGAGTAAGACGCTCAATGGGGGGTATGCAGGCTGGAAACCTTGGCTTGATGAGCGATAGGAACAAATTCAATTTGAACTTTTTTGTTCAAGGCGGTAGCAATGCGCCGTAACATGGATAGAGAATGTCCATTGTAATCCGTATCTTCCAATCGAGTAATAACTGTCCGGCTAGTTCCGATTAGATCAGCCAATTCTTGTTGGGTAAGTTTTGCTTCTTGGCGTAAATCGTAAATAATTTGCGCTACATCGGCATTGGCTCTTTCTTCTTCAAGAAGGGCGAGCATTTCCGGTTTTCCTTCAAAATACCGGCGATGCAGGATTTCCACACCGTCCGTCGTGGTTTTTCGTTTGTTCATAACAAATCCTCCTCGTGTGTATGGAGTTCCGGGTTATCCAGATTTTTTTTCCGTTCAATCGCTCATTCGATTTCTTTAATTCCGTCTTCTTCTTTATAAAAAAGCAAGCGTGTTTCTGGCATCCGTTCTCCTTACAGATATTGTCGCAATATTGTAACAATAAGTCAAGAAGTATTTTTACTCTTAATAATCGATTTTATCACGAATAAAATGATCCCTAAAAACGGGCGGTAGGAAAAAAGAAAACCGCCTCTCATTGCGCTATTTTTTTCTTTCCTGCCGCACAAAAGGATTTCCTGGATGAATGAGCAAGAACTGGTTCCTTCCCCTTCGCGAATTCTGACCGACGAGGCGTTTCACCAACGGGCCGCAGTACCCCCGGAGATCGAACGGTTCGCCAATCTCCGCAACCCGAACACCCGCCGCGCCTACCGGAACGACCTTAACGAGTTTATGGCCTTTACCGGAATCCACCAGCCGGATGAGTTCCGCCTCGTCACCCGCGCCCACATCATCGCGTGGCGCAACGACCTCGACCAGCGGGATCTCTCTCCCGCCACCGTCCGGCGTAAACTCTCCGCTCTGGCCTCCCTATTCGATTACCTCTGCAATGAGAACGCCATTACGCACAATCCGGTCAGCGGCGTTGAAAGCCCCAACGCGAACGCCAACGAAGGGAAAACCCCCGCCATCAGTGACGATCAAGCCCGGATTCTTCTCCATTCGACATTCGACGACACTCTTAAAGGCAAACGCGATCGGGCCATTCTCACCACCCTGCTTTACCACGCTCTCCGGCGTAGCGAAATATCCGCCCTTCAGGTTCGCCACTTCACCCCCCGGCGCGGGATGCATTGTTTTGTAATTCACGGCAAAGGCGACAAGACGCGCTTCATCCCCGTCCATCCCGTGACGGTCACCGCCATCCAAGCGTATTTACAGGCCGCCGGTCATGGGGAGGATCTGGACGGTCCCCTCTTCCGCCCATTTAAAAACAACCGTACCGGCACGCTCCGCAAGCCAATGCATCCGGATTCGTTCTACAAGATTGTTCTTTATTATTGTAGGAAAGCGAACATCTATTTCCCCGGCCTCTGCGTTCACTCCCTGCGGGCAACCGCCGCCACCAACGCCCTCGAACACGAAGCCGATATCGCCAAGGTGCAAACCTGGCTCGGACACGCCAATATCTCCACCACCCGCCTCTACGACAAACGGCATGACAAGCCCGAGGAAAGCCCGACGTTTCAGGTTGTGTATTAGGGGATATTTACGGAATATTTCCATATGAATATGCGTTGTACCCTTATCCCTTATAAAGTTTTCAAAAGGGGTAAAGAATGTTCTTTAATTCGTCGTTTTCCATGATTTTATCGATTAAATCTTGTTCATAACGAACCGCAGCTGCGAGAATAGAACTAATTTCGTCCCAATTCGATAACTCGCGTAATTTTTTCAGGATCTGGATTCCTTCGTCTTCTTTCCCTCCATATATCAACGCTAACGCGTAGTTTTTCCAAATACCTTCATTGTTATCATCGTAATGAAGAGCTTTCATTCCGCATTCAATTGCTTTATCTGCATTGCGCAAACGCCGATACCCGTCGCAGAGATTATTGTATGTCACAGAAAGCTTCCGGTTCTTTTCTTTTTCTTCCGGTTCTTCCAAAGCGAATTTGATGCATTGATTTTCATCTATTTCTACAGCTTTCTCTATATTTCCAAGAGTAGAATGTCCTGTGGCGATCATGTTCCATTTTAACCATTCACTACCATCGCCGTCGTAAGAATCTAAATCTCTCAAAATTTCATCATGGAGTTTTTTCTTTTCGTCATCAGTTCCGGTTTCTCGTATTTCTTCGTATCGGTTGCATTTCCGTCGAAATTCTTTTTCTCCATCTTTTGCTTGGATCAATGTAAAATAGAATGATCGTTTTTCATTAATTTTATGAGTATTTTTCATGATAATTTCTCCTTGTTTTACGATCTACACTTATATCAGGTTCGATTGACGACTATCACCAGCTTGCTTACTCGCCGAGACCAGGTTCGATTGGCGACCGTCACCAGCTTGCTTACTCGCCGCGACCAGGCTCGATTGGCGACTGTCACCAGCTTGCTCACTCGCCGCGACCAGGTTCGATTGGCGACTGTCACCAGCTTGCTCACTCGCCGCGACCAGGTTCGATTGGCGACTGTCACCAGCTTGCTTACTCGCCGCGACCAGGCTCGATTGGCGACTGTCACCAGCTTGCTTACTCGCCGCGACCAGGTTCGATTGGCGACTGTCACCAGCTTGCTCACTCGCCGCGACCAGGCTCGATTGGCGACTGTCACCAGCTTGCTTACTCGCCGCGACCAGGTTCGATTGGCGACTGTCACCAGCTTGCTTACTCGCCGCGACCAGGTTCGATTGGCGACTGTCACCAGCTTGCTTACTCGCCGCGACCAGGCTCGATTGGCGACTGTCACCAGCTTGCTCACTCGCCGCGACCAGGCTCAACTGACGACTATCACCGGCTTGCGATTCGGCATGGTTCAACGAAATAGTATTGTCCACAGGCATAATCGTTGAAAAAAACGAAACAAAGAGAAGAAACGGAATGAGAAAAAGAAGAGTACGAAGAGCGTTTAGACTTCGACTTTTTGCTTTATAGGCAGCATTTTGCGTTAGTTTTTTCGTTTCGAACTCTTGAACTTTATTATTGACATTCTCACAAGAGATAAAACAACCAAATCGCTCATGCCAGTTATCATCAAGAGAATCTTTCTTGCGATTGCGATAACGTGCGAGGTAATAATCAAGCGCTACGATCTTCTCTATAAGTGCAAAGATCTTTCGGATCGGTTTCCGATCTTTCTGTAGAAATTCCTGTTCGATAGCGTAGTCTCGCGGGGTTTTCCAATCAGCGAGTTTTATTTTGACTTTTTGATTATGCGGAGTTTTTGGAGCATTCTTCAAAAATTCACAGGCGTACTCTTGACTCAACACGTCGTAGCTCAATAAAACCTGATTATCGTGCGCGAATTTGCCTCTGCTGAATCCCAAATATTCGTCGCGTATAACATCCCACACATACCAGTGGGATATTCCGTCACCAGGAGAGCGATCTGATATTGGATTTTTGCAAAGTCGGACAAAAAGAGAAAATGCGATTTTTTCAATTTGATCCTTTTGAATTCCGTTCTCTAGCATCCTTGGTATGTTTTCGCGATAGACCTTTTTCGTGAGATTATAAACATGAAGTGGCAAATCCGGTTCTTTTTCAATAGTGGTAAGAAAGCAAGAGTCACTTTTGGGATCATTGGCCATTTCGAGAACTATTTTTTCGAACTCTGTTTTCTGAAATCCCAAATATTCGTATCTTAAAATCTCCCAAACATGTCTCTTGGATAATGGGGATCCTGGTTCGCGATTTGTGCATTGGTTTTGGCATAACCGAACAAAGACGAACAATGCCATCGTATTGATTTGATTCTCTTTAATCTCCTTCTTTTGCATCATGAGTTTATTCTCATAATAAACATTTTTCGTGAGATTATAAACATGAAGTGGTAAATCCGGTTCTTTTTCAGTAGTGGTTAGAAGCCGTGAGTCACTTTTGGGATCATGAACCATTTCGAGAACCATTTTTTCGAACGCATTTTCTTCATTTGATTTACTCATTAGACTCCTCCGCTTGACGACTGTTTCGGGCTTTTCATTAAAAGATGTTATTCCATACTTTTGGCTAATAATGACGGGGGGATATTTCCCCAATTATGTATTGGTGAAAAGGATATGTTTTCTGACATAAATTTCTTCTTTAAATCGTAAAATTACTTGAAATGGCTATCACATTTTAAAGGCTCTCCTGTACAAATACGAAAAGTTCAACCGTATATTTCCAAACCCAGAGTCCCCGACATATGAAAAATGCATGATAACTCACCGCATTAGAAAATCCATTTTGTCGTTTCGAGGATTTTGTTTTTGAGATATCCCGCGGAGTAGCTGTTTCGTCCAAAAAAAATCTGTCAGATCTCGCCACAATTCCGCCCGAACATAACCGAAACAAGCCGAACAAAACTGGAGGTAATCATTGTGACGTCAGCCTGCATGGGGTTAAACGAGATTGTTCGGGTATACGCCAGCAAATTAGGAATCAAGAATCCGGAAAAAATTTTGGCGAGTATCCGAGTTATCCAAACAAGTGCACACGAAAGAAAAAAAAATCAGATTTGGGAAAATCTTGCCCCTATTACAAGCGAGGATGGTCTGGAGAGAATCATCATGACGCCAGCCTGCACGGGGTTAAACGAGATTGTTCGGGTATACGCCAGCAAATTAGGAATCAAGAATCCGGAAAAAATTTTGGCAAGTATCCGAGTTATTCAAACAAGTACACGCGAAAGGGGAAAAAAACAGATTTAGGCAAATCTTGCCATTATTACAAGCGAGGATAGTCAAACCAATCTGGAGGAAACCGCCATGAACCAAATTCGCGCAGACCCCAATGGGATCGATTTCCCTCTCGAACCCAGGAACAAAAATTATTGAAAAGTTTTAGAACGCACTCAATCGTTTCAAAAAACAGAAGAAGGAGTAGAAAAATGAAAAAAATCGCATTCTCGTTATTCGTCGTCATGGTTTCCATTAGTTATGGTTTCACACAGGTCGATATTCCTATTGAGGTCATCGAAGCGGTGGCAAATACTAAAATTCCAGCGGAGTTCTCCGGTCCGATCAATAACATTCCGAACGGTAGCGGATCTTATCATGTCACCCGTGGCCACATCTCTCTTTCGATGAGCGATGATGGCCGACTCCATTTTTCGGTTCCCATTAGAGGACATGCATCTGCAAAGGTTCGAGTGCTGATCGGTGACATCAGCGCCTCTGTTGACCTAAAGGGCACACTGAAGGGGGCGATTCGTTTCGAAGAACTACCGGATGGAAAAGTACGTTCTCACCTCGAAGTGGCAATTTACCTTGATGATGCAACTATCCCCATTAAGGTTAGCGGACGTACATTACTCCGCATCCCTGTGAAGCCCCTCGTTGAGCCAGAGGCAAATAAACTGATTCGAAAGCATATCCCAGAAGCAGAAAAAGCGATTGACGAAGCCATCAACAAATAATCATACCAAAGAAACAGCTAAGGTACCGGGGAGGTATTCCCGGAGGTGTGAGAAGGGGATTCAGCGCAGGTCGCCCCCCCGACTCGTTGCGATGAATCCCCGTTTTTTCAGGCATCTGATTAATTTTGTTTTCGAAAGGAAAGGAAATGATTAAAACACGAAATGTCATTACAACGTTAGCTTTTACTCTCATGTTCATGTTCTCTAACACAATTTTCATGAGATGTTCCGCAAGCCAAACAGACGTCGGCATAAATGAACATTTCACCCAAGTTGTTGGTAACTGGTTGGCGACCGTTCGTATCGACGGACTCGATATTCAAATTTTCAGAATGCCCGGTGATCCAACGGGAATGAATGTATTATACACGGCGCCTTGGCATTTTATCCTGGAGGAAAATGGGCTGGTAGATGTAACCATTCGTGAAATTCCGTTTAAATCTGTGGAGAACCAGCGGCATACCCGCCAGTGCACAATTAAACTTGCCAAGAATCCAGTCGGGACACGCTATAAGATTGCAGCATTGCTGAACCGACACAACATAGTCCCAGGTATCACACCGGCGAATGTCAATCCTGCAGAACTCTACTATGTACGCGTGGAGGATATCACACCGAATATGATTAAGGATTATCATTTCGCTAGTTTTGAACGTTATTATCCTAAATCCCAGCTGATCTTTTTGGATGCATTGGTTGAGAACCAACAAGACGCTGATACGTTCAAGAAATGGGTAGAAGAAGGTAATGCACGTTTTATTATTACGCAACGTCTCTATGCTGAAGCCTGGGTCAGCGACCAAAGTGCAGATGGTCGAATACAAGTCGCGAAAGCAGTCCAGTCTATTATCGATGCGAGTAGTTCCATCAGTGACAATGATGTTCGACACTCACTCAAACCAAGGTTTGTCGACAAACTTCAAAAGGCGCAGATTGAGGAGGTTCTCACGGCTTCAAAAGACGTTTTGTTTAGATCCATGGATGTAGATACAGAGGATAATAAAACCTTTCTCAGCTGGATTGAATCGCTTATGACCGAGATGTTCCAGGAAATAAAAGTAGATTTTAAAGCCGAACGAGATTGGGACATCATTCGGGATTATCTCAATTCAAAGGGTGTCAAAGAAAGTGTAATCAACTCCTTTGAAAATGAGAATAAGGATCTTCTTCAAACTAGCGAGAGCAATTCCGTCTCCGTCAAAGCCAGTGGTGCTGCAAAGTTCTTGTGGTTGAGTGCAAATATGTCTGCCAATATAGATACTTCGAGTAGCAAGGAATATCTATCCGAGAAATACAAAAAAGAAATAGTCGACGGTCAAATTACGATCCCAACAGCTCTAAACTTATATGAAATTAGTGAAGGAGCCTACGAGAAGATTATGAGCTGGAGTGCACGCCAGCTGAAGACAACTCATACCTTGAAAGAAAGCCGCGAGGATGTTTCCACAGAAGCCCCCGGCTGTTGGGAGGTAAACGTAGTACACCTCGAGCGATATGCGTCTGCGGATTTTTCGGCACTTCAAAAACAGCTTACTTTGGCTCAGAGCCAAGCGGATGCTTTGCCAGCACAGCCTCAACGTTTGAATGAGCAGAGTTTTTCCATAGCGGAAGGAGACTTACGAGCAGGGAAGCGTCTCGAGATCCTTCGTATTCCCAAATGGGGCGAAGGCGATAGCGTTGATCGAGCAGCTACATATCTTTGTACGATCTTTATGAACAATGAAGGCGGTGATAATGTGATCTGTCAACTTATTTTTCAATGGGGCTCAACGAAAGAAGTAAAGCCGGTGGCAGGGAACGCTGGACTTGTGAAATTTATGATTGTCGGTGACTTGCTCTACGCAATGCTTAAAGGACCAGATGATTATTAATCTTATTGGGTAGGAGGTGAGGTTGCCCTCACTTCCTGCCCAATCCAAACATCCCCACCTCCCAGAAAAATTCTGTTTACAATAACGCTTCCGGATTGAGTACGATTGGCCTCTTAACAAGTGAGGTTAATACGATGAAGGGTTAAATCCATCAAAGATACCAGATCCGCCACTTTTTTTGATCCGACTCAAAACCTATTCAATTAGTCCATATTTTTGCCTGAGTCGGGTCACAATCCTTGAAATCGTGGCCTCGCTGACATCGTAGAGCCGTGCCATTTGCGCCTGTGTCTTTCTCCCTGACAGAACATTCTCTGCCACATCTTTCTTCTGATCGTGGCGGAGTTTTGGTTTTCGACCACCAATGCGGCCTTCTTTACGAGCGGCATCCAGCCCAGCCTTGGTGCGTTCGCGGATCATTTCTCGTTCAAACTCTGCAAAGGAACCCACCATTTGCATCATCATCCGGCCTGCTGGGGTTGTGGTATCTATGGATTCGGTCAGGCTCTTGAATCCGGCTCCAGCGTTGCTGATACATTCCATAATAGCAAGGAGGTCTTTCAGTGAACGTGAAAGACGGTCGAGTTTCCAGACAACAACAACATCACCTTTTCTGAGTTGCCCAAGCATTTCATGTAGTTTGGGTCTATCCCAACGGCCTCCCGAAGCCGTTTCATGAAAGACCTTCTCGACCTTTGCCTTTTTGAATGCTTGGACTTGCAACTTGGAATTCTGGTCGTCTCCTTTTGAGATGCGGCTGTACCCAAATATCATGTTTTTATTCCTTCAAAAACGTTCGTTTATGCAAGGATTCCCAAAACCACTAAAACCCCCGGTTTTCGCCTTGCATAAACCTCTTTCATAACAAAATCAAATGGTAATACCTTTTTGAAAGGGAAGAAAGATCGATCATTGAGAATCCGTTAGCGCCCATTTGCGGACGAATGTGCGTAGTACCCAAGTTATCACTCTCCCCTGCCCCGTTGCTACCGGTCACCCCAAATAACTGGATATCAATTTGATATGAAGTCTTTCTCTACATTAAAAATAATGGTATATTCGTAGCATGGCTACGGTTTCAGATACAAAATTAAAGAAGTTGCTGGATCTATGCCCCAAAGGACAAGTCTGTCTTTCGTCATGGCTGAATACTCACCATATATCGCATGACTTGCAACGTTATTATCGCCGAACCGGGTGGCTGGAAAGCCTTGGACAAGGCGCATATAAACGGGCAGGCTGCGAAGTCGATTGGAAAGCGGCGCTATCCGCTTTACAAAATCAGACAGACCATAAAGCCCATGCCGGGGCTCTTACGGCGCTTTCCCTGCAAGGATACACCCATTATTTACGATGGAGCGGTGAAATCGCGCATATTTTTATGCCACGTGGCCACTCGTTACCCAAATGGTTTCAGGAACAGGACTGGGGAAACGAAGTGCTTGTCTCGCGTACCAATTTTTTGCCAACCGGCAAAGGCATCAGCGGCTATCAGAAGGAACAACTAACGCTCAAAATATCCGAACCGGAAAGAGCCATACTTGAATGTCTTTATCTTGTTCCGGATCATTTCGATTTGGTGGAATGCTATCACCTGATGGAGGGCCTTGCCAATTTGCGTCCACGTCTTTTACAGCCTCTTCTGGAAGACTGTAAATCCATCAAGGTAAAAAGGCTGTTTTTGTACATGGCGGGCAAAGCCGGACATCAATGGTTTAAATATTTCAATGCAGATCATATTGATACCGGAAAAGGCGATCGGGCAATTGTTAAAGGGGGCGTCTACATACCGGAATACAAAATCAGCGTACCGCAGGAGTTGGCGGAATTGTGAAAATTAATCCAATTTATGAAGCCAAGGTGAACCTTCTCTTGCGTGTATTGCCCCACGTTGACGAAGAGGACATCTTTGCGCTTAAAGGCGGAACGGCGATTAATCTTTTTGTTTGGGATATGCCTCGTTTGTCCGTCGATATTGATCTTTGCTATACACCGTTGGACAGTAGAAATACCGCCCTGGAGAATATCGCCAACGGTCTGGGACGTATAAAGAACCGTTTGGAATCGGCCCTTCCTGAGGTTGACGTTAAAACCATAAGCCAGAGTGATGGAGCGGAAGCCAAACTCTCGGTCATTCTGCAAAGACCCTCTACAGCCGACATCATTATCGAAGTTAATACGACGTTGCGTGGCGAAATATGGCCGAGCCGCGTTATGCCGGTTTCCGATGTTGTCGAAGCGGCCTTCAAGAAATTCGCAGCGATCAAGGTGATCTCCCATCAAGAACTATTTGGCGGGAAAATCTGTGCCGCACTGGACCGCCAGCATCCACGCGACTTGTTTGACGTTCATAACCTTTTGCAAAAAGAAGGGATTACCGATGCCGTCAAAACCGGGTTTCTTGCCATTTTGTTAGGCGGCGGACGGCCAATTAATGAAATGATCCATCCTAACTTTCTGGATCAAAAAGATACGTTCGAAAAAAAGTTTAAGGGCATGACATTGGAACCCTTCTCCTACGAACAATTTGAGGAAACACGAGAAAGGCTTGTAAAAGAAATTCACAAGAGTATGAGTGACAAAGACAAACGGTTTTTGATTAGCTTTAAGAAAGGCGAACCTGAATGGGATTTATTTCCGTCGCCCATTCTGAAGAACATGCCAGCGGTTCGCTGGAAACAGAAGAATCTACAAAAACTGATCGAGAAGAATCCCGCCAAGCATAAAAAAAGTCTCAAAACGCTTGAAGAAATACTGGCTTAACAAAACAAGGGGTATGTTCGGAATACGTGTAATAAGTAGTCACTTCAGATTTTCGTTGTTGGTGAACTGTAATGGATTTAAAACCAATGGATCGGGTCGAGCCTCCATATCCAAAGTGTATTGGCCAAAACGGCGGAGGTGTCTGGTCATACATGGGCTCAACCTACGGAGTAATTCGGATGTCACTACATAACCTTCCGTTGTCATTGTATTGAGAACTTCCGTCAGATCTATTACGTTGTGTAACATAACCGCATTGGCGATAAGGTTCGTGTATTTGATTTGTTTTTCTTGCTCGACAGGATCACCTGTCTTAAGCATGGGCCCTCCAAAAGATATCCAGTCGAGAAAACTGTTATGGGATTCAATTTTTGTCGTTTCGGAGCGAATCGTAAATCGGAATTCGGGTTCAGAAATATAGCGTAAAAGAAATAATGTGCGCTCGACTCGGCCCAGTTCCCGGAAAGCCCGGTACAATTTGTTGGTTCGATTATGCGAACCGAGTTTTCTGAGCAGCATGGATGGTAACACATTTCCTGCCTGGATCGAGAGAACCACCTGCATCATGTCTTGCCAGTGCCGTTCAATCAATGACCAGTCAACCACTTGCGTAAATAACGCATCAATATGTTTATAAGTGGTCTGCTTGTCTACGCGATAGAATATAACGTCATTCCATGTTCGCATACGAGGAAAGAGTTTGATCCCCAACAATTTAGCTAAACCGAAGACCGGTTCACTTTGTCCATGCGTGTCAGCATGAACAGTGTTCGGTTGTAGAGCCGATGTGTTCTTGAGCAGACCATCGAGGATGTACACTGCTTCCCAAACGCCGCAAGCGATGAAGTGACTGAATAAAGCAATGTACATGTCAGAGATGTGATGATAGGCAATGCCTCCGTATTCCCCATAACGGATATGACGTTCGCCAAGAAGATTGTTTTCGCGTAATGCGATATGAGTTCCATCGGCAATCGCCACGTTTCCACTGCCCCAGAATTGGGGAAGTTCGAAGCGGACAAACTCTGCAATGATATCGCACAAAGCCGCTTCAAGTTTGGTCGTAGTAATGTGCTGTGCGTTAATTCGCCGTAGCGTGTGCCGGTTGATATCCGTTGGAGCGTGACGTTCGGTTTGGCTGGCTCCCAGATTGCAGCCGTAACCAAAAACGGTGAACATATATTTTTTGATCGCCTCGGCGAGTTTTGGATCTGTTCCCGATGGTGGCCCGAAATGCCGTGAATAGCCTGTCCAGTACTGGACGTTTTTTAGAATATCAAGTAGATGACGTTCCGGCATCCGAGATCTGACGGTTTCTTCAAACGCGGCAAATCCATCGGGTAAACGTAAGGCGCCCTGCTTCTTCAAATGAGGAATTCCATTGTCATCAATGCTCAACTCGGTGTTATCGGGGAAACTGCTATCGACCTTCTGAGCAAATTCCATCAGTTGCTCACGCAATTGCGTTACGAACGGATGTCCGTTGTTTGGAATGTCAAGCGCGTTGCAGTAATTCGCCAATCGAGTTTGACATTGTTCCCAGGGTAGTAGTTGTTTGCGGTAATCATCATATGCTTCTGACTCAACGACATACAAATCACCGCTTCGCAAAGCCTTGGCTATATAAGTAAAAACACATATTTCCAACGACCGCCGGTTCAATAGAGATTCTTCCTTGTTGGTGCGAACCTTTTTTTGTACAAACGCTTGCCAGCGTTGAGTCGCAAAATCAAGAGCAATTTCATGAGGTAAATAATCTCGCCGTGTATGACGGTGACGTCGAATGAAAGCCAGGGCCTCGAGCAAGGTGGTGTCTTGAGTGGCCGACTCAATCTGAAGTAAATCCAACAACCGAAACAACGTGGCTCGATTGCGAGCGTGAATGGGCCACAGCAATGGAAAGTAATTGTTGTGGTGATAAGCAGAGACCTTTTCATACTGCATCTTCAGCGTGTCTACTCCACCATGTGCAGCCAATACTTGGCGTACTCGTTGGCCTAATACTTTGTCAGAACACTCACCGTTCTCCTGATCAAGGACTTCAGCCAGAACGGTAATCATTTCTTCTTCGATCACACGATGCTTTTCTTGTAATACATGCAACTGCTCCTCGGCTGTTGCATGTAAACGCTGCATTCTCCGGAGAAACATTTCAATCAGGTTATCTCGAGTTCTAACCTGTGCATGGTAAAGCAAACACAGAAGAAACGTGTACTGTTTTCCTGGTTGCTGGATTTTTCGCATATCTCCAACTTCGAGGGCCTCTGCCTCCGCAGCGAACTGACGAATCTTCGTATGGGCGATCCCTTCAAAAAAGGGTTTTGGATCGAGTATCGAGTCAAGCCAAGCGAGCCGTCCCGCCCAACATCGCATATGCTTGAGTGTAGGAGTTCCTGGCGCTTGTTTGAGACGATTGAAATCTGTCTGAGATTCTCCGGAGCGTATTTCCAGCAAGGTGTTCAATGATCGTCGCTGTTGAGCGGATAGTTTTGAAGTGATCTTGTTATACAATTCTTGATGAACTTTTTGGCGGATGTGACCGGCCATGCGGTCCAGTGCACTAAATGCCGGTAGTTCGAAGTTCTCTTTGACCAGTATTTCAATCGCTACATTAATTAAGTCCGCTGGATCACTCATCGTGTAAGCCGCGCGGCGAACAGCAGTTTGAACACATTTGCGGCCTTCTTGGGCATAAAAGAGTTTGCTGTTGAGATACGTTCGTATGGCCTTACGATATCGGTGAAGTGTTTTTTTCAGTTTATCCTCGTCAAGCAAAGGAGGGGGTAGAGAAAAGCCGAATTGTTTAATAAGGTGATCCAGGATTTGTTCGGGCACGTGCTTTAGCATGGGGAAATATCCAAGGTGCTGGCGCGTTTTGAGCATAACCATTAATGTCAGACGCTGGCTCGCTCCGTTTGCATTCAACTGGACAAAACGTCGTTCCGGATCAGACAGTTCGTAGCAGTTTTCTAATTCTTGTTCCGTAAGTTGGTTGTGGAAATAGGGATAAGCCGTTCGTTCGATTGAAGCCATGGGAATCCTCAGATAACTTTACAGGAAATTGGGAACAATATATGATTTCGCAGAATAGATAAAAGACGAATAAAAACAGAAGAAAAAGGGCTCTACTCATGGCAAAAAGAACAAAAAAGGCTTCCAATTTCGTATCCGCAAACGAAAATGCGAAATCGAAAACCGTAAGCCAAATCGTTCGCTTGGCGCGAAAAGCCCATCTTGATTACGATGGTTTTATCTATGTTTGCCAGGAAGCCCGCAAGCAGTTAGGATTGAAAAGACCCAAAAGAAAACGCATTCTGCCTCAACTTCTGCCCGACTCCGAACTCAAACGTTTCTTTAAGATCATTCAGCAGTGCGGGAATCTACAGCATGAGATTATGCTGAAATTCCTTTTTTATACCGCCCTGCGAGTGAGCGAACTCGTCAAGATAAAAGTCAGTGATATCGATATTGAAAACTGCAAGATTTTCATCCAGCAAGGAAAAGGATTTCGAGACCGGTATATTCTCTTTCCGGAAAATTTTCGATTAGTCTTAAAAACCTATCTCAAGAGCAACCCTGCGAATGTGTACCTGTTTGAAACCACCCGGAATGGGCCTTTTACTACGCGGCGGGTGCAGCAAATCGTACAAGAATACCGCAAAGAGGCTAGCATCGAGCAAAAGATACACCCTCACCTTTTTCGTCACCAAATGATCACGTATCTTACATCTAAAGGGTTGTCGGATGCGCAAATCCAATTAATTTCCGGACATGAAAGCAAGAAAAGTCTTGAGGTTTATCAACATTTATCGCTGGAGAGTACTGAGAATGCGTATCAGCAGGCGGTTGGCGAGATCGGAATTTAACACGGCCTCACCCATACTGTTCGGAAAATGGGCTGAAGTGACTACTTATTACACGTATTCCGAACATACCCCGACAACATCGACCTCGATTTCATTCAGCATGTCAGCCCCATTTCCTGGGAAAATATCATTCTTTATGGTGATTACATCTTGGATCGAAGGAAAGTGAAGGTTTCCTAGCGCCCATTTACGGACGAATGTGCGTAGTACCCTTATCCGATTTCAGTTTGTCGAGTCCGACTTTTGTCTCCAGCTTCCTTCAGACCCCGTCTCGCGACAACGCCCTTGCTTTCGACTACCAGTTCCCACCATTAGGGCCTGGAGAGGATTTTCACCTCCTAGATTCACGCCATGCCTGGCACACAAAAAGAAGCCCCGCCGAGGGCGGAGCGATATAGCATGTATTTTTTTAGGATAGATTGTTTTCATTCAGTGATACTTTTTAGGAAAACGATCTTTTCCAAGGGGGATGAGATGCAACACTTACACACTCCGAAACGATGAAGGTGTGTTCACTGACCACTCGTTCCTGGGCTTCCATCGGATCGTACTCTATATACGATTCAACAGGGATCACGGGAGTGATATTGTGCTCAGCGAGTATAAGGGCAACGCGAGCTACGTGATGCGCATGCCCGACAATCACGGCTGAATCGATTTTTATCCGCTGTATGGCTGCTTCTTCCATGAACGCGTCAAGAACTCCAATCGTACCGAGGTCTTTAGCCGGAGTTACATAATCTGGTTTAATGTGCGTTTGATCGTTTACGGCGTCCGCTACCTCTTGTTGGCAATAAAGTGGTATGCCTAAGCGCGCTTTCAAATGGGCGCTGATTAACGCAAGAGCTCTGTTGTTTTTACCAGGGAGCCTTTCCGCTCCTTCTACTGAACGGGTTTTAAGTCTATAGCCAAAAGATTGAGGTGTACCCCATTGTCTAGACAGGAATCAAGGAAATTTAAAGTAGGTTTTCAACCTCGATTTCGTTCAACTCAAGTCTCCTTATTTGGGATCCGGAAATCATGATGATTCCAGATTCTCATAAAACTTTCCGATATTATACACTACCAGGAGAAACGGAGATCGGCTCTGCTGTAGAGCAACCGGTCAAGGGATATCCTGGTGCGTGTGCGACGGATTGTCGCCCGGGAGACGTATCAGATCATCCCCTTTTTTCGATCATTTCAAGATAATCCAGAGCATTTGCCAATGCCTTAAAAAACTCAAACGCAAAGTTCTTGGACCGTCAAGTTTTCTAGTGTTCTCTATAAACCTGAAGCGGCGTCTTATATCCCAAGGCTTGGTGTAGACGCTCATTATTGTAGAACTGAAAATAATCCGTTAGTCCGCGCACACAATCATTCACCGTTTCGTAACTTTTGATATAGACCTCCTCATATTTCACTGACCGCCATAACCGTTCGACGAAAATATTATCGAACACTCGGCCTCTTCCATCCATGCTGATGAGAGTCCTCTCTTTCTTCAAGCGACTCGTAAAATCCGTGCTTGTGAATTGAGAGCCTTGGTCACTGTTGAAGATCGTTGGCTTATCAATTTCAAAAGCCATCTCCAACGCTTCGAGGCAAAAGTCAACCTCCATCGAAGTGGAGACTTTCCATGACACCACATAACGACTAAACCAGTCTAAGATCGCCACCAGGTAAACAAATCCTTGGCGCATACGTATATAGGTGATATCGGTGCTCCACACGTGATTGGGTCTTTCGATTTTCACTCCCTTCAACAGGTATGGATATTTCTTATGCTGAACATTTCCGAGGCTCAAACGAGGCTTCGGGTAGATCGTCTCCAAGCCCATCACTCGCATTAAACGACCGATTCGTTTCTTATTCACAACCCGTCCTAGAGTTCTCAACCATTTCTGCATTTTCCGAATTCCGTAAAACGGTGTCCGGGTATATTGTTCATCAAGCAGGTTCATCAGCGCTACATTTTCGGCTGATTCGCCCACGGGTTGATAATAAAATCCTGAACGAGACAACCCCAGCAATTCACATTGCCGCTTTATTGAAATCTCAGAATTAGTTAGTTCGATCCAACTTCGTCTTTTCTTAACTGAACACGTTCGACTTTTTTTTTACCCAATCAAGTTCTACTTTCATTTGTCCAATCTGGCGGTAAAGTTCCGACGTCAGTTCTTCGGCTTCCGCTTGACTCTTTTCCTGCTTGCGTGAAAACAAGCCTGGAGATAACTTCTAACATTCTATTTTATCTAGAGTCATGCACTCTCTACGATAAATTCGAAGAATCTCCAAATGATTATCCATCAGAACTGGAGAGATTTTAATTTGGAGTAATTTAGAAGTATATCTTCGGGCTTCTTCTTTTTCCATAAAACCAAAAACGCTCTTAACAGCGCTTTCTGCAAGTACTTGTAAGGTGTTTTTTTCCGACTGTCGCATGATTTTTCCCCTTTCTAATTCCTTTTTGGTAACACATATCTCGAATTTCAACCACCTCTTTTTCATTCCGACTGATGATAATAATTTCATTCTCGTTCATTTTTACTATCTCCAATTCTATCGGTTATCAAGTTCACAAATGTTTATGAAAGGATAATGTTTTCTACGATTTTTTGTTAATTGCGGATAATCGAATGGATTTGGAATTTGGTGCATTAAATATTCAACCGGTATATTCATTTTGAAAGCCTCCGGTATTTGTTTTCATTTAAATATGCTCAAAGAGAATGGCAACGATTCGCCAGTAATCTGGCCGTTTCGTCTGAGTCGCTTCTATTTCGAGGTTAATTTCAAGGTTTTTGATTCATCCGACGATTGTTTTTGTGTTGAATTCGGCGATAAAACATTTTCCCTACGATTGGACTTTTAATCGATGCGGATTCGTCATTTTTTAGCATCTCTTCTTCTTGTTTGATATCGATTTTAGCGTATTTCAGGGAAAATCGGCTCAATTTATCGATCAGGATTTTCACTCGTTGCTGTTCATCGATGAGTCCGTCAATTATGCAGCTGGATAAACCCAACTCCATTCGAAGTTCCTTTGGGGAAGTTCCTTTGGGGAAGTAATCCTCCAAAGTATTGAAACCCAATCCATATCGGATATCCTCGAGTAATTTCTTATCGTCGTAGTCCAGCTGGGTTTCTGCCAGTTTCGCCTCGAAATAGAGCATGAGTAGTTGCATATCCAGCGCCTTCATTTTCAACTGCGCCACCTTACGCCAGCCCAGAGCAAACTGGGTTCGAAAAGTCAGAATCTCCTTACCGATATTTTCTCTTTCCCTCATGTAATAAGGAGAAAATTGAACATGCCACGTTTTGGGATTACGAACATCGATCCCTTTCGATAGAAGATATTTTTCCTTGTGATGGATTTTGTCACGCAAATTGGAGAAATAACTCTCCTTTTGGCATTGGTTTATCAGAAATTCCAATCCCTGGGCGACACTTTTTCCAATCACGCTGCCACTCATCTCCTGACTGGCAGAAATAGCTTTGTAATACAAACTCAAAAATTCCGTCTTATCCTTGATGACGACCGCGAACAGCTCCCTCGCTTGTTCCTGCAGGAGAAACAAGTCCATATCGCTCTCTGCATGAGGGAGTTGGAGAAGCGTGGTCAGGAATGTGGGGTTATCATCCTTGAACGTTTCAGATTTGATCCAATCCAAGAATTTATTCTTTAAATCGTTCAGTTCATCTTTCTTGTCTTTGGTAAAAGAAGCGTATAATTTGGGCGCGTGATGATACGTGGTAACCATGATTACGCCTCCATTCTCACTCTGATATTCGTTCGGTTATGATCGACGGGCTTGATTCTCTCGTATTCTTCCGGTTTCTCCTCTTCCACTACTGGGATGAGTGAAATCAACATTTCCTTGACTCCACGATCTTCTTTTCCATCGATGAAAGGATTGAAATATTCCGTCAGGTCATCGTGAATTCCTGGGATTCGCCTGTTTAAGGTTTTTTCCGAAAATCCACACATTGAGGACCCAAAAATCCATTCGATTCCCTCAGATGAATATCCCGATAGGTGATAAGCCCAATACCAGCTCGGTCTGATCTGCGGGTTCTTGCGCTTCAATTCGGAGTCTCTCGATTTCAATCGTTTCATTCCCGAGGTTGCGATCTCGAATGATCGAATTGCAATGAATTTTCTTCCTTGAGAATATGTATCGCTGATTACTCTTAAATCCTTAAACAGCCTTTCCTCGATCGCCGCCAACAATGTGTTATTCATAACCTTTTTGAGGTTGTTGGCGGGCCGCCGATAGAGGAAATCATTGAATGATTTTTCATTAATCAAGTTTTCAAGTCTGTCATGCATTTGCTGTGTTCTGGCAAGTATTAAATAATCATTGAGGCTACGATGCAATGTTTTCAAGAATTGCCTCAGGCTGAGGAACAACTCCCGATGCCTGTAAAGTACTTTGAGCGCATCGAAATAAATTTTCTCCGCATGAATGTCCAGTTTTTCGATGAACATTAAATGCTCCGGGACGCCTTCCAGTTTTTTCAAGGCATCATAGATTTTTTCCCACGTATCACTGCATCCTTTCTTGAAATCCTCAAAGTGGATTTCAAGATTGTTTTTCCTGCACTTCATTTTCCTTCCCCCTTCCGTATGAATCAGCTAGCGAGAGAAATCAACGCGGGCTTTTTTTTGTTGAAGGATCGATGGAAATAGGCAGTAATTCAATATTAAGATTACTCAGAAAAAAAATGCATTCACTCAGGACTACCCATGATATCTATTTCCAGAAAGCGGCCTTCACATAGGTATTGAATTGCAAAATTTTTTCTTTCGTTTATTAACGGATGTTGTTATTTATTATCCCTCAGACAGGTTACTTTATGACAAAAAAAACATTTTTTTTAAAAATTTTGATGGACTAGGGGGTACGACAACGATTCGAAAGGAAATAGGCTATTTCAATTTATGGTTCCTCAGAGAAATCAGTGGGTAAACAAGAGGGAATGCTGAAGAAGGAGAGATAGAAAAGGACATCCGGTAACGTATCCTAAGAAGATGGAGTCGACGAAGACAAACCATCAATCAGGAGGCCACCGGATGCAAGTAAAGACTATCCTCAATCGCGTTCATAAAATCAAGGGATTTGTGTACGATTCGGTCTATTTTAGCGAATGGAACAAGAAAACCGTGTTGGAGGTTGAAATCCGCCCCCGGAAGGGAAATCGTCCAATCTGTTCCGGCTGTGGAAAGAAAAGACCCGGATACGACAAGCGTGACAAGCGTCGTTTTGAAATGGTCCCGCTGTGGGGAATCGCGTTTTTTTTAATCTACACAATGCGGCGTGTCGAGTGTCCAGACTGCGGGGTAAAAATTGAGCAAGTTCCCTGGGCCGAAGGAAAGCACGAATTAACGAGCGCGTATCAGTGGTTTCTGGCGGGTTGGGCGAAGCGGTTAAATTGGACGCAAGTGGCGGAGGCGTTTCAAACGAGTTGGCACAAAGTATTTTGCTCGGTGGAGAGGGCCGTCAATTGGGGACGGGAGCATAGGAACCTGGAAGGAATCACCGCCATCGGAGTGGACGAAATGCAATGGGGAAGCGGGCACAATTACGTGACTGCGGTGTATCAAATCAATGAGGGATGTAGGCGGTTACTTTGGATTGGGGAAAAGAGAACGGCCAAGACGTTTTTGAGATTTTTCCGCTGGTTGGGTGAGGAGCGGAGCGCGAAGTTGGAATTCATTTGCAGCGATATGTGGAAAGCGTATCTCAAAGTCGTGGCGAAGAAAGCGAAAGGGGCCATCCATATTTTGGATCGTTTTCACATCGTGGCCCATATGAATAAAGCCATCGATGAGGTGCGGGCTGGGGAAGCCAAGGGATTGGAGCCGGTCTTGAAAGGAAGCCGTTGGTGGTTTCTCAAACGTTCGGTGAATCTAACCGAGAAGCAGGTGGAAAAACTTGCCAATGTGGTTCGGTATAACCTTCGGACCGTGCGTAGTTATCTTTTAAAAGAAGAGTTCCACTTTTTCTGGGACTATAAGTCGGCATCGTGGGCGGGCCGTTTTTTGGATCAATGGTGTACCAAGACCATGCGATCCCGGATCGAGCCAATGAAAAAGGTTGCGAAGATGCTTCGGCGTCATCGGGAACTGATTTTGAACTGGTTTCGGGCGAAAAAAGAGTTTTCTTCTGGTGTCGTGGAAGGATTAAATAACAAAGCGAAAGTGACTACCAAAATGGCGTACGGCTTTCGAACATTTCGAACGCTGGAAATCGCCTTGTATCATACCCTTGGTAAACTTCCTCAACCGGAATTTACCCATAGATTTTTTTGACGAGGCCAATTTATAAACTCTGTTAAAGAGGAGGGTTAGATCAATTTGCAAAATAGGGTTAAATTCCTAAAAGGGACGTAATCGGCCACAGGAATATTTGTAAGCCTATAACAATAGGCAACTTAGATACAATTTGTGCCTACCAAACTTTTGGCGTTTTTGTCTTCAAAATTTAGGGGGATGGACAAATTAAAAACGATGTTTAGCACTCCATTTAGGGGTATGTTCGGAATACATGCAAGGAGTAGTCATTTCAGCCCTGTTTTCCGAGTTCAATTTCGTATTTTCTTTTACTGATACGAAATTGTTGGCTTTTTTGTTCCCTTTGACATTGGTGAAGACCATTTTCGACTGTTTTTCTTCGCCTTTTGTCTGTTTTACGAAATAATCATCACTTTTTCTCTTGAGATCGTCTTATTTTAGTCAAAGAATCTCTCTCAAGTGACTACTTTTTACACGTATTCCGAACATACCCCACTTCTGTCAGCGTGTTGTCGTGGAAGAAAATGGGATAAAAACAGTGAGAAACGAAGGCGGCTTTGGGCATGGTTGTCCACAGCCCTATCCTGTTTCCTATCGCTCAATCGTTCCGAAAAAGGAAGAATGCGTAAATCTGCTTGTGCCGGTTTGTCTTTCCGCATCGCATGTCGCATACGGATCGATCCGGATGGAACCGGTTTTCATGATTCTTGGTCAGAGCGCCGGAACGGCAGCGGCGTTGTCGATTGATAAGGGGATCGCCGTTCAGGATCTTGATTACGAAAAATTAAAGGCGAAGCTGATTGAGGATGGACAACTACTTGGAGAGATTTCGCCCGATCCATTGCGCTGAGATTGTGGTTGACGATTATGTGGCCGACGCGTTGAGAAAATGGATCAAGCAGGATCATTACGATCATTTTGCTAAAAAAGCCAAACAGATTTACGTCACTCATCAAATGTTAGTCAACGTAATTCCTTGAAAGTAAGGGATCACTCTCGGTTATCGAACGAGGGCGATTTCTATCAAGATAGTGGTTCTTGAGCATAGGGGGGCAATGTACTCAATCGGGGATCATCGATTGCAATCCCGATTGTGAAATGATATAGGCTTTGATACGATTGATCGTCGATGCCTAGAAGTTCGTGTGCGGCGTCATCGAAAAAACATCCGATTCCCGTTCCGCGAGCATTGTGGGCTTCGGCTTCAAGATACAACACCTGTCCGATCATACCCGTTTCCCAGAAAAGACTGCGATAAAACCAAGGTCCATATCGTTTGAGACTTTCAGCGAAACGGGCAAGCATCCCCAGGCTGAAAAAACTGTTTCCAGCAATGGATTGCTGACAACTGATGGCGCAAGCGATATCTTGAACATTTTTCTCCTTCAGCAAGTAAAGTGGAATATCACCAGGGATTCCGCTGGGTTTGGTCCACAGAAATTCATTATGACACAAGGTTCGCAACTCGTCTTCATGACCGGGATTACGAACGAGCATATATAAACCTGAAGGGATGCCTTCTACCCGGTGAACAAAGAGAAAGAGATCGACACAAGCGGGCCAGTAAATCGCATCCCAGGGAGATCCCGAATTCGGCAATGTACGAGCAACGATCGGGAGAAATTTGCCGAGATCGATTGTATATCGTGGATCAAAATCAACTCCACTGCGGCGTTGACGAATGATCTGTTTTGCCCGTTTACCCGTTTGATAGGATGTAAGCAATTGCGGACTGGATGGAGGGCGCCACGGTGATTCGATCTTGGATTGAGTGTCCGGTATGTGTAACGCGTTTGCGGTTGTCTCGATTATGGGCCATGGCATATGTTCTTTGCTGAGACGATTGGCTTTTCCATGCCATTTGGCGGAGCGCCATGCATCGAAAAAAGATTCATCCGGCGGCAATGGAAGTTCAAACTCTTCGCTTGAATCAGTAACCAAAGCCAACAGATCCGGTTCCTCATGTTCGTTCTTGTGAAAATCCTCTATTCGGTCCAAACCGAGCAACGTTTCCAGTCTGGAGGAGGGCCAGGAGGGAATGAGTTTCAATTGCCATCCGCGTAACGCTGCTGAAAAGCGCAAAGCGGCGATCGCATGACCAACGTCATGCTGACAGTATCGAAATGCGCGCTCCCCGTATTTCCACGCTTCGCGCCAGTGAATCGAACTGAGAGCAATCAGAAACGAATGCGATTCTTTTCCAAGCAGCTGGGCTGATACAGGATCCGATATCCTCGCTCTTATTTCCAAATGATGTTTTTCGGGATCATAGTGACAAACCGCTGGGGTATCGCTCCATTGAGGCATGGTGGGCAAAATTATATAACCTTCGGTGGGATGAAGATTTCCACTGGACGGATTGGCGCGCAATGACCAGCGATCCTCTCCATATTTTTTCCATGCCGTTAGTCCTAATGAATACCGCAGGAAATCCGCAATCGATGACTCATCAATTGCATGGTGTTCACCAAGCCGATGATTATAGAGTGATTCGTATGGAACATCCTCCTTCAGGGAAAGAAAAGGAAGCGCGATTCGCGGCGCGCCTTCATAATAACGAAAAGGATGCGGTTGGTTCGCCCAATCCAGATGACCCAGCGAACGGGCGAAGCGATGGAAATGATGCTTTGTCTCTTCGTGATAATAAATTACTGCATCGATATTTGTTGATGACATATTAATCATATCCGCATAGTGACAAATCTACTTTTTGACGATTAAAAGTAACAAAACTCTGTTATTTAGTTTCTATTGCGGAAAGCCGCTTTTGAGTCGAATCACTTAAGCTTCAATTGAGACGACAACTAGCTTTGCCACAACAAATATGAGTCAGCAGAACAAGGTTATGGCAATACACCGCGCACCCTACGTTGACCACATAGTTCTTAAATCCCTTAAATGGATGTTGGTTTCGTACACCGTGCTGTCAACACGCAACTCCTCGCCGCCGATTTTTACCTCCTGCCGCGCATATTGATTCAAAGCCTAATTGATCTTCTCCCATGTGGGATTGGTGAGGGCGCAGTAGGCTTTATTCAAAAACGTGAAATCCATCACCGGTTTAAATCCCAGGCCGACAAATTCTTGGAGGACTAGATTCGTATCGATATTCACAACGGTTTTCCGAAAACTCCATTATTCAAGAAATAGGACCAGTATCGCTCGAAAAATCTCTAAGGTTGTATAATCCCCATCTCGGCTTTTGTTTGAACAAGAAAAGCAGCGTCATGCACAACATCCAAAATCTCTCGATTCTCATGTAAAATCTCATCAATCCTTGATATTTGTTAACGTAATCTTGAACGACTTTCACGCTGATCGATGGATTGTAATTGAATGTTTTTTGATCGTTGATCTTGCTTCTCATAACCCTTTCCTTCTTTTGAGTTTGCCTGACTTTCTTGTAAGGAATGGGCTATGATTTAGTAACGCTCTTTTTTACCTTTTTCTTTCCGCAACAGAAACTAATTATCGTTTCTCCAATAATCCGCATGATAGGCTGCTCCATCTTTATTCCAAATTTTGTTGACGATATCAATGTCACCGTCTCCATCGACATCACCTAAAGCGATATCATGCCAACCGGGATTGTCGATTTGGATTACAACGGGGTGAAACGAGGGATTTTTGACGCTGCCAATGTTCTCCCAGATTATTCCCCGCTCCTTTAATCCTGCTGGCTTCATTGGAATAGTTCCTGCTCCTTTCATATCCGACGGATCTTCTTGCTCTCCAGCAAAGATGTCTAAATCTCCATCACCATCAAAATCGGCTACGCCTAGCGAATGAAATGAACCGGTTCCAGGCACATCCCCAGGTAAGGTGGGTGGATCATCCAAGGGATGTGAAATCCAAGCTCCATCTTTGACATGATTCTCAACCCAATAAACATGCCCCCATCCTGTATCACAATCGCTGTAGAGGATGTCCTTCCACCCATCTCCATTAAGGTCTTCAACCCAACTGCGTATGCTTGTTCCGTAAGATGCGTTGGGAATAGATTTATGCGGCCAGTCGTGTCGTTTCCATTCTCCCTTTCCCTCACCGGGATTTGCAAACCAATGGCCTGGTACGACGAGGTCCACATCACCATCGTTGTCTAAATCGCCAACACCTTTAGGAGCGATGCATCCGTGATACTCCAATCCATTGTATATGAGCGATTTTTTCAAGCCGTTTGCCGTATCGAACCAAGCCATGCCGAGATCGGCTACAATATCATCCTTCCCATCGCCGTTGATGTCTGCGGCAATGATATCATGTCCACCACCCTCAAACGAATGCGCCGACCACGGAGCATCCGGATTCTCATCCAGGCATCCGGGATTTTCAAACCAAACCTGGTTGATCACGACATCAAAAAATCCATCGTGGTTGACATCCAGCGCTACGTTTCCCAACGCCGTACTTAAACTGTTTGAACTCCCTATGATGTGGGGAATCCAAATCGAATCACTCACTCGTTCATACCAGAAAGCCGTCTTTGTGGCTCTACGCGAAAGCGCAATGTCCAAATCACCATCGCCATCATAATCCGCTAAAGAAGGCCCTGCCGTCCCCCAACCCGTTCCAGGCAGTGGGCAATCAATGGTGAAATGTGTCCATTTTGATACATCCGCTTGTAACGACAGTGTGGAAACGAAAAAAAGTAGAATATAGCGATTCATGATACTCCTCATTGTTCGATTATTTGTTTAGAAAGCCGCCGATGGATTGCTCCCCTATTACAAACTAGGGAATGGTCCGACCAGCCGTGTTCATTATAAATTCATTGATCTTAAGAAGTATATGGTAAATTGCCGCATAGAGATATAGTATCTTATTTTTAAAACGTGGGCGCCATTTGGAAATTGGAAGATAAGAGAGAGTTGTAAGTTTAGTAAAATCAATCAGGCGTGGAAGGACTCGAACCCCTAACCTGCTGATTTGGAGTCACACGCAGTACTCGTCAACATACATCAAAAAACCCGTTTTTCCGCCTATTTTTCAACTTTCACTTGTGGTAAACTCGACATAATACGACATAGCAGTTACCTTGGAGTTACCTTAAGCGAACGGCTGATTTTCTGCTGATTCTTGAAATGGGAGGTTGAGCGGTGAAACGGAAACTATCACAACACGTTATCGAGACAGCTAAGAAACCGGGTATTATCTGGGATACCGAATGTCCACATCTCGGTATCTGCGTGTTTCCATCCGGCCAGCGATCATTCATTTTCTACTATCGTCGAAATAAGAAACTAACAAAACTCACGATAGGCCAGCATCCAGGTATCATGCTTGCGAACGCCCGCCGGATCGGCCATATGTACAACACGCAATTGGCGCTCGGTGACGATCTGGCTACACGCGACAAACAGGCGTCCACATTCGGTGATCTGGCAGACGATTTCATTGCACGCCACGCCTCGAAAAAGAAAACCGGCTATCATGATCGCCGCAGGATTGAAAAGCACCTGCGCCCTGTGTGGGGACGTAAACATGTTGATAAGATAAAACGGCCTGATATGCGCGACGTACACGAGCGGATTGGCAGGACGGCCCCCTACGAGGCAAACCGTGTATTATCTTTAGTCTCTAAAATTTATAGTTTCGCGATCGAGGAAGGTTACCTTCCGGATACAGCAGCAAACCCGGCAAAACGTATACCGAAATACAAAGAGGAGAAACGGGACCGCTGGGTGACTGCGGTTGACCTGCCAGTCCTCGCCAATTCCATTAACGCCGAAAACGATCCCCGCATACGTGCCGGACTCTGGCTGTACCTGCTAACCGGCCTGCGCAATAGAGAACTCATGCGGTTGAAATGGACTGACTACGATCCGGATCAACGAATGTTAAAACTACCGGATACCAAACCAGGCCGCGTATTCTACCTGCCACTCTCCACCGCCGCCGTTGAAATGCTGGAGAGTATTCCGCGCGATCCCCACTCACCTTGGATATTCCCCGGCCCTGGTCCATCCGGCCACTGGTTAGAATTCCCGCGTCAGCAATGGTACAGGATACGCAAACGCGCCGGAATGCCAGATCTTCGCATTCATGATCTACGCCGCACCGCCGGTTCATGGTTGGCTTCGAGTGGCGAAAGCCTAATCCTGGTTGGAAAAGCGTTGAATCAAAGTACTCTTTCCACAACCGAAGTTTACGCGCACCTCGCTCAAGACCCGTTGCGTGAGGCGCTCGAAAAGCATGGTTCGAAAATTATTTCGTTTGCGGATATAAAGAGTAGGGAGGCGGTGGAAGGATAAGCCTTAAGTTTCATTCAGGTAAAAATATTTGGGCAATAATAGCAGTAATTAGGACAAAAAAAGTAAAAAAAATAATGAGATATATGAATGTCTTATCAAATTTATCTTGCTTTTTTCTTTCTTCTTCTCTCTTTTTCTTTTCTTCATCACTTATCAAGTCGCGCTTTTTTTTCCATTCTTCTTGTCTCTTTTGTCTTTCTTCTTCCTTCTTTAATTTCCAATTATGGTATTTCATACATTTGGAAATTATCCATAATTTTATCTTAACTTTCCATATATTTGTCTTGATAGGAAAACCACAGTTGGCACACCTCCACGCCGAAGAGGATACTTCATGGCCGCATTCCGGGCATTGCAATAACGCCATAATATAATACCTCGCTCCCTGCCGTTTTTGGTACATATAAAATAACACATATTGAATATAGGATTCAAGTGAGTATGGAGACACCTCAACAGCAACTTAAACTCCCTAGAACCCCCCCCCCCCTACTATCTTGACATTCGCCGCTAAGTGTTATCAAATAGGCACTTTAATTACAATTATGGGGGATGCTGATGGCGAATGAGGAGCATGTTGCGATACTGAAGGAAGGGGTAGATGTTTGGAATAAATGGAGGTTAGATAATCCGGATATTATACCGGATCTTGGAGGGGTGGATCTTCATGGTATTAGGTTCTGCAGGGCAGACCTTTGCGAGGCGAACCTTTTCAAAACAAATCTTTCCTTTGTAGACTTTCGTGGTACGACACTAAAAAATGCGTACCTAAATGGAGTGAACCTTAGCAGGGCGAACCTTTGTGATGTGTCATTCAACGGAGCAAGCCTTACTGGGGCAATCCTTGTCGAAGCGGATCTTAGTAGGGCAGATCTCAGCGATACAAAACTCAGAAGTGCGAGCCTCAAAGGAGCAAACTTTCGCGAGGCTAACCTTCGCAAGGCTAACCTTCGTAGGGCGAACCTCAGCAGAACAAACCTTTATAGGGCAGACCTCGGCGGGGCGAACCTTGGCGGTGTGAACCTTCGAGAGTCGAATCTCTACGGGGCGAATCTCCGCGGGGCGAACCTTAGCGAGGCAAAACTCAGAAGTGCGAGCCTCAAAGGAGCAAACCTTATCGTAGTGGACCTCCGTATGGCGGACCTTACCCGAGCTGATCTTGAGTCAGCAATTCTGCTTGAAACAGCTTTCGGAAACACAAACCTAACTGACGCCAAAGGCTTGGATTCATGCAGACATTTTGGACCATCTATCCTAGACCACCGAACTCTCCAAAAATCAGGAAACCTTCCGCTCAATTTCCTCCGCGGCTGTGGGCTTCCGGATACGTACATCGAATACATTCCATCCATATTGGGCAAAGCCATAGAGTTTTATTCCTGCTTCATTAGTTATTCGCATAAGGATGAGGAATTTGCTAAACGACTTCATGCGGACTTGCAAGATAAGGGCATTCGTTGCTGGTTCGCTCCGGAAGACATGAAAATAGGTGACCGCCTTCATCGCAGCATTGACGAGGCTATCCGAGTACATGATAAATTGATTTTGATCCTATCGGAAAATTCCGTCACAAGGGCCTGGGTACGTAAAGAAGTGGAAACTGCTTTGGAGAAAGAGAAGGCACAGAATAGCGATGTTCTTTTTCCTATTCGTTTGGATGATGCTGTATTTAAGACTGAAAAACAATGGGCATATGACATACAAGAGGAACGTCATATCGGCGATTTCACGAAATGGAAAGAGCACGACGATTATACAAAAGCGTTTGAGCGGTTAGTAAGGGATTTGAGTGTTGGACCAACGAACTCGAATACAAAGCCTGCGAAATAGAAGCCTCGCCGCCCCTGTGCGACTTTCACCAATATTCCACATAGAAACAGAAATAGCGCTTAGAGCGCGTTTTCGTAACTGCTATTTTCAATGTTGATAATTTCACAATTGCCTGCCACTCTCTGCATATAGGACTAACAGACGAATTTGAATAGAACGTTACGGTTTCCGTCTTTATCCTTCCAGAGATTGTCATCCCCCCCCCTCCCCCTATTCGTCACACGATGTTTTCTATTTATCGATGGATACTCCGTTTACTTTTTCTTCAAGAGGGTGTATGTGCCTTTTTTTCTTCCTGTTAATTTTTATATTATGAATTTGTAATATGGGGCTTAAATGTGCTTGTGTTGTTCATTTGCACTATCTATGGTTTGTGGATTCTGGATGTTGATCGCCGATGATGTAGGATTGGGGAAAACGGTGGAAGCCGGGTTGATTATCCAGGAATTCATCCTTCGCCACCGTATCCGGAATGCGTTAATCGTTTGTCCATCCTCCCTTCAAATTCATTGGCGGGACCAGATGCGTGACCGGTTTGGCTTGGAATTCAGGATTGTGAACCGGGAGTTAATGAAAGCGTTAAGACGCCGCCGGGGGATTCATGTGAATCCATGGACTCATTTCCCCCGGCTGATCACGTCAATCGATTTCCTGAAACGGGAACGGACGCTCCGGCTGTTTAAAGAAGTGTTGCCAGCCGAAGGAGAAGACGTATATCCTCGGAAATTCGATCTACTGGTCATTGATGAAGCCCATAATATCGCGCCGTCAGGCGGGGGATTGTACGCGATCGATTCGATGCGAACATCCACTATCCGGCAGTTAACGCCTCATTTTGAGCATAAACTTTTCCTTACGGCGACTCCACATAACGGTTATACAGAGAGTTTTTCGGCGCTTCTCGAGTTATTGGATGACCAGCGCTTTGCGCGGGGCATCACACCCGATCCTAAATCGCTCAATTCAATCATGGTTCGCCGGTTAAAATCGGATTTTGTTGATTGGGATGGTTCGCTCAAGTTCCCGAAAAGGAACTTGATTCCCTTGGAAGTCGATTACACCGAGGAAGAAATTGACGTTCATGAAAAACTAAAGCAATACACGGAATCCCGTCTCCATGATGTTAAAGATCAAACCGAGAACTTCGCCATCCAATTTGTGTTGAAATTGCTCAAGAAGCGTCTGTTCTCCTCCCCCGCCGCGTTCAAATCAACGCTCGAACAACACATCAAATCGCTGGAATACGCAGCTCGAAAAGAGAAAAAACAGCCGCAACGAAAAAATATCAAAATCCTTCAACAGCAGATTGACCGCATCGGCGATGACACCGATGATGACGAGCAGTATGAAGAATTGACCCATGACGCAGTTGAAGTGACAACGCGGCTTTTCCGAGACCTTTTGGATGATGAACGCGATCTGATCGACCGGATGCAGGATTGGGCGCAGCGAGTGGTTGGACGTCCGGATTCAAAAACCAAGACTCTGATCCAGTGGTTGAAAGATACGGTTAAACCCGGGGGAAAATGGTCCAACGAGCGCGTCATCATATTTACCGAGTATCGCGCGACACAAAAATGGCTTATGGATAGATTCGCGACGGAAGGCCTGACAGGGAATGACCGTTTAATGACGATTTACGGCGGGATGGATTCCGATAGCCGGGAGGCCATCAAAGTCGCGTTCCAGACGCATCCAGAGGAAAGCCCCGTCCGAATTCTGCTTGCGACCGATTCGGCGTCCGAGGGCATTGATTTACAAAACCACTGTCACCGCCTGGTCCATTTTGAAATCCCATGGAATCCGAACCGGATGGAGCAACGAAACGGTCGGATCGACCGCCACGGCCAACGGGCGAATGAGGTTCTTATCTATCATTTCGTTGGCAAGGGATATAAAAACCGGGATCAATTTTGGTCTGAAGATGTGAACGAACTGGAAGCCGATCTTGAATTCCTTATGCGGGCCGCGAGAAAAGTCGAGAATATTCGCACGGATCTGGGGAAAGTCGGCCCCGTGATCGCCGAGCAAGTTGAAATGGCTATGCTGGGACGCCGTGAACGGCGGTTCGACACGGAAAAGGAAGAAAGTGTGGCGAAGCGTGTCGCCAATAACTTGAAGTTCGAGCGGGATATCAAAAAACAGTTGGAGCGGTTCGCCGAACAGTTGAACGAAACCAGGGAAGAATTGCATCTCTCCCCGGAAAATATCCTGAACGTTGTCCAGATCGCGTTGGAATTGGCCGAACAGCCGCCACTTCAGGAAGCGGAAGTGGAAGGGATCTGGCCCGATCCAAGAGGAACGCGGATCCGATGCCCCGTGTTTCATCTCCCCGCGCTGAAAGGAACATGGGCGGTCTGTTCGGAGGGATTGGCGCATCCTCACACCGGGTAAATCCGTCCGATCGTATTCGATCATAACCTGCTGGATGGCCGCGATGATATCGTGCTGTGTCACTTGAACCACCAGCTGGTACAGATGAGTCTCCGTTTATTGAGGGCGGAAGTCTGGTCCCCGCATCCGAAGATGAATCGGGTGACGGCGCGCTTGGTTCCCAATAACATTCTTCAGACTCCCGCCTTGATTGGACACGCTCGATTGGTGGTGATTGGGGGGGATAGCCATCGATTGCATGAAGAGATCATCACAGCAGGTGGAGTGATCCGGGAAGGCCGGTTCTCCCGCATGAACGTAGGGGAGACGAAAAGGGCGCTTGATGCGGAGCTGCGCGATCCCGCCCCGGAATCGATCGCGAAGAAACTGCTTGAGTTATGGCCAAAACACTCCTCATCGCTCAAACTGGCTTTAGAAGCGCGGATGAAAGATCGTACCGATGGTTTACAAAAATCTCTTCAAGAACGCGCCGAAAAGGAAGCGGGTGACATCGAGGCCATTTTGAATGAGTTGAAAAAATCCATTGAAGAAAAGATACAGAGCGACAAAACCAATCTCGAACAGTTTTTGCCTGGTTTTAATGACGATGAGAAAAAACAGTATGAAATCGATATGGATAATTTGCGTATCCGGTTGAAACAGATTCCCGAAGAGATCGAACAGGAGAAGAAAGTCATCCAAAGCCGGTTCGCCGATCCGGTTCCCCGGCTCTTTCCCGTCGCGGTGACGTTTCTGGTCCCCGAAAAACTGGCGCGGGAGGCGGGATCATGACCGCCGGGCGCGAACATGCCGAATGGCTTTCCCTTGTCGAGGTTTCAGGGCCGTTTCTTTCGATCCCGGTTTTATCCCAGGTGTTTCCGCAAGGATTGGAAGCGCACGATCCGGATCACGCGGGCCGGTTGCGGATCGCTTTTGGAGAATGGGACGATAACCGGCAATCGGATCACTCCGATCCGGCGATTCACCGGGCATGGATTCAGTTCGTATTGAATGAAACATTGGGATTCGGTGAAGAGGTGTTGCGGGAAGGGCAGGGGATCCCTCCCGGATTAGAACTCAGCGATTCGCAGCATCACGAACGGATTCGCCCCGATTGGGTCGTAGTCAATCCGAAAGGAACTTCAGATGAGGGAAAAGCGCGTCTTCTCATCCAATCCTATCCACCGGATCAGAATTTAGAGAAATCCGTTCCCGGGAGCCGGTTGAAAGCCCCACCCTCGTCACGGATGATGGATTTGCTCCACGCGGCCGATGTCCCGTTGGGGCTGGTGACTAACGGCGAACATTGGATGATGGTTTACGCGCCACGGGGTGAAACCACGGGTTACGCTTCGTGGTACGCCACGCTCTGGCAGGAAGAGAAGATCACACTGCGGGCGTTTCGCAGTCTGCTGTCCGCTTACCGTTTCTTTGGCGCCGCTGAGGATCAGACACTTGAGAAATTGTTTGAGGAGAGTGCCAAGAACCAGCAGGAAGTGACGAACCAGCTGGGGTATCAGGTGCGCCGCTCGGTGGAGATGCTGGTTCAGGCGTTGGACAAAGCGGACCGGGACCGAAATCGGATCTTGTTGAGCGGCGTTGATGAACTCGTTTTGTATGAAGCCGCGTTGACGGTGATGATGCGGTTGGTCTTTCTCTATTCGGCGGAAGAGCGCGGATTGCTGTTACTGGGAGAACCGGTTTACGACCAAAACTATGCCGTAACGACACTCTGCGATCAATTACGCGCGATCGCGGACCGAAGCGGCGAGGAGATTCTCGAACGCCGTTACGATGCTTGGAGCCGCCTTCTTGCAACGTTCCGGGCGGTTCACGGCGGGGTGCGGCACGAATCCCTGCGGCTTCCTCCGTACGGCGGACATCTGTTCGATCCAGACCGCTATCCGTTCTTGGAAGGCCGGAAAGAGGGCACGAGTTGGCAAACCGAACTCGCCGAACCGCTGCCCATGAATAACCGCACCGTGCTTCACTTGCTTGAATCGCTCCAATATCTGGAAGTCAATCTTGGGGGAGGCGCTGGTAAAGAGAAACGGCGGCTTTCGTTTCGGGCGCTGGATATTGAACAGATTGGGCATGTGTACGAGGGGCTTCTCGATCATACCGCCCGGCGCGCCCCGGAGCCCTACCTCAGCCTGAAGGGAAAGCTGGGGGATGAGCCGGAGATTGCGGTTTCTGACCTGGAAACGGCGCTCAGCAGAAACGAAGATGATTTTTTCAAATGGCTCAATAAAGAGACCGGGCGATCACTAAAGACACTAAAGAAAGATCTAGACGCCAGGCCGGACGATCGCCGGATGGCGCGGCTCCGGACCGCCTGCGATAATGATGAGGCGTTGATCGAGCAGGTGCTTCCGTTTGCGGAACTGGTCCGGGATGATGAATCGGATTATCCCGTTGTGATTCCCACCGGAAGTGTTTTCGTCACGGCGGGGACGGACCGGCGCAGTTCGGGTACGCATTACACCCCGCGTTCTCTCACCGAGCCAATCGTTCAGCATACGCTCGAACCGATCCTCTATCTCGAAATCCCCGAGGGCAAATCCAAAGAGGAGAGCCGCCGGTTAACGGTGGAAGAAACGCTGCAGCTGAAGATTTGCGATATGGCGATGGGATCGGGGGCGTTTTTGGTGCAGGCTTGCCGGTTCGTAGCGGAGTACATCGTCCAACGATGGGCGGATGCGGAAAGCGAGGCGGAGAAAAAGAGTGAATCGCTGAGATTGACCTATCCCTACGCCGATCCCGCTATGGGGAAGACCACCGAACGGCCTCTTCCGAAAGATGACGCCGAACGGAAGATTCTGGCCCAGCGGTTAGTGGCTGAAAAGTGTCTCTATGGTGTGGATAAGAATCCGATGGCGGTGGAGATGGCGAAACTGTCGTTATGGTTGATTACACTCGATAAGGGCCGCCCCTTCACCTTCCTCGATCATGCTTTGAAATGCGGGGATTCGCTGCTTGGTGCGCACGATCCGCTGCAGATCGACCATGTCCATATCAAACCAGAGATCGAGATTGATTATAGTAAGCAGTTTTATTTGTGGTTTTCCATCAATACGGCGAAGAAATCTTTACAGCGCGCGTTGGAGAAACGGGAGAAACTGGAGTCGTACTCTGTCACCGATATCGAGGATCAGCGCCGGAAAGAGGCCCTGTTGGAGGAAGCCGACCGGGCCACTGATTTTGTCCGTTTGGTGGGCGATCTGGTTATAGGAGCGGTCATCAGCACAGCGGATGGAAATTCCGCCAAACGGGGCGGGGAACCGCATCCCAGTTTCATGGAACAGCGCAACTTGATCCTCGATCACATTCACAACGTATTAAACCACGGCGAAGAATCGGACGCGGAGTTGGATGCTCAAGCGCTGAGGAAATTCGCGGACGAACTCCTGTATCAAAAAATCAGCCGGGATGAACACAACCGCCGCCCCTTCCATTGGCCGGTTGAGTTCCCCGAAGTCTTCCTGCGGGAGAATCCTGGATTTGACGCCTTCGTTGGGAATCCGCCGTTTATGGGAGGGCAAAAGATTACTGGGCAGTTGGGCACGGATTACCGCAATTATTGTGTCGATCAATTGGCGTTTGGGAAAAAGGGAAGCGCGGATCTCTGTTCGTATTTTTTCCTGCGAGCTAGTTCATTGTTGAGGAAAAATGGATTATTTGGATTAATTGCGACCAATACAATCGCTCAGGGTGATACGCGGGAAGTCGGGTTGGAGCAACTCGAACAACGCCAATTTTCTATCCCCCGAGCAATCCCCAGCCGCCCTTGGCCGGGTGACGCCACTTTGGAAGTGGCTCATGTATGGATTCGTAATGGAATGTGGAAAATAAGTTTACTCTTGATACCAGAGAATTAACCGGAATCACGCCGTTTTTGACCAAACCTGGAACCATTGCGGGAACACCCTATCGTCTTGCGGCCAATGCCAATAAATCTTTCCAAGGTTCAATCGTGTTGGGAAAAGGATTCATTTTAACTCCAAATGAAGCACGAACATTAATCGATAAAGATCCCAAAAACAAGTATGTTTTATTCCCATACCTTAATGGGGAAGACTTGAATTCCCGGCCGGATCAATCTCCCAGCCGCTGGATAATTAATTTCTTTGATTGGCCTCTCAATCGTGAAACCGCTCTTGAAGGTTATGATGGACCTGTTGCTGCTGATTATTCTGATTGCTTGAGGATCGTTGTAGAGAAAGTAAAGCCAGAGAGATTGAGATACGAACCAAAAAATAATTGGAATAGAACAGTTCGGAATTATTGGTGGAAATTTGGAGCTTGGAGGAAAAATCTACACTTTATTAATGGAATGGATCGAGTGTTTGTATGTCCAATTGTTACAAAGTATTTATCCTTTGTGAATACCCCACCAAATATTGTATTTATGCATAAATTGACTGTTTTTCCATTTAAAAATAAGCCTCGTCAAAAAAATCTATGGGTAAATTCCGGTTGAGGAAGTTTACCAAGGGTATGATACAAGGCGATTTCCAGCGTTCGAATGTTCGAAAGCCGTACGCCATTTTGGTAGTCACTTTCGCTTTGTTATTTAATCCTTCCACGACACCAGAAGAAAACTCTTTTTTCGCCCGAAACCAGTTCAAAATCAGTTCCCGATGACGCCGAAGCATCTTCGCAACCTTTTTCATTGGCTCGATCCGGGATCGCATGGTCTTGGTACACCATTGATCCAAAAAACGGCCCGCCCACGATGCCGACTTATAGTCCCAGAAAAAGTGGAACTCTTCTTTTAAAAGATAACTACGCACGGTCCGAAGGTTATACCGAACCACATTGGCAAGTTTTTCCACCTGCTTCTCGGTTAGATTCACCGAACGTTTGAGAAACCACCAACGGCTTCCTTTCAAGACCGGCTCCAATCCCTTGGCTTCCCCAGCCCGCACCTCATCGATGGCTTTATTCATATGGGCCACGATGTGAAAACGATTCCAAAATATGGATGGCCCCTTTCGCTTTCTTCGCCACGACTTTGAGATACGCTTTCCACATATCGCTGCAAATGAATTCCAACTTCGCGCTCCGCTCCTCACCCAACCAGCGGAAAAATCTCAAAACGTCTTGGCCGTTCTCTTTTCCCCAATCCAAAGTAACCGCCTACATCCCTCATTGATTTGATACACCGCAGTCACGTAATTGTGCCCGCTTCCCCATTGCATTTCGTCCACTCCGATGGCGGTGATTCCTTCCAGGTTCCTATGCTCCCGTCCCCAATTGACGGCCCTCTCCACCGAGCAAAATACTTTGTGCCAACTCGTTTGAAACGCCTCCGCCACTTGCGTCCAATTTAACCGCTTCGCCCAACCCGCCAGAAACCACTGATACGCGCTCGTTAATTCGTGCTTTCCTTCGGCCCAGGGAACTTGCTCAATTTTTACCCCGCAGTCTGGACACTCGACACGCCGCATTGTGTAGATTAAAAAAAACGCGATTCCCCACAGCGGGACCATTTCAAAACGACGCTTGTCACGCTTGTCGTATCCGGGTCTTTTCTTTCCACAGCCGGAACAGATTGGACGATTTCCCTTCCGGGGGCGGATTTCAACCTCCAACACGGTTTTCTTGTTCCATTCGCTAAAATAGACCGAATCGTACACAAATCCCTTGATTTTATGAACGCGATTGAGGATAGTCTTTACTTGCATCCGGTGGCCTCCTGATTGATGGTTTGTCTTCGTCGACTCCATCTTCTTAGGATACGTTACCGGATGTCCTTTTCTATCTCTCCTTCTTCAGCATTCCCTCTTGTTTACCCACTGATTTCTCTGAGGAACCGCGGTGATCTCCGAAGATTTGTATGGGGATGAATCCTTGCATTCGATCGAAAAAAATACAGGAGTCGATCCTAGGGGGGAAACGATAGCATGAGAGAGAAATCCGAGAGACCCAAAGTCGGGGAGATTCGCCCCAATCAATTGCTCTATACATACGGAATCGGCTCCATTGTGGACCTGCCCAACATCTCTGTTATTATCATGGGATTGGATGGTTGGGATCGGGGATATCTCAAAGAGGTGAATGAAGACCGTCTGCTATCCGCTGTCAAGAAACAATTAGGTTTACAAGTAAATGCGTTATATCTTCCGCCTGTCCCTGATAACGATGCGGGTGTTTCGAATCCCTACGATGAAAATCCGGCTATAAGCGTCCCTGTGGCAACGTTTCCCCCGTTGGTTGAAATGCTCCCATTGCCAACGGCTTGCGCCAATTAACTCTGGTTTGTTCGAGTTAAAAACCAATCCGTACCATCCGGAGAGGGCGAAATACGTCCATAGCAATTGTCAAAGGCAAGGATCGCCACCACCCGCGCTTCCCGCTCGATACCTGGTTGCGTGCGAAAATGGACACCTGGACGATTTCCCATGGAGTTATTATGTTCATCGCGGACAAAACGAGAATTGCAAAGGCCCATTTAAATTGATGGAGATGGGAGTAACGGGAACGGCGAGTGATGTGTATGTGAAGTGCGAGGGATGCGGCGCATCCAGACCTATGTCCGACGCGTTTGATACCAGCCTCGTGCTTTCTCAACCTTCAATCCTGCCACCATGCAGAGGACGGCATCCTCATCTACTCAACTACTGTGATAACGAATGCGATAAACCAGCAAAGAGTATTCTGTTAGGCGCTTCAAACAGCTGGTTTCCCCTGACAATCCCCGTGCTTTCGCTTCCCCCGGATGATGCTGGAAGATTATCGCAACTCGTCCACGATCATTGGGTAGTCTTTGATAAGATTGAGACTAAGGATAATTTAGCGTTCTCACGTCGAATTGGTCTATTGAAAGATTTTAGTGATTTCTCTGACGATGAGATTTGGACAGAGATTGAAAAGAAGCGCGATCAACAGGATCAAGGAGATGGATCTGAAAACACCGATCTAAAAAACGCCTGAATGGGAAATATTCTCAAATCCCGATCCCAGTCACAACACTAATTTGCTCCAATTACGGGAAGTTGCTCCACCAGATGGATTTGAACGTTATATCTCCAAAGTCGTTTTGGTGGAACGGATGCAAGAAGTCGCCGCGTTTACGGGCTTCACAAGGATTGAATCTCCCGGAGATATCACCGAACGAACGAACGCTGAACCTATAAACCAAGCGCCGATTACACGGAATGCCCCGGAATGGGTTCCCGTTTCCGTGGTTCGTGGGGAAGGGATATTTTTACAGTTCAATGAAGAAATGATCTCTGCGTGGTCGAAATCAAACAAGTACGTTCTAGCGCGTGAGGGGAATTTTCTTAATGCGCATCGCCTGTGGATGAGAAAACGGAATCTGAAACCCGATCTTGGGTTTCCGGGTATCCGCTACATTCTCCTCCATTCGTTTTCCCACGCTCTAATGAGGCAGTTTTCGATGGAATGTGGTTACTCGGCGGCGAGTATAAAAGAACGGATTTATGCTAGAGCTCCGTCCGAATCAGACGAACCTATGGCTGGGATCTTGATCTATACAGCCGTTCCGGATAGCGAAGGGACACTCGGCGGACTCATCAGCCTTGGCTCCCCGAAGACGCTTGCAGGTCATATCAATCAGGTCTTGGAAGATTTGAGGATATGCGCATCCGATCCATTGTGCGCCGAAAACACGCCGGGGGAGGACGAAGAGCCCGTTCTTCATGGCGCCGCCTGTCATGCCTGCCTGTTTGCCCCCGAAACTTCTTGTGAACGGGGAAATCGCTATCTGGATCGATCCCTGCTCGTTCAAACGTTTGATTCGAAGACGATGGCCTTCTTCGATCAATAAGGTTGATATCGATGGAGACGAAGAAACAAGAATTCGCAAATTATATTTCGAATTTTGTGAATCGGATTCCCTTCGTGACCGTTTTAAGGCTATGTAACTCTTTGGATCGAATCTCTCCTCAATCCCTTCCCGATGACTGTTTGTCGATTTCTCAAGATTTCCAACCATCAGGAGTGCGGCAAGAGATAACGAATTTATTACAGCGTTGGATTTATGAGTACCCGTCAATAAGACCGGGTGAACTCTCCTGGGCGCTGAGAACCGCCGGGACCACAATCAAACAAAGTAGGTCTTCATCCTCCATTGAATTGGTATGGAGCGGTCCCACTCCCAAAGGGGTGTCATTGCGAAGGACTGAACAAGTCCTTCTCGATTTAATCAACAGCGCCTCAGAATCCTTATTAATCGTCACATATGTTGTCTACGATATCCGTGGAATTACAGAGGCGCTTCTGAATGCGATCGGCCGTGGCGTAAAAATCAGGTTCATTCTTGAATCTCCCAGCGAAAGTGACGGGAAAATCAAACTAGACACGATCCACGCTCTTGGAGAAGATCTAGCGAAGCAAACAAGCGTATATATCTGGCCTCTAGAACGGATCTTCCATTATAGACCCATGATCCTTCATATCATAAGTCGAATAAAATAAAGGGATTATTTACGCGGAGTGAGTTTTTTCCTAGTGTCTACTTGGACGCCTCGGGAAGGGATTGCGTCAGGGAGGGTGACTTGGATCGCTTGTAGCAAGTCATTTCCCATGGGCCGGGGACGGGGAACGGATTGATAGTTGACGTCTCCCAGAAGTACATCCGTCGCGCAGATGGAATTGAGTTCTTTGATGCCTTCTTCCACCGTGCAATCCAAGGCTTTCCATCCTTCCGAGAGATAGCGGACAATTTTGTATGCTAACATGACTACGAACACATGCCCTCTCGTTCGCTTCTCTTTGCGAACGTAATGAGGACGCGTTTCCAGGAATCCAGTTTTCATCGTGCGAAACGCGTGTTCGACTTGGGCTAGATCTTTGTATCGATTGTGAATCTGTTGGGAGGACGCCTTAGCGGCCGGGGTGTCCGTCTTGATCACATAACAGCCATCCAACCGTGCGACCTCAGCCAAGGCGTTTTCATCAATTGGCAACCGAAGAACCCGGCCCTCAGTTTGGACAGTCATCCATTTCTCCAGTTCAGTTTTGAATTCGCTTGACAACTCGATCCCTGGCTTTTTCCACAGACGCGCGGGAATGCGAATGTAAGTATTCATTTTGCTTGTCAACGAACGTTTGTAAGTTTTTCCGTTTTTCTTCCCGCTGAGAAGCCATCTCATCCGCGAGGGTTGGATTCCGCCGGAGAATGTAGCGAACGCCATCCCATTCGACTTCGCAGACCTCCTCATCAAACAATTCCAGTTGAAGAACATCCTTCTTCAGCATGGTCCGGATCTGCGGTTTGGTAAGTGCAGTTACATAGTGAAACGTCTCCGGCAGTTGATCGATTTGTGTGCGTTTAATCATTCCCCGGTCGCCGACCATGGTGACTGACTGCACACCAAAACGCTCTTTCACTTTCTGCACTTGATCGAGAACGGTTGTACAATCCGATGTATTGCCCCGGTACACTTGAACCGACACCGGATCGCCTTCTTCATCGGTTAATAAGCCAATGACAATTTGTTTTTTCCCGTTCTTGTTATCCCGGTTGTAGCCGTACTCGGCCAACTCGTTTTGCTGCCCTTCAAAATAACTGCTCGTGATATCATACAAAAACAGATGAGGGGTGTGTTCTTTTTGTTTCCGCCGGAACAACCGGTCTTCAATCGTCTCTTGCTGGTCCGCTAACCAATCCAGTGTGGTATATAAGTCCTCTTCATCAAACGAATCCATTCCGATCAGGTCGCAAGCGGCATGCTGCCGCGCCAAGCGCACCGCGGACAACCGGGTGCCTTGATCGATGATTCGAGCGAGGATGAGCCAAAGCGCCAACCGGCCTTGTTGAGTGCGGCCTAGGGCGTTGGCGATCCCCAAACGTTTGGCCACTTGCTGGAGAGTAAACACGGAGCCGACGGTCAGGCCTTGCTGAGTCGAAACCGGCAGGGAGGCGCTTTTCTTCAACGCGTCGAGATTGTTTTTATGTTTCAGGGCGAATCGAATGGCTTCAATTTCTTGAGGACTGCATTGAGAAATATTGGCGATCGTTTGATGTTTGACTTTCCCGCCCTCGCGGTAGGAGGTGCGCAAGAGAGTGCGGACGCGGGATTTTCCGTTTTGATTGTATTGGCATTGGTCGACGTACATAGTGTCTACTATTATGCGCATATTACCCAATATATCAATAGTAATAATAGAAATATATGAAAAATAATGAAAATATATTAGTGGCTACACATTTTGGGCTAAAATGGACCTTAGTCTATACAAATCAAGAGGTTATGTAATTTTGGCGATGGAAGATCCGTTGAAGAGGTTGGGAATTATATCGAAAATCGATCGGGGTATTTTGGCTTCGTATTGTCAGGCTTGCGCTATGTTGCGGGACGCCGTGGAACGGCTTGAGGAGGATGGAACGATTATTATGACGGAGAAAAATTATCCTGTACAGCATCCATCGGTTGGGATTGCAAACACGGCGATGAAACAGATTAAGGCGTTTGGTGTGGAATTGGATTTATCGCCAGTCGCGCGGTTGCGGATTCCGGAGCCGGAATCGTCTGAGGGTGAACTGGAAAGGATCTTGTCGGGTGGAGTAATAGGGTTGAATTCCTCAAAGGAATGAGAACCATCATAGTGTTTTTCGTAATCGTAGAGGGAGAGCGATAACAGCGTTCAGCAACGGAGGAAATCGACGTTTTCTCGAACTCATTCAAAATTACTACAAAAAATGATTGGTTAACACTTTTACTATACCGTTAACTATTTTGCACGTTCTCCCGCCTCAATCCCAATATTGATCCTATGAGCAAACTCCCATCTCTCATCGGACCAACAGCGCTACTCTCTACCCACGTGGATGAACTTCCTCCGCATATTACCTTCGCCGAATGCCAGCGGCTACGGGAAATTATCCAGGACTACTGGTTGAAGAAAAAATACACCGCCAAATCGGAATTCTACCACTGGCGGGATTTATTATTTATCGACATGCTCTGGGCCACCGGCGCGCGCGTAGATGATCTCTGCAGGCTGCTGGTGAGTGCAGTTATAAGATTGTTCTTTATTATTGTAGGAAAGCAAATATCTACTTCCCTGGCCTCTGCGTTCACTCCCTGCGAGCTGCCACCACCTCCAACGCCCTCGAACACGAAGCCGATATCGCTAAGGTGCAAACCTGGCTCGGACACGTCAATATCGCCACTACCCGCCTCTACGACAAGCGGCATGACAAATCCGAGGAAAGCCCGACGTTCCGGGTGGAGTAATAGTGTATTCCTCATGTATGTTCGTGGTTTTCTTCTACCTGCCCCATTTTCTAATGCTGCCATTGTCACGCAATTCTGGCAATGCGCTAAGGGAAGAGAGATAGAGTAATAGTTTAAAAAACGTGTGTTTCTATTCAAATGCTCCTGCTGATCCAAATAAGTCAAGTTATTGCATGTTTCTTCATTGTACCGTGAATCAATTCTTTTTTAACATTTCTTCTTTCTTTATTTTGACTCGACTTTTTAAGTAATTGATTTCATTTTTATCTTCCTTGTTTGCTGTGAGATGTTTTTTCGTAGCAATATCGTCTAGATAAGAATCTATGTATTCAAGGTTACAGTCAGGAAATAAATGATTATACTTGATTAGATGTCGAACAACCGTTGATATTTTTCCCATTGATTCTTTTTGATCCAGTATGTGCTTGAATGTTGGAATAATCGTTTGAAGAGATGTGGATGTTTGGGGGAAACCACTCACACAAGATGGATTATTATTAAAAAGAACATAAAACTTTACCAACGTTCGAATTGAATTAAGAAATTCTCCTTTTTTATAGAGAGAATCAATTTGGATCGAGACAATTCGCGTCTTTGAATCTTCAATTCCAGATAGAAGGATTTTGTCTAACTGGTGATAGTAACTTTGGCGTTCTTCTCGAGTCAGATTTTCCTCATCTTGAAACGTCTGTATGATTTTAGTAAATATCAAATATTGATCTCCAATAAATAATTGTCGTGCAATCTCATTGGTTGTTGGTTTTTTGGCCATTTGAACTATTATGTCTGCTAGTCGCAATCTATCCCGTATGGTCAAAAAACTCGAATGACAATCAAGTTCTTGTAGAATAATAACTTGATATCACCATTTAGCATAAATCTCGATCGTGTGTGATTCAGTCTTGTACAGTTTTGGTATGTTTCGATCGTGAAAAGTCAACAATCGGAAGTTTGGTGGACAGACTTTCGGAATGGCTTAACTGAAGTAAAGCGCATTACGCTGCATCGCGGTAATAGTATCGTAACATACCACCGAGACGCTCACGAGATTGTATGTCACCTGAAATTCTCCCGATTTCTTCACCGGGATCAATGATATGGTTATTCAGGCCTTGGTGGTTTCTTTCATGATGATAATGAGCAAGGAATTCGCGAACCGCATTACGCAGGGAACGCTCACCAAAGAAAATCATTCGGTTTAAACTTTCCTCTTTTAAGGATCTATGATATCTCTCCAAATGGGAATTCAAATTCGGGCTCCGCGGTGGTAAACGGACCGGCTTCACACCGGCGTCTTTCAACAATTTTCTAAAAGCCGGACAGAATATCCCATCCCGATCCATGAGCACATAACGCATGCCATTGAGAAATCCATCTTCGGCGTCGGTTAGATTTCGTCCGATTTGCTTCATCCACGCTTCCTCAGGATTGGAGGTACAACCAGCGAAATGAACGCGCCGTGTCTTGAGTTCCATCACGAAGAGCAGGTAGATGGTAACCAACCCGCCTATTGTCCAGATCTCAACCGTCGTAAAATCAATGGCGGCTAAAACGTCCCAATGAGCTTGGATAAATGTGGACCATGTGGTCTGCTGCTTGCGTGTCGGCGCCGGTTCGATTCCATGTTTCTGGAGAATATTGCCGACACTCTGATCCGAAATGTCATGACCAAGGTTGGCCAGCGCGCCTTGAATCCGGTCATAGCCCCAGGTGGGATTTTCTCGAGCCATACGGAGAACGAGTTCGATGACCTCTTGTGAGATTGGAGGTCGTCCGATCTTCTGTCGATGTTCACTATAGTTCCATTTCTGAGCCACCAGTTCACGATGCCAGCGAAGAATCGTATCCGGGGTGAAGATTGTCGAGATTTCCTTCAAAATTTTCCGCCCCAGAGTCTTTCCTTTGACCGCAAGCCGAGCCCGTTGTTTATCGTTAAGCAGAATACGCTTTTTACCTTGGACTTCGAGGAGTATATCGACCTCTGTCCGCAGAAACTCGATCACCTGTTGCTGCTCTCGATTTACCCAACCCGCGATGATGAGCAATAAGAATTGCCATGGCTGAAAAATAAAATTCATCGTACCCCCAGATTCATAGTGATTGCCATAGAATCGAAGCAGGAAAGCAGTATGTCAATGGGCCGAAATCATGGATGAGTCATTATTACAAGTCTTTTAATCGAGGGTGGTTATAGTTCGGTCGACTTTTTTGACCTTACGAGTTGAGGGAAATACAAAAAATAAATTCAGCCGCCGTTCGATAAAACTTCTTCCTGTGATGCTAGAATCCTTGCTTGAGCAACAGAAGATTTTCGATCGATTCGAATTAGCCGATTATTTCTTTTGTACTCCAACGGGTACTCAAATTCATCCTAGCAATTTTCGTCGAAGAGTATGGATTCCGACTCTTGAAAAAGCAGGTTTAGAAATTAGAGAGATGAGGCAAACTCGACATAGTTTCGCTACTAACGCTTTGAGTTGTGGGGAGAATCCATTGTGGATCGCCCGTGTTTTAGGTCATAGAAATACCGAGATGATCATCAAAGTGTACAGTAAATATGTAGAAAAAACTCTTGGTTCCAATGATGGAAATATCTTCAATAATCTTCATCAAGGAAACATAAGTAATGATGGGGAGGAATAATTTGGGCAAAATTTGGGCAAAAATTAAATTGCCTAAAGTGAGTTATGGGAACGTAAGTCTAGTGTTTTCAGTGGCAGGCGTGGAGGGACTCGAACCCCCAACCTGCTGATTTGGAGTCAGCTGCTCTGCCAAATTGAGCTACACGCCTATTTTTGTAGGAATTCTTTAACTCTAAAGTTTTACTATTATATCTTTTATCTCTGTTCAAACAAGGCGCCGGGGGCTTTTTCTTGGAATATGTTTTGCTTGGTTGAGTCTTTCTTGCTACTATTCTAGCGCTGGTAGACGCCGTAAGGAGATTCTGAGATAATCGGGTAAATCATTTTTCTATGGATGAATGGTATGATCAGGATTGTTCGTAGATTCTCCGATTGAGGTTATTCGATTATGAGTATCAAGCGGCGTGATTTCTTGAGACTTTCCAGCTGTGGTTTATCGTATTTTGCCATGAATCAAACTCTTTCGGCGGGAGAGATGAAAAAGCCGCCGAATTTTGTTTTCTTTCTTGTTGGACGATCTGGGATGGGCGGATCTGGGGTGTTACGGTTCCACGTTTTATGAAACCCCGAATCTCGACCGATTGGCCGCGTCGAGTATGCGTTTTTCAAACGGCTACGCCGCCTGCCCGGTTTGTTCCCCAACACGCGCGGCGATTATGACCGGCAAGTATCCAGCGCGTTTGAATATCACCGATTGGATTCCTGGGCAGGATCCTCAAGATCGAAAATTGTTGGGCACAACAGATCTTCATCAGCTGCCCTTGGAAGAGATCACAATCGCCGAGGCATTAAAGAAACATGGGTATGAAACGTCTTTTCGCTGGGAAATGGCATCTGGGTGATACGGGATTCTTCCCGGAGGATCAGGGATTCGATTTTAATTTTGGAGGGCATCATCGTGGCTCGCCTCCCAATGGTTATTATTCGCCCTATAAAAATCCAAAACTTTCTGATGGGCCGGAAGGCGAATATTTAACGGACCGGCTGACCGATGAATCGATCCGATTCCTCGAACGTCCTCACGAGCGGCCCTTTCTTCTTTATCTATCGTTTTACACCGTCCATACGCCGATACAGGCATGCAAACGGCATCTCGAGAAATTCCAAGCAAAAGCGAATGCGCTGCCGCCGATGGACGGTCCCAGCGAGATTCAAGAGCATGATGGTGTGACCAAACTTCGCCAAGATAATCCGGAGTACGCGTCGATGGTTTACGCGATGGATGAGAATGTGGGACGTGTACTGGATAAACTTGATGAATTGCAACTCGCGGAGAATACTGTTGTGATTTTTACATCCGATAACGGCGGTCTCTCGACGTTGCGCAATCGTGGGTATCCCACATGCAACCTGCCTCTTCGCGCGGGGAAAGGCTGGCTCTATGAAGGAGGCGTTCGCGAGCCGTTGCTCATTCGCGCTCCTGGTGTCACCAGGCCAGGCGTGGTTTCTGATACACCGGTCGTCAGCATGGATTTCTATCCAACCATGCTTGAATTGGCTGGAATCGATCCTATGCCTGAACAACATTGTGACGGCCGCAGTCTGGTTCCCTTGCTTAAAGGCGCCGAATCACTGGCCAGGGACGCGATTTATTGGCACTATCCCCCACTATCATGGCAGCGCATGGACCCCAGGGGCTTCCGTGCGCGCTGGGGATTGGAAACTGATCGAGTTCTACGATAAGGAAAAGATCGAATTGTATCATTTGAAAGAGGATATCGGTGAACGTAACGATCTCTCAAAGGAAATGCCGGGAAAAGCGCGGGAATTGACAGGAATGCTTCATCGATGGCAGAAACAAATGAACGCTAAAATGCCTAAACCGAATCCGGATTACAAGAAAAAAACGCCATGAGATGTTCTCCAATCGACATCGATAGGATAGCGCCCGGACATCTTTAAAATGGAACGCGGGCATCTTGCCCGTGAACAAACACTACTTTTATATTATTATTTTGTTGTTTGATTTCTTAGGATTAGCCATTTAATCAAGGATTCAACGATGAATATCTTTTCACTCTATTGAAACCGCCTTTGCCATCAATCCATCTCACCAAATATACTCAAACATCAGTAACCATGAGGCAATTATGACAACACGCAGAGACATACTGAAAACAATTGGGGCAAGCGCGCTATCACTGACTGCGCCTTTTTCCATCGCCTCTAATCGACAGACAAAAAAACGCCCAAATATCGTGTTGATCCTAGCGGATGATATGGGTGGTCGGATCTTGGCTGTTATGGGGGAGAAATATCGACACCCAATCTCGACCGGCTGGCTCAAGGGGTGTCCGGTTTACGCAGTTTCATAATACCGCTAAGTGTTTTCCATCCCGCGCCTGTCTATTGACTGGTTTGTACGCCCAGCAGTGTGGCATGGATCAGAAACCAGCGGTTTTAAACAATTGCGTCACGATCGCCGAAGCGTTACGCGCCGCCGGTACCGTACGCTTATGGCAGGCAAACATCATGGCTTGAGAATCCGTACAATCGGGGATTCGACCGGTATTTCGGTCTACGTGATGGGTGCTGTAATTATTTTAATCCTGGAATGTCCCGGAAGGGTGAAGGGCAGCCCGCGCAGAAACGCAACAATCGCGCCTGGTGTATCGATGCGAAGACTTACGCGCCGTATACTCCACCGGAGAGTGATTTTTACACAACGGATTACTTTACAAAATACGCATTGGATTATTTGGATGAATACAAGAATGAGGATAAACCATTCTTCCTCTATCTCGCTTACACCGCCCCTCACGATCCACTGATGGCATGGCCGGAGGATATTCATAAATATCACGGGCGGTATGATGGTGGGTATGAAACTATCCGCAGCGAACGCAATAACCGGCAGAAGGCGATGGGATTAATCGATGACCGTTTTCCTCTTTCCTCCGCAAGCCATTCAACATGGGCTTCCTTGGAAGATGAAAAAAAGAAGGAAGAAGCGCTTAAAATGGCGGTGTACGCCGCTATGATCGATCGCATGGACCAGAACATCGGTAAAGTACTCGCGAAAATCAAAGAGATGGGGGAAGAAGAGAATACGCTCGTTTTATTCGCTTCGGACAACGGCTGTTCCGCCGAGGTTGTGTCGAAAGGCTATCATATTCCTGGTGAGGGAGAGATTGGCTCCATGACCCGCTGGACGTCCCTGGGCCGGAACTGGGCGAATGTGAGCGACACACCATACCGTTATTATAAGAATTACAGTTATTGAAGGAGGCATCTGTACGCCGTTGATCGCCTATTGGCCGGATGGCGTTCAAGAGAAAGGCCGCGTGAGTCATTGGACCGGTCATTTTATCGATATCATGCCAACTGTGCTTGAGGCGGCCGGCGCTGCGTATCCCACTGAATACAATGGCCGGAAAATCCTGCCTTATGAGGGGGAGAGTTTCATCCCTATATTGAAGGGGAATGATACTTCCCGCCAATCGCCGCTGTTTTGGAAATGGTCGAAAGGCCGGGCGGTCCGGAAGGATCAATGGAAACTGGTTTCGTGGGATGGAGAATGGGAACTATATGATATGGATGTAGATAAAACCGAGACGAACAACGTCTCGTCCAACCATCCCAAAATCGCTGCTCAGCTGGATGCGCTTTATCATTCTTGGCTGCGGCGATGTAAGGATAACGTGAATTGAATGTTAGTAGAAAATGTAAGTTTTATATAATAAGCAGATACGATGGATCATGAAAACGAGGCCCACACTTTGGAAGGAAATAACAATGGAAGACTTCTTGAAAATTATTGGATTTTGCTTTTTGCGTGTTTATGGCATGTGGAATTCTAACCACCTGCGTGAATGCGGCGGAGTTGATCAAACCTCCAGTGGCTAAAACCAAACCAAAGGAACTCGAAGCGCATGGTCATACGCGAATCGACCCTTATTAATTGGCTGCGTGAACGTGAAAATCCAGAAGTGATCGACTTTCTCGAAGGCGGAGAACCGCTATACCGAAACCATGATGGCTCATACAAAGGATTTTCAGGAGAACTTATTCCAAGAGATTAAAGGACGTATAAAAGAGACGGATCAGTCTGTCCCTGTCAAGCGGGATGATTATTTTTACTACACACGTATGGAAGAAGGAAAGCAGTATCCTATTTACTGCCGCCGGAAGGATTCGATGGAAACGGATGAGATTGTTATGCTGAATGTCAACCAACTGGCGGAAGGGCATGAATTCTGTTCGGTCGGTGGATATGCGGTCAGTTTCGATCAAGAACTCCTTGCTTATCCAATGGATACTGTGGGCCGCCGGAAATACACAATTTACTTCAAAAACCTGCTGACGGGAGAAACGCTCTTGGAAATCATCCCAGATACAACTCCCAGCCTGGCATGGGCCAACGACAATCAGACCCTCTTTTATGTGAAACAGCATCCACAGACCCTTCGCTTCTATCAAGTCTACCGCCATGAGCTGGGAACCGATCCATCAAACGATCTCTTAGTCTATGAAGAAAAAGACGAGGAATTTAATTGCTATGTGTTTAAAACCAAGTCCAAAAAATTCATCATGATCGCGTCTCACCAAACGTTGAGCAGTGAATACCGGTTCTTGGAAGCGGATCATCCTGATGGCGTTTTTAAAATTGTGTCGCCACGAGAAGAAAATCATGAATACTCTGTCGATCATTATAAGGATCATTTCTATATCCGCACAAATGATCAAGCAAAGAATTTCCGTTTGATGAAAACACCTGTTGATCAAACCGGAAAGGAGCACTGGCGGGAATTGATCCCCCACCGGACGGATGTCTTTCTTCGAGGATTCGAACTCTTCAAAGATCATCTTGTTGTGAGTGAACGCAAGGATGGATTGACTCTCATGCGGATCATTCCATGGAAGGGTGGGGAAGAACATGAATTGGATTTCGGAGAACCCACATACGCGGCGGATTTTCATGCCAATCCGAAATTCGATACCCCGCTTCTGCATTATCAATACACATCCATGACAACGCCGGATTCCGTGTATGAATATAACATGAATACCCGCAAGAAAAAATTACTCAAACAAGAGGAAATTCTTGGCGGTTTCAAACCGGAAAATTACACCACGGAAAGGCTCTGGGCGAAAGCGGAAGACGGCGTCAAAATTCCTCTTTCGATTGTGTACCGGAAAGGATTGAAGAAAGATGGAAGTAATCCATTGTTGCTGTATGGTTATGGATCGTATGGGCACACGATGACCGCCGATTTTGATTCCCAGCGTTTAAGCTTGATCGATCGGGGATTTGTTTACGCCATCGCTCATATCCGCGGCGGGGGCAGGAGATGGGAAGATATTGGTACGAAGAGGGGAAACTGTTGAAGAAGAAAAACACCTTCACTGATTTTATCGCCTGCGCCGAAACATTTGATTGAAAATCATTATACCCAACCAGACCGGTTGTTTGCGCGGGGAGGCAGCGCGGGCGGATTATTGATGGGGGCTGTAATGAACATGCGTCCCGATCTGTTTAAAGGGATTGTGGCGGATGTCCCCTGGGTGGATGTGGTTACGACTATGTTGGATGACAGTATCCCATTGACAACCGAGGAATACGATGAATGGGGGAATCCGAATATACGGGAATACTATGATTATATGCTGTCTTATTCGCCCCTACGACAATGTGGAAAGAAAAGCCTATCCCAATGTGTTAGTCACTACCAGTCTGCATGATTCGCAAGTGCAGTATTGGGAACCGGTGAAGTGGGTGGCGAAATTACGCGCTATGAAAACGGATACGAACCGGCTCCTGCTGCGCACTAAAATGCAAGCCGGTCATGGCGGTGTGTCCGGCCGCTACAATCGTTTCCGCGAAACCGCGTTTCGGTACTCCTTTGTCCTGGATTTATTGGGAATACAAGAGTAATGAAGGTTCATCCGGCAATTGAGTACAAAAAATCATTTTGGGGAATTGCGATTTTTGTTCAGGATGGCTTAATCGTCTGAACCATGATTCTACAGGATTATAGAATTACCATGATTTAAAAATCAAGAAAATCAAGCGAATCAAGAAAATCAAGGTTCAGATAATAAGGATCCTGCATAGCAGCGCTGGGCTTCCAAAATTTCCCATAAAAATTGAATGGATTGTTTAGAAACGTACTCACTTGCCGGAAGAGCCATGATGAAACGCGGGGCGTCCCGCCCGTGAAGAAAAACTGTTAAATTGAGAGTCATTATATTCGAATACAAGGAACTCAATTATGAAACGAAGAATCATCCTCATTTCCTTCCTTTTTTGTTTTTTTAACGCAGGTCCGAATAGTTTCGCGCAGGAACAGCAAAGGGGGTATTCCATCCCCTTGATTGATCTCTCTCATGAGATAGACCGGCAGGTGATTGTCGACCGTGAGCCTGACCAATATTTAGGACACCCATCGACGGTTCTGCTCGAAGACGGCCGGACGATGATCGCTGTTTTACCCCAAAGGACACGGGCCGGGGCGCGATTGTCATGAAGCGGAGTGAAGACGGGGGCTTGACTTGGTCTGAACGCCTGCCCGTTCCGGATAACTGGGCGACCTCGTTGGAAACGCCCACAATTCATCGCGTAATCGATCCAGATGGCGTTAAAAGGTTAATACTGTTTTCGGGTTTATATCCGATCCGTATGGCGGTATCAGAAGATGATGGAATAACTTGGACATCGTTAAAACCGATTGGGGATTTTGGTGGAATCGTCGCGATGGGAGATGTGATCCGATTGAAAGGATGGCGCTATATGGCGATGTTCCACGATGATGGACGGTTTTTCAAAAAAGGGGGAGAACGATCTTCGTTTACCGTGTATAAAATCCTCTCTAAAGATGGAGGTTTGACGTGGAGCGAACCGGATATCGTGACGAAACATCCGCAGGCGCATCTCTGCGAGCCGGGTATCGTCCGCTCTCCGGATGGCAATCAACTGGCCGTGTTGTTCCGGGAAAACAGCCGGACGCTCAATTCGTTCCTGATTCTTTCTAATGATGAAGGCGCAACCTGGACGGAGCCCATCGAACTGCCCGGCGCGTTGACGGGTGACCGGCATGTGATCCGTTACGCCCCGGATGGCCGCTTGGTGATCGTCTTCCGAGACACTGCCCATTTGACTCCCACTCAGGGGGATTTTGTGGCGTGGGTTGGAACGTATGAGGATATCGTCAATGGAAGGGAAGGGCAGTATCGCGTGCGGCTGCTGGATAATAAAAACCGGTGGGATTGTGGATACGCCGGGCTGGAACTTTTACCCGATGGGACTTTCGTTGCGACGACATACTGTCATCTCAAAGAAGGAGAAAAACCTTGTGTCGTCAGCGCGCGTTTCACGCTGGAAGAACTCGATCGTCGCGTGAAAACGATGCGTTTCGAACAGCAGGATCTATTTATCAGTGGACAGGATGGTTATCATACTTACCGCATTCCCGCCATTATCGTCACACAGAAAGGAACGATTCTCGCTTTTTGCGAAGGGCGGAAAGGGAGCCGGTCGGATACGGGGGATTATCGATTTATTGATGAAAACGCTCCACCGATGGTGGACTAACATGGAGTCCGCAACAGATTGTATGGGATGATAAAGAAAACACAGTGCGGAATCCCTGTCCCGTTGTCGATCAAAACACGGGAATTATTTGGCTGCTGTTGACTCACAATCTGGGAATCGACAAAGAAAGCCAAATCGTGGATGGAACCAGTGAAGGATCACGGACGGTCTGGGTTACCCATAGCGCTGACGATGGAGTCACATGGGCGGCGCCGAAAGAGATTACGGATACAACTAAGAGGAAAAATTGGAGCTGGTACGCGACCGGCCCAGGCGTGGGGATTCAACTGCGTCGTCCGCCGTTTCAGAACCGGCTTGTAATTCCCTGTGACAATAAAACCCTTGGAGACACGATCGGATCTCATTCTCATGTCATCTACTCGGATGATGGAGGGAAAACGTGGAAACTGGGCGGTGTGACTGAAGATGGTGTCAATGAATGTCAAGTCGCCGAACGAAGTGATGGGATCGCTGCTGCTCAACATGCGCCGCGCCAGTGGGAATCCAGCGAAAACGCGCGCGATTTCTATAAGCTGCGATGGAGGGATGAGCTGGTCCAACCTGACGTATGATGAAACGTTGATCGAACCGCGCTGTCAAGCATGTATATTAACATACACGAATGAAGCGGAACGTGGCAAAAACCGCCTTCTCTTCTCCAATCCCGCCAGTGAAAAACGGGATAAAATGACAGTGCGGTTGAGCTATGATGAAGGAGAAACCTGGCCGGTTTCAAGAATCATTCATGAAGGCTCTTCCGCTTATTCCTGCTTGACTGTACTTCCTGATAAACACATTGGATGTCTCTATGAACGGGATAACTACGGAAAGATCACACTCGCTAAACTTACATTAGAATGGCTGACTAATGGGAGAGATTGTTTAAAGGAATAGGATTAACAGTAGCTATCTGTTTTTTATCTTCAACCAGCCTTATTGAACCATCCAATCTTCTACAGCTGTTTCATACTCACGGACAAGGCGAAATCCGATATCGTAATGGCGTGGGTAGGGGGAACCGGCGTTGCGTACGGCGCAGCGGCAGTCGACAGGTGGATAATTCCAACTGCCTCCACGAAAGACACGGAATGTGCCTGTTGTTCCAACCGGATCGATTTGCGGCCCTTGTGGATACTCATCAAATGGATCTTCGCACCATTCCCAGATGTTGCCGCTGATGTCGTACAGGCCCCATGCGTTCGGTGTTTTTAATCGCACTTCATGCGTTTGATTTTCAGACGTGGCTTCATACCATGCGTATTGTTCGATCGCTGTGTAGTCCGGATCCTCTCCCCAATAATACCGGCCTGTTGTTCCTGCGCGGGCGGCGTATTCCCATTCCGCTTCGGTTGGTAGACGGAACCGGCCCAATCCAAGAGCGTTTAATTGTTGAATGTAATCCTGGCAGTCATTCCATGACACGTTTTCCACGGGTTGATTGACGCTTTCCGTGAAGGCGGAGGGATTGGTCTCCATTACCGCCAACCAATGGGCTTGAGTGACTTCATACCGGCCCAGGTAGAATGATTTCGTCAATGTCACCTGATGTTGTTCTTCATTGGAATAGCGACCTTGTTCGTCTTCTGGACTCCCTATGATAAATTCACCGTTCGGGATCAAGATCATTTCCAGGGGCTTCGCTCCTTCCAGCAATTCGAGTGGAACGGTGATTGTTTCGAGCGTCTGACACATAGCAAGAGAAGACGCGCATACAATGAGTAGAAAAAATATTGTTCCTGTTAGGGTATTTTCTCTTTCATTCATTTTTGTATAAATCACTCCTATGGATCGAGTCATGAATTGAATTCGTATTGAATTAACTTAGAATCGATTTTTTATCATCGTTAGAATCGAAATAATCTGGATAATGTTTTTTCGCGCAGTCCGGGCAGATTCCATGGGAAAGCTGGGCGTCTGAGTTTTCTTGTATGTATGTTTCCAGTTTATTCCAATAGCCTGAATCATCTCGAATTTTCTTGCAATGGGAACAGATTGGGATGAAGCCGCTTAGTGTCTTGATTTGGCTTAGGGCGTCTTGCAGTTCATGGACTAAGAATTCTCTTTCGGCGTGCAATGCGGAAACCACAAGCACTGTGATGATTGTTATTCCACAGAAAAGGTTAAAACGCACTAATACAATTTCGCGATAGTATTCTCCCATGGCGAACGGGCCCAACGCGTTTGCGCTGCAGATAGACGCGATAATGATGAAGATTTGAAAAGCGATGGAGGTGATTCGCAGATCGAACCGCAAAGCGGATAACAAGAGAACGGGAAATATAAGGTAAGGATAAACAATTGGCTTATCTCTTTCGACGGCGAAAATGAGAATTGAAGAGATAAAACAGAAGGCGAAAATGAGAATAATTTCGATAATTTCTCTCCGGTTGTACGTTTTTGGAAATGGCGCCAGCCAAGAAATCATTAAAGGAAGAACCATTAGATAACCAATGGAAGCGGTGCCGAACCAGATTGACCAGTTGATAATTGTAGGCGCTTCCCAGACATACATCATAAGGATTGTTCCCGCCGTGGCTCCAATCATTGAGTTGAGAATGACGCCATACCCGATTAATTCAACCGTGTTCCTAAGTCGATTGAATTGAATGGGTTTTTCCGCGCAATACAGAATCAAAAGATAGCCCGACAGGATTTCGATCAGATTGGCCCCGGTTAATAAGCAGGATGGTCCCAATCCAAACACATCGTGAAAGATTAAATAGACAAAATAGCTCAATCCCGCCGCGCCAAGATAGATTAAGGCGCGTTGGGGCGTTGAATAGAGCATAATGATTAATACGATGGCGTTCGCAGGCCAGAATAAGGGAGTGCTGGAAGGCTCGAACGTAAATAGTGAGGAGATTAAGACTATACCGCCATAGAGGAGAAACACTCCGGTGGCGAGAATCGTAATTTCCAGATAAGGCCGTGATCGTATACAATGTATTTGTTTCATTATTATTTTTGATATTAAATTGGTTTAGGGTGTAGTTACATTATACTTTCTTTAGGCGGGCGTATTGTTGGATCAGTGTTTTTTTACCAAGTTCTTGAAAATCGACTGTGATGCGGGATTTTTCACCTTGGCCCTGAACTTCTAAAATTACGCCGAAACCGAAGGTTCTGTGGATGACCATATCTCCCGCGTCGAAAGGCGCGTCTTGTTTGACCGGGGGAGCGAATTCAGTTTCATCTTCGAGCATTTCATCGGGTGGCCAGTAGGGATCCGGCGCCGCGCCGCGCCAGAAGAGTTCTTCCACATATTCCCGTGGAATTTCATTTAGAAATGTACTGGGGATGGTGTTATCTCGGAGGCTGTGCAGACGGCGGGAAGCGGCGTGCGTGAGGGTAAGCCGTTTCATGGCGCGTGTGATGCCGACATAGCAGAGCCGGCGTTCTTCTTCCAACTCGGCGGGGGAATCGAGTGAGCGGAAATGGGGAAATAAACCTTCTTCCATCCCCGTCATGTAGACATAGGGGAATTCGAGTCCCTTCGCGCTGTGGAGCGTCATCAGAATAATGGCGTCTTCCCCTTCCTTGAATTTATCCACATCGGAAACGAGGGAGACGTTCTGCAAAAATGCTTGTAAAACGGTCAGCGCGTCGGCTTTGGGGGATTCTTCCTTGTTATACGCTTCGTGGAACTGTGCCATGGCGTTGATAAGTTCTTCGATATTGTCCAGCCGGGCGCCGCTTTGGGGATCTTTTTCGTCATTGGTCAGCATTTCCCGGTATCCGGATCGCGCGACAATATCATCGATCAGTTTGTCGAGCGTATACTCATCCGCGCATTTTTTCCAGAATGCGAATTGCTTGGCGAAACGGGCGAATGCGGCGCGGGCGGGTGGTGGGATATCCGATTCGCTTTGAGGATCGTTCACCCGCACGGCGGCGTAAAGGATGGGCGCGTGGATACGGGTGGCGTAGGCGAGGAGTTTCGCGACGGTTTTTTCCCCCAGTTTTTTCCGGGGCACATTGATTATGCGCTGGAAGGCGACGACGTCCGCGGGATTGAGTAAGAGTTGACAATACGCGATGACGTCTTTGATTTCTTTCCGTTGGTAGAACGCGGTGGCGCCGATGAGTTGATAGGGCATTTGACGCCGGACGCATTCTTCTTCAAAGACACGGGATTGGGCGTTGACCCGGTAAAATACGGCGAATTGACTGTAGGGAATTTGGTTCTGGTTGTGCAATCGTTGGATTTCCTCGCAGATCCAGTACGCTTCCGCCATCTCATCGGGTAATTCGATGACGTTGATTTTTTCGCCTTCCTCCCGGTTTGTCCAAAGGGTTTTGTCATGCCGTTGTTTGTTGCGTTTGACGAGATGGGAAGCGGCGGCGAGGATGGTTTTTGTGGAACGGTAATTCTGTTCCAAGCGGACTTTTTTGACTTGCGGGTAGTCTTTTTCAAATTCGAGAATATTGCGGATCGTGGCTCCACGCCACCGGTAGATGGATTGATCGTCGTCACCGACAGCGCAGATCTGGCGCCGTTCTTTCGCCAATTCGCGGAGGAAGAGGTATTGGGGATGGTTTGTGTCCTGGTATTCGTCGACGAGGATGTATTGCAGCCGTTTTCGGTATACATCCGCGATCTCTGGTTTGTCGATCAGCAGGCGGACGGTTTCCATTAGGAGATCGTCGAAATCGAGAGCGTTGTTTTCGCGGAGAATTCGTTGATAGGTTTTATAAATTTTCGCGGCGATGAAATCGTTTTCATCCCGCGCGTTGGCTTCGAACTCAGCGGGCCATTCGAAGCGGCTTTTCGCTTTGGAGATAATATTGAGCGCGAGCGCCGGTTTGAGTTCGATGGATTTGATGTTGAGTTCCGTCATGGCGCGTTTGATCGCGGCGTTTTGATCGGCGCGGTCGTAGATGGTGAACGTGGATTCAATTCCGATTTTGGGTCCGGCGTAGCGCAGCATACGGGCGCAGATGGAATGAAACGTGCCGATCCAGATGCCGCGCGCCGATGCGCCGAGGATCGATTCAACTCGTTCTTTCATTTCCTGCGCGGCTTTATTCGTAAAAGTGACCGCCAGCACATTCCAGGGCGCCAGGTTTTTGACCGCGATTAAATAGGCGATGCGGTAGGCGATCACGCGGGTTTTCCCACTGCCCGCCCCGGCCAGAACCAGGAGCGGACCATCCGTGTATGTGACGGATTCCAATTGTGGTTTGTTCAGCTCGCTAATTAAGCGTTTTTTTAATTCCAGTGGATCTATGGTTGAGATGGCCATGCAAGGATTCCAAAAAGTAAAATTCGTACCGGTACCGTGAGTCGGAGCCGTAAGATATACAATATATTGAACACGTTCAGACGCTTGGCGTGAATGGCCGGATGTGGTTGGTTTGGAGAAAAGAATCGAGAGTGGAGCCATTTGAATTCCCTGTTCTTTGCGAAAAAGTCAGGTATGATCGATAGAATCGTTATGAATGGAGAGATATTATCCTTAAAGGGGGTAGAAGGAATGAAACGAGTTTTGTTAGTTAGTGGTTTCGCTTTGTTGTTGATCGTCATACATGGTTGCGAACTCACGCAGCGGCGGGCGGTTATATTCGCTCCGAATATTGGGGGGATCAGCGCGCTTCCGTTGATTACGGGAGGGGAAACCCGCGCGATTACTTGGGAGAATCGTGAGGGATTGCCCGGTCAGGGCGGGCAGGCGTTGGAGGGGCGGAAAGGATCTCCCTGCATCCGGAATCTTGAAGCGGGGAAGACGGCGGTGTTGATGGATATTGAAGGTTGCGGGGTGATCCGGCATATCTGGATGACGATCCGGCCGAATCAAGAACATTACCGGAACGCGATTTTGCGGATGTATTGGGATGGTTCGGATACGCCAAGCGTGGAATGTCCAATTTTGGATTTCTTTGGGCAGGCGCATGGCGTCAATAAGCCGCTTAATTCGTCGTTGGTTTGTGTGACGGAAGGACGTGGATTGAATTGTTATTTTCCCATGCCGTTTGAAACCGGGGCGAAAATCACGGTTGAGAATGACAGCGAAAGCGTGATCGGATCGGTGTATTTTCAGATTGATTACGAATTGCTGCCCGCGCTTCCTGACAATACGGGCCGATTTCACGCGCAGTGGCGGCGGCAGAATCCTACGGTGGAGAAGGATGATTATGTGATTTTATCCGATGTCGACGCGCCGGGGGTGTATATTGGGACGATGATTGGCGTACGGACCTTGGGGCCCTATTGGTGGGGGGAAGGAGAATTTAAGTTTTACGTAAATGATGATGAAGATTTCCCGACTCTCTGCGGCACGGGCACGGAAGATTATTTCTGTTCCGCCTGGGGACTTGGGAAATATCAGAATCAGTATCATGGCTGTACGCTGAACGAGAAAGTGGATGAGAATACGACGTACGTTTCGCTGTACCGTTTTCATACGATGGATCCGATCCGGTTTGGCTCATTGAAAAAACTGACTTGCCAGCAGATCGGCTGGAATCAAGGGCTTTTCGAACGATCGGATGATTGGTGCAGCACGGCGTATTGGTATCAGATTGGCGTGAATGAAAATTTTCCCCCGCTGCCCGATCGGGCGGCGCGATCCGCTGATTTGTTGGAGATTCAGTAGAGAGGAAAGGAATTGATTATGAGTGATATTCTTGAAACCTTTGAGAACGCGTATCCGGGACGGCAGTATGTGATTTCGATCGAGTGCCCGGAATTTACATCGGTTTGCCCGAAGACGGGGAATCCGGATTTTGGTGTGATCCGGATTGAGTATATCCCGGATAAAAAATGTTTGGAATTGAAGGCGCTGAAATACTATTTTTACAGCTACCGTAATGAAGGAATTTTTTATGAGATGGTAACGAATAAAATACTTGACGATCTTGTCGAGGCGTGCGAACCACAATGGATGCAGGTGGAAGGCGTCTTTAACGTGCGTGGGGGAATCGGGACGACGGTGACGGTGGTGTATGAGAAAGAGGATAGCGCATAGGGTTGGCGCCGATTAGTGGATTGGTTGATTGGTAATGATTGCGGTAAATCGCAAGGGCAGAATAAAACCTTGCCTTTTTATCTGTTTTTATGGAAGAATGCGGTTGCTCTCCCAGCCTTGAAAGGCTATCAATTATACACATATTAATATGCGAAGAATTTCGGGATGTTCAAGGGCTTCGTGGATTAAAGGTTGATGCTGGGAAAGCATATCGAAAACAGCCAGGAACTGCAGGAGTCCTCTCATGAGAATCGTCGGGCCGAGAGGATCGTTTCTCCGTCCAAGCCATCCCCCGGCTTTGGCGATGTAAGCAAGGAATCGCCAACGGAGATCGAGATCGGGATTATGAAGGTCTCGCGAAGCGTGTTTGAGTTTTTGGTATCCCTGTTCATCGAGATAGCCTCCAGACGGCAACCCAAGTTCCTCCTTCAGATGGAAAAGTGTCATCGCCGCCATGGTCAGTAGCACGAGCAATTTCGCCGTTTTCGTGGCATTACAAAAGCGATGTTTTTCGATCCCATACCCGGACTTCAGCAATTTGAAGAAATCTTCAATCTTCCAGCGGAATTCATACAGGCGCCCGATATAGCGCAACTGTTCCCAGGTAGCAACCGGCAAACTGGTAAAAAGCACCCAAAGAAGAGGTTCCACTCCGAGGGGAGGATCGGTCTCCCGTATGACGACTAGGTGGAGGTGGATCGGATGCGGGAGTTGGAAATAGCGGTGGTTGCGTTTGGCGGGCCGGTAGAGACGGAGCGGCCACGATCCGATGGACAAATGGGCCGTGCGCGCCGCGTGGCCGGGATCCGTGACGCGCCCTCGCTTATCCAACGGGAGATTCTTATACGGTTGCAGCGGGACGGCCTCGACGAATCGTCCCAGATTCACACAGACCCATCCGGGTTGGAGAGCATGTCCCGCCTGTTGGTTCGTGAAAGCGTCCGGAGGAATCCACTCGGCGTGGGGGACTTGCACATTCCGGTTCGCCATGGAGCGAATGACGAAATCGGTGTGAGCCATCAGGCATTGATCTATGACGAAGATATCATCGAATTCCCGATCGGCGACGTGGATAACGTGGTAGTTTTGTAAGAGCGAGGAGAGGCCATTGACGTGAACCGCCATTTGGTGGCGGTGGTTTTCTTGAAGCGCCTGTTGTTCGTCCGGAGAGCCCCCTTCGAAGAGCCGCTCGTAGTCGTAATTCATCACCCCGGTATCGTCCGGGCCATTTTCATTGATCACCGTGTCATGCAGCACTCCAAGAAAGGCCGCCGAATGCGGATCAAGAGCCGCGCAACAGACGTACTCGTATCCCATCCCCCGATGATTCCCGATCAGGCGCCGATCCATCTTGGCGTTTTGTGTGGAGAAGTCCAACGGGCTCATATCATGGACGACCATGATATCGCCCCCGTCCGGAACGGTGTCCAGGACCGTCTGCGCTCGAATTTGCCGGAGGGAATCGAGCGGAATCTTTTCATTGTTGGCGAAGCGGTAAAAGGAAGCGAGGTTGGCCATGGAACTCTCCCCCTTGCCGGCGGCTTGAGGAAGAGAGGTTCCGGGCGAATTCAATATCATTTCCAGTTGCCGCGCGACACAGTCATTCTGCTTTTCATGTCCGAGGTGGGTGTGTTGTTTGGTCAAGTGAAGTAATTCCTCATGAGTTAGACTCATCGAGCGCTCTCCCTTGCATGAGTTCGAGATTGATGGCAGTGATCCGGTCCACGATCTCTTGGAGACGGTGGTAGTTCTGAATGCCCTTTTGAACCGCGTCCACTTGCGTTTGGGGCACATACACCTGCCGTTGGGTCTTGTTCCGGGTGACGACCACATAGATTCGCGGCCCATGCCGTTGGCCTTGATGGCATGAACAAGTGGACCGGGAACAAGTGGAAAACCGCTCAAGGTAAGAGCCTTTCAAGAGCCCAGAAAGCGAGGCCATTTCCTTGAGCAATTTCGTTCGTTCCCGTCGCAACGCAGCGATTTTTGAGGCCGATAATTTTGTCATGCTAGTAGTATAGCATATAAATAATATGCTATACAAGAGGAGAAAAAAAATTCCGCTGTTTGAGGTCAGCGAAATCTAAAAAATATGTGTATAATTGATAGGATTGAAACCCTGGGCTACTTTTTTCTATCCCGGAGGGACATTAGATACTAGCCCAGCCTTTTAAGGCTGGGCGAACATGATTACGCAATCTCACATGAAATGAGAATATTTTTAACCTTCCGTACTCACTTAGATCAGCCCTTTTTATTACCTATATCAAATCAAAATCTTCCGGCTTATTCAATCCAGATTTAATCAATGCCCATTCAAGAGCCCATGTAGTAAACGCGCAATAGTTGAAATCCTTCCAGGGCCGGGGAGAGCCGGGCGGGGCCAGCATCCGTTCCCGCGTTCGCCGGATCTCATCCTCCAATGGTTTGACATCATCAAAAGAAATCGCGAGCGAACGCGCGACATACAAAAGAAGATTCGGCTCTTCTTCCAACAGAAGCGCGCGAAACACGGGAATCGCCAATTCCTCATGGCCGATCCGGGCGAGAGCCTCCGCCGCTGCCGTTCGAACCGTTGGATTCGGATTCTTGAGTTGTTTACTCAGGAACGTAACCGCGCCATCCGATTTGTCCTTACGAATGATCCGCTGTTGAATCGCCCAGTATGTCACCATTGGATCAGAGCCGATGGAGATCGATTCAGCGTCTGGCCGTGACGCTTTTTCCGCCGCGTCAAGAATCTCTTCAATCGGATACAGTGAAGCGTCCTGTAGAATATCATATGGCGTTGCGTTCGCTTCCTTGGCCCGGCGGTGCATCTCAGGCTCCGTCAAAAAAACCGCTGTCCCGCGTCTCAAGAATCCATGTTTTAAGCCTTGCGGCCAACGCGTCCTTTACCACTTTCAGTTCTTCCTTATCCGCGAGGTTATGCAGTTCCTTTGGATCGTCTTGAATATCGTACAATTCCTCAAATGGCCGTGGATTCCATAACTTTTTCGACTGCTCCGTATCCAATCCCGCCTCATGCGCCCTATACAATTCCTTGTGAAATTCCTTGGTGTAGGGACTCATGATAATCCCTTCCTGCATCGGGATTATATGAGGCAGGTAATGGCGGATATAGAGATAGCGTCCATCGAACACGAGGCGGCTCAGATCATACATATCATCAGCCCGGTCACGCGCGCCGAAGACATATTTTCGTTGATCTGAGCCGAATATAGGACGCCCTTGAAACCGATCAGGGATCGGAATCCCCGCCATCTGCAATACAGTCGGCGGCAGATCAACATAAGAAACCAGTTCATTCCGTACCAATCGCTCCGGCTCTTCATGAATTAAATGCTGAAACTTTTTGGGCGCATGAATAATCAACGGCACATGCAAACCAGTCAGATACAACCAGCGTTTATAACGGGGCAATCCCATTCCATGATCGGCCATTAGAAACACGATGGTATCATCGGCGCGTCCATCAGCGGCCAGCTGTTCTAAAACCTCATTCACATCGCGATCGTAGACGGTAATTAAATCATAGTACCGGGCCCAAAGCCGCCGCATCTCCGGCGTGTCTGGAAAATACGGGGGCAAAGTAATGGTGTCTGGATCGTGTTTGAGATCCGCGGGCAGCCGCTTGAGCGCTTGTTCCGCGCGTGATGCGTGGTTGCCCGATCCCTCATGCGTGGAACCTAAATTCATAAAAGCAAAAAATGGCTTTCCTTCCGGGCACGGCCGCCAAAGCGCCGTGTCATCTTTCCAATAGTCAAACAATCCTTTCGGATCAAAGTTATAATCCGTCTTGCCGCGTAAAGCCGTCCAATATCCATGATCTCGCAGCAATTTTGCGAGTGGTTCGATTCGATCTGGAATCTCAACTTCTGAGCGCAGGTTCTGCGTTCCCAAAGAGATTGCATACATCCCGGTAGCCAGGCAGGATCGTGAAGGCGCGCAAATGGGAGCCGTTGAATACGCGCGTTTGAATAGATACGAATCTTTCGCGTACCGGTCAAAGTGAGGAGTCGCCGCGTCAGGATCACCATAGCAGCCTAACAAAGGGGAAATATCCTCCGCGACAATCCACAAAATATTCGGCCGCCCAGCCTTTACACTGCCCTCTGTCCCCTCCTTATCATTCTCACATTCACCCGGAACCGCTCCCAACACCACACCAGCCCCCACAGCGCTGGAAATAGCAGTAAACTTTCTCCTTGTAAGACTCATCATATCTCCTCTCACACTACCTTCTGTTTTCTTCATTACTATGGAATGCGGATATTCCGTCTAAAAAAAATCCCGTGGATACAGTGACTATTTGATATACTCAACATCACCCAACATACGAGACTGATATACATCCCAATGGTCTGCGATACGGCTGTTCCGGCTTACATCCCATAGATTCAAACCAAGTTCCCGTAACGCCAGAACCGTCGGAATCCATGCTTGCGTCCAGCCGGTTTCAATCGACCACGCGCCCCATCCGGCGTCTGCGTTGGAACCCCAATACTCCCACCGTTCATAATCGAAAGCGCGGAACCATCCTCCATCCAATTCGGGATGAGCGGCGCTTTGCGCTTGAATCCGAACGAGAAACGCGGCCAGTCGATCCTCCATTGTTTGATACTGTATATCACCCGTAGCGGCGTACGCTTCGTGTAAACCTAAAAAAGAAAAATTGCATGTATACAATAGATCCGCCACAGGATCTCCATTTTCTTGGATTAACGAAGCTTCATTCTCTCCATATTCCGCGTTGGATTGAGGAGGCCGGTATCCTCCATTTTTCAAGTTCCCAAGTTCTTCACGGATGGCGCCACATGAATCCTGACATTGCCGCATATCCTCTGCCATTTGTTTCAACCATGCGCGATGTTCGGGTCGATCATCCACACGGATCAACCATGCCAAGGTAAGCAACATCCTCCCCCGTTCCTGTTGAATCCCATTCGTCCACTGCCATTGATCGGGATACGCTTCCATCATCATCCGGATCGCCGATCGTGTGCGTGTGAGCAGCGGCTCGTATCCAGTTTTGTCATACAACCAAAGATACACAGCCCAAATCCAGGCCTGATAATGCGGCGCATAGTGGATCGTAGGACGTTCCCAATAGTGTTTCCAACCGAGATTCAATAATTCATCAGTATTCAACGCCGCGCCACGGAAACCATATACGCCTGTAGTACGATAATTCGCTAGAATATTTTTCAATAGAGGCGCATCCCAGCGAGAGGTCTCCAATATCGAGGATGTTCCTATACAGCCTAAAATAATTTTCACATCATTATCGCCATACAAGGAGCCGCTGTCCCACGCCCAACGTACCAATCCCCAATTGGCCTTCTCTGGATCGTCCTGAAACAATCCCGAATGGAAATAAACCCAATCCAATAAATTCATCGCGATCCGGCGGCTTCGCGGATCGCCGTCTAATTTCGATCGGAGCGCGAAAGCAAGAGAACTCTCACCATTGGAGTCCGAGCGAAGCCACCATCGAACGCCTTGCGTTCCGTTATATCGAATTCGCGAACTAAATCCTTCAAGCACACCATACGCGCCGTCTCCAGCGGGCCATGTTGGATCCGGCAAAGGCCCAACCGGATTCGCAGGATCGACAACGCCGGTTTCCCGGTAGGAGTTATACTTCGATTTCCACGACTCGTGGATCAACATCTTTGCGTTCGTGTGCCAATCCACTCCGCGAATCACTGCGCGCTTGGCGGCGTCCGGTGGAAGCGGTTCATTACGCGTATATGACGGGCGAACAGTGGGAGTCCATTCCAAAACGGGAATGGGAATCTCCGGTTGCAGCCATTGTAAAATCATCTTCCAAATCGCCTGCCACGCTTTCTTTGGAGCGTACCGGCCCGTCACGAATTGGCTCAGTTTGGCCGTAGACACAAGAATTCGCTTTTCTTTATATTCAAAAAGCAAGGGATAAGATGTCACATCATCAAGTCCAAAAACCGCTGTGTCAAATCCGGCCACTTTTGCAAGAACTATATAGGATGAAGACGCTTGAATCGGGATAAAATGGCAATCATGAATCGCCACGATCCGGTTTGGCTTTAAATCATCTCCAAACGCATCCGAGATGACAACTGCTCTTTCCAAATCAGTCCGGCGGGGTTTCCCTGCTTTGATTCCAGGAATGGATTGGGGAAATTCAATGAACACACGCAGATTCTTTTCATTCGCCTGCTGCCAAAAAGCCGGTTCAATCTCAGTTGGAAAATTTGGATACTGGTCCGCCAGGATAAGAATCCCCTTTCCATTGGACGCCGTTTGCGCGGCCTCTTCCGGTTTTTCCAAACGTTGAACCTTTATGCCATTGGAGACCAAAACACGATACAGATCATTCCCCGCATCGGCGCACACGACGAATAAACAAGATTCCGGCTTCTCGCCATGTGAGTTCAGCGGAAGCGTCAATCCACACACAATTAGTAATATACTGTATATGCATTTCTTATCCTTATTCAAGATAATACACAGCCCTCCGCATATTCTTTTCTCAGCAGCGCATTGACCTCATGATCATTGATATAAGTTTCTCTTTTCCATTTATAACAACATTCACACAAAGAGAGAACTCCTACCCATCTTTATGATGCCAGCCCGAATGTAACATGCCCACACGAATCCTGTCAAGTTATCTTTTTCAAGACAATTCATTTCGGATTATTGATTGATAGTTCAGTGTCTTTACTACAAACGGAATAGATAAACCTTATGAAATGTGAGGGATAATCATCAAATAATGGATTAATAATGAATTCCCCTCCCCCAGCATGAGGAGAGGGAATGGGGGAGGGGAGGCGTATTAATAATGATGGAATTTCACTGGCTTTTTATGCAGTGAGATATTCCAATTCAATCAACCGGTCGATGATATGATTGGCGCTTTCACCAGGAGTCTCTTTCATCGTGTCGCAAATTATTTCCGGATGCTCAGGCGGTTCATATGGATCGTCCACACCGGTGAATTGTGTAATCAATCCGGCGCGCGCTTTCGCATACATCCCTTTTACATCCCGCCGTTCACATTCTTCCACAGGGCATTTCACATACACTTCCACAAAATGCTGAATCAGATCCCGATTCTCCTGCCGGATCGAACGATAGGGACTGATCGCCGCGCCGATGGCCATAATTCCATTCCGTGTGAGAAGATTGCACACAAATCCAATACGCCGGATATTGATATCCCGATCCTCCTGAGAAAATCCCAACCCCTTCGACAAATTGGTTCGGACGACATCGCCATCGAGAGCCTCAAATTTGATATTCCGTTTTCTTAATAACGGCGCGAGGTGCTCGCAAATCGTAGTCTTCCCCGAACAGGGAAGACCGGTAAACCACAATGTAAATCCCTTCTGCCCCGCTGGCGCTAAAGGCGCCTTCCTTCCAGGATGATGATCCACCGCGCTCTCTTCTAATATACCGCTAGCTTTTTTGTCCATACTATTCACCTTTCCTTTACTCGTGGATACAGAACCTCTAAGCAATCCTCGCGCCAAAATAGAAAATGCAAAAATCTCTGCGAAAAACAAATCCTGAGAAAAGAAGATAGGGGAAAAGAGAAAAAACAAGAATATATACTTGCTTAATCTATTAAATAATATAGAATATATATTAAATTTAACGGGATTAAATTATGGATAAATTCAATAATATCTTGCTTGATGTCTGGCGTGAAACCTGCCACCGCCTTGAAATCGATGACTCGACTCAAACCATCGTGGACAGGTTGACTCCCCACTTGCCCATCGGTCAAATCATTGTCCAGCAAATCAATTCCAATCAAACCAGCCTCCAAACAGTGGCGTTCGCATGCCTTGATGAAAACGTCCCTTCAACCGAAACAGAGATTGAATGCTCCACCTCCCAAATGAAACGTATAATGACTTGGCATAAGAAAGGCGAAGTGATCCGCCGATCCGAACCGTCCTCCCAACAGGGTCAATTGCGCTTCCTCCGGCAATACAGCGAAGCGTCCGATTGGATCGCCGGTCCGTTGAAAAGCCCAAGTGGTATTCTCGGCGTTCTTCTGTTCATCGCCGCGCCAGGCAATACGTTTCAGGCCCGTCATGTGAAAATGCTGACGATCCTTCTCGAACCGTTCTCGTTTGCGCTGGATAATGACCACAGGTTTCGCGAACTCACCGCGCTCCGGGAAGCGGCGGAAGCGGATAAGCAAAGTCTGCTCAATCGCCTGGGCCGCCGGGATATTGATGATACGATTGTAGGTTCGGCTTCCAGCCTGCGGACAGTCATGGAGCGGGTCAATCAAGTCGCTCCATCCAACGCGCCTGTCCTGATTCTAGGCGAGACCGGCGCCGGCAAGGAACTAATCGCGCGCACCATCCACAAACGATCCAATCGAGCCCAAGGCCCCATCCTGCGTGTGAACTGCGGCGCGATTCCACCCGAATTGATCGATTCCCAACTATTCGGACATGAACGGGGAGCGTTCACCGGCGCGATTGAAACCTATAAAGGATGGTTTGAACGAGCGGATAAAGGAACAATTTTTCTTGACGAGATTGGAGAACTTCCTCAAAACGCGCAGGTGCGATTATTACATGTGCTTCAAGATGGTTGGTTGGAGCGGGTCGGCGGTCATCATCCCATCAAAGTCGATGTGCGGGTCATCGCCGCGACACACTGCGACTTAGCCGCTATGGTCCAGGATAGTCGGTTCCGCGATGATCTCTGGTATCGCATCGCGGTTTTCCCCATTCTTCTCCCCCCCCTGCGTGACCGGCTTGATGACATTCCTCTCTTAGCCAAATACTTCGCGGAACGGTCGGCGATCCGATTCGGCCTGCCCATCATTCTCCCCTCCGAGGAAGATACAAATCTACTGCGCTCCTATTCCTGGCCGGGTAACATCAGAGAGTTTGGTTCAATCATGGACCGCGCGGCGCTTCTCGGAAACGGAAACAAATTGGAAGTCGCCAAAGCGTTGGGTGTTCTTCCTTCTCCTATAAAAACCTTATCACAAGGATCAAACACGCAAGATCCCCAAACTGCCGCGCCCCCCATCCTCCCTTTGGATGAAGCGATGCGGATTCACATCAAAAAGGCGCTCACCTTCACCAAGGGACGCGTTGAAGGCCCCCACGGAGCCGCCGCGCTTCTTCAAATCAACCACCACACCCTTCGCGCGCGAATGCGAAAACTCGGAATCGATTGGACACAATTCCGATTCTCCACGTCCTAAAAGCAGAGGGAATAAAAAGAGAAGAGTATTGATTAAGAGCGATCCAATTCCTTCAACGCTTGCAAGATGCCTAGAGGACTGTTTCCAAGAGAAATTTCCTGGATTTTCTTCATCCGTTCCTCATCTTCCGCATATTGTTTCTTCATTTTTTCCTGAAAGGCCTGCTGCAAGAGCTCAATCAGTTTTTCCAATTCATACGGTTTGGGGAGATAGCGGAAAGCGCCCAATTTCGTACACTCAATCGCGGAATCGATCGATCCATATCCCGTTAAAATGATTACTTCGATATGCTTGTCTTCTTGCTTGAGTAAATCCAACGTTTCTTTCCCATCCATTTCCGGCATTTTTAAATCCAGGATGGCAATATCAAAACGTTGACTCTTGGCGGCTTCTATCGCTTGTCGGCCGTTTTCCGCCTTCATGACATTAAATCCACGCATCTCCAAACGGCGGCTTATCGAATTGAGAAATTGAGTCTCATCATCCACAATAAGAAGATTAATTTTTTCGGACATGATAAAGAATCCTTAGATAAAAAGGTATTGTCGCGGGAAGATAATTCGCCTCCCACCGGCCGCGAGCGCTGGGAGACGATTAAACCACATTTCTCTCTTTTTTATTATTCTCTTTTTCGGCTCAATCATCTATAGGGCGTTTTCGAATCAATGCGTTTCTATGAATCAGGTTTTCTCTACGTAAAGCGCTGTTAAAATCCTATCCATCGCCAATACCCAAAGAAGGTCCAACCCCACAAGACCAAAAAGGATAGGACCAGAACGGCCGCTCCATGCTTGAGAAAATCGGTCAAGGTCACCAGATGTTCTCCGGTAACGGGATCCCTGGACATCGCGTACGCGATCGCATTGTTCGGTGTGCCGATAATCAACATATGAGCGAACGAGGAAGAAAACGCCGTGGCGAAACCGATCATCCAGGGATGCGCCCCGGCAATCGTGGCCATTGGAACCGTAATCGGCCCGATAGCGGAGACCGTGGCGCCGTCGCTCATAAAATTGGTGATAATCCCGGTAAAGAGGCTTGTCGCAATTGCGAGCCCCTCGCCGTTTCTCATGAATTCAGGTAATGCGTTGACGAATGTATTCGCCATATACAACGCCGCGCCCGTTACCGCCAGTCCCTTCCCAAGCGCGCAGGCGCTCGCATACAACGCGACCACTTCCCATTGCACACGGGCGATGTCACGCCAACTCAGAATCCGGAACAGGTTAAACAGAACCAGGCATAATATAACCGGCCCTCCCATCCCGTACCGGTCGCTGCATGTGATCCACAGAAAGAACCAAAATGGCTAACAAAATGGCCGAGATGTATTCCTTTTGATTCATCGGACCGATTTTTTCCGACGCCTGCTTAACGACCGATGAGATATTCAAATTCTGCACTTGGATCTTTTTTCGAAAGACGATAAAAAAAGTAAAGCGCTATAACGATCGCCATGACCGGCACGAAAGGCAAACCGTATTTCACCCATTCCCCGAAAGTGGGACTCATGCCGTAATCCGTTAGGATTCCCCATCATGACCGCGTTTCGCCCCCCGGCGGCGGGTGACCCCGGCCCTCCGATATTAGCCGCGAAACAAAAGCGAAAGAACTAACATCACAGCGAGATAGCGATCCTTTTGTAAGCCATTCTCACGAATCGATGTTGTATAAATGATAATGATTAAAGGCATCAGAAAAGCGATTAAAGCGTGTTCGGAAACAAACGAACACGCGACGGCCAACAAAGGCAGAAACAGAAATAAAAACCGCGGCAACGTGGTTGAATGCCCCATTAATAGTAAACCGATTCGACGGTCCAGACCGGTTTTTACTAATCGCTGTGGACACCGCCAGAACGCCGAATATAAAAATCACCGCGTCTTTCGCGTACGCTCGCGCAACATCATCCGGTTTCAACACACCGAAAAAATACATCAGCACGCCAACAAGCAACGCGGTAATCCCAACCGGTAACGCGCCGGAAGCCAAAAAAACGCCGAGATCACCAAAATCCCCAACATCACTTTCGCACGGAACACAACGGACTGATGGCTGAGGGGGAACGTGGTTTTCTTGCCGCTTTCATCCACGGCTTCATAAGAGAGTTTATTGGTCTGGCTGTAATACTCTGAAATACTCTCCCCACTTTTCATCTTGACGTATCCCGCGTACCCCAAGTTCACATCCGTCAACTGGCCTGTTTTTGGCGAAGACAGCAAATGAGCCAACTCCGGCATGGGCAGATAAGAATCCCTATGAAGAAGAGAAACGCGAGGATAATCAGCCCAGGCCGCGAGTTATGAGACCCAATCAGCCACTTCATCATTGACCCTTTCGCGTCATGCGGGATCTCATACCGTGACATCGCGTATATTTTTTCTTGTCGGGCGGAATCGATCGTTTCGATCAATGTGTCCAATTCACACGGTTTTTGCAGATAAGAAAACGCGTCGAGCTTTCCCGCTTCCATCGCCGACGCCGTGTCCCCAAAAGCCGTCAACATGATGACCTGAATTTCGGGACGGAATTGCTTGATCTCCTTCAGAGTCTGCTTCCCACTGATCACAGGCATTTTCCGGTCCAGAATCACGACATCGATATCCGGATCGCTGCGGATCGCCTTCACAGCGTCTAAACCGTTATCAAACGCGAGATTCTCATACCCGCGCATGGCGAGACGTTTGGAAAAGTGAAATTCGAAATTGATTCTCATCATCAACAATAAGAACTTTTGGCATAGTCATTTCCATTCTTGCTTACTGATTGGATTGAATGCACGAGGCAAATTCAGCATATAAATCGGACAGCCGGAGAATACCAATTACTTCCGATTTTCGAGTAACGAGAAGAGATAATGTCTGCAGCTGGACAATCTTGTGAATCGCTTCCAATAGGGATGCGTCTTCCTCGATGCTTTCTTGAACGGAAGCATCACATCTTTGACTTTCCGGTGGATCGCGCGATGACAGATCTCCGTAAAATTATCCTGCCAGAAGCGTATATTCTGCATCAGCGTATCAATCTCACGATCACTGACTCCCGCATCGGCCAACCGCTGCAGATCGTTCTGCCATTCGAAGTCCGGTTCCAATCCTTTCAAAAAAGCGAGTTGCCCGATCTTCCCGACAATCTTTGAATGCGGATCGATGACAAGAACCGCCCGGTGCGGCGGCTGTCCTGGAGAAAGATTCTCCTGCGCTTTTTTCAACGCGTTCACCGCGTCCAACAAAGTGGCGTCCATGGAAACCACAGGGTATTCATCCAAAGACAACATCAGATCCTTAACTTTCTTTTTGTCCATATCCAACTCCATTCTTCTCCTGGCTACGATATAAGCGGCTCATCCGGTAAGTGAGTACGTTACTTAAAAGACAATTCGTATTTTTGACGAGAGGGGTAACAAAGGCAAGTACCGGCGCAGGCGCCGGAGCCTTTACTTTCATCTGCCTTTGCCTTATTCCAAACCACTTTTGAATAGCGCAATAACTGGTATCCCTCTGATTCTCTGTGATCGCCGTCGATCGAGATCGCTAATAAAAAGTACTCACTAGCCGGATGAGCTATAAAGGCTACTCAACCGGGAGAACAATTGTAAAAGAACTGCCTTTTCCTACTGTGCTTTCCCACCAAGATTTTTCCACCAAGATTTTTAATGATTTCATAACTGACCGAGAGCCCCAATCCCGTCCCTTTCCCCACCTCTTTTGAGGTATAAAATGGAAGAAATATATTTTCAATCTGCTCTGCTGGAATCCCACTCCCCTGGTCGGATATCACAATATGGAATTGATTGTCTTGCAAAGAAGTGAGAATCTGAATCAATCCTTCTCCTTGCATCGAGTCCTTTGCGTTCTTCAAAAGATTGATCAATACTTGCTGCAATTGCCCCTTATCGGTTTTGATTGACGGCGTCTCGTCCGCATAGTTCTTTTCGACCGTGATGTTGGACAAGGCGATCTCCCTCCCCATCAATCCCTCCACCACCTCATCGATCAATAAATGGATATCATAATAATCAAGCTTCACATCCGTTTTTCGAACGAACTCGAGCAGCTTATGGGTGATATCCCGGCATCGGTAACCCGCTTGCTGAATCAGATCCAAATGCGTGACCAACTCTTCCGGCGTTTCCTTCTCTTCAAACTCCGGATTCAATAGATCTTTCATCAATCCCGCTTCTTCGCAGATTGTGGCCAGAGGATTGTTGATCTCATGGGCGATTCCCGCCGCCAGTTCCCCCACAGAAGCCAATTTCGACGCGTGGGATCAGCTGCGCCTGCGCTTGTTCGCGTTCCAACTGGAAAATCGCGACCTTCTTTGCCCGTTTAAAAATGATAAAAAAGATGACAGTAATCACGAGAGCCGACAACGCGAATATCTTGATAATGTCGCGGATAAAAAATGGATTGATCTTATCATTCCATTGAACGATGAGCGACCAATCGGCTTCCCGCAGCCAAGAATACGCATAAAACAGGTTCTTTCCATTGATCCGCAACCGGCCGATCGCTGTTTGGGGCTCGCGTGGTGGGATGATGGAAGATTCTTCCAGCAGCGTTCCACGATGAGGCGTGACAATCTGGTAATAGCCATCGGAATTGACGATGGAAAGATCCGCTTCCTCCACTTCGCTGGAGGAAAGTATATTTTCATAGATTTTAATGGGATCCAGCGCCGCCCGTAAAACGTAATACCGCCCATTGAATACGCGTTTAACGGCGATTGTAAAATGAGGTTTTTTGCGGAACCCTAGATAATCATCGGTGATGATATAACTCGTTTCACTCTCTTGTAACGTTCGATACCACGCTTCTCCGCTATAATCACGAGTCTCCAAAAAAGGATACTGTCCCGCGTATTGAATCTGGATTCCAGAAGCGTCAAAAAACCGATGTCTTCATATGTGTCACTGTTTTTTTTCAACTCATTCAGATAACCTTGCAACTCTTCGGACGTTGGCGGTAAGTGAAATTGAGGATTCTCGAACGTATTGATCAGCTTGGTGACTCGCTCGCGCAGAAACAAATTCAGTAGATTCGCTTGATGTTCAGCAATTGACAACATGCGAAGACGATGATTGTGGGAAAAAAACGTGTTGTATTGAAAATAAAAATAAACCGTCACAAGAATAAGGGGCGCCCAGTATGTCAACAAGAGTCGAACAAGGATTTTCCGTTGCAAATCCCGCTGATTTTTTTTGAGATTTATGACGATGGGAATAGAAGGTTTAGAATTCGACGGCGCCCTCATTCATCCTTGTATGACATTCTGGATATTACCCCCGCCCGTGAAGTGAACGGATCGCGACTGGCTTAATTGTTATATAGCATTTCTTTTATACTTTGTGAAGACCCGGATTTCCAACCCGTATTTTTCTTATCGGCTAAATGAACTCAAAAAAATTGTTCACAATACTTTACAATAGTTTTTTTTTTTTGCTTAGAATAGGTTTGGATTTGATTTAAAATTTTTTAAAAAGCGAGGTAAAGAAATGAAAACAGAGTGCCGAATTATTTTATTGCTCGGAGTCTTGGCGTTAGTCCCAGTTGGGAGCCTCCAGGCCCAGCTGATCGCTGATTACGATTTTTCAGCGGCCCAAGGCTATGTCGATGGTCCCGTCGTAGCACAACCGGCGGGGGGAGAGTATACGTGGCTTGAGGGAGTGGCGGCTGTACCGGCTGGCGATATGATTGCCATCGCTGACGAAGCCCTTCTTTTGACTCAAGTTCCAGACACCGACGTTTGGGCTTACTTCCATTTTCCGACCCAAATGGAAGGCGATCTCTATGTCACATGGGATTGGCAGTACGTCGGTCCAGCAGACAGCAATATCGATGTCGGTGTAAATATTAGCGACTCGGTCAATTTCAACCTGGACGGCAATCCCGATCTCACCTGGAACGAACAAGGCGCGATGTGCCGTATGCAAGAAGCCAATCCCATCATCGATGTCCGCAACGGCGATTGGGAAGGTGGTGGAACTTACGCTTCACTTGTTGAATTGAACTATACGGACGGCGCTCTCATTCACATGCGAATGGTCGTTCATATCGTTGATCTCACGTTGGATGTCTACGCTGCTAAAGATGGAGAAGCGGAAGTTACACTCGCAGAAGGATATGGCTTCCGGCGAATTCCCAGCGAGGAAACAAACGGTGTGAATTGCCTCGCAATATGGGTTGATGGACAAGCGGAAACCAGCTGTATCCCTGGACAACCTCATCATCGCTGGGTCCGACCTCCATCAATAATTGGGAATTGCATTAAACTCCAACCAATAATCCCGCCGCGGATTCATCTGGATATGCGGCGGGATTGTTCAATCCTCCAAACACTACCGGCTATTTATCTTCTTTTTTTTCTCTCATTATTCTATCTAAATAAATATATAAGTATATATAAATTAATAGTCGTCAATCATTTTATCGGAGATCTAATCTTTTTTTAATTAATAAAATCAATTAAAAATCAGTTGTATTCCTTTACAAAAAGCGCGTAGATTTATTTAAAATAAACATCGTTTTTATTGAAACAAAATCAAGAAAGGAAGAAGAATGAAAAAGACTTATGCTATTTTTTTGCTTGGAGTAATCGCGTTAGCGCCAGTGGGGACTGCGCAGGCTCAGCTGGTCGCTGAGTACGATTTTTCGGCGGCCCAAGGTTATGTCGATGGTCCACTCGTAGGACAACCTGCAGGAGCGGATTATACTTGGCAAGAGGGCGCTCCCGATCTCCCATCGGATGTGGTTTTCACCGTTGCCAATGAAGCCATGCTGGTTACCCAAACCCCTCCCGGCGCCTATTGGATCTATTGCGAATTTCCAACTCAGACGGAAGGTGATCTTACCTGTACGTGGGATTGGCAATTTCTCGGTCCTGAAGCGAATGTAAATATTGGCGTATGCTTCAGTGATTCGGTCAATTTTAATCTCGATGACAATCCAGCGCTTAACTGGCCTGAACAAGGGGCAATGACCCGCATGCAGCCCGACACGAACGAAATCGATGTCCGAAACGGGGACTGGGAAGGTGGCGGCACATACGAAGCGTTCGAAGGATTTGATTACACGGACGGCGCGCTTATCCATATGCGTATGATGATTCATATTTTAGATCTGACACTTGACGTCTATGCCATGAAAGATGGGGAAGCGGAAGTCACACTCGCGGAAGGATACGGCTTCCGGCGTATTCCCAGCGTGGAAACAGACGGCATAAATTGCATCTCCATGTGGGCGAACGGTGACGCGCTATCCAGTTTGATTCTAGATAATCTCGTGATTGCCGGTCCAACGTCAATCAACCATTGGGAACTCCATTAAAACCGGATTGAATACGCCTGATCGTACAACGCGGTAATATTCTCGGTTGGGATATCCGGCAGAAGGGTATGACAGGGACAGAGAATAAATCCGCCGTTGGATTTCATACAATCAATCAGCTCACCCGTTAACTTCCTCACATCTCCCGGCGTTCCATTCCGGAGCGCGCCTTGAATATCCACTCCTCCATGAAAACAAAGCCTCGATCCAAAATCCGCTTTCAATCCTTTTGGATCCATTCCTTCACACGCCGGTTGAATCGGATTCAGGATATCAATCCCAGCGTCAATTAAATCATTAATATACAACCGCGCCGAACCACAGGAATGGAACATAATCTTTTTCCCAAAAGAATGCGCGAGTTCCGCCATGATCCGTACACGGGGCAGGATAAATTCCCGAAACAGATCCAGATTCATCATCGGCCCACTTTGTGTTCCAAGATCGCTGATGAGGAAGAAGATATCGATACGCCCCTCTGCCGCCTCCATCGCCCGTGTCCAATCTTCCCGGTAAAAATCCATCAGTTTCCCGGTCATAAAATGGACCCATTCCGGACGTTCGAGCATATCCAGAAACATGTTATCGAGTCCACGTACCATCGCCACGCGCTGCCAAATATCCGCGTACCCATACAGAATCGCATATTCCTCATCCCGCTGGATCTGATCCCGCAGAACCTCCATTTGAATCCAATCGTTCGAGGGCCAGTGATGCGCTTCAATCTCCTGAAACGACTGGGCGTGATCCAACGCTCCTCCACAGGCGACACGCTCCCCGCTGCCTACAATCCGATATCGCTCCCCCCACATATTCTCACTGAACGTGCCATCCGGATCAGAAAAATCCGGCCCGGTATAAACGCCATCGAGCCAGCGTATATCAATATGAAACCGTTCAAGTACCGCCCGTTTGGAAGGCAATCGCAAATCCTTCCGCAATCGGTCCCAAACCACTTCCTCCGCCCACATATCCAGCGGTACACGGTCAGTCTCCCGATGATCAATCGCAGCCAGAACACGTTCCCGTCCCGTCATAGAACGACTCCCCTTAGTATGTATGTGGGAACCAGGATAAGGATTCTCCTCTCGCGAGTCATTCTCCCATCATAAAATAATCCAGCTGGCAGGGCACCCAGCGCGGGTGCCCAGGGCAAGGCTTTTTTCTGCCCTGGCTACATCCCGGAAATTATGCAAGAAAAAAAAACTTCCCTTGCTACCCACCAGATTGATATAGACGTCTGTGCGATTGTAATCTTCGCTTCTCATTACCAGAAACAAACCCGTTAAAAATTAAATATGGACTGAAAAGCGCAGATTATGCCCCGCATTCAGTATATAAACGCGCCCTCACTGGCCGGGGATTTATCAAAGAAATAGAATGGAATAATTAAAAGTTATACCCCACACTGAACGCCGCATAAAAATCATCTTCATCATTAACGGCTAATGGATCGTCATCCAACGACCATTGGTAATAGAGAGCCGGCGTGAAATAGAATCCATTCCACTCGAATGTTGAGCCCACACTAATCATGGTGTGACTCCAATCCGCGTTGGAGCCAAAGGTCCCATCATTGTAGGTAATATCCCAATTAAAATTGACTTCCTGTTCTTCCTGCTGACTCAACAAAGGGGGAACAGGGCAGGTCATACGTCAAGCCAAATGTATGGATATTACCATTGTCAATGTGACGGCTGGACTGCACGCCATCCCATTCATAGAAATTGTCATAGCGGGGGGACTAAATAAGAAGGGCCCCAGCGGAATCAAGTTAGGAAAAGACATGCCATTCGCGATTTCCTGCACATCTCCGTCACTATTCGTATGGGGATAAGCGAAGTATGTATACGTGATAAATGTATCGATCTGATACCATTCATCTTGAAAGACACTGCATTCATACCCAATATACATGTCGATTTCCGTTAAATCCGATCTTCTTGTTCCTCCGGCCCATCCAGAAGAATCCGGCCAAGATCCCCAAACACCCGCGTAAAATCCTCTCCAGCTGAATTCAGCGCTGGGTTGAAACGCCCCTTTATCATCCAGCACATCATACCCATGCCATAAATACTTCGTCACATAGGTAAAATCTAGATTGATCCCGATTTCCTCTTCCCCAATCTCTAACGCCGGCGTTTCTATCGCACATCCCAACACGATAACTACAGCAGACAATCCGAAAATCCAATTATTCAATCGGCTCACCATGACTCATTATTCCTTTCTATAAAACAAGCGCTGATTTGAATCGAGCGCGCTCCGTGGATAACCCATCCACAACCGCATTTACGATTCAGTTATCATACACCTTATTTATTTATAATCATACTCATTCCTAAACAATATAAATTAAATGTGTTTTAATCTGGGAACAATTTTCATTTCATGAAGGAGGGAAAAAATGGTGGGCGCCAGTGGCGGGTACCCAGGGCAAGGCTTTTATCTGCCCTGGCTACGTCCCGGGAATTATGCAAGGGGAGAAAAAAGCCTTCCCCTAGCTACCCAGCTGATTAATATATACTTTGTGCAATCGTTATCTGCGTTTCTCATTACCAGAAACAAGCCCATTGAAAGTAAAATATGGATTGAAATGCTCAGATTATGCCCGCGCTCAGTATAAAACAAAACAATCCGGCCGGTACAGAAGCGTCGATTCAAATCGCTCCCTCACCGGCCGGGGATTTCTTCTTTTAGTAATTAGACTCTTAGAAACTGTACCCCACACTGAACATGGCGTAGAAATCATCTTCATCGTTGACGGCCAATGGATCACTATCCAACGACCACTGATAATAGACGGCGGGTGTGAAATAGACGCCCTTCCATCCAAAGGTCGTCCCGATTCCAAACGTGGAATGACTCCAGTCTGAGTTAGAACCGAACGTGCCGTCGTTGTAGTTGATATCCCAGCTCAGGCTGATCGCTTGTTCTTCCTGCTGTGGAAAGAGCGGGGTGATTGGCACATCGTATCCAAGACCCAGTGTGAAAAGATGTCCGTCATCGATCAGATCGCTGTCCTGCACACCTTCCCATATATAATAGTAGTCTATGCTGGGGACCAATGCGGAAGGTCCAATCGGGAGCAAATTGGGAAAAGAGACACTCGCCGCGATTTCCTGGCAGTCTCCATCGCTGTTGACATGTGGATAGGCGAAATACGTATAGGTCAGAGAAGTGTCGATCTGATACTGTTCATCTGCAAAGAAACTATACCCATACCCAAGATACAAATCGATTTCCGTCAGATCGTTACTAGTTAATCCGCCACCCAAATCTTCATTCGAATCCGCCCAGGATCCCCATGCGCCCGCATAGAATCCCCGCCAGCTGAACTCGATACTGGGCTGAAACGCGCCTTCATCATCCAGAACGTCGTACCCATGCCATAAATATTTCGTCGCGTAGGTGAAATCCAGGTTGATCCCGATTTCTTCCTCACCGATTTCCACCGCAGGCGTTACAACCGCGCTTCCCACCACGATGACCGCCGCAAAAAACCCAACAACACATTTCTTCCAGACACTCTCCATTTTCATACTTCCTTTCGTCGAAATTGTTTCCTATTCCAAAATTGTAATGAAAATAATGAAGCCGATCATCGGTCACGTCCGATTTGAATGGAGCGGCCGCCCTCAATATACAACTCATCAAATTAAATCAAAATTGTAATGAAACAATAACCATGCCAAATAATAAAACAATTAGAAGAATGAAAGTAAATGTTTGATAATAAAGAAGTTAGACCAAAACAGGCAGGAAGATCACAAAACAAAACATGACAATATTGTGTTTAATTTCAAACAGGTGGTCAATAAGAGGCAGGAAATAGCCACTATCCTCGGTATTGTTCTTCAATAGCGGCTTTCACATCAGCGGCGGAACCGGAAAAGGGACCGGGCGTCTCCATTTTCAACGAGGTTAGGGCCGCCGCGAAACAACACGCTTCTTCCGGCGAATGATCGATTCGCCAGTTGCAATATGTGCTGAAACACGTATCCCCCCGCCCCGTTCTTCCCGAAAGATTCCGGGATGTGAATGGAAACGTATATGCTTGTCCATCCACAAACACGAGTGCGCCGGGTGAACTGGTCACCATCACTTCATCCGCTCCCCAGCCATTCAAGATCCGCGCCGCTTTCTCACAGTCTTTCTCGCCGGTCAGGATTTCCGCTTCGGCGGCGTCCGTCTTGAAATAGGTGATATGAGGAATCATCTCCCGTTTCCGGTCCCAATCCTTGAACGCCATCGGGCCGCCTTCATTTACGCGCAGAAATCCCTGCGCATCAACGGCGATTTTTCCCCGCGCGGCCAGATCAACGATCAACGGTTCCGGAAACTCCCCTTTTATCAATCCACCCAAGTAATAACAATCCGCCTTCACATCTTCTGGGATATCTTCAATGACAAATGGATCGGCGACACTGATCGCTTCGCATTTCCGCCGTTCCCGGTCCGCCGAGAAATACGTGTTTCGTATCGAGGTAGTCTGCTTCGATTCCCGGTAGTAATAGGGAACCTCATACTTGGTAAACACATCCAGCGCGGACACATCATCCGCATTCAATTTCGTCAATGCGGCGATATTCGCGCCAATCCGTTTCGCCGCCACGGAGGAATAGACAACCGCCCCCCCGATGGACAATTCCCGATCCTCAGGTGTGATGTTTTCGTCTTTTGAGACATGGCCAATAATTAATGTGTCGTATCGTTTCATATTCATATCACTCTTTCGCTCTCACTTTCCATAATGTCAGAGGCAGCAGCACAGCGACAACCGCCGCGCCCAGCCAGAAATAGAACGCGTTGTCAAAATTATGTGTTAACTGCCCATCGACCATCATTTCCCCCGCTTCGATCAATCCCCCGCTGACCCATTCCTGCACGGCGGCGCCGAGATAGCTGAACACGCCTACCAGGCCCATCGCAGCACCCGTCGCTTTCTTCGAACAGAAATCCACCGCCATCAATCCACCGAGGAACACGAGCAATCCCCCCAGCCCGAAACCAAATAACGAAGATCCAGCCACATGGTAAAGGCTGTATTTCGAACAAACGTGGAGTTGCTCACCCGTATCCTGAATGCGATATCCAGACAATCCGAATGGCAGTGTATTGAGATCGACAATCCAGTAACGTTCCTCTTTCGTATCGAACAAGGTAAGAGACGCGCCTTCCGGAATCACGAGACCATTTTCCTTGAACACCTCCACAGCCCGGCCGTCCAACGTCTCCCCCGTAAGGAATTCCGCATAGGATGGATTCATGTTGAATAAATGAGTGGAGGGAGCGTGAAACAGTAGAATCAGACCTGACACCATCACAATTCCATACAACAGCGCGACCGGATTCCGCTTCGATCCGAATAGAAAATCGGAGACAAAACCGGACGTCACCGCCCCGGCGGTTTCGACAATCTTCGCTAAGCCTAACACAAATCCCGCCGTGATTAGGGAATACTCTTTCGCTTCCTGCAGGTACATCATACCCCAGCTGTTGACGCCGTATCGCGCGACATATAAACAGGCGCTGCTGATACCGAGAATCCAAACGGCCGGATGTTTAATCACACCCCACTGCGCCTCCTTGATCGACAAAGGCGCGTCTTCACTTGTCCCGGTTTGATCGTTCTTATAATCCGCGATCGCGGGAAGCCCGTAGGTCCGGGGCCGGTCGGATAGAAAGATATACATCAAGATCGCGATCACAATCGTGATTCCACCCGCGCCCCACAAACCCCAGCGCCAGCCGAAATACGTCACGATCGCCGCCGTAACCGCGAATGTAATCCCTTCCCCGATGCTATGCGCCGCGCTCCAAAGTCCATACCGCGTACCCCGCTCACGGTTGCTGAACCACTGCGACATCACAACCACGCTGGGCGCGCATCCCATGGATTGAAACCACCCATTCAAAAACCACAGCATCACAAAGACGATAAAGAAATTGGTAAAACCAAAGAGAATATTGATCACGGCGGACACGAGCAAGCCGGTTGTCATGAACTTCTTCATATTACACCGGTCGGCGATGAATCCATTGATCAATTTCCCAAACGCGTAACTCAACCAAATCGCGAAACCGATCTGCCCCAACTGCGTAACGGTAAGTATCCCGCTGTCAACAATCGGCTTCTTCGCCACATTAATACTCAAACGGGTTACATAAAAGAAACTGTATCCAATAACAATAGAAAGAAACACCTCCCACCGCTTCCGCTCATACATCCGTCGAATCCGCCCCTCATCCTCAAGCAAAGGCCGATCCGCCCCCGTACGATAGAAACCCGAAACACCCCGAAATATCCGGCTGAAAAAGTTCATAGAACCGCTCTCCTATCAATCAACACAAAATACCAATCTCATCATTTCATAATAATCCAAAACCATTCCCAGCGTAACAGACCCCAAAACTCTTGAAACAATGAAATACGCGCCCCAAAATAAAAAAACGTGGATGAAAAATGAATCTCACCCACGTTCATTCAACATATACCGAGATTGGTCTAATGCAAGGCCGCGTTCTCCACACGTGTGTTGAGATCGCTGATATCATAAACCAAGACTTCTCTTGATGTTGCTAGGATTAACTTTTTCCCATCTTTTGTAAACTCTAATCCTTTCACTAGAATTTTCCCATCGAATAAGTATGTACTTACAACCTTTGGAGATTCAGGAATAGAGAAATCAATAATTTGTACACCTTCATCATAACCGATAGATAGCAATTTTCCATCTGATGTAAGATTAGATCCCATGAAACTATCATTATTATGGGTATAAGTTCCAATTATCTCCTGAGTATCTCGATCATATATATTGATTATAGTTTCATCTTTTTGACCGTTTTTATATAAAGACTCATTTGTTAAAATGTATTCACGATTGTCTGTGACAATCCACGCCGTTTTCTCTCGAATTTCAGAATTTATATCAATTCCGGACTCGATTTCATTTCCTGTTTCAAGATTTAAAATTATTGAAGTACCTAGTAAGGCCACATTTTCATTTCCATTATAAAAAGCAACGGCGGCTCCATTTGGATTTGGATTATCCAGTGTTTTTAAAAGTGTCTTCTTCATATAATCCCAGATATAAAGTTTACCGTACGTCGAATATAATATAAGGCTGTCATCTGGATAAAAACTAATATCAACCCATCCTGGAAAATCATTGTCTCCGATAGTTTCCACTGTTAGAGAATACTGTTCATCATAAGCTTTTGTATCAAAAACAATTGCTTTATTCATCGATCCTACGACTAACAGTTTTTCATCGGAGGAGTAATCAATTGAGGCTCTTCGCTGAATCGAGTGGGTAGATTTGGGGAAGGCTTTCCTCCATCCTCCCGAAGATATATCGCTTACGTACCAATCCCGACGAGATAAACTAACAAGAAGGGCGGTGCTAGACCGTCCTTCGACAGTCTTCTTGGTCAGCACTCAGTTCGCGTCCCCGCAAGGTCCGATCCTCCGCCCAGGCTAAAGGCAAAGATCCCAATCCCAAGAGAGAGAGAGAGAGAGAAGGAAGAGAATGAAGAACCAAGAATTATTCCGGTTAGCGTTAGGTTTGAGTGAGCCATGGCAGGTCGTCCAGGCCGAGTTTCCTGAGGAAGAAAAAACCTTGCACCTCACGCTGGACTTTCCCGAGGGGAGTCTGTTTCCCTGTCCCGAATGCGGGAACCTGTGTGGAGTGCATGATACGAAACGACGCACTTGGAGGCATCTGAATTTCTTTCAGTATGAGACGTATTTACACGCCCGGCAACCTCGTGTGAAATGTCCCAATCATAAAGTCAAGACAGTGAATCTTCCCTGGGCCCGTCCGGGGGCGGGATTTACGTTGTTATTTGAAGCGTTGGTCATGGCACTGGCGGAGAATGGGATGACGGCCAATGCGATCAGCCGAGTGGTCGGAGAATATGACACGCTGATTTGGCGAGTGCTGACTCATTATGTGATGGACGCGCGAGAGAGGGAGGATTTTTCGGGAGTGAAGGCGGTGGGGGTGGATGAGACCTCAAAGGCCAAAGGGCACAATTATGTCAGCGTATTCATGGATTTGGACGAGCGCAGCGTGATGTTTGCCACCGATGGAAAGGACGCTCAAACGGTGGGGGCGTTCAAAGAGGATTTAGAGACGCATAACGGAAAGGCGGAGCAGGTGGAGGAATTTTGTTTGGATATGTCCCAGGCGTTTCAATCCGGGATTGAAGCCAATTTCCCGGCCGCCGAAATGACATTTGATGAATACCACCTGATGAGGATTATCAATCAAGCTGTGGACGAAGTGCGCAAACAAGACCAAGCGATTTATCCCGAATTATTGAAGGGGACGAAGTATATTTGGCTGAAGAATGAATGGAATCTCACGGACAAGCAAGAGAAGAAACGGAACGAAATTTTTCAAGATGTACGAGGGAGCAAATTGAAGACGGTGAAAGCCTACCATCTGCGATCCGTGTTCCAAGACGTGTTTTCGTTCGACGATCCGGAGGAGGGGGAATCGTTTCTTAAAAAGTGGTATTATTGGGCGACTCACAGCCGGATTGAGCCTATGATCAAGGCCGCGAAAACGATCAAGGAGCACTGGGCTGGTGTGGTGCGTTGGTTTACTTCGCGAATCAACAATGGTCTGTTGGAGGGGATGAATAGCCTGATCCAAGCCGCCAAGGCCCGTGCGAGAGGCTATCGCAACGTCAACAATTTAATCACTACCATCTATTTGATTGGAAGCAAGTTGGAATTCAATCTTCCCAAGGTTCTTCCCTCGCCCCACACGAAATAGTAATACGGCTTGAATCGTTCCCGTTTCTGCAGGCAAGCCGCCAAACTAAGCAAAAGACACCGGATGAAACCGGCTGAGTCTCTCCGGTCTGCGATTCATGATCAGTAATCCGAACGAGTGAGGGCTTGTGGATTCTGCCATCTTATGGACAAACCGCCGATACTCTGGGTGAGAAGAGAAAGTTCCTGCCGGTTTGCCCACAAGATTTGGACAGCCACCTGCGAAAGATTAGGGGGAATGAGAAAGATTATTGAGGCGCCTGACCACAGACTCCACAAGCATGCGGCACATAAAGATATGGTTCTTTTTTCTTCGATAAAATCCAGACCCGCAAACGGATCGATGGAGGGCAATCCTACTGCAAAATACTTGTCGCTTAACAGATATCGAAACGTCTACAAGTTGATCGTAACCATCTGTTTGGCAGAGGAAAATTGGAATGTAATCTTCTCGAGGTTCTACCCTCTACCCACATGAAATAGCGAAGAGGCTCAATTGAACGCCCTGGATATCTTCCAGGGAAATAAAGAAATTTAACCAATTCTCCAGTCCGCAAATCATATATCACATCATAGTCACCGGCAATTGCAATCATTGTTTCATCGGGTGAAATGTCAATTCGATTAATCGTTGCTGGATCAGAAGGATGCGGTAAAATTCGTACAATCGGCTCCTGTTGAGAATGTGCGTTGATAGATACGATGAACAGTCCAATGACAGAATGAAAGAACAGAGTGTTTTTTCTCACGATCGTTTCTTTCTTATTGTCAGAATCAGGATACACAGGATGAAAGGATGACCAGGATATGTTACTCCACCTTCATCGATATCACGTTCCAATAAACGATGACAAATTGATACTACACATCCTGAATATCCTGCAAATCCAGCCCATCCTGATTCAGACAATCAAGACATGCCTAAAAGTAAGTTACTCACTACCCAAAACCAGCAGAAAACCTAATGCAAAACAGCATTTTCAACACACGTATTCAAGTCGCTGATATCATAAACCAAGACTTCTGTTAAATTTGCAAGAATTAATTTTTTCTCATCCTTAGTTATTTTTAGTCCTCTTATCTGATATCTTCTATCGAATGGATATGTTCTTACCACCTTTGGACATTCAGGAGATGAGAAATCAATGATTTGTGCATGATAATCTTCAACGAGAACCAGCAATTTCCCATCCATAGAAAGGCCATATCCAATGATATCATATGTGTTATGTGTATAACTCCATATTACCTCTTGGCTTTCCCGATTATATAAAGTGATAATCTTGCCGTCTTTTTGTGAATTTATGTATGTAGTCTCCTTCGTCATAAAGAATTCTCTATCATAAGATATGCTAAACGAAGTTTTTTCAAGAATCTCTGGTTTAATACCGGGATCGATTTCAAGACCCGTATCTAGATTTATAAATATGGAAGAGCCTGCTAGTTGAATATTGTTGTCAACATCAATAAAAATTACACCAGCGCTGTTACTGTTAGGATTATCCAGAGTTTTCACTAGAGTTACATTCTTGTAATCCCAAATGTTAAGTGTACCATACCATGATAATAAGAGGAGACTGTCATCAGGATAAAAAGTTATATCGACACTCCCTGGAAAACCAGAGAAAGAATTTGGCTTCATAGGTAAAGAATACTGAATATCGAAACGATCTGTATCAAAAACTCTTACACCATTCCATATTGTCAAGGCTAACAGTTTCCCATCGGATGAGTAGTCAACAGAATGGTTTCGATCATACAAATTTGTGCTAAGAGTTTTGATGATTTCACCAGTCTGTAAATCACACGCCATACTAAAATCACCGGCAATGGCAATCGTTGATTCATCAGGTGAAAGATCGATACCATCAATTATCGTTGAAAATCCCTCATATGTTTGCGATGGAATCCGTAAGATCGGCTCCTGCTGAGAATAAGCATCACTAGAAACAACAAACAATCCAATAAAAAAGTAAAAGAACAGAGTGTTTTCCCTCACGATCGCTCCTTTCTTATTGTCAGAATCAGGATATACAGGATAAAAGGATGACCAGGATATGTTACTCCATCTTCATCGATATCACGTTCCAATAAACGATGACAAATTGATACTACACATCCTGAATATCCTGCAAATCCAGCCCATCCTGATTCAGACAATCATTCACCGAACCTATCAATCATACAATAATACACAAAACTCGCAAAACATCACTATTTTCTCAAAAATCTAAACCGTTTATACGCAGGAGAAAGATCCGTCTTCTATTTATACCCTTGCATTTTTCCCAATACCGCTATAAAAAAGTAAAGAAAAACAAAGCCCCCAAAAAAAGGAACGCCAATGAAAATCCCCTTCTCCCCCTCCGTCTACGAACATGCGGCCCGGATGGTCGATCGCACACCGTGGGATGTGTCGCGCGATCCGGATCTTCTTTTTGAAGGTCATCGCGCCGCGTTTTTGCGGTATGGTCATTCTCCGATTGTTGTGGGGATCGATATTTATAACCTTGAAACAGAAGCGTATGGGTCGGTGATTCCAAAACCGAACGGAAACTGCATCCCCGCGATTAAGGAACCAGTCTTTAAGACGCTCGAAGAAGGCCTCTCGCTAGAGCCCTTCGATCCACAAACGGATGGACGGATCGCGATGGTGATCGAAGTAGGAAAGCGGCTCGCGGACGCGCTGCCCGAAGCCGATGTCCGCATTCCCGTTAGCGGACCATTCTCCATCGCGTTCAATCTGCGGGGAATCAACAATCTCTGCTTGGACGTGGCGATGGTTCCGGATGAGACCGCGCAATTTCTCATGCGCATCGCCGAAAATCAATCCGTCTTCTGCAAGGCGATCATCAACGCAGGATTGGACGTCGCCTTTTTCGAATCCGCCGCCGCCCCGCCGATGCTCTCCCCCCAGCAATTCCGCGACATCGAACTGCCCGCTCTTAAACGAATCATCGCCGTCGCCGAAGCGGCCGCCGGTCATCCCGTGCCTTGCATCATGGGAGGTGACACAATCCACATCCTTGACGACATCCTCTCCACTGGAACGGGATTCGTTGTCTGCAACGTCGAAACCGATCAAAAATCCTTCGTCGCCCGGTCCGGCGCGGCGAATCCAGAAGTGAGAGTGCGCGTCAACATGGATCCCACCATCGTCGCCTGCGATAATCCGGATCGCATCTACCGCGAGATCGACCGCATCCTCTCCATCACCGCCGATCATCCCAACTGCCTAATGGGAACCGGCTGCCTCCCCTACGAAACCCCACCCGAAAATATCAAATTAATCCAAGAATATATTGCCTAATCGTTATGGTATTTTTCCCAGAAATTTCGAAACGAGTTGAATGTAAACTAATCAAATGTCCCGCAGGGACAAAAGAAAATAGCCCAGGGTTTCAACCCTATCAATTATACACATATTTTTTAGATTTCGCTGACCTCAAACAGCGGAATTTTTTTTCTCCTCTTGTATAGCATATTATTTATATGCTATACTACTAGCATGACAAAATTATCGGCCTCAAAAATCGCTGCGTTGCGACGGGAACGAACGAAATTACTCAAGGAAATGGCCTCGCTTTCTGGGCTCTTGAAAGGCTCTTACCTTGAGCGGTTTTCCACTTGTTCCCGGTCCACTTGTTCATGCCATCAAGGCCAACGGCATGGGCCGCGAATCTATGTGGTCGTCACCCGAAACAAGGCCCAACGGCAGGTGTATGTGCCCCAAACGCAAGTGGACGCGGTTCAAAAGGGCATTCAGAGCTACCACCGTCTCCAAGAGATCGTGGACCGGATCACTGCCATCAATCTCGAACTCATGCAAGGGAGAGCGCTCGATGAGTCTCACTCATGAAGAATTACTTCACTTGACCAAACAACACACCGACCTCGGACATGAAAAGCAGAATGACTGTGTCGCGCGGCAACTGGAAATGATATTGAATTCGCCCGGAACCTCTCTTCCTCAAGCCGCCGGCAAGGGGGAGAGTTCCATGGCCAACCTCGCTTCCTTTTACCGCTTCGCCAACAATGAAAAGATTCCGCTCGATTCCCTCCGGCAAATTCGAGCGCAGACGGTCCTGGACACCGTTCCGGACGGGGGCGATATCATGGTCGTCCATGATATGAGCCCGTTGGACTTCTCCACACAAAACGCCAAGATGGATCGGCGCCTGATCGGGAATCATCGGGGGATGGGATACGAGTACGTCTGTTGCGCGGCTCTTGATCCGCATTCGGCGGCCTTTCTTGGAGTCCTGCATGACACGGTGATCAATGAAAATGGCCCGGACGATACCGGGGTGATGAATTACGACTACGAGCGGCTCTTCGAAGGGGGCTCTCCGGACGAACAACAGGCGCTTCAAGAAAACCACCGCCACCAAATGGCGGTTCACGTCAATGGCCTCTCTCCGCTCTTACAAAACTACCACGTTATCCACGTCGCCGATCGGGAATTCGATGATATCTTCGTCATAGATCAATGCCTGATGGCTCACACCGATTTCGTCATTCGCTCCATGGCGAACCGGAATGTGCAAGTCCCCCACGCCGAGTGGATTCCTCCGGACGCTTTCACGAACCAACAGGCGGGACATGCTCTCCAACCCGGATGGGTCTGTGTGAATCTGGGACGATTCGTTGAGGCCGTCCCGCTGCAACCGTATAAGAATCTCCCGTTGGATAAGCGAGGGCGCGTCACGGATCCGGCCCACGCGGCGCGCATGGCCCATTTGGCCATCGGATCGTGGCCGCTCTGTCTCTATCGACCCGCCAAACGCAACCACCGCTATTTCCAACTCCCGCATCCGATCCACCTCCACCTAGTCGTCATACGGGAGACCGATCCTCCCCTCGGAGTGGAACCTCTTCTTTGGGTGCTTTTTACCAGTTTGCCGGTTGCTACCTGGGAACAGTTGCGCTATATCGGGCGCCTGTATGAATTCCGCTGGAAGATTGAAGATTTCTTCAAATTGCTGAAGTCCGGGTATGGGATCGAAAAACATCGCTTTTGTAATGCCACGAAAACGGCGAAATTGCTCGTGCTACTGACCATGGCGGCGATGACACTTTTCCATCTGAAGGAGGAACTTGGGTTGCCGTCTGGAGGCTATCTCGATGAACAGGGATACCAAAAACTCAAACACGCTTCGCGAGACCTTCATAATCCCGATCTCGATCTCCGTTGGCGATTACTTGCTTACATCGCCAAAGCCGGGGGATGGCTTGGACGGAGAAACGATCCTCTCGGCCCGACGATTCTCATGAGAGGACTCCTGCAGTTCCTGGCTGTTTTCGATATGCTTTCCCAGCATCAACCTTTAATCCACGAAGCCCTTGAACATCCCGAAATTCTTCGCATATTAATATGTGTATAATTGATAGGATTTCAATCCGGGGGATAGAGGGATGTACAATTTTATTATAAATAGCATTTAATAATAGTGCTCACTTACCGGATGAACCATAAATAGGAATGTAAAATGTCTTTTTTCTATGATGTAAGTATACGATATACAAAGTGGTCTCAATGTATGTTTTTTATAGCGATCGTGGGTTTTACGGTTTTATGTTCTCCTTATTCGCAAGCGCAACTGGCGCCGGAACGGTTGCGCTGTGAACATTTGGAAAATCCATTAGGGATAGACATCGCATCGCCTCGTTTGTCTTGGATATTGCAGGCGCGATCGGGGGAACGAGGGCAGCGTCAGACGGCCCGGCGGATTCTGGTCGCGTCCTCGCGTGAGAAACTGGATCGCGAGGAGGGGGATCTTTGGGATTCAGGGAAAGTGGAGACTGATCGATCTATCTTGACGCCCTATGATGGGAAGCCGCTCCACTCGCGGCAGCGCTGTTGGTGGAAGGTCATAGTTTGGGACGCGCAGGGGCGCGCCGGGGATTGGAGCGCGCCTGCTTTTTGGGAGATGGCGCTTTTGGAACCGGAGGATTGGAGCGCTCAATGGATCGCCTGTTCGGGAGAGGAAGCGTCTCCGCCACCGCTTGAACCGGCTCCCTTGTTCCGGCGGGAATTTCAAATCACGCGGAAGATTCGCCAGGCGCGGGCTTATGTGACCGGTTTGGGCTATTTTGAATTGTATCTGAATGGCCGGAAGGTTGGGGATCACGAATTGGATCCTGTGAAATCCCGGTATGACCGGCGCGTGTATTATCTGAGTTTTGATATCACAGATTACTTAAGAAGTGGTGACAATGCGGTGGGTATCATACTTGGCACTGGCTGGTTTAACATGCACACCAAAGCGGTTTGGGGATTTGGGCAAGCGCCTTGGCGGGCGCGGCCCCGTCTGTTGTATCAGATGGAATTCGAATATACAGATGGTTCGCGGAAACGGATTGTAAGCGATTCATCTTGGAAAGTGAGTTCGGGGCCTATTGTGTTTGATGGTATCCGCAATGGTGAAACCTATGACGCGCGGTTGGAACAACCGGGATGGGATCAGGCAGGCTTTGATGATTCCAAATGGAAGAGCGCCGCGGAGGTTTCCGGCCCAGGGGGTCTTCTTTCGGCGCAAACGCTTCCTCCCATACGGGTGACATGCGTTCTTAAGCCTAAATCGGTCACGAAGGTTCAACCGGGTGTGTGGGTTTATGATTTCGATCAGAATCTGGCGGGGAAACTTCAACTTTCCGTGCAGGCTCCCGCTGGTACAAAGATTAGTATGAAACAAGGGGAACGGCTGTATCCGGACGGGACAGTGCAGCAAAAGGAGATCGCCCGTTTTATCCGGTCGGGTGAACTGCAGACGGATACTTACATTTGCAAAGGCAGCGGACTTGAAGTATGGGAGCCGCGTTTTGTTTATCATGGATTCCAGTACGTTGAAGTGCGTGGATTGAAAGAGGCTCCTTCACTCGATCTGCTTCGCGCAAAAGTGTCGCATACGGATTTCGCATCCGCCGGTTCGTTTTCTTGCAGCAAGGAACTCTTCAACCGTATCCAGGAGTGTACACGGTGGTCGTTTATTGGCAATTATCATGGGATTCCGACGGATTGCCCGCATCGGGAAAAGATCGGCTGGACCGGTGACGCCCACCTTGTTGGAGAAACCGGATTATTTAATTACGATATGGCGGCTTCATATACGAAGTGGATTCGCGATTGCGCCGATGAACAACGGGAGGATGGGGATCTGCCGGGTGTTGTGCCGACGAGCGGGTGGGGATATCAACTTGGAAGAGGACCGTACCGGGACTTGGGCTATGGCCCACAGTGGGAAGGGGCGTATGTGATTCTTGCTTGGTATGTTTATGTATACACAGGCGACACGCGGATTTTTGAGGAGAATTACGCGGGATTTTGCCGGTACCTGGATCATCTCACCCGCCATGCGGAGGATGGCTTGATCCGTTTTGGCATTGACGATCACGCGCCTGCGCGGACGAAGACTCCTCCTGGAGATTTTGCGACAGGATTCTACTATCAGATCGCTCAGATCGTGAGCCGGACGGCGGCAATACTCGGACGAACTGATGACGTGAAGCGTTACGAAGAATTGGCGGAAACGATCCGTGCGGCGTATAACCGAAATTTACTAAATGATGAAACGGGGCTGTACGCCAGCGGGAGTCAGACGGCGCAGAGCGCGCCACTCTATTTTGGAATCACTGAGCCGAACGATCGGGACCGGGTGTTGGCTAAGCTTGTGGAGAATATTGAAGGGCAGGATAATCATCTGGATACGGGCGTTGTGGGAACCAAGTTTTTAATCAATGGCTTAGTCAAACATCAGCGCGCGGATGTGGCCTACCGGATTGTTTCCCAAACGACGTTTCCCAGTTGGGGGGATTGGATTCGCAAGGGCGCGAATACATTATGGCAGAAGTGGGATGACAGTATGTCGCGCAATCATATTATGTTTGGCGATATCAGCGCTTGGATGTTCAAACATATCGGCGGTTTGCAGGCGGATCCATCATCCCCTGGATTTAAGCATTTTGTTGTACATCCCCACTATTTTCCAGATCTGGACTGGGTCACGGTTGAACATCAATCTCCCTATGGATCGATCCGCTGCGCATGGCGCCGCAATGGGGAACACATTGAATTGGATGTGACTGTTCCGGTGAACAGTCATTCAACTGTGTTTTTCCCTGCGCAACAGAACAGGATTAGGGAAAGCGATCAATCATTGGATGAAGTGATGGGGATTGAAGAGATTGGAATTCAAGATGGTTTGACGTTTGTACGATTGGGATCGGGTATTTATCGTTTTACATTTTAGCGAAAACTTACATTCCCGCGCTGATTTCCTTCTGAATCCATTCTATCAAACAAGTCAGTTTTTCTGGTTCTTCCAATGGGCCGCAAACGAGAGATAGATTGTTGGCTGATTGGAGCGCTAATGCGTATTCTTTCTGAAATGTTTCTTCGTTTACCGGTTGTAAAAGTGAATCAACAGGCGATAGGAACAGCATAGAGCGGGGAGCGGGACAGGCGGCGAGATCGGAGAGATCGTATGCCGGTAGCGCGCTTGGAACATGGCACCAGGAGGGGATTTCGTATCTTGCGTTCAGGGCGATCGACGCGTAGGAATCGATTGAATCCACAATGGCGATATGGTCTAAGGAAGAATCGAACGCCGCGGCGTGGAGCAAGGCGGGGCCTAAGTGGGATCGAGCGATCAACGCTAATCGATCTGGATTTGTTTGCTCTAAGGAACGAACGAAATTGGCGATGCGGATGATTTCACCAGCGTGAAATCCGGGAAGGCTGCGGCCTATCAACAATCCTGTGTAGGGCGCTTTGATCCCTGAAAGTGAATCGCCGGGTTCCCCTATGCCGGAAAGATCGGGCGCCGCGACAATATAATTTAATTCCAACAGGCTTTCAATCAATCGGTTTTCCGCGTACGCATGATCTTTCCCGTCTGGATCGATGTAAATCACGGATGGATGAGGGCCGCTTGTTTTCGGAACGAAAAGCAGTAAAGGAATGATGCATGGACCTTCGCTGTGGATCACATATTTTTCGATCCGGTATTTCTCTCTCTGCGCGCCGCCTGTGAAGACGGACCGGCTATGGGATGGTGGTTTATAGAAACCTGATATACGCTGCGCTTCACGCAGGACTTTGTGGATGTGTTTGACCGGTTGTTCTCTTTGTTTATTCAATATCTTCAAGTTTTGCTGTGTGTCGATTTTGTTGTAGTCGAAGACGCGTTTTCCTTGCAGGGATGTCAGCATCTGTCCTGTTTCTGTGATGGTCAGTTCTTCCGGTGTCAAGAATTCAACTTCTTCATCCCTATAATCGCCGGGGTGATTGAGATGGTTTTGCAGGAACGTGTAGAGGGCTTCCCTATTTTTTTTGGTGTAGCCGTGTGTGTAATCGTCTTCGGCGATTTGTAAGTTGCTTCCTTTCCCATAGGCGTTAAACGCCCGCTTTGCTTCTTTGTATGTTTCTCTTGCGCCTTGGATACTGAAAAAATCACGGGTTGTGACCAGGAGTAAGGTGGGTTTGGGCGCGCGGACTTCGATCAAATCCGCGTGATCCAACCCCAGGGCGATGCCACGGACAAAATTCTGTTCTGCGTCCTGTGGACCGATAGATTCGAGCAGACGTTTGAAACTGGTGATATAACAGGTTGGCGCGGCGACGGCAACTCGGTCATCCATCGCGGAGAAATAAGCGGTTTGCGTCCCTCCACCGGAGAGGCCGGTTACGGCGATCCGGTTTGGATCGACTTCTTCCCGTGTGAGTAAATAATCAATAGCCCGCATTCCATCCCAAATGAAATAGCGAGCGGAGCAGATACCATTCAAGAAACATTGGTTTCCAAAATAAGAATGTTCGGCGGTCGATCCGCCTACGAGAGATTTTTTTTGTTCAGGATCGTAATATTGGAGGCGTTCGCCCTGACTCACAGGATCAAACGTAAATACAATGAAACCTTTCTTGACTAGATTGAGAATCACCTGCTGGTAAATCTCCCGCCGGAAGGCCGCGTCGGAATGTCCAATGGGATTTAAGATCGCGGGTGTTTTGCCATGCCTGTCATCGGGAAGAAATAGACAGCCGGTCACATAGAATTCGGGCATGGATTGAAAGATGATTTTTTCCACCCGATACCCGTCTTTTTGGATCACACCGGTGATTTGTGGATTGAGGGGAGTCCGTTCGGGGAAAGGGCCGATGATGTGATTCAATAATTGTTTGACCTGTTGTTGGCGGAGACGCCAATCATTTTCCGTGTTGAGTTGCTTGATTGATTCTTTTCTGATTTGCAGTAAATCGAAAGCCTGTTGGTTAAAATGTTGGATCAGAAACGCGGGGGCGTTGTTCCAGCAGTTCCAGCCGTAGAGTACGGATAATTCGTTTTGTTCCGCGCAATAGGTGGATGGCGCGCTCATGAGTATGGTTATCAAAAAGGCTCGAACGATCCACTGTTTTGTTTTCATGATTCTATCCTTTCCTCTTTATTCAATTGATTTTTGATTTTGCTTGTTGATCGATCCCATTGTAATTTATTCTATTGGATTGGACTAGTTCGCTTGTCTGGGAATGATTTGTTATCGAAACTATTTTCAATCGTTTGCTTGCGATTGACGGATGCGGTTATGGTATGCGAGAATTATGGTTTATTCGGAGAGCAAATATTAATAGGTGAGATCATTTTGTGGTTTGGTGGATTTAGGCCAGGGCAGAAAAAAGCCTAGCCCTGGGCGCCCATGTAATTAAGGTTCGTTTGGAGAGTGAATACTTATTGGTGGGATTCTTTGAAGGTTTGATGGATTTAAATCAGTGAAGAAGAAAGTAAAAGCTCCGGCGCAAGCGCCGGTACTTGTCCTGGGTACCCACGCATTTACTAAGAATGCTTACTTACTAGATGAGCTAAAAATAAGATGTAAGAAAGGAAACGATCGATGAAAAACGTTATTGGAATCCTGGCTGTTTTGTGTTTTCTTATTTATGCGCCTGTTTTATTCGGGCAGGAGTATCCATCGATTTCTGACAGTCAGCGCATTCAATCTTTGGAGCCGCCTGCGCAAAGGCCAGTGCGGATGGTGTTGGATACGGATACCTATAATGAGATCGACGATCAGTTTGCGGTGGTGTATGCGTTGATTTCGCCGGAACTCGATGTGCAAGCGGTGTACGCCGCGCCGTTCCATAATAGCCGGTCCAGCGGACCGGGCGAGGGGATGGAGAAGAGTTACGAAGAGATTCTGCGGATTCTGGGTAAATTGGATCATCCGGACGAAGGTTTCGCTTTCCGGGGCAGTACCCATTACATCACTGACTTGAAGAATCCGGAATGCAGTCCAGCGGCGTTGGATTTGATTGCGCGGGCGAAAAAAAGCAGTCCGGAGGATCCGTTGTATGTCGCGGCGGTGGGCGCGATCACCAATGTCGCGAACGCTATTCTGATCGATCCATCCATTATAAAGAACATCGTGATTGTCTGGTTGGGCGGAAATGGCCATCAGTGGCCGCATCAGCGGGAATTTAACTTCCGGCAGGACTTGAACGCTTCCCGTGTGATTTTTGACTGCGGGGCGCCGTTTGTGCAACTGCCCTGCACGCCTGTCGTCACTCATTTCACGACGACTGTCCCGGAGATGGAACGATACGTCGGTGGACGAGGAGCGATTGGGGATTATCTGCTGGAGATTTTCAAAGATTATCGAAAAGATCATTTCGGATGGTCGAAAGTGCTGTGGGATATGACCGCCGTCGCTTGGTTAGTCAATAGTAATTGGCTTCCATCCAATCTTGTTCACAGCCCGATCGTGACGGATAGTTATACGTTCAGTTTTAATCAATCCCGGCATTTGATCCGGGCGGTCTACTTTCTGCAGCGCGATCCAATCTTCAGAGATTTCTTTACGAAATTGGAGAAACGAGCGAAATAAATCTTGGAGATGCTTTCTTTACATATGGAAATAACAATGGATGAGGGGGATAAATCCATGAATAAAAAGTTTCTTCTTATCATTTTAATACTCACCGTTTTCCTCGTTCATTCGAATTCCTGCGCGATCGATGAGTACAGTGTCTATGGTTGGGAGCCGATTGGATTGTCCGGCGGGGGAGCGATGTTTACTCCGGCGATCAGTCCCATCGATCCCAATTTAATTTTTCTCAACTGTGATATGAGTTGCGCGTTTCTGTCATTCAATGGAGGAGTGACATGGCGGATGATCCATCATGCGCAGCTGCGGGGGAACACACGCTGCCGGGCTGGATTTCATCCACAAGATATTAATGTGATCTACGCGCCTAGTGGGTGGCGGGGCCGATTGCATATCAGCCGTGACCGGGGGGAGACCTGGAATCCATATGGCGATCTCACTGGCCGCCTGGTTGGAGAAATCGCTCTCGACCCGGATCAGCCCGATTTGATGTTGACAGGTTGCCAGCAACATGTTTGGCGCAGTGAGGATGGAGGAGAACATTGGAGCCAAATGGATGGGCCTCGCGGAGACGTGATTGGTTTTCATTTTGACCGGACGAGTCCGAAAGAAGAACGGGTTTGTTTCGTGGCGACTGAGATGGGATTATGGCGCAGTGAGAATGGAGGGCTGACATGGAAAGATATTTCCAGCGCGCTTCCCTGGACTCCAATTCAAGGATTTAAAGGTGGATCAAATCAAGAGGAAAAAACGATTGTTTTGTATTGCGCGATTCAAAGTAAAGACCAGAATGGATTCGCAGGTGGAGTGTATCGATCGGTTGATCGGGGCGCAACATGGGCGTCTGCGATGGGAGCCGGGATTGACACGCAGATTGTAAATGAGAAGATTCCGCAATACTACCATGTCTTGACAACGGATGTTAATCCGCGCGTTGTATATGTTTTTAATCGGGGAACGACGTATTCGCCTCCACATCATTCGACTTGTTACCGCAGTGAAGACGCGGGGGAAACGTGGCGCGCGGTTTTGTATGCGAGTCCCCAGTTAAAACAATTCAATCTCGAACAGAACTATCACACAGCGTATATGGGCACAAGCGGCAATGGCGCGCCGATCGGCGCCGCGATCGCGCCTTCAGATCCTGATTTCGTCATGACGACGGATAGTATGGAATGTTATATCACGAAAAACGGAGGGAAAACGTGGTTTAACGGGCATTCCCGTCCCGCGGCGAATGAAGAGAAACCGGTGGCGTTTTTGAATACCGGCTTGGTGGTGACATCGACATGGCATTATTATATCGATCCGTTTCAGCAGCGCCGGCATTATATCGCGTACACGGATATTGGATTCGCGCGCTCGCTCGATAAGGGGAAAACGTGGAGGTATTGGCCGTCCTGGTCCAGGCATCGGCAAATCCCGTGGTACAACACCTGCTACGAACTGGCCTTCGATCCTGACATTCCAGGGAAAATTTGGGGCGCATTTTCCAATGTGCACGATATCCCGAATGGCAATGTTATCACGGGAAGTCACTGGAATCGTTTGAGCGAGGATGAGAGGATTGGCGGAATCGCGTTCAGCGATGATTTCGCGGAGAATTGGAAACCGATGAATGACGGGCTTCCTCCCACCGCCGCCTGTTCGGTGATTGTAGATCCAAAAAGTCCAAAGGGCAATCGGACATTGTATTCCGCGATCTATTCGCATGGCGTTTATCGATCGGATGACGATGCTAAAACGTGGATCAAGAAGAGCGCTGGTCTTGGCTCTCCCAGCAATATGCGGGCTTGCCGCGTCAGTCTGCACGAGGATGGAACGCTGTTTTGTCTCATCACGGCGATGTATCGGAATCAAGTTTTCGAAGCGGATGGCGTTGGGTTGTATCGTTCGAGGGATCGGGGGGAATATTGGGAACTTGTCAATCAATCACAGCCTCTGCTATGGCCGAAGGATTTTACCGTTCATCCTAAAAACAGTGAAGAGATTTATATCGGCGCATGCGATCTCCGGCGGGGAGAAGCGCAGGGTGGTTTGTGGCGGACGATGGATGGAGGAATCACGTGGAATCGCATCGCGCGGGAAGGGCCGCAGCATTTCGGCGCCTATTTTCATCCTTCCCGCGAGGGCTGGATTTACATGACTCTTTGTGAAGACGCGCCGAACGCGGGGCTTTGGCTGAGTAAAGATCATGGCAAGACGTGGAGCCCTTTTGATTCACTCCCTTTCAGTAATATTCAACGCGTGACGTTTGATCCAGACGATGAGAGCATTATGTATGTCACGACGTTTGGGGGGAGTGTTTTTCGTGGAGCCAGCGAGCCTCAATAGAATCTGTTTATGAGCGTCAGTGGATTGAAAAAGGACAGAAACTTTGTAAAAAATGTCAGTCGCTCCGTTTTGAGAGGGAAAAGTAGTTTACAGAAAAAAGGATTTTATTTCATCATTTAAGCGAATCGCTTAGGTGATGAATCAAACTGGTTATTAAGAAGAAAGGAATCGATTATGCGTGCGTGTAAAATTATTGTACTAACCTTTGCGCTTACCTTGTCGCTGTCAGTTGTTTTGATGTGCTCATCGCAGGCGCAGCCACGAAGAGAGCAGGGGCCTCAAGTGGTCTCACCTGAAGTGAACAAGGATCGGCATGTTACATTTCGCATTTTGGCGCCAAAAGCGGAATCGGTCCGTCTTAGCGCCGGTGATATTCCTGGAATCGGGCAAAATTCAGAACTGACCAAGAATGAGGAAGGCGTTTGGGAATTGACTATCGGGCCGGTTGAACCGGGCGCTTACCGGTACAATTTCAATGTCGATGACGTGTCTGTGATTGATCCCCGGAATCCGAAGACAAGTGAATCGAATATGAATACGTGGAGCCTTGTCTATGTTCCTGGGGCGGATTTCATGGATACGAAAAAAGTCCCTCACGGCGCTGTAGCGTCTGTGACATACTTTTCTTCCTCTTTAGACCGCTTCCGAAGAATGCATGTTTATACGCCGCCTGGGTATGAATTGGGAAATGGGAAATATCCGGTGTTTTACTTACTGCATGGCGCGTATGATTGCGATGATTCTTGGTCGTCCGTCGGACGTGCCGGTTTCATTCTGGACAATCTGATCGCCGCCAAGAAAGCTAAACCGATGGTGGTTGTCATGCCTGCCGGGCATACAGGGCCGTTCCATCGTGGCGGTGGATTGCAGATGGATGCGTTTATCAAAGATTTTAATGGTGATATCAGACCGTATGTCGAGAAACACTATCGTGTCTACACAGACCGGAAGAACCGGGCGATCGCCGGCTTGTCAATGGGGGGCGCCCATACATTGGATATTGGGATTCCCAATCTGAAAGACTTTGGATACATCGGCGTTTTCAGCTCCGGTATTTTTGGCATTAATGGAAGAGGACCAGGTTCCAGCTCCGATCAATCGTGGGAAGAGCGGCATAAGGAGATTTTGGATGACGCGTCATTGAAACTGGATCTAAAACTCTTCTGGTTCGCAACCGGGAAAGATGATTTTCTTATTGAAACATCCCGCGCGACCGTGGAGATGTTTAAGAAACATAAGTTTGATGTTGTCTTCAAAGAATCCGCCGGGGGGCATACATGGATCAATTGGCGGGAATATCTGAATGAGTACGCGCCTCTGCTATTTCAAGAATAACGGAACAATCTTCCCATCTATTGTTGTTTAAGTATACATTTACTTCTATCTAACCATTATCGACAGTAGAACGTTTTCTCTATTTCAAACCGAACTCCATTATTAGAGCCAACCTATTACGTTTGCTTTCTCTCTTGTATACAGTATAGTATCGATGATAAACGAAGGGGCTATGTACTTTCACTTCAAATGATATTCAGTGGGATCGTTCCGCGGTTTGGAGTATGCGATCGATAGAGAATAAGGGAAAGAATGGGAGAGAAGGATGAAAAAAGAGAACCGCCGTGATTTTTTGAGACGAGGCGCGGCCTTGGCCGCTGGTGTTTTCGTAGTTCCCCGGTTTGCGATTGGTAAAGAGGGCGCATCGGCCAACGGGAAATTGAACGTGGCCGTAATTGGCGCGGGAGGACGGGGGAGCGCCAGTTTTGGAAGGATGTTCGGGGGAGAACGTCGCCGCGTTATGTGATGTGAACGACGACAGCGCGGCGAAAGCGAGGAATCAATATTCTGACGCGAAATATTTTCACGATTTCCGGGTTCTGATGGATACGATGAGCAAGGAAATCGACGCGGTTTGTGTCGCCATACCCGATCACACGCACTTCGCCGCCGCTCTGTGCGCGATGCAAAACGGGAAGCATGTATATGTTGAAAAACCACTCGCGCATAATGTGTGGCAAGTTCGAACGCTTAAGAAGGCCGCGCGGCATTATGGTGTTATCAGCCAAATGGGAAACCAAGGCCACGCGACAGACGGTATACGATGTATTAAAGAATGGTATGAAGCCGGTGTGATTGGTGAAGTAAAAAAGGTATACGCGTGGTTTGGCGGTCCGGATTTCCAAGGCAGTTATTTCTCCAAACCGGACACCTATCCACCCAAACCGGAAGAAGTTCCAGATACCTTGCAATGGAATCTCTGGCTGGGGCCGGCGAAGGAACGGCCATACAGTCATTCCTATCTGCCCCGGCACTGGCGCGGATGGTATGACTTTGGGAACGCGGAATTGGGGGATTGGGCGTGTCACACATTAGACGGCCCCTTCTGGGCGCTGCAACTTGGAATGCCGGAAACCATCAAGGCGATCGAGCGAAGTCCTTCGCCCGATGGTTTCACGCCGGATCGATCCATTATTCGTTTCTCCTTCCCCGCGCGTGGAGAAAAACCTCCTGTGGTTCTGAACTGGTATGATGGTGGATTAAAACCGGAGATTCAGCCTGGATGGGGATTGGATCAATTGCCCGGCAGCGGGATGATTATGGTTGGCTCGAAATGTTCTCTCATGACGGGTGGACGTCCGAATAATCCGAAACTCATTCCGGATAGCGTGTGGAATGATTTTCAATCCAATCCAACGGATAAAACGATTCCACGTATCCAAGGGGGGCCATGGAATGAATGGATTGACGCGATCAAAGGAGACGGCCCCATGCCGGGATCGAATTTTGATTACTCTTCGGATCTGGCCGAAATGACTTTACTCGGTGTTTTGTCACAGCGGTTCAATGCGCGAATCGAATATGACGCCGCAAAGATGAAAGTCACGAACGATCCCAAACTGAACGCTTACATTAAAGAACCAGTCCGGAACGGGTGGTCGTTTGGGAGGACGTTTGGAAAGCGTAGTTGTATGCATTGTTTTTTGTCTGAATCAGGATAGACAGGATAAAAGGATTTTCAGGATGTGATTGATTTCAGCGCGATTGATTATTGAAGGAGTGAACGGATCAATCCAGAATGCGAAATGGTGTTCTGGAGAATTAGAAAATGGAGTAGGTGATATCAAAATGTGTATATTGAATAAGTTTAGAAATGCAGTTTTTTTTCTAGGATTAATAGTTGTTGTCTGTTTATCTGGGAATGTCTTGGTGAGTGACGCGGGGGAGTCTTACCCTCCAACGATTTCGCTGGAAGCGTTGAACAATCGTATTGATCAATTACCCAAGACACATCCCCGATTATTTCTTGACGCTGATGGATTCAAGGAATTGAAACGGAAGGCCGATCGGGATTCGTTAAGCCAATCGTTGAAACGCTCTGTGATTCAACACGCGGATTCTCTTCTGGATGCCTCACCGATAGAGAGAAGATTACAGGGGAGAAGGCTTCTCGGTCAATCCCGGCGCTGCGTTGACCGAGTGATCGCTTTGGCGATGGCTTATCACCTGACGGGTGAATTGAAGTACGTTCGACGCTGCGAACGGGAAATGGTGGAAGCGGCGAATTTTAAAGATTGGAATCCAAGTCATTTTCTGGATGTGGCGGAAATGACGATGGCGTTAGCGATCGGGTATGATTGGTTATACGATCAGCTCGATAAAGAATCCCGGTCGAAAATCCGGGAAGCCATTATCCAGAAGGGCGTAATTCTTCCCTTTGAAACACAGCATAATGGGTGGGTACGATCCAGGAACAATTGGGGGCAAGTATGCCACGGAGGACTGACAGCGGGAGCGCTCGCTGTGCTGGAGGATGAACCGGAACTGGCGGCGAAGACCGTTCATAACGCGCTGCAGAATGTTACCTATTCGATGGCGGCGTTCGCTCCCAAAGGCAGTTATCCGGAAGGCCCTGGTTATTGGTCGTACGGGACTACGTACAATGTGTTGTTGATCGATGTATTGGAAAGTGTTTTAGGTTCTGATTTTGGATTGAGCCAAGCTCCGGGATTTGATATGACCGGTCAATATTTAAGCCTGGTGACGGGGCCTTCCGGCTCCACATTCAACTATGCGGATGGAGGCGCCGGTCGAAGCCCTGAACCGGCTGTTTTTTGGTTTGCGTCGCGGTATAACCGGCCGGATTGGTTATTGAATGAATACAATCTGTTGTCAAAAGCGGCCGCTCGAGCGGAGGCGTCGAACCGGCGGTTTTATGGTGACCGTTTTTTTCCCATGATATTAATGTGGATGGGGGAGAAACCGGACAGTCAGGATATGGAAATGCCTCTGCATTGGTCGAGTGAAGGGCATGTTCCGATTACGATTCACCGAAGTTCATGGACCGATCCGAACGCGGTTTTTGTTGGTTTGAAAGCCGGTTCCCCTTCGGCGAATCATGGGCAGATGGATACAGGATCTTTTGTGTTGGACGCGGATGGTGTTCGCTGGGCCTTGGACCTTGGCGCGGAAGGATATTATGGAATCGAATCGCGAGGGATGAGTTTGTGGGATCGTTCGCAGGATTCCGATCGCTGGAAAATTTTCCGGCAGCAGAATCATGGGCATAATACATTGGTGATCGACGATCAGCTGCAAGTGGCGAAGAACGCTGGATCGATTATTCAATTTTCCGATGATCCTGATTTTCCTTTCAGCATTATTGATCTGAGTCCGGTTTATGAAGGGCAGGCGGAATCGGTCCAGCGAGGGATTGCGTTACTGCCATCAAACGAAGTCTTGATCCGGGATGAATTGAAGGGATTAAAGCCGGACAGCAAGGTTCGTTGGGGGATGTTGACTCGCGCCAAACCGGCCAATCAAGAGCAGTTCCTTCTTGAATTAATGCAAGATGGGAAATCCCTTCGGTTGACTAATCTATCTTCAGCCGAATCCGCGAAGTGGGAGATTGTTGACACTTCAAAACCGAAGAATGAATGGGATTCCCCAAACCGGGGCACATGTATGGCTGTATTGAATGGTAAGGCGGCTTCAGATGGAACACTTACATTTACTGTTTTAATCACACCCGGTTCCTGTTCTCAATCGGTTGTTAAAACGATGCGAATTAAACTGTTGAAGGATTGGGGGAAATAGGAGTAGGTTGCGTAGATTAATCAATGGATTATTGTCAAATATAATTGCATTTTATGGATTATAGAAACGATTTAGGAATGCGCCCAGCCTTGGAAAGGCTGGGCTATTTTTTGATGTCCCTACGGGATAGTTAACGCATTGTATTTGTTTGTAATATTGTTTTGCTATGGTTCAACAGTAAGAATTGAATAGATATCAAGTTGTGGAATTGTAACCGTGGCTTGGTTGTTATCCCAACTAACGGAGAGAGGTTTATTCTCCGGTTGTTGTGTGATTGAGGCGGGGGCTTTCGCGAGATGGATTTTGACTGTTAGCGGGCCAACCGGTTTGATTTCCTTAATGCCTCCATCCGGCGCATCGGCGTGCGGGCCGGATGTGTTTACCAAGTGAATTGACAGTTTTCCATTTAACATTCGTGGACTGACATCAACATCCTGGGAACCGCTGACTTCGACAATGGGTTTGGGGAACGCTTTTTTCAAGACGTTTGGAAATGTTTCGGAGACCTCGTTAATTGTATAGATAGATTTGTTCGATTCGTTGATCTCTGGCTCGAAGAGTTTGGCGGGGCCGGGGCCAATGAGAAGTAAGCGGCCGTTGGATTGCGCGTAGGCGGCGAGTTCATCCCGAAATTCTGGTTCCAAATAAGCCCAGCCTGGCACAATGATTAAGGGCCACTTAGCCATGTTTCCTTTCAAATGATGTTCGCTGAGAACTTGTACGCCATATTGATCCTGGAGAATCTGTGTCAACGCTTTGCGAAGCACTGTAACGCCATTGCTGCCGGACCAATGGAAGAGTCTTGGTGATTCGTGGTAGTGACCGGCTGTGGAGTAGAGCAGCGCAATCTGTGGAACGGCGGTGGACCGGTGGCAATACGCCTGACGGGCGCGGCAGAATTGGGCGACTTCGGCCATTACATCCATCTCGGCTGGATTGCGAATCGCTCCGGTGCGGTCCTGTTTGAAATACGCTTGGTATCCTCCACCGAGGGCAAGGACCACAGCCGCTTCCTGCATAAGTTGGATGGCGGGTTTTTGTTTGCGTGTTTTACGGCTGAACGACCATGACATCAGATCCCAAGGGACGCCCTGGTCTTCGAGACAGCGTCCAGCGAAACGGGCGGAATTGACGCTGTCGTCCGGTGAGAAATCACCCGACAGCCCTGCCACGTCAGCCGACACGGGTTCGGGCATGTGATCGCTGAACGCCCAGTTGCTGATAACCTGGAATTCCGGGTGGGAAGCTTTTAACGCATCTACATTATGCCGTACATAACGGCGGAATCCTTCGCGGTTAAAATCCATCCATTCATTCCAATATGGTTCTCCCGCTTTGCGGGGAGCGGATTCGGCTCCTGTTTGTTTGCAGAATTCCCGCACGGCCTTTTCGCCATAGTCGGGAACGGTCGCCCAGCAGTCGCCGTCGATCCAGACGCCATCCACTTTATACACGCCCGCCAGTTCGCGGAGCTGGGGAATTAAAAGAGTATCCGCGTAAGGACCAAAGACCGATGTGGCTCTATCGTTGGGTTTGCCATCCGCGTTGACAGCGGCCCATTCGGGATGCTCCGCTACCGCATGAGAATCCCAGACACCTGAATAGTGCATGTAGAGAGC
>CAXXSM010000121.1:0-37587 GCA_963663405.2 bacterium | reverse complement strand
AATGATGCGCCTACCGCGTCCAACGATACAATTACGATAAATGAAGACACGGATAAAACCTTTGCGGCGAGTGATTTTAATTATAGTGACATTGACAGCGATCCATTATCTCAGGTTCAAATCACATCCGTTCCCGGCGCTGGGACACTCTATAACGATGCGAATACCGACGGTGTTGTCGATGGTGGGGAAGCCCTCAGTAATAACGACACCGTCTCGAAAGCGGATATCGACTCCAACCAGTTAAAATTCAAACCGGTGGCGAACGCTAACGGATCACCTTACGCCACCTTTGATTTCAAGGTGAATGATGGGACGGAATACAGCGCGTCTTCGTATACGATTACAATCAATGTGACCGCGGTTAACGATCCGCCCACATCGTCCAACGACACCGTCTCAACGAATGAAGACACGGATAAAACTTTCGCTTATAGTGAATTCAATTACAGCGACGTGGAAGGCAGTTCTATGACCCAGGTCCAAATAACCGCCATCCCTGGAACCGGGACGCTTTTCAACGACGCGAACACGGACGGTGTTGTCGATGGCGGGGAAGCCCTCAGCAATAACGACACTGTCTCGAAGGCGGATATCGACGCGGGGCGATTGACGTTTAAACCCGTCGCGAATGGCAATGGCTCACCCTATACAACGTTCGATTTCAAAGTGCATGATGGAACCGAATACAGCGCTTCCACGTACACAATGACGATCAATGTGACCGCTGTGAATGACGCGCCCACCGCGTCCAACGATACAATTACGATAAATGAAGACACGGATAAAACCTTTGCGGCGAGTGATTTTAATTATAGTGATATTGACAGCGATCCATTATCTCAGGTTCAAATCACATCCATTCCCGGCGCCGGGACACTCTATAACGATGCGAACACCGACGGTGTTGTCGATGGTGGGGAAGCGCTCAGCAACAACGATGTAGTCAGCAAAGCGGATATCGACGCCAGTCATTTGAAATTCAAACCGGTGGCGAACGCTAACGGATCACCTTACGCCACCTTTGATTTCAAGGTGAATGACGGAACGGAATACAGCGCTTCCGCATACACCATGACGATCAATGTGACCGCGGTTAACGATCCGCCCACATCGTCCAACGACACCGTCTCAACGAATGAAGACACGGATAAACTTACACGTTCAGTGAATTCAATTACAGCGACGTGGAAAGCAGTTCCATGACCCAGGTCCAAATAACCGCCATCCCTGGAACCGGGACGCTTTTCAACGACGCGAACACGGACGGTGTTGTCGATGGGGGGGAAGCCCTCAGCAATAACGACACCGTCTCGAAAGCGGATATCGACGCGGGGCAATTGACGTTTAAGCCCGTCGCGAATGGCAATGGCTCACCCTATACAACGTTCGATTTCAAAGTGCATGATGGAACCGAATACAGCGCTTCCACGTACACAATGACGATCAATGTGACCGCTGTGAATGACGCGCCCACCGCGTCCAACGATACAATTACGATAAATGAAGACACGGATAAAAACCTTTGCGGCGAGTGATTTTAATTATAGTGATATTGACAGCGATCCATTGTCCCAGGTTCAAATCACATCCATTCCCGGCGCCGGGACACTCTATAACGATGCGAACACCGACGATGTCGTGGATGGCGGTGAAGCGCTCAGCAACAACGATGTAGTCAGCAAAGCGGATATCGACGCCAGTCAATTGAAATTCAAACCGGTAGCGAACGCTAACGGATCACCTTACGCCACCTTTGATTTCAAGGTGAATGACGGAACGGAATACAGCGCTTCCGCATACACCATGACGATCAATGTAACCGCGGTTAACGATCCGCCTGCGATTACACTGACAAACACCGATGTTTTTATACATACATGGAACCGGTCCGATCCAGATTGACGACGCCGCGACCGCCATCGATGTGGACAGCGCCGATTTCAATGGAGGAACCTTAACAGTTGATTTCTCCGTCGGCGCCACAGCGAACGATCGTCTGGGTATCGCGCCGGAAGGCGATGGGACAGGCCAAATTGATGTGGACAACTCATTAAACAATATTGAATACGAAGGAAATGTAATTGGGACAATCGCAGGGGGTTCGAATGGAACGACTCCACTCGTGATCACTTTCAACAGTGGATTCGCCACTCCTCAAGCGGCGCAGGCGCTGATCCGCCGGGTGAGTTATGAGAACACCTCCAGCATAATTGTTGTCCAAAACCGCACAGCGCGTTTTGTGATAAGCGATGGTGATGGCGGAACAAGTACCGTTCAAAACGCGTGTGATCCAGGTCAATCAACCTAAAGCTGAATTCAGTTCCGCAACCAATAACGTGGGTGAAGGTGATGGTAGCGCAACGATTACCGTCCAGCTCGATGTCGCCACATCCGAGACCGTTACCGTGGACTATACCACATCAAATGGAACGGCTCTCGCTGGATCCGACTATACAACAGCCAACGGCGCCCTGACATCCTGGCTGGCGAAACCAGTCAACAATTTACTGTGCCGATCCTCAAAGACTCTGTTTTTGAAGGAGACGAAACAATCAATCTAGCGCTGAGCAATCCATCCGGCGCGATTTTGGGCGCACAGGATACAGCTGTATTGACGATTCTCGGCAACCGCGCGCCTACCGCGAATAACCAGGGATATTCAATGGATGAAGATACGCATCTTCCTATTACTCTTACAGGAAGCGATCCAGATGCGGATTCGATCATCTCCTATGAAATTACTGGGAATCCATCCGATGGTGAATTAAGCGGATTCAATCCAACAGCGGGGAACCGTGGACTATGAGCCAAAGGAAGATTTCACCGAAACGATTCCTTTACGTTCCGCTGCACGGATGGCGCGTTGATTCCGCCGACGCAACGATTCATATTTCTGTCCAGGCGGTAAACGATCCTCCAACAGCGTACAATCAAAGTGTAAGTGTCCAATTAAACGGTTCAGTCAATATCCAACTATCCGCATCCGATCCTGAGAGTGATCCAATCACATTCAGTATTATAAGCAATCCCTCAAAGGGGACGATTTCGAATTTCTCCTCTCCGGAAGTTTGACTTATTCGCCGAATGTGAATGCGACTGGGGGAGATTCCTTTACATTCCGCGCCCACACCGGCAGTGTAATTTCCAACGACGCGGTGGTGAATATCTCCATCACTGGAACCCTGCCAACGGAAGTTCCTGAACCGACTTCTACAAGCGCGCCGACGAATACCAGTGTACCAACAGCGACAAGCATCCCAACAAACGCAGCGCACCCACACTTGAACCCACAGCGACACCAACCGAGACAGTGAAGCCAACACTTGAGCCATCAGCAACGCCAACTGGGACAGCGAGACACCAACGGCCCAGCGCGACACCTGAAGAAGCGTCTTCTGCGTCAATCGTTATTTATTGGGATTATGCGGGATTGGATCTCGACTTGGAGAATTTGATCGATTCCGAAATCTATGTTTCCGTGAATGGTCAGACTATGAATTTCTTGGACACACAGGAAACGCGGTGGATCGTCATTTTGTGTGGAAAGCCAATAGCGCGCTTGTGGCGGATGCCTACGCCTCCGGTCCGGATATGAACACCCACTTATCAATTTGAGATTCACGCTATTATTATTGGTCAAGATTCCGTGGATAGATATCGTTCACACTGTTGAACGTTCCCTCAAGGAGATGAAGTCGTTCACACCCCGACTCCCGTTCCAACCGCTACGGAACCGTCTGAGATAACACCAACGACTACAGTCGTAGAGGAGCCGACAGCGACGGAAATCCCAACGGCCTCTCCCACAGCGGAATCGGTTGCGACGGATGTCCCAACAGTGACACCAGAAGCGCAGCCGACAACGACCGATATCCCGACGGCGACTCCTGTAACACCGCCGACGGCGACAAAAACTCCGTCGGCTACTGCGACACCGGTTCCTACCAAACCCGCGATTGTGATCTACTGGGATTATGCGCTGGCGGGTATTGATGAAACCAACGTCGGTGATAGTCATGAGTATGTGCAAGTGAATGGCGCGGGCGCTTCAAATACTTGGGCCGTCCAGGAAATGCAGAAGCGCGGGCGTTTCTCTGGCAAGCTAATTCCGGTATTCTATCGACCGAATTTAATAATGGCCCTGATTTAAGCAATACCTATCAGTTTATCATCTATCAAATCACACCAAGTGGATTGCCGATATACTATAATCCATTGATATCGTGCACCGGATAGATACCTTCCCTGACGGCAATGCGGTGATTTCCACTCCGACTCCAAGACCGGAGCCAACAGCGACTATGAGACCGACAGAGATTCCAACGTTGACTCCGACCATAACACAGACACCCGTGTTAATTCAAGATCCGTCAATCTTGATCGCATGGGATTACACTGGAACGGGAATTGATGAAAACACGATTATTGACACACATATTTACGTATCCATAAATCAGGGAGCAGCCGACAATATCTCGGCCGGCCCGGTAATGGGGAAGCGCGTTCTTTTCTCTGGACAAGCTGGAGCCCAGTATTTTGAAGCGCACTTTCAGTAGATGGACCTGATCTCAGCAATGATTATCAGTTTACAATTGTAGCGATTACAACTCTTGGGAATATCTGGATATCCGAATTTCCCACCGTATACGAAAGAAATCGATTCCCCCGCGATCGCGTTGTTCTGGGATTATACGGACACGGGAGTCAATGAAGGTAATCTCACCGACTCACACATTTACGTATCCGTCGACGGCGGCTCTAATCAATACCTCGGCAGGCCAGACTCCGCGGATGCCCGCGTGTTTGTCTGGATGGCTGGCGCGGAGGTTCTTGCAATTCCATTCCAAAGCGGACCCGATCCAAACCAGAATTATAAATTCAGATTCTTCGCCATCTACGAAAAATGGACATGATGGGCCCTTCACTCTTACGTCAACTCTTGAAATCTATCCCAGGGCGGAGTGACAATATGACAGAAGAAAGAAGATAAGATAAATTAACTCCTGCCAGAATTGCGGCGCCGAATTTGAATTCCTGTTCGGCGCCGTATTATTATTAACACGAAAACCTGTGTGCTTGTTATCCAAGAATCGGTCCACCGATAAAGAGTTGACAATATTGATGTTAATACATAGGATCCCATTTCAATACATACTCATAGACGGGACCACTATTGACGGTAATTCAAGCGGCAATTCCTTTGATTTTTAAAGGATCTCATCTTGTCAGCTCGATGGACGGGAGTTACTCGTTTCAAGCAAATGAAATACCTTGCTGAAGAGGAGAACAATCCCGAAGTCGAGAACCAATTTCTACGGAATCGCATTTTTCAATTGGAAACAGAACTTAAAATTTTGCGAAAACATGGAAGAGATATCATGAACCACGCTATTCACTTCAAGAACAGTTATGGATTCTTCGGTACAAGGAATATTTCCAAATTTCCACTCGGGCGTAATAGCCACATTTGGTAGTCTCATCCTTGCTTGACAGTTATAAATTGAATTAAAAGTAAATTGCTATCGAGATCAATCAGAATCCAGAGTTATTCAAAATTTCGTTTATGGAAAGCGTTACAGCGGCGATGTTTGTGTCGGCGCAGCCGTAAAAGACAATCATGCAATTTGGCTCCCCTATATCCTCTACCCAGCCGGTTGGAAACAGGACGTTATCGATGTATCCCTTCTTTTCAAATTCTTGTTCGGGTTTCAGCAATGACGATCTCGATTTTGCTGTGACCTGCCGTGGATTATCTCGGTCAGCCAAAACCGCTCCGGCTGTGTAACGGAATATTGGGGATGGATCGAACTGGATGATTTTGACTCCATGATAAAGTTGCAGCCATCCCCTGGGCGTCTTGATGGAGGTCGTCCCCGCGCCATTGCGGTATGAATCCCACTGAGGGTGATCGTTTACAGGAAGAAAAGATTTATGTTGCCCCCAGTGCAGGAGATCGGGCGATAGCGCCGTCCAGATTGATGGTTTCAAAAACTGCATAGAGGGCACAGGACGATGATAGCACATATACATGCCGTCGACCTTCTCTGGATGAATGACAACATCCTTATTCTCACATGCGAAGATAATGCCATGTCGTTCGAATTGCTTGAAATCTCTAGTGCTCATCAGACATGTACATACATTCATGGTCGAGGAAAACGCCTACGTAAGTTATATAATAGACATCTTCGATTTGGGTGATGCGGGCGTCTTCGATGCCGTATTCTTCGCAATCAAGTACGCCGCCGTACAAATCTGGATGGGTTTCGATTGATTTAACCGTGTAACCATCGCGTTCCAAACGAACAATTCGAAAATGCGAGATATGGGGCAGACGGGTTTTGTCATTTACATTGGATTGGCTGAACGATAAACCGTTCTTTGTAATTAGCGCTCTGATGCTTTTCGAATGTATATGAAATTACGCCTCGGTTGTTACTGATTTTGGGAGAATAAAAAAGAGTATCCGTCGTTTCCAAGTGAGCTTCAGCGACTCGAACTAATAGAATGATTTCGTCATCCAGAACCGCGACGCCCGGATTGAATATCCCCACGATTTTCATTTGGCGATCGGAGGGCGTAAATTGATCGATGTGTTAACAACAGTTTATTCTTTAGACGCTTAATCATGGTATGATTCTCTCATTAAGTTCTTCTAGCGTTTCGAAAATTTTAATGTCTATTAACAGTGATTACAGACACTATTTGCATGATCGATGTAGTTCCAACTCTTTCACTTCTTTTTGATACCAGAAATATATCCCGGATGCCGCCGATTAAGGCAAGGAACAGACAAAAAGCCGATTTGGTGGGCTGAAGTAAAATGGCGTAACCCACTCCGAGAGAGATTCCAAAACAGAGAAAAATTCCAGCGGTGATATCCACCAGGGTTGTCTTGTTAACCGCTTTGCCAGGAAGAGCAAGCGTTTTTTCACTGAGAATACCCCAGAAACCTCCTGGACGCACTTTACGATAAAATGCTTCTAACTTCTCCACTGGCACACATGGTGTCATATATGTTACGACAATGCTGATCGGAACAATGACCCCGGTGTACAGCGCTATTTCAATTTCAAAGGGTAACTCAGACCACGGAAAACCGAACAAGACTACGGAATCAGGCAGGGTAAGATGTAGGATCCCACCAATCAATCCTAGGGTCAGGGCGGTGATTTCGGTATAGGCGTTTATGCGCCACCAGAACCATCGCGCAAAATGAATCATTCCGCTTCCCGCCATTAACAGAGCCAAAAACACCCAAGCCCCTTCGATTGAATTCATGAAGGGAACCAGACACGCTCCGGCGACCATTAGTAAGACCACGATTATTTTTGTGACGATGATGTAATGACTTTGAAGAGAATTCTTTTTAAAGAAACGTTGATAGACGTCAGTCATTAGATATGACGCGCCCCAATTGAGATGAGTATCGATAGTCGACATGAAGGCGGCCAGAAAAGCGGTTATCAACAGCCCCTTCATGCCTGGTCCAAGAAATCTATTCATCACCAGCGCGTAGGTATCCGTATCAGTATATTCCGTTCCCGATAAATCGGGGAAGAGCACGATGCTGACCAGCGCGACACCAACCCACATCCAGGGGCGCGCCGTTTGAAATATGGCGTAAAAGATAGTAGCCAAAATGGCGTGTCGTTCGTTTTTACAGGCGCTCATACGCTGCATATTGTATCCGTTGGCGTCGCTCCACCAGATGACGAACACGAAAATGATTAACGCCAGAACGTCCATATCAAACGCCGCGAAATCGGGGAAGAGATCAAGAGTTTTTTCTCCATAACCAAGCGTTGCGGGCGATTTTCTGGAAAAGAACCTCTAGCCCTCCCCACTTTGGCGACGGCAATCACCGCAAGGGCAGTCATGCTGAAAACGGCTATAAAAAATTGAACGAGATCGGTTACGACCACGCCATAAAAGCCGGAAAAAGTTGAATAAATCAAAGCTACGATCATGCAGACGCCGATAGCCCACCACTTATCCATGCTGGTCATAGTGGTGATGATGCTGCTCATGGCGAAGGTGACCCAACCAATGGTAATCAGGTTTTGAATGACACCTGCAAAGAATGCGCGGTAGGCCGGCCGTAGGAAAGCGGGCCGATTTGCCATGATAGCGCAGTTCGTAAAATTCTGCGTCGGTTACAATTTCCCGCCCTGCGCCACAGACGCGAGAAAAGAAAGATACCTACAATCCACATCAGCACCGCGACGAACAACCCACCAACAATCGTTGAATACCGTATTTACGGACGATCTCGGTAGTGACTAATGGCGTGTCCGATGCAAAACTGGTGGCCGCCATTGATATACCGATCATCCACCAGGGAAGAGAACGGTTGCCTAGGAAATAACTCTCGGTGCTTTTGGATGCTTTTTTTGAAAAAATGACGCCGATACATAAAGCGAATATCATGTATGAGACGATGATAGCGTAATCCCAAAATTCCAACGAGGATTCCATTTACTATTCTCCATCCAAGCAATCAAGATTAGTGTATTTTTCAATTACTCCATATCATCGTTAAATGCTTTGGCGCCCGATCGACCAGGTTTGTTTCGATAATCAATGACTACTTCATCAATAAGCAATTGGTTGTTTTGATAACTGACTTTACCGCCGGTTGGTGTTAACACAAGAACCATTGCCTGATCGGGCTCATCATATTAAACTCATAAGCGCCGCTGACGTTTCGCGCCATGAAGGAATGAGTGACGCTATCGTAAATATCAAATAAATCTGCGCCAAGGTCGATCTGAACCGTTTTGCTTTCATCAAATGGATTGTAATACAGATAGGTCGGATAGGCCTTGCTTGTGATAAAAATCGGTTGCTAGGCAGTCCAGTTGCAAAATCTTTTCAACGTTGGTTTGCTCAACAAGCGCCGCCAGATAACCAATATGCGACGAGCCATAAAGCCCAATATTGTTCGGAAGTCCATTGCGCATCGCATCACCGGTGGCGTAAGGCCGCTTGGCGTTGTTTTCCAGGGCATGTTTTCGCAATCCTTCATAAGCCACGCAATAATTCGGATCGTAAGCATCGCACCATACTTTGTTATCCTGCAAATTGCCCGGCAATCCATTGGCGTAAAACAAACGGGAGGCGTTAACCAGATTGAGCATCCACTTTGCGATTGTCCGGGCGTAGCGCGGATCGTAACGAACAATGGGAACAGAAGTACTGGCGGCTTGAAATGTATTCATGGTAAAGGCGTATCCGTCGGTGTCTGTGACGCTGCCGGCAAGCCCGTCGCAGTCATACTCGCCCCACCGCTCGTCACTGATGACGCCCCAGCCGTAACGCGTATCGCTTACACCGGTGCACCACAACAGCATTTTGTGCAGATCGTAGTCACGGCCCAACTCCGCATTCATACGGGCGGCGGTGATCGGCGCGTAACGCAGCATGACTTCGTAAAGAGGATTCTTCGAAATATCCCTGCGAGAGAGATATTCCATAGCCCAGTCGGCCGTAACCAAGTGCTTGGGATCGCCTCCGGTTATGAATGCCATATAACTCATCCAGGCGAAGGCCCCGGCGGCGCCCGGTTCTTTCCAACTGCGGTCGCTGCGTGATTCCATTTTGACGAAATCGAATGACCAATGTTCGTATTCAGGAATAGTCCAGGGATTTTTACTTCCCCCTAGAGATATACTGGCTTGGCTCAATTGATCCGCAATACGCAACACTCTGGTTTGCAAATCCTGTCTTTGAGGATGCAGGTCGCTTATTTGATAGAACAGCAGGTTAGGAAGAATCTTGTACCAGAATTCCGGCGTACCGCACCCTCCCCGATCGTTGCCGTACATGCCCTCAGAAGAACAATAAAAATAATCGGTAGTCAGTTTAACGAAATCCGTATCGTTGAAATCAGTCATATCAAATCCCAACAGGGCGCCGGACACCACCATTGCCATGGCATTGATGGCTTCGATTTTGGGTTCCTTCAAACCGACGTAGCTGGGCAGAAAAAACATTCTCCTTCCTGCGGTTTCATTCAACCACTGGATCAATGGCAAATGCTCGCCCTGCTTGGTTTCATCCAGGATGAATTGAATGTAATCACGACCGGTTTTTTTCCAGTTTCGCAACGCATACGGTGAGGGTTCATTGGGCATGGCTTCCACGCGGGGCAGATCGATTTGCACCTTGTCGGCGCTAAACGAAAATGTCGATATGGAAAGACCAATGACAAGAGTTGTCAAAATAACGCTATATGGGTTTTTATTCATGATATTATTATTCCATACAATGATGATATCAATACATTCACGCCTTATACTTCCATTCATTCTTTCCGCATACGCATTCTGCTATGGGCAATGATAGGCAGTCATTATTTCCTCAATGCTCATTGATTACACACGGTTTCGAAATACTTTTCCATCGATGTTATCCCGGGCTCGAAGAAGATATTTTGGGACTGTATCCCATGGAAATGCTTCTACTATTTGTTGTGCCGTCCATTCCGCTGTGGGTTTGGTTGTGACATTGAAATGAACAACACAACGGTTGAGATGACTCATTTTTTCTTTTAATTGCAATATTGTAAATATTTTATTTAAAATTTTTTTAATGGAAGAATACAAGAACATTTTCCAAGTTTTTTTTAAACTGTAACAACTATAACTACTTTTATTAGATATTTTTTGCTCGTTGTTTCTTTGCTTATTCCATTATTTGTATTAGCATTGCGCTATAATAGCGGCTTTTCCTTGGAAAGTATATTTGATCACTATTCATATGTACTCGACAGTCAAAAGTTCTTGTGAGAAATCTCCCCGATTAAAGACAGGCGTCTTCTTTCAATAAGGTCATGTTGAGAATAGTCATCTCCTCGATGATGTCAAGCAATCTCTTGTAATTCTCCGAGTATTCTTTGGCTCGGTCTTCCCGCTTTTTCCCCAGATAGATCAGATGTGTTTTGTTGTCTTTGTTGAGTGAGAAATGACTGTATTTCTTCTGGTTGCCAATGAAGACAATACTACCTCGCATCACCGGACCAATCTCTCCCATCTGTTTCTGAAGCGCTTTCACTTTTCTTTTTATTTCCGCAATTTCACGCGGATTCATGGCTTCTCCTGTTCCCTTCTTGAATATATGCTATATAGCATATTTCTTTTAGCCGAACAGTTTCTGCGAGAGATGCGGCCGACTTTCTCCCGGAACTCGACCTTTGTCTGGTTTGTGGTCATTTTTGTTGGCTTCCTCGTGCGGAGTGATATATTGGGCGTAAGTTCCATCATGCGCGCTCATGATCTCTCGCCCGAATTCTACCCGTGCCTATTACATTTCTTCCATTCCAAAGCCTGGGAAATCGAACGGTTCATAGCATACCGGTGGGGGTGGCAATCTCAAGAACCGTTTGCCTATCGAGAACAAGACCGTATCGTTCTGCTGGGCGATCACACGAAGATCCCTAAAGACGCTCGTAAGATGCCCGCCGTGACTACCTTACATCAGGATTCCGAAACCGCCAGCAAGCCATCCTTCTTCCGTGGACACCATTGGGGTGTATCAGTCAGCTTCTAACGGATCGGAAGAAATCTTGGTCGGCGCCGCTCTTAGCCCGTATTCATCAGGGGCTTGAGCAAGTGAAGGAAGCCGCTTCCTCCCCCGGTACCATGGCGACCCGGATCGTTAACATGGCGCAGACGGTCGCGCAGAACATGGATGAATAGGGCTATTTGGTCCTGGACGTCTTCTTCGCTATCGGCCCCGTTTTCAATGAGGCCGCCAAAGAAATTGATGGGGAACGGAACTGGATCCACATCCTGACCCGCTCTAAGAAAAATGTGGTGGCCTATTTCCCTTATGGTGGTCCCCAAAAACCTTTCGGACGCCGCCGGGTGTATGGCGCAAAAATCAAAATCATGAAACTGTTTGATTCCGGCTCGTGGGAAAAGCAATTTCAAACGATGAAGACCACCGTGTATCAGAAACAGGAAACCATCCGGATTTGACACTGATCTATTTATTATAACACTAGTGCGAAACTATGTTAATCAAAACTGTCTCCTGGACATTTCGTTCACAGCTTAAAATTTCCAAATTGGATGGAGATTTGAAAAATAGCCCCCCGCCATATTGAAAGCTGGCGCCGTTTTTCAGCGGGATCTGTTTACGGGCGATTTTCTGAATTATACGTTCGGGAGTTTTGTTTAGATCGATCGAATAGAGATCGATAAAGTCCTGGCCCTCGTTTCCAGTGAAACCACAAAGGTAGAGGGCGTTGGATCGATCGCTGAATAGGTTTATACTTTGATAACTTCCCCAATTCTTATCCGGTTTCCAATCGCTTCTATCCGCCTTTTCTTGCTTCCAGGTGAGAAATGGCTCATTGTCGAATTGGCATTGTTCATTGCGGAGAGGGAATCCATTGGACCGGTAAAAATCGATCGCTTCAGCGTCCCAGTTCGCCACTGCAAGGAGATAAATATCGCCCTGCTTCACAATTCCAACAGCTCCGGCGGTTTTGACTTTTTCTACTTTTGATTCTCGTACGATCGTTAGATGCGGGCATTCCATCGGCTTCTTGACTGAGGAGACATCCCAGAATTGAATTTCCGAACGTTTTTTATACTGATTATCTTCCACACCAACAACAAGTATTCCATCCACTATCTGGCAGCCTCCAGCGTGTTTGAGAGGAGGAGTCACGCCATCCGACGGCAGGAATACGCAGTCGGAAACATGGCCGGAATCAGGCCATTTTTGATCAAACGACGCGATGATGAAATACGCCTTTGTGCTTGAACTGCCCGTGATAAAAAAGAGCCAGGATTTGGAATGGGGATCGTACGCGGATTGTATGCCCTGCAGGTGCCCACCTTCAGGAATCTGGATTGAGGGATCTTTCGTGACCGTTAAAATACGCACATTGGATGTAAGCTCTTCGAAAGCGCGTATAGGATCATCAAGGATAGGCTCGGAATCTTTCATCTCTAACTCGCGGTCATCACTGCTTTTCATTAACTCCGCGAAGCCAGCGGAGAGCGCGATTAATGTAATAATTGGTATTATAATAAATCGTATGAAACTAAATTTCATTGTCGTATCCTGCATTGTCAGTTTAGGGAACAAAACGGCGGATGGAGCCGAATGATTGCAGGCCGTTGGAGGCTTCGAAGTCCATGTGCCAACACCCCCGGTTATATCCTTCACCAGGAAAGTACCGTGTCATGGAAGGTCCGACTGAATACAAGATCGCCAACCGGTTTCGATGATCCTGGTCACCGTTGTATTCACTCGGTCCGGAAAATGGACTCCAAGACGTGCCGGCGGAACCCTTGCGTGTAAAATACTCTGACGAAAGAAATTCTTCTGGATCGGGCACCCATCCCGCGTCTGCCGTGTCACTGCGTTTGTTGAATGGATCGCGGGGACAGGATGTGATATATGCGACAGGGGTGGTTAACACAGGAATGTGCGAAACCATATAGGAAGGCCACGGACCGGTATTCATATCCGCCGGGACATCATTGTGATCAAGCAAGTAGGTGTCAATCGCTAAACCAACCGCCTGCAGATCCGCTTGAACACGCGCTATCTTGGCGCGGATCTGCGCATTTAGAAAATTGGGCACAGCGATCGCCGCCAGGATGCCAATAATGGCGACTACGATCAGGAGTTCAATCAATGTAAACGCATGGTTTGATCCAGATTTCATTAATCCTCTCCTATCCACTTTTTTTCTTCGATTCAACAAACCTCCATATGATGAAGTCTCATAGAAGAATCAACCGAGCCAAGGCCGGGGGCGCTCGATTGGGTTTGCTAGAAGGTTTTTGGCGATAATCGCATCCTCGCGCACTTGAAAATCAAACATCCCAGCGCAGATGAAATCAGCGCCGTTGTTTAGAACGTATTGAAACGCATCTTTTGGTGGGATCGCTCCCGCGGCCATCACTTTGAACGCGATCCAGGGCTTGGACACATTTTTCATGAATTGAATTGTTTCCTCTTGGTGTGTGCACCAGACATTATCGTGCGTGGCGCCTGTCGAAACATGAAATTTCCCCCAGGGATCCTTGCCGGGATTGAAGGTCCAATAATCGGGACTGTGCAAAGTCTTCATATAGAAATCGGGATTCAATCCAGCTTTCTCACACGCGATGGGCACTTCAACTGAATGAGCGCCGACGCCTGCGATTACATTCTGCTGTTTGATCAATTCCAATGCGTTTCCAATTAGATCGACTTGATCCTTCTTAACGAGAACATCACCCACATTCCCTTGGATATAAGCGCCCACGGCGCCGTTGTCGATCGCCCATTTGATATCCGTGCGGAATCCTTCAAGGTCTCTCTTCTTCGGTTTAATTTGCACAATCCATTGGAGTGAACCACCCCGATCTTTCCAGTAGCTGTTAATCAGCCGGATTACTTGGTCGTCCAGCCGGAGAATCGCTGTATTAATCCCACACTCTTCACAAAGTTCCCATGTTTCAAAAATTTTTTCATCGGAAAAATAATTTCTGACCAGCGGGGAAACATACATCAGATCCCGGCTATGAGCGATTCCACTGGTAAGATTGCCGCCGACGATGAGACGAGTGATATTTAAATCGCCGATTTTCCCCATCGGAAAATCACCGCGTTGGCTATCGGCTGGTTTCGCCGCGGCAATTTGCTTCTCCCGCGCCTGCAGGTTTTTTTCTTCTATACTCAAACCAAGAGCCGCGATGGAAGAAGCGGCGACGGTTTTGCACAGAAAACTTCTGCGCGGCATATCGTTTGTCATGATGCTTCCCTTTATTCTAGAGAGTACTTGATTATCCATGCTATTTCACAGGCGTTTGACAAATCGCGCAAGGGATGAGTTCACTGCCATACACTCCAATCTTTAATGATTGAATCCGGCGCTTCGATCGCGCCAATATCGGGACCGGCGCCGTTGAAATGATCATTGATCCCTGGAAGGATTACACCCGCGTCCCGTAATGGAGAATTAGGCGCTAAATTGAAATCACCGTTTGATGGATTAACAAAATCCGGCCGCGCATGGATACCATGTGCCTCAATCCCCAGGACCGTTCGCACTTCTTCAAGCGTCTCAAGATGCCGATCGTCAATATCCGCCCACCAGACCAATTCCCCCTCCCGTTCTGTGAATAGCAGATCGTAATCGAAATCGATGGGTTGAGATGTGTTGCTATTCGATATGGCGTAATCCATCCCAGACCAGACATTATTGCGCGAATAGATCACCGTCCAGGCGCCGGGGGAGTGAATGGTCAAGCCATCGCTACCGTCCCGCGCCGCGTAACAGGTATTATGGAATAGATAAATCGCACCCGAATCGTCATAACCACTATTGAACTTAAATGATAGTCCTGAATAGGAATGCACACCCGCGCCGATCTTGTGTATTATGTTACGAATGGCGTATGTAGGCCCTGTATAGACGGGAGCGACCGAGATTCCCGCCAGGACATCGTAAAACTCATTTTCCCAAAGCCGTACGTTACTCGATTGTCCATCCACTTCTACCCCATCATCACCACACCGGTAGAACAAGTTTTCGTATACGTCGGTTTCGTTTGTCAAAGCGGCGTTTTGGGAAGGTGTGCAGGAAAGGCCATCGAAGAAGTCGTGAAATGTATTATAACGGATCACATTTCCGCGCCCCGTGACGGGATCGTACATGTAGACGCCACCGGTTTCCAATCCACTCCCTGCTTTCACCGCGTCCCAGGGCCAATGAAAGACTGTGTCGTAGAATTCACAATGTTGAACGACGTTTCGATGCGTTTCCCGTTTCAGCGCGACTCCAACATCGTTCATAGCGAAAACACAGTGATCGACAACAATCCCACTGCCTCCATTAATGTAGATCGCCTTTGGGTATGATCCCCCTCCATAATGCCGGAATGTCAAGTTATAAAAATAGATATTGTCCACGCCTAATTCAAACGCCTGTGAAAATCGAGAAACGGTCATCGTTTGTTGATTCGGATCGGCGCCGTTTTCCAATCGGACATAGGCGTCATTGCCATCCACGTAGAATCCCGGTATCTCCCAAATTAAATTCTGCAGATCGCTTAAACTCCGATAGGGATAGAGACGGTCTCCGTTCACTGCGATTAGATGCGTATTGGAAACGTTCAATGTAGTCCGATAGACTCCGCCGCTTGTGGGAGTCCATGTGAATGTAGTAGGATCGGCTCCATCAAGAACAGCGGTTTCACCAGGATATCCTTGGATCAAGATAGGAGCGTTATCCAAACCGGAGCGGGGAGGATCGATGTCTCCTTGGTGATACACGCCGCCGCGTAGAATCACCGCGTCTCCCTCCTGCGCTTCTTCCAACGCGCGCGCAACGGAAGCGAATGGATGTTCGATTGAACCGTCGCCTGGTGGATTATCACTGCCATTGGGAGAGACATAGTAAGTAGTCTGAGGATTAGGAAATGTAAGTTCCGCGCGTGTTGACGCTGTGTCCGACAATATTATACCATCCAAGGAACCACCGTCTGGATCGGTAAGAGTGACACGGACATCATACAATGTGTCAGGTGTTAACCAAAAAAGACTTCCTACAAAACGATCTGCATCTACACGGGTTAAGTGAAAACCCGGATGAAAACTGTCATTCCCAGTTCGATATTCCACTGACGCTACGGCGTCTCTATCCGGATCGCTCGCGGGATCGACAATCACAATCACTCCCATTGAATGGAATGTGCCATACAGTTCCAACGAAGGAGAGATTGCCAGGATTTCCGCTGTTAATCCTGGCAGGGCAGTTATGAAAAGAATTGCGGACAAGGAACTGCGTAACCATAGGCTTTTTGGAAGTATTCTCATCGAGAAGTCCACCTTTCCTAATCATTTGGTTGAAGGTATGACTGACTTGTATTGTCTATCGTTGAAAGTAACAAATCGCGTACAAACGTTTTGGAAACCATCATCACGATCAACGTGTTTCCCACCAACGCCCTTCTCGACTAGCTAAATTGTTTTCCTCTTTCAATGACCGGCAGTAGTTTATATCGACACGAATCGCTTCCACCATCTCAGCTGGGACATCTTCTTCGTTCAGTATTCCCGATACAATCGCATAAGCTACGGTTATATCATTCGGACTATAGTTGCAATGTTTGAACAGCGCTTGTGATGGCCCTATCTCATACTCATGGATCCGACTGCTCATCTCCCCATTGCAGATCTCTCCGCTGCGCCACGACTCAAAGTCCTTTTCGAGTTTCTTCAATTCCCGATGCAGTTCTCTCTCATACGCTTCTGTCATCCATTCCCGTAACAGTCGCTTGATTCGTTTTGGATATTCTTTCATGGTTCTTCTTTTATTTCCTATATTTTTTACATTGTTTACAATCGGTACGATGATTTTTTTTGTCTGAATCAGAATACACAGGATGGAAGGATGACCAGGATATTTTTCTCCTTCTTCATCGAGATCACATTTCAGTAAACGATGACATACTTATAATACACATCCTGAATATCCTGCGCATCCAGCCCATCCTAATTCAGACAAAAAATCTCAATGAATTAATTTGCAAAATATCAATTAATCAAATGCCCGTGATTTTCCCCGTCCACAAAACAAAGCGGCTATAGTTAATCCAAGAGCGCAGAACGTGAATATGATTCCATTCGGCGTACGGCTGGTCCATTCGGTCCAGGGCCAGGGGAAATGGAAGAAGGCGTAATTAATGAGAAAATACAGCCACGTATTGAATAACAACGCTTTTTGGGCGAAATCATGTCCAGTTGGATTTGAATGGCTTTGTTGTTTGAACCAGTCCGCCATGCCGATGGCTAATAGTAATGGGATAATTAAGTACACAAACCAGCCCCGCGCTGGATCGATCACCGCTTCTTGATAAACAAGTTGCCGTACCGTTTTCCCCGCAATGGGGATTAGCGTGACTGGGAACACAATCAGATACGGCCACCAGCGTCCTCCCGCAATAGCAATGATGGGGATTAATCCTAGAATCAGGCCGGGATCGTAGAACAGATCAATGATTCTCACATCCAAAAATTCAACGGCAATCAATAATGGGATGTGGATGGCCAAGAGGGTCCATTCCAGTGGATACGGCATCGAATCGGCGCCGGTATCATCGACAGGCCGGATTCGTTTCCGGCTCAACCAAAGGCCGAATCCCAACATGCCGCCCATCGTGGCGCCGAATGTTGTTTCCATCATGTTCCACCAATTCATATATGGATCGAGTTGGGACCAGAAATAGTTATCTCGAAACCATTCGACATTCCACGCGTGATACGCTTGCAAACTTTGTCCCAGTGGAAAACCGATCGCCCCACCCAGAACGCCCCAAAAAGCAAGCCGGGGAGCGAGTGGATCCCTGCGCCATACCGCGGTGTATGTGATGAAAACAATCAGCGCAAAGAGGAGTCCACCCCAACACTCGAAACGGGGTTTGACCCCAGCACCGAGATTCCAATACCAATGGGCGGAGAAATACATGGCGGGTAGATCTTTGTCAGTGGGTGAGTTTAATAAATAAATTCCGAGATAGTAGGCGCCGATCGCCGCAAGCATAAGAAAGAAGAGTTCTTGATAGCGATACCGCTTCCCTCCCAATCCCATTCCCAGAAACAGACCGGCGAAACCGATCCATAATCCACCCTTGATGGATAAACCCAGCATCCCCCAGCGCAGCGCTTCCCAATTGCCTACCAGCGATGGATCGTGTGTTAAACCCACCGTTTGGCCATAGGTCATCGATCCACCGAATCCCATCGCCACCGTGCACCAGGCAGTGGCGCGCACAGTATCGGTCAGAGATATTTTTGGACACAGTAGAAGCACTAACGTCAGACTGACCAGCAATCCGGCGATCATCGCGCCGGTCTCATGCCCGTATTGACCCCGGATCCCCCAAGCCATCCCTCCCGCGAGCGCAGCGAATAAGACGGGTTGAATCCAGCTGATGTTTTCTTCAAGTTTCATGTTTGTATGATTCTTTGATTCCCGTTGCACAGAATTACTCCTTCTATTCAACTTTACGATTAAGTCTATAAATCACGTCTGTTGGATAGTAGATTCTTTATCTCATTTTGGGAAGCAAAAAAAGTCGATTCAGAGTCATACGCGATCGAATAATTCTATACCCATCACGAACCGTTCATCTTGATCTAGGAATCAAAATCGTATGAGATACCTTTGGTCAGCTGTTTGCATACTGATTGTTTCGGAAACTGGAGCGTCAGAAAATTTTTTTGTCTGAATCTGGATTTCAAGGATGAAAGGATGACCAGGATTATTTATATTCATCGATAACGCCGTTCGGTCATTCAGATTTCAATCCTGAAAATCCTTGCATCCTGGCGATACAGTTCCAGATAAAAATAAAGAATATTAGTAACCTATAGATATCATATTTTCCTTTTTTTGAAAGGTTTTTTTTATGAAATTGTGTAAATTATCTTACATCCTTTTCTCGCTGATATCTCTTCTATTCATTCTGCCTGGAAACATGCAAGCGGAAACCTTTTCCGGCCAATTCTATTCCGGCGCGGGGGATGTGGAATATCTTGAATTGCTGGATATCGCCCGGCGGATGTTTGAACCAGATCCGGAATATCAAAACCTGTCCATGCTTTATACGCCCTCTTGGAACGGGCTTGTGGAAGGACCAACATGGGACGCTTGGTGGATTCAAAATAGTTATGGAACAACGTACTGCGTTCTCCCGTATCTGGATGAACCGTTCCTTACATTTTTACAAAATTCCCAGGATCTTTGGTTTAATCAAATGGGAGATGGGAAAACCGTCCAGCCGCATAAACATTTCCAATGGATTCCGCCGGATGGATGTCTCTGCGACGCTGCGCGTCCTACTGATTTTATCGCTAAACAAGGAGACGGCCGCGTTGATATACATGACTGGGGAATGGAGTTTACTGCGGCTGGATTGTTGATGCAGGCGGAATTGCTTCTCATCAACCGGGATATAGACGTGATTGCACAGTACATTCCTAAACTAGAACGGTGCGCCAATTTTCTTGAAAGTCGAAGAGATCCAAAGAACAATCTCTTTCTCGCCGGTCCCGCCGGGAATCTGCTCGCTCCCAGCTACGCTGGATATAAGAAGGACGATGGAACGTTCGAGCAAGCGTACCTAGCGGGTCTTTCTATCACGACTATCGCCGCGTTGGATCGATTAATTGAATTGGAAACCATGCTGGGCCGTGCAGAAAAAGTTGAACTTTATTCAAAGCGCCGCGAGTCAGCGAAAAAAGGGCTCCCTGCCCTTCTAACAGATGAAGGCTATTTTGTTAAATCCATCGACCCAGATGGAACCCGTCACGGCGTATATGGCGCAAAGAAACACGGCTATTTCGAAGCGTCTCCAAACCATGACGCGATCGCGTTCCGTGTAGTCAGTGACGAACAAGCCGGGAAAATCTACCAGAAAATCGCAGCGATTCCTGGATTGCGGCCCCATGATTTTATCATCGCCAATTATCCCGGCTTGGATGATATGTACATTGATCCCAGGGGCAATTGGTTGTGGAGTTTTGGAACTTGGGTCAATGGGGGACATTGGTCCACATGCGAAGCCCGCATGATGCTTGGTTACAGCCGGTTGGGACAGTATGAAGACAACCGCCGGTCCATGAAACAACTGCTGACATTCGCCCGCCGGTTTCGCATGGATAATCCGTTGGTCGAATTTGGAGCCAGAGTATACCAACCCAAAGAACCGGTCAATTTATGTTACGACTCTTTCGGCCCGCCGGCGGCGCTCATTCGCGGATTATTCGAATATATTTATGCAGCGGATGGATTGACTCTCATCCCCCATATTCCAGATACCATCCAATGGTTGCAACAGAAATTCCCTGTCCGATTTGGAGAGAAGCAACTCTATCTTTCAACCAGTGGAACAGGTAATGTGCGGCGCGTAACGGTCAATGGTGAATCCTGGCCTCTCTTTAACGCTCACTCCATCACTTTACCTTACGAACGAATACCATCCCGCGCCCAGATCCATATTGAACTAGAGCGTATTCCGAACACTGCCCCATCTATTATTGATCAACCTATCCCACATGAAGCTCTTAAACATAATGGACAAATGGGCGCGGAAACGGAAAAACTGTATGCTATGTATAAAGCCCTGCAGGAAAATGGATTCCAAAACAGCTATGAAGCGGCGCATTGCCGGTTAGGGATCAAATGCTTTAGAGCAATCGCCGAACGTAATACATTGGATCTACCCCCATTACCGGAACCTTCCCAAAAAGCGGCGGACCAGAGCTATCTGGATACCGCGCTTAAAGTGTATAATGGCTTTGCGAAAGTCATGGATTCCTACGCTGAATCCAGCGATGCGCGGGAACAGAAGATATATCAACTTTGGAAGGACATTATCACGAAAGATTAAACATCGAATCATCAGGTTATAACAACTATGAATCGGTGCAAAAAAATGCAATTTCTCCTTGGCATAACAGTAAAATTATATATATTGTTATTTATGTAAGTTACTAAGTATTCGACCTATGAAATGCATGTTCGAGCGATCCAGGATGTCAAAAATGGCTTTCCGCAACAGAAACTTATTAAGAAGTTCGATGAATATCGATCAACTCACCCGTTCGAATATGGTGTTGAATTACACAAGGGAAGATGAAAGTAAAGGCTCCGGCGTAAGCGCCAGTACTTGCCCTTGCTGCCCTCTCATATTATAGGAAATTACGGAACTTTTGTCGGTGCATTCTCACTTACTGGATGAATCATTTTTTTATTATCAGCTTATCACATCCGTCTCTATTCCAAGCAAATCGCAGAGTTGTACCATCTCATCCGCATAGTCCCCATAGGTCCATATTAGATGGTTTCCGTAGTCTTTCTGTTTACGGACAAAAACCGCTGAATCACCGCTATCGACTGGTTTGATATGCGCTTCTACGGAGCAGCCTAGATTATCTTTTCCCCAGCCGTTGGAGCCGATTAGTTCTCCCCTTAGCAACAGCAGTTTCGTGGCGGTGGGATTCATCCGGGCTACAGTGACCCGCTTTCCGGTATTGTTCATGAAATCGACTACTACTTTAGTTCCCCATCCCGATTCGACAAAGCGTCCGAGCTGATAAGGCAGGCCGGATTCATTGAAGCCGTTCATCTTAATGCCGGGAGCGCTGTGGTTGATAACAAGCATGTTCGGTTCACGCAGGAACATATTGCCCAGATGCGTCGATTTTTTGGAGATTGACATGAGCAGGCGCATCGAAAGAAGAGCCCCTAGATCGGCTTCACATGCAGAGGCGATATTTTGATCTTTGAACAACGTGTGGATCACACATGGTGTGATTTGCCACTTGTCAGGGAGTTTACTGGTGCAAAACTCAAAGCATTCGATCGTGAACGCGTTGCAGCGATGCTTCCGCATCAGGTTCCCGATTGTATTGTAGAAAAGCATACTCCGCGCCACGTACTTGTCCTCCAGATAGGCCTTATCCGCGCCATTGATCAACTGTATAGCCAATCGGCGGGCAGTGTCCATCTCGGACTCACTCGCCAGCATACGATCCATCTCTTCGGCGAGTTCATCATAGGAAATCCGAACCACTTTGATCCCGAATCGATTTTCCAACTCATCCGGCTCATTGATCCCCGCGACGGAGGCGACAGCGGGCAGGCCCCAATCGGTTGGGTAGAGAACACGAGTATCAGCAAAGACTTTCCGCGCTTGGAATAAGGAGATCAGCGCGCGAAGTTCTTGATCGTCATTAGGGACAAAGACATTCACTCCTTTGCTGCGGGAATAGGCGCAAATGTCCACAGTCCGGCAGTTGAGTCCACGCAGGATGATGGGCTTGTCAAATTCTTTTCCTATTTCATAGCAGGAGATAGACGATCCACGGGGGGATACAAAAAACACATCTGTGTCTGAGATGTCTTTTCTGAGTTTATTCAATTGGTCTCGTTTCAGTTTAAAATTTTCGGAAAAGGTAATGTGCGCCGGTTCCAGGAGATTTACACTCTCTGCATTAAGTCCGAATCCCTCTGCTTTAATCTCAGCGGACCACTTTTCAAATTCCTTTTGTGTTATGGCCGTTTCCTCACTGGGAGTTTGCGTCGTAAACCGGCATGGCCCTTCCCATACGCCTGTATGGATTATGTTCGTCATTACCGGTTTAATGTTAAGCCGCGTCTGGGGCGCAAGGTTTTGTTGTTGGATGGATGAAATTCCGGATGTGGCGTTACTCACGGCTATGGCGCTGATGCTGGTTTGAAGAAAACTGCGTCGATCCATGAGAATCCTCCTTATATAGGTCACATTGTTTAGACATAATTTGTAAGGAAAGTCAAACAGCTGCGTTAATAAATCGTGCCTCCTGGCCCCAAAACGGCGATAATTCCATCGCTGATTAAGCCGTTGGAGGGGGCGTAACCGATTATTTTTCCTCCATGAGATAGATTACTGGCCCAATTCAGCGCCGGTCCTGGGCTGCGCGCCGCGTATTTATAACCATCCCCGTACATCAGCATGGTTTCATATCCTCCACCAGGCCGCCGCGCTTCATCATAGACATATCCCCCATCCCAAATCGTCCCTAATTCTGAATTCAAATTTTGTGGCGTATTGGTTTGGAATGGATCAATGGGAATTGAGGACATGTATGACACCGGAGTGGTTAATTGATGGTATCGATAAGTATGTTTTTGCCACCAGGGATGGCTTCCCTCCCAAAATTCGGGGCCTCCTGGATACGAGTTATAATCGATATTGTACATTTCAATCGCCGTGCCAAGGGCTTTCATATCCGAAAAGGCTTTACTGACTTTAGCTTTTGTTTGCGCGTTCAAGAAATTGGGAACAGCGATCGCGGCTAAAATCCCAATAATGGCGACAACAATCAATAATTCAATGAGAGTAAATCCAGATCCAAATCTTGTTCTCATCATCGCTTATTCTCCTTACGCTGATTTTCAAATCAGAATTGAAATGGCGCTGGAATGGATTTTCCGGATGGCTTTAACCAGAATAATTAAAAGCCACTGATCTATCATAACAGCGATCGATTTTACCATGATCAAAGTTTCGATGAAAGATAGCTTGACTACTTTTCCATTAATGATACGCGTTCTTTTTTTGGAGATTGATACGATAGAACTAAAGATAGGTTAGAAAAGGAAAATAAATTGGCGATCGAATTGAAGATCTAGAAATCGTGAAATCGAGTTAAACGCATATTTGAGTTTTCTTTTTAATGAAATTCAAACACGCCATTTGCCACACTCCAATCATCGCCAAAGAAACCAGCGGCGCGTACACCGCTTAATCCAGGCGTTACTTCCTCATTCGTCATCAGCATTTCCGGACCTAGGATTAAGCAATCCGGAAATCCGGTTCCTGAACGGATCACGAGCAAACGATCGGAAAGGCGCATTCCTTTGGCTCCGGTACCTCCAATCACGGCTACGCAAGCGGTATCACTTCCCGGCCGTGGCTGCAGGAACAATCCACAAAGATCGCCTCCTTCCAAGACTTTGGCGCCTAGCAGGATTTTGCCGCGTTCGATTTGTACAGGGCTCGTTGTCAGTAAATGCTTCCATGCTGTGTTCGTATCCGCGTTGCCGTATACAATAACCGCCCGGTCTTTATCACGGTCCGGATCGAATTCTATATCTGGAATCACATCGATTGAGCCATTCCCACGATACCAGAATTGCTCCGCGTCGTAGCGCGCTTTGGCGAACGCCCATGCGTTCTCTTCTTCTGTTCCCTGCGTACCGTATACAAACTGCATGCGATGTTGGAACGCTTCTTTGAAGGGGCCATAACGGCGCGGCCCTTTCATCAATAAAGACGGTTTCCCTGCCGGACGCCATTCATCATCTAAATGAAGTAAATACACAATCTTCTCTGACGTTGGATACAGAACCTGTACACTTTTCGTTCCATCTAACACAAATTCAATCGCGCCATCCGGCGTCATATGATCAACAGAGAACGCAAGACATTTCACATTACTTGTCGTTCCTGAAAAACGGCGTTTCCAAGTATCCCACCGCAGATTGACTTCACTGGGCTTCAATGGCTCAATCTGAGAAATGACGCCAATCCAATGTGACCAGGCGGAAACACCTGGATTCACTGTCACAAATGTCACATCGCGCACCATGTCTTTCGCAGGAATGACACGCCGGGAAAAGAAATCGAACATCGGCGCCCAATCGACACACGCGGCGCCGGGTTCATCATCTTCATCCCACCAATGCCCTGCCCCAGGCTGTTCATGCAAACGAAAATCATGATGGAACACTGACAGATGTTCGGCCATGCGTTGGGCTTGCGAGACGGGGACGGTCCTGTCCGCCGCGCCATGATGGATATAAATACCGGAATCGGCGTAGTTGCGCGACACTGACATAGTATCGTAGACGATAGAAGCGCGGCGCATGATTTCCGCGATTCCACTTTCCGGTTCATTCTCACGCTCCGAACGTCTTCCACCTCCATAGGATGAGAAACTGATCCATCCCGCGCATGGGCCAATCGCAGCCCATTGGTCTGGGAAGATGGCTCCAAGAGACCATGCGCCATGACCGCCCATAGAATGGCCGGTCAAATATACGCGATCGGGATCGATATTGAATTGCTCTTTTGCAATTTTTAACACTTCCAGCGCGTCCATGCGTCCCCAATCTTCCCAATCAAATCCATAGGGCCTGCGGTTGGTCGGAGCGACTAAAGTTCCCCATGTTTTATGGGAATACGCGTTCGCTTGATTGATCGCTTCAACACCCGCTCCATGTAATGAAAAGAACAACGCTGGTTGATGATTGGAACCTTCAAGCGGGATCATTGGATTCACAGCGTAATACTGAACACTGCCATCAATGCAGCTATTAAATGTCCGCCGGTAGTTAGCGCCTGGTTCCACAACTTTAAGTTGAAAATCAATGTGGCCGAGGATCTCTTCACCACAATCTTTTTTGGCGATCAACTCAAGAGTTCCTTCTATTTCACCAGGCTCTTGTGGCGCTGTTCCCTGGATTTGAAAGCCAACTTTTCGAACGCTTAGTGGGATGATATAGGGCGCCTTTGTTTCGGTATTATTGAATCCATTTAATTGAACGCGAATCCAATGCTCTTTGAGAGGTTTCTCGCTGGCGTTCGAGATCATCACCGCGCCCCATGTATCGATCGTTTCGCCTGTAATTACATCGGGCAGCGTCCAATCCAGGTCATTAAAACTGACGGGGCCTTTTGGTTCAACGAGTTTCCACTGCAGTCCTCCACGGCCGCTGCGGAACAGAAAATCGTTCGCCCCTTTTTTTAAGAGAATTGGCAATTCAACGCGTCCATTATTATAGATATCCCCCATGCGGAGTTCGCCGTTCACGTAGACGAAACTGTGGCCCTTCGCTTTAAGAACCATGATACGCTTTTGAGTGGAATCAACGTTGAAATACAGATAGCCTCCACGCCTCCCCTGCATAAAAAAATCGCCTTCGTCATTTGGCTTGAGCGTCTCCCATTGTCTTTCCGAACCGTCAGCCATGACGGCGGTGTCTCCAGAATGCGGCGCTTTCCACGTTCCTTCTACGATCTGGGCTTCGATCACGTCTGTATGAAGCGCTGTTCGACCGAAACGGTCCGCTACGCCAATCGTAAGAGCTTCATCCGGCGTAATCTCGAACGGCTCTTCCGAAGCGAAGATATTTAAAAGCGATACAATTCCCAACACAAATAACACAATACCATAATTCAATCGTCTTCCAATCATTTTTAATAATTCCTTTCTTATCCAAAAGCTCTATCAAACAATTATACGCGCGGTACTCGATGCGGCGGACAGCTATGAAAAGCGCTTCTTCATGAAAAGTCTATTATCGTTGAGTATACTTAAAAGGAAAAGCAGCCCCAGTATTCTGTACAATACAGGACTCCATTTCACATTTTGAAAAATTACTTATCTCGTACAGTGATTGAACATGAGATTGCCGAATTGAAAGTTTGACAACCGATAAACACTCAAGTAAGATGCAGCAGAAAAAAACCTAATAAGACGAAACTTACCATATGAGACACTAATCTACGAGAATTACAAACCTTAGGATAACGCGATGTAAGCATATTACCTTAAACCATTTTAAGAAGTTTTCGATGGCCAAACGAATCAAAATAAAGGAAAAAAAGGAGTCAGCAGGTGAGACAACAAAATACACTCAATCAGTGGTATTTGTTGACACGATTCACGTTGATTTTTGTATTCGCGTCATCTATTGCCTGCGCATCGTCACACAAAACAACGCGTCATTTTTCAGGACGCGCCTTCCTAGAAGCCGAAACACTTTTTCACCAAGATCCGCGCTGGCTCGGATCGGACGCCGCGCTTTCGATTCCACTTGATAAAAATCGCACACTCTGGCTCTTCGGCGATACATTTATCGCTCTATCCAACTCACACTCGCGTAAAGAATCTGAAATGGTGAGAAATACGATTGCGATCCAGACAGGGAACGATCCGTCCACCGCTTCGATATCATTTCACTGGCGGGATGATAGTGATGGTTCACCGGCGTCGTTCTTTCCGGAACGCGGGGAACGCTGGTATTGGCCCGGTCATGGTATCCGGCTTTCTGAAGGGCCGCTGATCCTCTTTCTTTACAAACTCGCAGCGACGTCAGGCCAAGGTCTCGGTTTTGCGCACGCGGGCAACGCCCTTGCCGTAATCAACAATCCAGACGCTTCACCGGAAATGTGGAAGCCACGCATCACCGATCTTTCTCCGAGTTCCTTTGACGCTGTACCCGCTTCAGCTGTCGTCCAAGACGGAACGTACATCGTTGGCGTCGCAATCCGGCAGAAAGGAATACATGCTGGCGCGCTCGTGCGCTACCCGGCGATTCAGCTAGCGCATGGGAATACCAGTCATGCCGAGTGGTGGGCGGGAGATGTGAAAGGCTGGGTTCCGGAATCCTCAATCAACGCTGATGGTCCTGAATATATTCTGGACGATGCGGGGAGTGAGTGTTCATTGCACTGGGATGAACGAGCGGGATCATTTATCCATATCGCAAGTTACGGCTTCGGCGCATCAACGATTGGAATCCGGACTGCGCCTGCGCTCACTGGACCGTGGAGCCAACCTGTCACCATCTACCGTCCCCCTGAATCGAATGGACCGAAGCCATTCGTATACGCGGCGAAAGCGCACCCGGAATTGACTGGCCCAACCCCCAACGATCTCGTCGTCACATACGCAACGAATAGCTTTGAGTTCGGCGACCTGTTTACGCGCCAAGGCGCAGGTTCTTTATATTGGCCACGATTCGTTCTCGTGCGGATAGACAAGTGAGATAATCCGTTTTAAATTTCACGACTCTAGACACATACTCTCCCAGGTAGACTCTCCTTCTCTAATTTGGAATAATGAAACCATTCAACACCACATCAGCATACAGAAGAGGAGATCAAATAATGATAACGGCTAAAACCAACCGGCGTGATTTTGTAAAGAGAAACAGCGCCGCCGCCGCAGGGATCACACTCGGTCAAGTATTCTCACCGGGAAGCGTGTTAGGGGCGAATGACCGTGTCAATATCGCGTCGATCGGCTGTGGAGGACGCGGCTCTCATTTATGGCAAGTCGCGCAAGGCTTCTCCCAAGAACTCAATGTTCAGGTGATGGGGCTAGCGGATGTATGGAAACCCGCGATTGAAAAGAACGCTTCACTCCTACAAGAGCAAACAGGAAAACAACCGATTACTTCTACGCGCTATAGAGAGATTCTTCAAAACAAGGATGTAGACGCGGTAATCATCGCGACACCGGATTTCGCCCATTCTCCCATATTGGCGGAAGCCGCCAACGCGGGGAAACACGCCTATGTTGAAAAACCCATGGCGACCAATATGCATGACGCGAACGCCGCCGTTGACGCGGTTGTAAAAAATAACATCGTCTGCCAAGTGGGAACTCAACGCCGCAGTTCCATTCCACAGCAAAATGGGAAGAAACTCATTCAGTCCGGCATACTCGGTACGATCAGTGAGGTGGAGTGTTTTTATAATCGCAATACTCCCAGCTGGCGGCGGGATTATTCTGATGTAAAACGGGAAGATGTCGATTGGAAACAATATATCATGGATCTTCCCGATGAAGAATTTGATCCCCGGCGTTACCGGTGCTGGCATTTGTACGAAGATTTCACAAACGGCCTGGCGGGCCTTTTGGGAGCGCATGTCATCGATGTGCCTCTTTGGTATTTGGACGATCCACTGCCCATTTATGGCGTCGCGTTGGGAGGGAATCTTGTTTGGGGAGATGACCGTCAGCTGGCGGATACAATGGAGTCGCTGTATCTATATCCCAAAGGTTTCATGGTTCGGTTTGTCTCCCGGCTTGGGAATTCGTATGGTGGTTCAGAAGTCATCTTCCGTGGAACAAACGGAAGTTTCGATACGGGAACGCTGACAGCGACAGGCGATGGTGGAGCGGGCGACAAGCAGATACAGAAACCGGTTCAAGCGGAAGGAGCGGAAAACGCTCGTAATTGGGGCTCTGCAAACGCGCATTTGAAAAACTGGCTGGAGTGTATCCGCGTGGGGAATCCAAAAACCAATGCGGATGTACACGCCGGATACGCGCATTCCACCGCCGCGATTCTTGCTTATCAATCGATCAAAACAGGCCATCGGCTGTCTTATAATGTTGAGACGAGAGAACTGGTATAAACCTATTCCACGGAATGACGTAATTGCCGGATGAGACCAGGAATCAAGGAAGAGATCTGATAATGAAAATTATTCAATTGTTCCTATTTTGCTTTCTTCTTTGTATTAATTCCGCATATTCATCTATCGCTATATGGGTGGCGCCTGATAGCGTTCGAGTGAATCCACAAACTGGGCATGTGTTCGAAAACAGCGACGCGTATCCACCAGATGACCGATGGCGTCCTGAATATCGAAACCAGAATTCCGTTTGGCGCCAGGATGGAAATCACAACAAAATGGTTCTCTGGGGAGGACGGAATGAATATCTCTCCGCTCAGATTATTCTTGAAAGAAAGAACTGCGTTTTGTCGGGTATTACAATCGATATTGACGATCTAAAGGGGCCGGAGACGATACCCAGCGAAAAAAATATTACTCTATTTAAAGAGTGGTATATCGAAGTAACTCGTCCTTCGGAAGCCTATATCAAACCGATCGGCCTTGGTTGGTATCCCGAAGTCCTGATCCCTTTAAACAAAGATGGATTGAGAACATTCGGCTCGCCGTTCTCCGTTCCCGATCCAATGAATGGTATCCCAAATCAACAAAACCAAACCTTTTGGCTGGATATTTTCATTCCTAAAACAACGTCTGCAGGTCTCTATAAAAGTACTATTGTAATTCAAGGAAAGACAGGGGAAACGGATTTCAAACATCCCATCCCAATCGAGTTGGAAGTCAAAGATTACACACTTCCAGACGAATATCATTTCATTCCCAGTTTGAACGCCTATGGGCAACCGTTCCGAGACGCCAACCGGACAATGGATTATTTCCAAATCGCTCACAGGCATCGATGTCTCTGTGAATCATTCAATCCCAAACCTCCGTTCCAAGGACGTGGCGCCAATATAAAAATCGATTGGCAGTCTTATGACGAAACACTCTCTCCATTCTTGGATGGTTCCGCCTTTACTTCGAAATATAACTATTACGGACCGGGAATGGGGCGTCCGATTGCGCGAGTCTATCTCCCCTTCACCGGAAATAAGTGTTGGTTGGGCAAAGCCGTCCCCTATGGAGATCCTGATCACGAACGATCCTATCAAGAAGTTCTAAAGCAGATTGAACAGCATTATGATGATAAAGGGTGGAAAGAGACTACACTCGTTTTTTTCATCAACGATTTTGATGAGTGCAAAACGAAGGAAGGGCATGAGTGGGTTGAATACTATGGGAAACTTCTCTGGTCGGCGGGATTGAAAGATCCTTCCCGATTTCGATACCGCTTTGACAGCGGCGCGCTGCGGAATATCAGCGAACATATCCCGGAATGGACACCGGACTATCTCATTGAAAAATTGGATGAGATCAACATGTGGGTGGTTTGCGGGGCTTGGAAATATATCTCGGCGAAAGAGACCGCTACGCTACGAAAACAGGGAAAAGATATCTGGTTTTACTTTTCGAATACTTCTGGAGAACCTTGCATCGGCAGTTGCTATATCGACGCTGAATTGATCGGACTTCGAACATGGCCTTGGATTGGGATGCGATACGGATTGACTTCCGCCTGCATTTGGGAATGGACCTACGGGGCGCGTGGAATGAAACGATGGACTAATCCTTGGACCGGCGAAGCGGGCGCGCGGGGAAATGGAGACGCCTGTCTTGTCTATGATGGCTCATTCGTTGGGATTAAAAACTTATGTCCTTCGATCCGGTTGAAGTCATTGCGCCGAGGCGTTCAAGACTATGAATACTTATGGATGTTGGCCAATACATACGGCAAACCGGACACCATGAACAACGTTGTCCAACAGATTGTTCCCTGTGCGCTCGATCAGGCGGGTACTCAACCGCCAGGAAAATGGAAGCACGATCCTGAACGCTGGGAAGAGACGCGGCTCCAGATCGCCTCCGAAATTGTTAATGGCAGAGCAAATATGTCAAAGGGAAATAATTAAACTGGCGAGTCTGAATCAATAGCCATTCACAATCATATCCAACATTACAGCGAATTTTAAAACCCAGCGGGGGGCAGCGCTTTGGCGTAAATTTCGGTTGGTTGCGTCAATCCTCGCTGATTGGCCATCGGTCTATATCCATCACTGTTTTTGAGTTTAAATTGGGCGACTAATTCTTGGAGAGACATGGCTTGGGATGATAATTCTTCACTAGCGGACGCGCATTCTTCACTGGTCGCGGAATTTTGTTGTGTGACTTGATCGAGTTGTCCGACGGCGTTGCGAATTTGCTCCGCCCCTTCCGTTTGTTTCCAAGCAATTCATATTAATCTGCTGAACCAATATGGACGCATTTTTTATACTCGGTACAATTTTATTGATGAGTTGTCCCGCTTCTTCCGCTTTATCGACACTGCTCATCGCCACTTCACTGATTTCTTTCGCCGCGACTTGACTTCGTTCGGGCCAATTTACGCACTTCAACAGCGACGACGGCGAATCCTTTGCCCATTTCACCGGCGCGAGCCGCCTCGATGGCGGCGTTTAACGCCAATAGATTCGTCTGATCCGCAATATCATCAATAATCGAGATCTGCTCCGCTATTTTTTTCATCGCGTTGACTGTGTCCATAACCGCTTGTCCCCCTCTATCCGCATCATAAGCCGCTTTCGATGAAACCCCATCCGTATCATTGGCATTTTTCGCGGTTTGCTCAATCGATGACGTCAATTGTTCTATGGACGCGGAGGTCTCTTCCAAATTCGCCGCCTGCTCTGTCGCCGCGTTCGCTAAATTTTGGGAGGATGCGGATAATTCTTCCGAACTGGACGCGACCTGTTTCGTCGCCTGATCAATTTGTGTGAGAAAGATATTCAGATCCTCTGTCATTTGATTCAACGCTTTTGCTAATATACCGATCTCATCGTTTTGATCGATATCAATCGACTGCGTTAGATCTTTACTGGCGATTGTCTGCGCTAACGATATCCCTTTTTCCAACGGACCACAGATCCCCCGGTAGATTGTCCATGCGATAATGATTCCAACGAACAATGCAATGACACTCAATACAATTACAATCAATCTTGTTTGAGACGCTTTATGCAACATCACTTCATCAGTCATTAAATTGTCCAAAACGGTTGTATTGATTTGCCCCAGAAGGTTTTGCACTTCTTTTAAAGCGGGCAACGTCTGGCCGGCGTATATTTCACTCGCTTTTTTGCATTCCTTTTACTTTGGCGTCATGCCAAGCCAGGATAGCGTCGATTTTAGCCTCTTCGCTATTTCATGTGGGTAGAGGGTAGAACCTCGAGAAGATTACATTCCAATTTTCCTCTGCCAAACAGATGGTTACGATCAACTTGTAGACGTTTCGATATCTGTTAAGCGACAAGTATTTTGCAGTAGGATTGCCCTCCATCGATCCGTTTGCGGGTCTGGATTTTATCGAAGAAAAAAGAACCATATCTTTATGTGCCGCATGCTTGTGGAGTCTGTGGTCAGGCGCCTCAATAATCTTTCTCATTCCCCCTAATCTTTCGCAGGTGGCTGTCCAAATCTTGTGGGCAAAACCGGCAGGAACTTTCTCTTCTCACCCAGAGTATCGGCGGTTTGTCCATAAGATGGCAGAATCCACAAGCCCTCACTCGTTCGGATTACTGATCATGAATCGCAGACCGGAGAGACTCAGCCGGTTTCATCCGGTGTCTTTTGCTTAGTTTTGGCGGCTTGCCTGCAGAAACGGGAACGATTCAAGCCGTATTACTATTTCGTGTGGGGCGAGGGAAGAACCTTGGGAAGATTGAATTCCAACTTGCTTCCAATCAAATAGATGGTAGTGATTAAATTGTTGACGTTGCGATAGCCTCTCGCACGGGCCTTGGCGGCTTGGATCAGGCTATTCATCCCCTCCAACAGACCATTGTTGATTCGCGAAGTAAACCAACGCACCACACCAGCCCAGTGCTCCTTGATCGTTTTCGCGGCCTTGATCATAGGCTCAATCCGGCTGTGAGTCGCCCAATAATACCACTTTTTAAGAAACGATTCCCCCTCCTCCGGATCGTCGAACGAAAACACGTCTTGGAACACGGATCGCAGATGGTAGGCTTTCACCGTCTTCAATTTGCTCCCTCGTACATCTTGAAAAATTTCGTTCCGTTTCTTCTCTTGCTTGTCCGTGAGATTCCATTCATTCTTCAGCCAAATATACTTCGTCCCCTTCAATAATTCGGGATAAATCGCTTGGTCTTGTTTGCGCACTTCGTCCACAGCTTGATTGATAATCCTCATCAGGTGGTATTCATCAAATGTCATTTCGGCGGCCGGGAAATTGGCTTCAATCCCGGATTGAAAACGCCTGGGACATATCCAAACAAAATTCCTCCACCTGCTCCGCCTTTCCGTTATGCGTCTCTAAATCCTCTTTGAACGCCCCCACCGTTTGAGCGTCCTTTCCATCGGTGGCAAACATCACGCTGCGCTCGTCCAAATCCATGAATACGCTGACATAATTGTGCCCTTTGGCCTTTGAGGTCTCATCCACCCCCACCGCCTTCACTCCCGAAAAATCCTCCCTCTCTCGCGCGTCCATCACATAATGAGTCAGCACTCGCCAAATCAGCGTGTCATATTCTCCGACCACTCGGCTGATCGCATTGGCCGTCATCCCATTCTCCGCCAGTGCCATGACCAACGCTTCAAATAACAACGTAAATCCCGCCCCCGGACGGGCCCAGGGAAGATTCACTGTCTTGACTTTATGATTGGGACATTTCACACGAGGTTGCCGGGCGTGTAAATACGTCTCATACTGAAAGAAATTCAGATGCCTCCAAGTGCGTCGTTTTCGTATCATGCACTCCACACAGGTTCCCGCATTCGGGACAGGGAAACAGACTCCCCTCGGGAAAGTCCAGCGTGAGGTGCAAGGTTTTTTCTTCCTCAGGAAACTCGGCCTGGACGACCTGCCATGGCTCACTCAAACCTAACGCTAACCGGAATAATTCTTGGTTCTTCATTCTCTTCCTTCTCTCTCTCTCTCTCTCTTGGGATTGGGATCTTTGCCTTTAGCCTGGGCGGAGGATCGGACCTTGCGGGGACGCGAACTGAGTGCTGACCAAGAAGACTGTCGAAGGACGGTCTAGCACCGCCCTTCTTGTTAGTTTATCTCGTCGGGATTGGTACGTAAGCGATATATCTTCGGGAGGATGGAGGAAAGCCTTCCCCAAATCTACCCACTCGATTCAGCGAAGAGCCCGATTTTATCCAGGCATACGTAGGCGACCGGTTTTGTATTTTGCATATAATACGCGGCGGCTTCTTCCCGTTTACCTTCATCCAATAAGCGCTGAATATGAATAACACTTTGATGAAGTTGAATGTGAGGTTCTTCCAAGGCGTCCCAAGCCGCGGAGAACACTGGATCACTTTTCTTTCTTTGCAATGTTTCCGCCGAATACATCCACGTTCCTAAATCACATTTTTTAGGATCGGATTCCGCATCGATTTTGTGGATCGAAGTATCCACAAATACATCTTTAACTTTATGAGCCCACGCCAGATGATCCACTTTTTTTTCACGTAGAAAATTACCCAGTTCAAGATCCGCCGCCTGGTAGTTATTTTTAATTTCGATCGCCGAGGCGTGAAGACGTTCATGAGGCTCTTCCATTGCGGCGAATAATGGTTTCAACGCAGGAATCAACGCTTCCGCCGCCCGTCGTTTTTCACTGTACAACCACTGACCAAACGCACACTTATGGTGATCGGTTTGAACCGTCAATTGTGTCACGTTTTTATTGGTAAATAATGAACAGACCTGGGACGCCCAATTTAAGTGATCCACTTCTTTCTGCGCCATCTCTCCCCGCAAGGCGTTGCCGGCGATGACTTCTTCCGCATTCGATACAATCCCTCCGATCCCAGTGATTGCCCAACAAGCGACAACAATTAATAATAGAATTACTAATCCAAATCCAGCAAAAAACTTACCACGCAACTTAATGTTTTTCCATCTCATCATGACTTTTCTCCTTTTATCTGCGAACGGCGCTGTATATTTATCAAGCCTTTTTAAAGCTAAAATATGTCTTAAAAACAAAGCATCTTTGAATTAATAACAGAAAACTTATTGTTTTTTTTCTAATTCACTAAGAATCAACACAAAATCACTAAAGTCACTTTTCCGGTGACAAATCAATTTTGGTCTTAGTTTCTGACATAATTTACGGATCGAAGGATCTTGACTTAACAGGATAATGAAGATGGGGACATCTGAAATAAGGTTTTTGATCTGAGAAAAAATCTCCACATCTTCCACTTTTTCAATGTATAAAATCAACACTCGCTTTCGATAGTGATTTGAGAGTAATTCTCTGGAACAAATTGATGGATGGTTGAATATATGGATATTCGATTTTGCATTTTTTTCTGTTATTTTTTCTAATAAACCAAGATCACTCGGTATCGTATCAGGCAAGCTAATGAAGTGATCCATTGTTTTTCTCTTCTAAAATCAATGTAGACGCACCTTTTGCAACGCAGGATTCATACCAAAATTAACGTATTGCATAACTTGCAGAATTATATAAACTTAGAAATATTGATCGTGGAGAATACGTTATGGCGCCGGGGATAATGTCCAAAAATTTAGATTACGTCCAAATTATTGGACTTGGATGTGTTTTTTAGTGGGATTCAGGATTCGCTTTCCAGCAAGCGATGTTTCTTTAAAAATGTGATAAATCCCAGACCGGGAAACTCCTGAGAGATGACAGGCTTTAGAGATATCCCCATCACAGGCCATCATTAAAGATCGAAAATAACGAAGTTCCATGGCGTTTTTTATATTCAGCATAACTATGGAACTCATCATGCTCAGACGGCTGCGAGAGTGAGACGAGTTCTTTATGTTGATTAGTTGACAGTTTTCTTTTTGTAATTTCAATGCGGACTTGATCGGGTAAATGCTGTGAATACAAAACCGGTTCGATTGTTGATGAATAAAAAGCCTCATCCAAGGCGTGCTTCAATTCCCGCACATTGCCCGGCCAATCATAGGCCATCAATGCGTCAAAAAACTCCGTCGACAAAGATTTCGGTCCGAGTCCAGATTTTTCACTTAAATTAGCCAAGTGTTGAATCGAAATATCCCGGATATCTTTCTTTCGATCGCGCAAAGGGGGAAGATGAATGTGAAACGCCTGCAACCGGTAGAAAAGATCGTTTCGAAAGGCTCCTTGATCGATCAAGTCATTCAAATTTTTATTTTGTCGCTGAAACCAAGCGAAAATCACTGGAAAATTCCTTTTTACTGCCGATAGGCCGAAAGCGGCGTTCTTGTAAAACCCGGAGAAACGATTTTTGGAGATCCAATGACAGTTCTCCGATTTCATCTAAAAAGAGCGTTCCTCCATTCGCTTGCGCAATTAATCCATCCCGCTTTTGTTCCGCGCCGGTAAATGCGCCCTTTTCATGTCCAAACAACAAACTTTCCACTAAAGTTTCGGGGAGGGAAGCGCAGTCAACGGTAACAAAATCACCGTTGGATCGAGGGCTATTTGAATGAAGCGCAAGCGCTAACAGTTCTTTTCCTGTGCCGCTTTCTCCTGTGATTAACACATTGGCGTCACTAGTGGCCGCCTTGGCCAATTGATTGAAGCATTGTTTCATCAATGGACTATTTCCAATGATCTCCTCCCGGTCTAAAGCGAGTGTCGTGCGTTGCCGCATGAGTTCTTTTCGATGCTGTACAGCTCGAAGAAGCGGGAGTTTGATCGTTTCGATTCCGGCTCCTTTTTCGATATAATCCCACGCGCCATGTTTAATCGCCAATTCCGCGCCATCCGAATCAGCGTATCCAGTTATGATAATAACTTCCGGGGGACGATTCTGTGTTTTTGATTTGTGGCAGTAAATC
>CAXXSM010000120.1:0-41297 GCA_963663405.2 bacterium | reverse complement strand
AGATGGCTTTTGAAATTGATAAGCCAACGATCTTCAACAGTGACCAAGGCTCTCAATTCACAAGCACGGATTTTACGAGTCGCTTGAAGAAAGAGAGGACTCTCATCAGCATGGATGGAAGAGGCCGAGTGTTCGATAATATTTTCGTCGAACGGTTATGGCGGTCAGTGAAATATGAGGAGGTCTATATCAAAAGTTACGAAACGGTGAATGATTGTGTGCGCGGACTAACGGATTATTTTCAGTTCTACAATAATGAGCGTCTACACCAAGCCTTGGGATATAAGACGCCGCTTCAGGTTTATAGAGAACACTAGAAAACTTGACGGTCCAAGAACTTTGCGTTTGAGTTTTTTAAGGCATTGGCAAATGCTCTGGATTATCTTGAAATGATCGAAAAAAGGGGATGATCTGATACGTCTCCCTGACGGCAATCCGTCGCACACGCACCAGGATATCCCTTGACCCGGTTGCTCTACAGCAGAACCGATCTCCGTTTCTCCTGGTAGTGTATAATATCGGGAAAGTTTTATGAGAATCTGGAATCATCATGATTTCCGGATCCCAAATAAGGAGACTTGAGTTGAACGAAATCGAGGTTGAAAACCTACTTTAAATTTCCTTGATTCCTGTCTTGACAATGGGGTACACCTCACACGGAGAACGATCATGTTAGTGGAAGACGAAGAGATCGTCCGGGACATGATCACTCATGTCCTGGGTGAATGTGGCTATACGGTCCTCGCGACGGACAGTTATGATGAAGCCATAAAAGCCAATGCGAAATGGGAGGGATCGATCCACCTTTTAATCACCGATGTTGTTTTACCCCGGATGAGTGGACGCGATATGGCGGAAAAACTGACTTCTCTACGGCCCGGTGTAAAAGTCCTATTCATCTCCGGATACACAGATGACACCGTCGCCCAACATGGCATACTGGAAGAAGGCGTTCATTTCCTTGAAAAACCATTTACTCCAAAAAAACTCTCCGAAAAAGTGCGCGCGATTTTGGACGCATAGCCCACGCGCCTATGGCAATTTTACAAAATAGGAAGCCTATCCATATTAATTCTATGTGAATGAACAAAGACATAGATATATTCTTTATGATATTACTATTAAATGAGTTATAGTGTTATTCAGCGCGAGTGTCTTACTCGCCATGGAAATCCTGATCACAATTCACTCTTGCACTGACCGAGGCGACACCGTGAATGACACACCCCTGATTAACATCCTGGCAGTGGATGACCGTCCAGAAAACCTGCTTGCCTTAGAAAATCTACTTGAAGCTCCCGGCCGCGCGCTCTTCAAAGCCGCCTCCGGCAATGAAGCGCTGGGAATGTTGATGGAACATGAATTCGCTCTTGTACTTCTCGACGTGCAGATGCCCGAATAAATGGATGGATTCGAAACCGCCGAGGCTCATGCGGGGAAACAAGCGTACACGGCACATCCCCATCATTTTTGTCACCGCGATCAGTAAAGACGATAAATACTCGTTCAAAGGCTATGACGCCGGCGCAGTTGATTTTTTATACAAACCCATTGATCCCTACATTCTCGCCAGCAAAGTCAACATCTTTTGTGATCTCTACAAACAACGGCTTGTCATTCAAAACCAATTGGAACAAATCCAGGAACAAAACAAGATCTTAGAAAAAAGACTGCAGGAAATCAAAGAATTGAGAGGCCTTCTTCCAATTTGCGCGAGTTGTAAAAAAATCCGCAATGATACTGGCTATTGGGAGGAATTGGAAAAGTACATCCGCGATCGTTCCAACGCCGAATTCACACACAGCCTCTGCCCGGACTGCATTAAACAATACTATCCGTCTTACTATGAAAAACTCCAAGCGAATAAAAAATAAAACGAAGATTCATCCGCCGGATGAGTTCATCGCTCACCTCGTAAGGTGAATCGCGTATTATAAGGCGCTTAGAACTATTGCAGTTTGGGCGGGGGGATGGATTCTCCCCGGTGTTGGGCGAGGAGAGAGTCTTTCTGATAACAGCCATAGAAGGACGCGTTGCCATCGAGCCAGAGGTAGAGGCGCCTTCGTTCTTCATCGCTCAAACCAATAGCCGTTTTGTGAATGTTGTTTTCAAGGATCAAGACGAGTGGACTAACAACACTCGGTGTTCGTCCCGGTTTAGTAACGATAGGATCGATCGTATTGTCACCCCATTCATACCAACGGACATACGGTTTCAGGTTTATATAGGAGGCCCGTAAAAGAATCCACTGGTGTATCCATTAGACTAAAGAGCGTTTTTCCTTCTCGTTCGGCGCCATTATGACATCGGACGCAGTGTTTATTGAGAATCGGCTGCACGAGGCGTGGATAACTCCACGGATGAGAGCCGCTGGGACCGGGTTCAATGCGGGATGGTTCGCGGCGCATGGCGAGTGGGAGGATTTTGCTTTCGGTTACACCGGTGGATTCATGGCATCCGATACACCCGCGCCGTTCTCCTGGCTGCACGTACGTCACGCTGCGCATGATCTGGATCGCGCGGCCGGTTTTATCCACCGCTTGAAACGCCAATGGTTTACGCGCGGGCGCGCGAAAATAAGCGGAGCCATCCTCTTCCACGGGAATCGCGCCGAGAAACATGCGCGCGGATTCGGCGTTGGCGTGTCCCAGCCGGGGCCGATTCGCGACATGTGTCTCGCTTTTCGGCAGGATTTGGAAGACGCGCAGCTCCCGAACCGGCCGCGATTCAGGCAGGGAAAATTGGCTCTGGGCTATATTGGTCAACATGTATTCGCCTTCGTCTCCAAGTTGCGGATCGAGCGCGCTGGGAATCACTGGCGGGATATCACGCGGACGGAGGGGAATGGGGTACATGCACGAGATACCTCTCTCTTTATAGAGCAATTCCATGTTGCCGAAACGGTCGTAGAGATAGAGGCCGGTTTCCGTATCCTTTTTCACTTTCGGTCCCATTCCAGGGAGGGGATCAAAACTGAAAGCGGTAAGGAAGTAGTTCTCTGAGAGCGGCCAGGGGCTGTGGAAATAATTCTTCGGCCAGCCAGCCGCTTCGGGAAAACAGATTTCCGGCGTCAGAATATCGAGCGAACAGAAATCATCCTCTCCCGTCTGCTCGTCGAGAGTAAGGCGATCGGGATCGACAATCACCAACGAACCGCCGACATCCGCGTGATGAGCGCCCGCGATGAAGACGATACGGTTTGATCCTGGGATCGCTTTCGGTTGATAGCACGCGTTGACGCGCTTGGTGAAATTACCGAACAACGCCCGTGGATTGCTGCCGTCTGGATTACTCACCCACAGGCCATGAAAATTGGCGGCGGACCGGTCCACGTAATCCCATCGAATATAGACGATCCGCCCATCATGCAGGACGCTTGGGTGCCATTCGTTTGTCTCATGGAAGGATAAGGTTTGGATGTTCGTTCCATCCGGATTCATGCGATGCAGCGTGTAGGCGGGAAGCGGTTCCCACGGATTGTGGCAGCGGCCGAATCCGCCCCGGCGGGTGGACATGAATGCGATTCCCCCATCCGGCAGGGGACAGGGATCGAAATCGTCATAGAGACCATCCGTCAGCTGGCGGAGATTTGTTCCATCGGCGTCCATCGCGTAGATATGAAAACAGCGCCGGTCTTTGGAGTAGTAATCCGGTTTCTGTTCCGCGCGTTCTGCGAATCCAAAATAAATCGTTTTCGCGTCGTATGAAAGCGCGAGCGTTGTATAGTTGCCCCGCGGAAGGCGGTCTTGGATTAAATCGTTGTACGCCGCCGCCTGACCCGGTTCTTCGAGGATATACACACCGCCGCCTGCGATGTCCTCGTAATCGTAAAAATAACCCAGGTACTCGTGAAGCATTTGACAGATAAATCGCCGCCGTTTAAGAAATACGATTTTTTCATCGCCGACGAGTGGATTCTTGAACGCCGCTTCGCGAATAAGCCAGCGGATTTGATGATAAAGGGAGAGACGTTCCGCTACATCGCTGCCTTCCATAGTGTTGGCCTGCTCTTGAAAGCGCCGCAGAGCGCTTTGTTCTTGGTCCATGTTTGGGCCGTCCGGCATGGAGGATAAATCCGCAAGGAGCCGTTCGCCCCGCTTCAGCGCTGCACGAATCGATTCCAGATCGGCCGGTTCCCGATCCCATCGTTGTTCCTGTTGCGCCCAATCCAACTCAACGGCGGAACGGAAGGCTTCCGTCATCTCTCCAAAAGAGGTTGAAACCGCTGGAGCGAGAAACGCAGCGCTAATCCCAATCATCCATAACGCCTGGTTTATAAATCGGCGCTCCATAGCTTTTTTCCTTTCATGTTTTGACCTTAACTTATATGTTTCACATTTTCTTGAATTCGCCTTCGCGGCCTATCAATTGTTTGGGGTGTAGGAGGACTTTCTTTTCAGGATCGGAGACGGCTTTGCCGATAATGTCCGCTTCGATATTGTGTTGGTTTGCGATTTCGATCGCTTTTTCCGCGTCTTCGGGGCGGATGACTATACAGAAGCCAACGCCCATGTTGAAAACAGTGTACATTTCTTCATCGGGGATCGAGCCTGTAGTTTGGATGAGATCGAAAATCGGCTGTGGTTCCGGCAGACGATCGATTTCAAATCCCACCGGCGCTTCCACGCGGGAGAGATTCATCAAACCATCGCCGGTGATGTGGGCCATCGCTTGAATCTTTAATTCCGCCTCCATCATTTCCAAGACAGGTTTGACGTAGATCCGGGTTGGCTCCAATAATTCTTCACCAAGCGTTCTGGTGAGATCCCCCGCTTTTTCGTGGAGAGAGAGTCGACCTTTATCGAGAAGAACCCGGCGGGCGAGAGTGAATCCGTTGCTATGAACGCCGCTGCTTCGCAATCCTACAACAAGATCACCGGGCTGAACGTTCTGACCGAGAAGGATGCGATCCGTGGGAACGATGCCAACCGCTGTTCCGACCAGATCGAATCCTTTGCCGTCATCAGTCGGGTGCAGCATCTCTTTGACTTGCGCGATCTCGCCGGAAGGAATCGAGATGTTGGATTGCACGGCTCCTTCGTAGAGTCCCTGACCGATGGCCGCGATGAATTCCGCGTCAGCTGTTTCGACCGCGATATAATCCACCAGCGAGAGCGGTTTCGCGCCGACACAAAGGAGATCATTGACATTCATCGCGATGCAGTCGATCCCGACGGTGTCGTATTTTTTCATCGCCTGCGCGATGAGGATTTTAGTGCCGACTCCATCGGTGGCGATCGCCAAGCCCAGGTTGTTTCCCAGATCGATCACATTCGCGAAATAACCGATGTCGAGAAGCACACGCCCTGCGCCGGTATGAAAATTGAAAGTCTTCTTGATCGCCTCAGTGATACTTCCGACGGCGCGGGAGGCTTCAACCGTGTCAACGCCGGTGGATTTGTAGGAGAGTGGTTCCATGTTTGCTTTGCCTATTTGAGATCGAGTACGACGTGTTTGATTCGTTTGCGTTTCCATGTGTATGTTGTATGCACGAGTCCGTCTTCCGTTTGGATGACGGCGGGGTAGGAGAATTCACCCGGTTCGTTTTCCAGTTCACTGATCATAGTCCAGGAATTGCCGCCGTTTTCCGACAGGGCGGCGTTTAGTTTGCGTCTTGAATGATCGGTATGGTTGTAGATCATGACAACGCGGCCATCCTTTAGCCCCACGGCGTCGATCCCGGCGTTGGGATTGGGGAGATCGATCGCTTCCACTTTGGACCAGGTTTTGCCTCCATCTTTCGAGATGGATTGGCAAATCTTACCGATGTTGCGTGAGCGGCACAACATGCGCAGGTTGCCCAGCCGGTCGAGGAAGAGAGTGGGCTGGATCAGTCCATAAGGTTGGCCGGGATAGTCGATCGGGCCGTATTTTTCCCATGTGCGTCCGTCGTCGCGGGTGAGTTCCATCCAACAGGCCCAAGCGCGCCAGCTTTCGACAGACGAGCCACAGACCAGCGTTCCATCTTTGAGAAGAATGGGTTTGTTTTTAATGGGGCCGAGGATGCCTGCGGGGAGGAGTTCCGGTTCCGACCAAGTTTTACCTCCATCGTTCGAGCGTACAAGCAAACCCGACCATTCCCGTGGGCTGGGGCCGGCTTTGTAAAACAGAATTACTTCGCCGGACGGCATTTGGAACAGAACGGGATTCCAGCAGGGAACGCCCGGCGCGGGGATTGTTTCAACAGGTTTGGTCCAACTATCTTTCTCCCGGCGCGCTGTCCAAATCCCGACATCTTTTTCGCCCTCATCTGTGCCGCCGAACCAAGCCGCGAGAATAATCCCCGGTTCCACTTCGACTAATGTGGACGCATGACACGATGGAAACGGGGCGTCTTCATAAATAAACTCTTCCAACACGACGTATGGTTTTTCACTTGCGGAAGCGGTCAAATTCATAATTGTCCCCAGTATCAAGAAGGCTGCGGTTAGAAAAAGCGTTTGTTTCATTGTTGAAATCCCTTTTTATATATTCTGCAAAGTATATGAATCATTACCAATTCCCGCAACGGACGTTAGTAACAGTAAAACCGAATGGCGTTCTATGATTAATAGTCCATTCCCGGAAATAATCACGTAGTATAATTCGTATTGTACTTTAAAGAGAGTTTCTTTGCAGTATGGAGGACAATATGACGTTGAATTTAGCGGAAGAATTGTATTTAATCGCTTTGCATGACGAAAAAGGAACCGTTTTGGGCGCCGCTTCTATCGCGTTGGAATATGGATTGGCAGGCGCTCTCGTTTTGGAATTGGTTTTGCGGGACCGGTTAAAACTGAAGGAAAAGAAACTCGTTCCAATTGGGGCTAAACCGTTGGATGATGGGATTTTAAACGAAGCCTTCTCGCTGATCCGGCAATCCAGCAAGGATCGAAAGCCGGATTATTGGGTGCAGAAACTACCCTCAGCGATCAAAAAAATGAAGCAGCGGTTATTAGATGGATTGATCGAGAAAGGGATTTTAAGAAAGCAAGAAGGCCGTGTGTTGTGGTTGTTTCCCGTGAACCGGTATCCAACCAATGACGCGCAGCCGGAACGCAGCATACGCGAGCGGATTCGGTGGGCCGTGCTGAAGAATGCGGAATGCGAACCCCGGACGCTGTTACTGCTGAGCTTGATCAAAGCGTGCGAACTCATCAATGAGGTGTTCGATCAAAGTGAACGTAAGGAAGCCAAAAGAAAAATCAAGCAGATGATCGAGCAGGAACCAATCGGTAATGCTGTGAACGATACCGTTGTGTCAATTCAAGCCGCGATCTGCGTGTCGATCGCCACCTCAAGTATCGCTGCGACAACGGCGGCTACAAGCGGATAGGTTGTTTTAGGCCTATTTCTATTCCATCTCAAGCGTTCGCTCCTTTCCCGAATGATCTTCCATGAGTACAATCGTTAGCCAGAATCCGTAAACCGAATTGGGATACTACGCCCCATCTTGAATGGATTTGAACGGGGCGTTATTTTATCTCGATTCGTTCGTTATATTCTTATCTAAAAACAGGAGTCCATGAATGAATCTGGATGCGATAACCAAATACATGACGCCGGAGAATTATCCAATGCTCTTGGGGATTTTAGCGGGTGTGCTCGGTGTTGTGTGCCTGATTTTGATTTCTATGAATATCGTGAAAGCCAAACGGAACAAAGAACTGCAACGGGCGCTGCGTTCCCGTATGCAGGCGGCGTATAACCAATTCAGCCAGATTGCGCAAGCGGCCACCCGCATTCGCAATACAAACTTGAACGCGAATAAGCCGGAAGAGAAAATCACAGTGGCGATGTCACAGTCCTCATTTATCGCCGGCGCCGCTAATGCCGCCCGGTCGGATATCATCGCGTACAGCCGGGAGCATCTGAAATTTACTCCCATCATGGAACACCCCAGCGATCCCCACAGGGGCAAACTGTCCAAACCCAAAAAAGAGAAGAAAACCAAGGCGCCGAATGAGAACGGAGGTTCAAGAAGGATCCAAGCGAATGCTTCACCAATCCCAGCGAAAGTCAGCGCGCAGGAAAGCGGACGTATTCCTCCTCCCCCGGATCTGGATATTTAAGAGGGGCTTAGGTTGAAGACTGAAGGCTGAAGGTTTTTACAGTCCTTCGGCCTTTGGATGGTTATTTTTGGAACTAGGAGTTTTTTTACCATTGGATTAATGTCAATTGAACGAGAGCAGTAACATAAACCTTTCCCTTACTTCCCTGTTTAACGCCCATCGAACTACTCAATTCAAATAATCCTATCGCCACAAATCTATCTCAATTCCCTTTAGGCGCCCTTGTGCAAATCCGTTTACTTGACATAGTCTTTGAATCTGAAATCAATTATCCTACAAAGCAACTATCATGATTTGAGATCACAACGCGCAAATGAAAATGAGTTGCGGGAGACGTTGCGAACAAGAAAGTCATCGAAACTTATTTTTACGTAAAATAGAATCTATGATTGCGTGTCTTGAAGGGCGCTTCGCATGGGCGCGCAAGTAAGGAGAATGGGCTGGTGGATTTAATCGCGCCGTTTTTGTATCAATTTATTGGAGGAGGCGTTCTCTTGCTCGCTGGATTATGGGGGGCGAACCGCGCTGGGGCGATTGATTTTTCTTCAAAGCAGGATCGCTGGTGGACGCTGAGTATATTCCTGGTTGTTCTGGTCTATTTTATCATGCAGGCCGCTTTCCAATTTGTGTTTAGCGTACCGGAATGAAAGGCGTGAACCATGTCACCTTCTCTTGGCTCTTCCTTTGATCTTGTTGTCCTTCTGATTTATTTATTCGCGATTTTGGCGTTTGGCAGTTACTTTGGGAAATATACGAAAACGACCAAAGATTTCTTCTTTGCCGGGCAGCGTTTTTCCTGGTGGCTGATCGCGATGAGCTGCGTTGCGACGCTGGTGGGATCGTACAGTTTTGTAAAATACTCGAACCGCGCGTTCGAAAATGGATTCACGGCGACTCATGCGTACCTCAACGATTGGCCGTGGCTCTTCTTCTGGCTGTTTGGCTGGTTTCCAGTGTTGTATTACTCGCGGGTGGCGTCGGTGCCCGATTATTTTGAACGCCGGTTCGGCCCCGGCTGCCGCATGGCCGCCACGTTGATTCTTCTAATCTATATGATCGGCTATATCGGTTACAATTTTCTAACTATTGGAGTGGCTCTAGAACCGGTCCTGCAGTGGAATCTTTATCTCATTGTCGTCCTAGTCGCGATCATCGCCGCGATATATGTAACCGCCGGTGGCCAGACCGCCGTGATTATGACCGATCTGGTTCAAGGCTTCCTGCTGCTCACCGCTGGATTGGTGATCTTATTGGTAGGTGTCCATATGGCGGGTGGATTCGAGGCGTTTTGGGGCAGTTGGCCGGCGGCGCAGCGGAAAGCGTTCATGCCTCTTGTCGAACCCAGTGGATTCAATACCGCCGGTATTTTCTGGCAGGATGGGATGGCCAATTCCGCCGCGTTCTGGTTTATGAATCAGGGAATCATTCTGCGTTTTCTCTCGGTGCGGAATGTGAGAGAAGGGCGGAAAGCGATGCTCGCCATTATGTTGTTTTTGATGCCTCTCGCAGCGATAGCCGTCTGTTGCAGCGGTTGGGTCGGCCGGGTGTTGACCGAGCAGGGTGTCCTCGATATCCCGGAAGGTTCACAGACAGTCTTTATCATTGTTGCGGACGCGGTCAGCCGCTTTTTACAAATTCCCGGCGTATTTGGTTTGATCGTCGCGGCGTTGACAGCCGCTTTGATGTCCACCGCCGATACATTGATCAACGGCGTATCTGTCGTCGCAACGAACGATTTGATCCGACCCTATCTCTGGAAAGAGCGCTCCGACCGGTTTTATCTCAGCTGCGCGCGGTGGGTCTCCATCGGCGCCGCGCTCGTTGGTATTTGCCTTGTGCCTTTATTCAATTCCTTTGGAAACTTGTATGACGCACACGCCGCCTTCACCGCCGCGGTTACGCCACCGATGGTAATGGCGATTTTGATGGGATTCTGCTGGAAGCGCTATTCCGCCGCCGGTGCGATGGCGACGCTTCTCGGAGGGATCATCATGATGGGGCTGTCGATGATATTTCCTGCGTTGATTTATCCCTTCAGTCATGGCATGGAACCGGGCGGAGAGGGGATCAAAGCGTATAAGTATATCCGCGCTTGTTATGGGATATTTACCTCAGGCGCGTTGGGTATTTTATTCACATATCTAAGCGAACCGCCTGTTAAAGGAAAACTCCTGCGTTATGTGTGGGGCGGCGAACGTGTATTGATGCGTGAATTCAAAGGTTCCGATCCAAATACTCAGCCGTCCAAACCGGTTCGCTTGACGGTTCGCGCCTGCTCCGATCTGGAGGAGGACGCTGTCCGTATCCCCTCACAGGCGTTTGATGCGATGAACGCGAAAGAGGGCGATCTCGTATTTATCACAGCGCGCGGATGGTTTCATGGAGGGCTGAAAGCCGCTCATGGACAGATTCAGGGAGAATCGCAAACGGATTTGGAAGTCTCCGAATCTCTGCTTGAAACCGCGAATGTGGAGGATGGAAGTGTTATGATTATCGAGAAGAATTTCTAATTCCGTAGATTCAACTGCAAAACTATTGTAGAGGCAGTTTTTTTGCCTGCCCTTTTTGATGAAAGGTATTAAATTCCTGGAATAAGAATAAGCCCCCTCCTTCGATCGTCCAACAAGATAAATCATTCCTATACGCCGCTTGCTTTGTATAATTGAGTGTGTAATGAAAGATGGAGATTTGTCAGGTACAAGATGAGTCAATCGGTTGATGGGACGACACAGACGCGTAAGAAAGCGAGCCCCGAAAAGGGGATTCGCAGGAAAGGCGTGTTTTGGCGGTATATAATCCCGGCGTTTCTCGGTGGCGCGTTTGTTACGGCGTTAGTTTTGATGTGGGCCGGGATTTACTTGTTGAAAACATTGACCCGGATGGAAGAGGTTCTGCGGGAGACGCCCTGGAACCTTCCTTCAAGGATTTACTCGCAGCCTTTTGAAATCCAAGTCGGTGGACCATTGAACCGGGCGGAATTCATCGCGCGCTTGGCGCGGTTGGGGTACCGGCCCGCGGAGCCGGTGCGCTCATCCGGCGAATACAGTTGGGATGAGAAAGGATTCGATCTCTTTCTTTTTGACGCGGTCTCACCGGACGGTTCGCGCAAAGCCCAGCGCCTGCGGGTGGATTTATCCGATGATGTTGTCAGTTTGATCTGGAATATGGAGACGGGAGTACGCCGGTCGTCTCTTGAACTTGAGCCGGAACTACTGGGATCGATCTACGATCCATCCGCCGAGGATCGGCGGCCGATTCCTCTTGGGGATGTGCCTCAATTGTTCAAGGATTGTCTTCTGGTGTCGGAAGATCAATCCTTTTTCGAACATCATGGTGTTGATCTCAGCGGCATTGTACGCGCGTTTTTAGTGAATCTGAAAAGTGGGAGCGTTAAGCAGGGAGCCAGCACGATCACCCAGCAGCTGATGCGCAACCTGTTTTTAACTCGGAAAAAAACTTACAGGCGCAAAATCGATGAAGCCATCATGGCCGTGTTGATGGAATTAACACGGTCCAAAGACCGGATTTTGGAATTGTACATTAATGAGTGTTATTTCGGGCAGGCCGGAGCGGTCAGCGTCGCAGGGCTGCGGCAGGGGGCGCGGTATTATTTCAACCAAGAACCACGATTTTTGCGGCCTGCGCAATGCGCCATGCTGGTTGCGATTCTACGGGGACCGAACTATTACAATCCATTCAAGTATCCTGATCGCGTAAAAAAGCGCCGTGATTTTCTCCTCGCGAGAATGACCCAGGAGGGAACGCTCTCCAAAGAAGAACGCGATCTCGCCATCCAAGAACCGCTTCCCGAAGCGCCTCATTCTCTATCCGGCCTAGCTCCTTATGTTGTAGATGCTGTGCGGCGTCAGCTCTCCACTCAACTCAATTTAGAGGAACTGCAATCAGAAGGATATTCCATCTTTACGACGATCGATATGGGAAAACAACTCGCTGCAAAACGGGCGATTCAGAAGACGCTTGATGAATTAGAAAGCCGCTATCCACGCTTGAAACGGGCGGAACAGCCGCTCCAGGCTGCGCTCGTTTCTTTGGATCCCTATACAGGCATGGTGTTGGCGATGGAAGGGGGGCGTGATTTTAAGAAGAGCCCATACAACCGCGCGCTGCTGGCCTTTCGTCCGATTGGTTCGGTCATTAAACCTTTTCTCTATTTATGCGCGCTTGAAGGGAGCCAACGCGGTGATTATGAGTGGCTTCCGAATTCCCTCCTGGAGGATACGCCTATAACGATTGACACACCGTCCGGACCGTGGAAACCGGAGAATTATCATCAAGACTATTATGGGCTGGTTACGCTGCGCCGGGCGTTGGAAGAGAGTCTCAATGTTCCCGCCGTACGGTTATCCCAACGTATTGGATTGAATGTACTGGCCGATTATTTTACGCGTTTGGGGATCCCCAATCCACCGTGCGTTCCATCACTTGTGTTAGGCACGGTGGAGATGACGCCTTATCAAGTCGCGGGATTGTATACGCTCTTCTTAAATCAAGGAGAACGCCTGTCCCCGTATTTCATCCGGTCGATTGTGAAAGAGGAAAACCGCCGTCTCCCGCTTCCTTCACCACAGCCACCGGAGCGGGCGGCGTCTCCGCAGGCGGTGTATCAAGTTTTATCCATGCTGGAGGGCGTGTTCGAACGGGGGACCGCAAAGTCCGCTCGTTCCTTGGGATGGAAAGGAATCGCCGCCGGAAAGACCGGCACGACCGACCGGCGGCTGGATTCGTGGTTTGTGGGGATGACGCCGGACGCGATCACGGTGGCATGGGTGGGATTCGATCAACCTGAACCCACGGGTCTGACAGGGAGCATGGGCGCGCTGCCAATCTGGGTAAATTATATGAAAGAAGCATATCCAGAGGGCAATCCCGAACCGTTCCCTATCCCTAAAGGTTTGACGCAAAAACCGGTCTATTACTTCTCCGGCCAGCTGGCGGCGCCGGGAGCGCCCGCCGCGATTCCTGAATATTTCCTATCCCAAACCATTGGTGAAGAATCCCCCACAGTGGATATGCCTGTCCCTCCAAGGGGACAAAAAACCGGCGGATATGAAATCAAACACTCTGGTGACGATGAACTGTTGACGAAGCCGGTCAAGGCGGTTGAGATTGATTCGAAGCCTTTGAAAGAGGATAAGGAGGGAGAGTGGAGAATTCCCTGATCTTGAATTGAAAATGAAACATCTCATATAATAGAATCTCAATTGACCATATAGGTGGGCCGCGCTTCACTGACCCACCAGAAGCTAGTTAGGAACGGGAGAAAACCAAATGAATATTCGACGGCGGGAATTTTTGAAAACGGGTTTGGGCGCGGCGGGATTATTGTGCGCGTCTGCGAGTTCATCGATGGTGCTTGCGGCGGAAAGGCAGCGGCGGGGGCCTCGGATTGGCATTCAGTTATATTGTGTACGCGGCGAGTTTGAAAAAGATGTGCCGGGGACGATCAAAAAACTCGCGGAACTGGGTTATGAGGGCGTCGAGTTCTACGGCTATGGAGGAACGGAAAACGTTCATGGTGACTGGTCCGCTGAAAAACTTCGCGCGCTGTTAGATGAGAATCATATTCAATGCTGCGGCATGCATATGAGCGTCGACGCGCTTCTCGGCGACGCGTTCGAACGGACAATCAAGAACAATGAGATTCTAGGCAACCGATTTTTAATCGTCGCCGCGGCGAATAATCTGATGGAGTCACCCGAATCGATCAAAAAGTTCGCGAAAATCCTGAACGATTCCGTTGCGCCCGCTCGTGAGCATCGAATGCGGGTCGGTTACCATTGTCACGGTTTTGATTTCAAAAAACAAGACGGCGTCACTGGCTGGGATTTACTATTCGGTCAAACCGATCCCCGCGTCGTTATGCAACTCGATATCGGCAACTGCGTTGAAGGCGGCGGTGATCCGATCGAGATTTTGAAGAAATTCCCCAGACGAGCCGCGTCGGCGCATATTAAAGATTACCCAGCGGCGCGCCTTTCCGCGGAGAATGCGGAATGGAAAGAAATCATCCGGCTTTGTAAAGAAGTACAAAGAACCCGGTGGTACATTGTGGAGCAAGGCGAATCCGGAGGAACAGGATTTGATATTGCCAAGGAAAGTCTTGCGATTCTCAAGAAATTATTGGGATAGTTGAGAAAGGCATTTTTTGAGTATTGGATTATCTCTTTTTTATGAGAGATTGATGAATCGATGAAAAAGCCCAGGATTGATATCCTGGGCAATTTTATGATGTCCCTTCAGGACAAAATGACAATCTTGTTTGGCAGGGTACCGGTCATCGCCGCAAACGGGCGGGTTTAATCGTCCATGCCTGTAGTTTGGCGACATCCATCAAACGGGGAGCGTGAAAGCCTTCGGGAAAGATGACCCAATCCCATCTTCCCGGCGCGTCATCCCGCACGAGTTCGGCCGCTGTCAATTCTCCCCGGACGAAGGGAACCATATCCAGCCTTTGATCGGCGAGGATCGCGGAAGCGAGTGTAACGGCGAAATCTTCTGGACGCAGCGGTTTTCCATCCACCCAAACCACGGAAGGCAGTTGTTCCGAATCGTATATGCGCTCCACTACACTGACCGCCGCTTTTTGTATCGCGTCCCACCGGAAGGAACCTTCGGTGATGTATTCGTCCGGACGGCCGGCGGGTCCATAGGCGAACTCAACATCGATCGATTCCGGTTCCCAATCTTCTCCCATTTCTGAGACAAAACTCGCGAGGGCGAAGAGGCCTTCACCGGCGGTGACAAACCGGCCCCCTAAATCGGTGTAGGTTACACTGTTCATGAATTGGGAGGCGATGGCGTTCAATTCAGCGCGTTCCAAGGGACAGGTGTAGGCGCGGTCCGGATAGAGCGAGGGAATTTCCCGCGCGGTGACGAGGCGGGTGGCCGGCTGTTTGATAACGTGATCGAGAAAGGCTTCGAACGCCTTGAAACATTGTTCGATCTGTTCCGGAGTTTTCATCGGCGGTAATTTCCATTCTTCACGGGGGGGATTGGCGCCACGCGAGAAATTAACTCCATCCCAGAATTCTTCATGAAGGAATTCACAGGGATGATAGTAGACGCTGATCAATCCACCTCCTTCTTTCTTCAATCGTTTGCTGACGCGATCGAATTCGGCGCAGGCCTTTTTAACATCTTCATCGGACCATTCCGTGCGGATGATGCAATCGCCCAGGTCAAGAATATTGAGCAATCCACCATACCAGAATGGGCGGTTGTCAACGTTGACTTGCCAAGTCGCGTCGAGGTAGAGGGGGATCCCCCATTCCCGCAGGGCGGCGTAGCTTTGAGGAGTCCACGAACAGCCCGGCTGCCCATAGCAGGAAGCGTTGACGCCAAAGACGCGTTGTAGAACCGAGAGTCCAATGCTTTCACGGCGGGAGAATTCGTCCACGCCTTCCTGCCATCCCAGGTCGCGTGAGTATTCCGACGGTGTGGGGTGTTGGCTGTGGTTGGTGGAGTGATAGGAGATGTCGTTCCGGGCAAGGGCCGCGATGACGTCATCCCGTCCGCGTTCTTCCAACATACGCGCTTTTTCGCCGACAATTTTGAACGTGGCCTGGACGTTGCGTTCGGTAAACATCTCCGCAAGACGGAGCGCCGCGTCATCCGCTTCCGGCAAGATGTAGTCTTCCGTGTCGAACCAGAACGTGACGTAGACAGTTGAATTAGTTTGGCCATACACCATGCCGCATCCAGAAATCATTCCGATCCATAGCGCGCTCAGGGAAAAAAAGTGTAGACAGCGTTTCATGAATAGTTCTCCTTTTACTTGTATTAAGCTGATCAATCAAAGTATTTGCGTTTTCTCCATTTTTTAATTTGAAAATCGCTTTTGCATGTTGTGATCTGAATTGTGTATGGTTCTATAAGCACATTATTATCACAAGCGTTTCGTTAGGAAAGTGGGGAATCGTTTTGGCCGTTTTGGTATTGCCGATCCGTTATAATCTACGTTTGTTTCTATTCGTGATCCTCTCCATCTCATCCGCCGCCTGCTTGGTTTGTATTGGTTGCATTAGTTCTTTATTGATTGGATATGGAAATAACCACTGTCCATTAAACTATAAACCAGGATGGCTATACTTCCCTTCATCCTCGCTCGATGCGGACGAATAGAAAGAGTAAATCATTGTCACGATCCAAAAAAAATCTCCATACTCGAATCCATGCGTTTTCGCACGCCTTTAGTGGATTTACCCTGATCGAATTATTAATCGTTGTAGCGATAATCGGGATTCTAGCCGCCATCGCAGTTCCGAATTTCCTGAACGCCCAGATCCGCGCAAAGATTGCCCGTTGTCAGGCGGATTTAAACGGCTGCCGCACGGCGATTTTCATGTATAAAGCCGATCATAACGCCTATCCTCCTATTACGCAGATGCCTGGTTACCAGATCCCAAAGAACCTGACGACGCCTACACCGTATATCACGTCGATTCCAAAAGATGCTTTTCCACAAGACGAAAACGATCTTTATTATGCGTTTGGCACGTCGGATGATTATTACTTCGCGACCCACGATTACTTTATCCAACATAATTTTAGTTGGCGGGTTGGTTATGGAGGTCAGCTCTTTGAGTTTAACCTGATGGGGCGTGGACCTGACGGTGATTGGGCGGATGGAATTACCGGCGCCAAGGAAGTAGATGAACCGATCCTATGGCAGTACCAACCATCCAATGGATTGATCAGTTCCGGCAACATCCCCTATCCCGGACCCTAGAGCCGCTTATGCGCACAAAACCATACATAGAGAATCCCCAAATTGGAGGCGATCCAAACAGCATTTTTCATGATGAAGCCAGCCGCCGCAACGGATGGCTGGTGCTGGGCAGCGTCTGGTTTCTCTATTCCGCCCAAGCGTGTGTTGTCCCCCATTTAACGCGTTATTTTGACCTCGATCTTGGACTGGGCGACCGGCAGATCGGTCTCCTCATGGCCCTCCCCGCCTTGACCGCTCTCATCGCCCAAACTTTCTGGGGCGCGATCGCGGACCGCTATCTCGGAAGAACAAACGCCTACCGGATCACGCTTCTGCTTAGCGCAATCTTGATCTACGTTTACATTGTCTCTTTTCCCCTTGGTGGATTCTGGTTTCTTCTCCTTTCGGCCTGTCTCTTTATGGGCAGCATGAACTCGTGCAATCCGATTATCAATTCTCTTATTTTCTCCTATCTTGGTAAAGAAAAACGCGATTTATACGGGCGGGTGCGCATCGCGGGTAGTTTCAGCTTTTCTGTGACAATTACCCTGCTTTGTCCTGTCCTTGTCTCTCTCTCGAACTGGCTGGGCTGGTACGACCGCAGCGCTGTTTTTTCTGCCGCGGGTTTTTTTTATATCGCCGCCCTGCTCTGCGCCCGGTGGAATGAAAGTGAATTCGAAAAACACCAGCGACCCGATCTCCGCTCTCTTTTCGAACCGCTGCGGGATCGGAACCTGGCCGCGTTCTTTTTTTCGATTTTCCTTGTCGCGGCCGGCTTATTCGCGGGCATTCAATATATAGGACCCTTTGTCGGCTATAACGGGGGGACGGAATTTTATTATTCCCTTGTTTGGTTGGCGGCGGTTAGCGCAGAAATCATTATTATGTTGAATTTGCAGACTATCGTCCGCGCCATTGGCCTGAAACGGGTCATTCTAATCGGTTTAACCGTCGATGGAATCCGCTGGATCTGTTTTTATTTTATCTCGAACGCATCGCTTTTCTTATTGATCAACACCCTCCAAGGACCCGCCGTAGTCGGTATATTCTTCGCTTCCGCCATGTACGTCGACACACACTGCAAAGAAAGTATCCGATCTACAGCCCAAGCGCTTCTCTTTTTTGCGATCGTCTCGGGACAGATCGTCGGATTCATGGGAGGCAGTTTGGTCGTTGAGTGTTATCAAGGAATACCCCGTGTTGAAGCTATCCAAAACGCTTTCTTTTGGTTTGGGTGCGTAAGTCTAACCGCATCAGCATGTTGCTACTTTTTTGTCTCTAATGGGAATTCAACGAACAAAAGGGAGCCTAATAGCCTCAAATCCCCTATTTCATCAAGTGAATTATAATAATTAAATCGATCAATTTCCTCGTTATCCCCCCTTTTACCATCCAAAACTTGTTTAAAAAAAGTTATCGAAAAAAAGTGAGTTAATCCTTGACAAGTCGTTCATAATCCTTAATATGAGACTGTGGACAAGCGGATAATTTATATGAAAATGGGTTTCTAGGGCTTTCTCGTACACGATATCTCCCGTAATTCATTTTCATTTGCAGATGTGATCTCAAATCATAATGATTTAAATGGAAGTTATGCAAAAATTGAGATAAAGGAGAGAGGAGTCATGACTAGATACTTATCTGTCACCCTGTGTTTTCTGGCTGCGTTGATTGTTTGCAGTGTATGGTTCGCCCCAGCGGCTTCGGCGCAGGAAACCCCCGCGGAAACCCCGACCGTCGTTCCTGAAACTCCCACGGAAGTTCCTGTGGAACCGACAGTAGCGCCCACAGAAGTTCCCCCAACAGAAGTTCCGGTGGAAACTCCAACGGAAGTGCCCCCGACAGAAGTTCCTGTAGAAACACCCACAGAAGTTCCTCCAACGGAAGTTCCTGTGGAAACTCCGACGGAGGCGCCTCCAACAGCGGTTCCAACTACGCCTCCTGCGCAGGAACTGGGAGATGCGAATGGCGACGGTGTCGTAGATGAAGCGGACGCGGTTGAAATTCTTCTTCTCTACCTGGAAGACGCCGTGGTAACACCGGAACTCATGCAGATTGTGGACATTAACGCCGATGGCGCGATTACACCACAAGACGCGCAGGACCTATTGCTCATGATTGCCGGAGGGTGATGGGACTGACTCCGTTCCATGAGAATGCAATGAAGAAGATGGTTGTACAAGGCCAGAGGACATTCCTCTGGCCTTTTCTATAGGAACCAATCTGGAGGGATGGAATGAAAGCAGTTATATTAGCAGCGGGTAAAGGCACCCGCATGAAAGAACTCACAAAAAATCAACCCAAACCAATGCTGGAAATTGGGAAACAGCGGATTCTCGAACAGATCGTTCTTTCAATTCGCAACACGGGGATTCACAATTTCATTGTAGTCACCGGATATTTTGCGAATCTGATCGAAGACCATTTCCAAGAAGGCACAGACTACGGAATTCATGTTCAATACATTCGCCAACCCGTCCAAGATGGCACCGGCGGCGCTCTTCGATTAACACGGGAAGCGGTGGGAGACGAACCGTTTTTCATGTGTTTCGGCGATATTATCACCTCCATCGACAATTACTCGCGCATTATTGATGGCTACAAACAAGATGAGCCGGATGTAGTTCTTGCGGTTAATTACATGGACGATCCCTGCAATGGAGCCGCCGTCCATTTTGATGAAGTAACACATAGGATTCATAAAATTATCGAGAAACCCCCTAAAGGCGAATCTGAATCCAATTGGAATAACGCAGGTCTCTTTGTATTCAACACTTGCGTCTTCACCTATTTGGATCAAATCGACCTTTCCCCCCGTGGGGAATATGAGTTGACAGATGCGATCCGCTTAATGATTGAAGATGGGAAAACTCTTCGCGCCGTCAAGTTGAAAGGATTTTGGGGCGATATCGGCCGCCCGGAAGATGTCGAATATGTCCGTGGCCTTCTGAAAGAAAATGAAAACCTGCTTGAGAAAGAAAACTGAACAGCATTGGATATACAACGGAAGACAAGATGACGCAAACCGATTCAACCAACCAGCGATTTCATGACATTACCAGCACTCCAATGAATTTTACAATCCATGCGCCGGGACGCGTGAATCTCCTCGGAGAGCACACCGACTACAACGGTCTCCCCGTTCTACCGATGGCGATTCAAAAAACCATCACCTTGGAAGGCGCTGAGCGTAATGATCGTCATATTCGCGCATGGGCTCTTGATGTCAGTCCTGATCCTGTCGAATTCGATCTAGAGCCAACAATCCCCAAACACCCCCAAGGCCATTGGATCAACTATGTCAAAGCCGGAATCCAAGGCATTCTCGATTCTCTATCATTGGAGGAACAAAAGAATCTTCACGGCTGTGACATAGTCATCTCAGGGACGATTCCATTGGGTGTAGGGCTTTCTTCTTCATCGGCGTTGGTCACTGGTTCGGCCCTCGCGTTTCTGGAAACCAACCGGCTGCCCATTAATCGCGTTCCTCTGGCGGAACGGATGGCCGCTGCGGAACATTACGTCGGCACACGCGGCGGGGGAATGGATCAGGCCACATGTCTCCTGGGACAAAAGGGCCATGCCCTCAAGATTGATTTCTTCCCGCTCCGGGCCAATCCGGTTCCCCTGCCGGACTCCACTACGATCGTGGTCTGTGACAGCCGGGTTCGAGCGAAGAAAACCGAAAACGCGCTGCGATTGTACAATCTCCGGGCGGTCGAATGCCGCTTCGCCGCCATGTTGCTGCGCGCATTTCTCCAATCGAAGGATATCCCCTCTGATTTTCAACGCCTTGGCGATCTATTCAATTCACCGTGGAACTATACGTATGAGGATCTGATACGGTTGATCGCTGAAGGGATTCAAGATATGTATTCCTATCAAGAAATCTGCGATCAATTAGTGGATGAGGATGAAATCCGCTGCATTCTAACGGATTATTCGTTTGAGAACGAGAGAGAATTTTCTTCAATGCGGTTCGCCTGCGGGAAGCGGTTCCGCCATATTGTCACGGATGGAATGCGTGTTGAACAAAGCGCTAAAATCCTCCATGAGGGGAACGCCGCTGAGTTCGGGCGCTTGATGAATCAGGGCCAAGTGAGCGCCCGTGACGATTTCGAAATCTCCTGCCCCGAATTGGACCGCCTCGTGGAGCTCGCGCTCGAATACGGCACCCTCGGCGCCCGTCTCACCGGCGCCGGCTTCGGCGGTTGTACAGTCAACCTGGTCGAACGAACCAAGGCGGACGCTTTCGTACAACACATGCGCCAAGCCTATTACCCAGACAGCGATCCCAGCGATGAATCCATCTTCACCAGCGAACCCGGCCCCGGCGCGGTAATCAAGCGGCATGAGGTTTAATTCACGAATAATGGAACGCGGGCGTCCCGTCCGTGATTAAAATTGATGGATACACATCTGCAAGGCGTCAGTTATTAATTCTCTTCTTTACGTATAAAATGATATAATAAAAAATATTAATTCTAAACGAATATTTGTGTTCTCCATGTACATTAGTGAATATCCTTGATTCCAGCGTTTGCGCTAGAGTAACAATGTGGGTATGTAAGACGTATCTCAATCTTTTAATCAATAAAATATGACAGATCCTCGAAAAGCGTTTAAACGCCGGACAAGTCTTTAAATACAAATTAATCCTATTCGCAAATTGAAATTCGGAGCCAATCAATGGACATCAAGCAATACTCAAAAATCGTAGATGATCATTTCCCTAACTATTTCTTCGCGGGATTCACCGATACGCCCAGTGATATCGATACGCTGAAAGCCACGCAGGCGCAGGTCTGTCTCTATGAAAAGGTTACATGGACCATCCCCGATTCCAACGGAGTCCCGGAAGAAAAAGGGCTGCGATATGGAGAAAATCCAGGCCAGGAAGCGGCGCTGTACCGCCCAATTAATGGAAACTTGATCCTGGCGGGCGTCGAATTTGTCCATCCAGAAAAAGGTCTTATCGGCGCGATGGATACCGAAGCGCTGATCCAATCCGGCAAACATCCAGGCAAAATCAACCTGACAGACATCGATAGTGGTTTGGCGATCCTGAAGCATTTTCATGAATATCCCTGCGCCATCATTATTAAACACAACAATCCATCCGGTGTTGCGCTTGGAGATTCATTGGTGGAAGCGTATACCAAAGCCTGGGAAGCGGACCCGGTCGCGCCGTTCGGCGGTGTCCTCGTCGTGAATCGCGCTGTAGATAAAGAGACAGCCCAAGCGGTCTCCTCGCAGTATTATGAAGTGATCTGCGCTCCGGAATACGAAGAGGGAACCCTTGACATCCTCGCCCGGCGGAAAAACCTTCGTGTAATCCGGCTCAAAAATATCACGAATCTGAACGAAGCCATCAATTCACGCTTCCTCGATATGAAAAGCCTATCGGATGGCTCTCTTATCCAACAGTGGTCCTATCGCCCCACAATCGGGAAGGACCAGAATGTAATCCGCTCGTTCCAAGATTTCGCGGACGGCGTGGAAATCCCACGTGAGATCCCCGTCCGGACCATGGAAAAAGGGAAACTCGTCCGCACCGGTGAGACCATCTCGTTAAACCGAGCTCCCACGGAAGAAGAGATGAAAGACCTCTGGTTCGGTTGGATGGTCGAAACCGGCGTCCTTTCCAATTCGGTGCTAACCGCGAAAAACCTGGCGACGGTCTCTATCGGAGCTGGTGGACAAGACCGCGTCTTGATGGCGAAGCAATGTGTCGCCAAAGCTCTCGATTCCCGAAAAGCGTTGCTATCATACAAAAAATATAATATGAATTATGACGCCCTGGCGCTGGAAGTGCGCCAAGGGAATCAAAGCGAAAGCGCGTTGCGGGAAATTGATGATGAAGCGGTGGAACATCACGGCGGTTTGGAAGGCGCGGTCGCGGCGTCGGACGCGTTTTTCCCCTTCCGCGACGGTGTAGACACCCTATTGGAAAAGGGTATCTCCGGCATCGTCCAACCCGGCGGCTCCCTGCGGGACGCGGACGCGGTCCAGGCGTGCAACGAGAGAAACGCTACCATGGTTCTGACCAATATGCGGTGTTTTAAGCATTAATACTGAAGCGAAAAAAATCAAACAAACACATACTATAGAGACCGATCGACTTGTTATATACAATAAATAAGTAAGTTTTGTTTTGTACTTTATAAACTACTGATCTTTTATAAATCAAGCAACCAGCCACTCACACCAAGTGATTCGCAAGCGAAGATGTAGAAAGGAATATGACCATGACGGACAAAAAGAAAAAAAATCCAATCGCGCAAGCCGTATGGATCGTCATAACCGCCAGTCTTTCGATCGGATTGCTCGAAATCGTGGATTTCTTTTTAAAAGAATTGATCCATCCAGGAGGATCGTCCACAGTTCCCACTCTTCATCAAATCACATTCTATCTCAGCCTATCAATCGTCTTCTATTTTGTACTCATTTTTATTATTTATTTCATAATAGTGGGTGTATTTATTTATCCACTCAAGAAGATTTTTACATTACCGGCCAGTAAGAAAGACACCCCCTTTTATCTCTATATGAGTATTTTCTTTATTTTAAATGTCATTCTATTCTGGATATTTCTTAAAGGCTATTCAGTCATCCCAGAAGGTTTAAAAAAAGATACGTTTGATCAATGGGGCCACATAGTCAGTCTAGCGCTCGTGTCAACAGGGATCTTTTATATGTGTGTAAAAAGCAGGCCGGGAGTGGAAGAAAAGATACACGGCGTCCTATCAGTCTTAGGTTCGGCGCTCCCGCTGATAATCGCAGAGTGTTGTGTGATCATTTATGGGCTCAGTTCTTGGAAAATCTCGTTTCTTTCCGCGCGTTCCTTTTTAGCGTTTCTCTTTTTATTCGTTGCAATCACCCTTTCGCTTCGATTTGTCAGCCAGTTAAATCCAGCGAAACGGAGGTGGTTACCCGTTGTGATTTTCGTTTTGGCCCTATTATCTCCGTTCCTGACGTTCCTTGTTTCTCCTCGAAACATAGTCTATACAATCCCTTCAGAAAACGAGCCGCATTCGATAAATAAAGTCATTTTAATCACGATTGACACGTTACGGGCCTCCGCGCTTTCTTGTTATGGACCGGATGGCGCTACGACGCCGCATATCGATCAACTCGCCGAAGAGAGCATATTTTTTGATAACGCCATCGTAAGCGCGCCATGGACCCTGCCTTCTTTGATATCCATTATGACGGGACTCTCGCCTACCGTTCACCAAGGAACTCGAGTCATTTCCCAACTGCCCGAAAATCTTCCAACGCTGGCTGACATTATGTGGAATAATGGATATCATACCAGTGCGATTGGATTTAATCGTTTTCTACATCACGGTCTTTCCAAGGGATTTATCGAAAGCGATTTTTACCCGAAAGATACGTTCCCATTTTTCTCCTTTCTTACCCTCCAGCATTTCTTCCCTTCCACCACACCCGATCATATGATGAAAGATAAAAATGTGACGGAAAAATTGACCCAATTGGCGATTTCTTGGTTGCAAGTGAATACTGACAAAAATTTCTTCTTTTGGCTTCACTACTTTGATCCCCATACCCCCTATTCTCCCCCTCGCCAATATCTCAAGGGGTTGACACCAGAACCGAGAATCGGCTGGTCGTTTTCGGGAAACCCAGAAGTTCCTGATGGCAAGTACAATACAACCGTGACGGTCCCCGAGATGGAATGGATTAAAACGTTGTATCACGCTGAAGTTGAATACGTTGATGACAATATCGGCGAATTGATCGCGGAATTGAAACGGCTTGGGATCTATGACGAATCTCTCATTATTCTAACGAGTGATCACGGCGAAGAATTTTGGGAGCACAATGATTACGGACACCATCATAGTCTTTACAATGAAACGATGTGGGTTCCGTTGTTAATCAAATTACCTCAATCAGCGGTTAAACACCATGTCAAATCAAGAATCGCCGTCCAATGTTTATTTTTATCCATTTTAGAACTTTGCGGGATATCTTATGAAAGTGACGATCCGAATATCCAACCCTTGCCGCCGTTTTGGGAACAACTAAATGATCCACCAGAAGTAAAACCTATTATCTCGGAAGGCCATCATGAAAGACAGGATTCGGTTTCCGTGACCAGCGACGAGTTGAAATACATTCGCGCCTCACTTACGGGACGAGAAATTCTGCTGGATTTAGAAAACGATCCAGCTGAACTCTACCCCCCTGCGGATAGCGGAATCCGATGAGATTGATCGTCTGCGCAAGATTCTGGAGGACCATCTGACCGTCTCCAAACAAATTCGTGAAAAATACAATGTGCAAGGTGGGAGCGAAAAAGAGTTGAACGATACCCAAAAGCAGGAATTACGCGCGTTGGGATACATCCAATAACCATTTCCTTCCATCAAGAATGAAGAGAAATAGATTCGTATATTCGGATTCTCAATAAACATCTCATTCGATAGAGTATAATTAGTTGTACACAAATCGCCAAAGGAGTGATGATGATGAAACGATTGTTCATAAATTCTTGTATGAGTATCCTCTCCACCGCCTTGATTCTTGTTCTTTCCACAGGTTGTGGAAGCCTTGAAACGCTCACAAAGTCCTTACAAAAACCGAGTCCCAAAGTGTTGGGGGTCCGGTTGAGTGATTTGAGTATCGACGCCGTCACGCTTCTTTTTGATGTGGAACTGGACAATCCCTATTCCGTCCCGCTTCCCCTCGCCAATATGGATTATAATTTGTCGAGTGATAATCGCGCGTTCTTTAGTGGAAAAGCGGAGATTCAAGACGTCATTCCCGTTGGCCAGACCAAAACCTTCGAAGCGCCGGTCACGGTTCAGTTCGCGCAGATCCTTGAATTTCTCCAGGATGTCCAACTCGGTTCCATCATTCCCTATGAAGCGAAACTCGGAATGTCCGTGGATGCGCCGGGGGGCCAATCCTTGCGTCTTCCTTTGGAGCATACCGGTCAGTTTCCTATTCCCGCGATTCCAACAATCCGGTTTCAAGATATCCAATGGGAGGAACTCTCGCTCAACGCCGCCCGTGGCGTATTGCGAATCAATGTTGTCAATAACAATCAATTCCCCATGGAACTCTCTCACTTCAACTACAATCTCTCTCTGGCGGAAACGGAAATCGCCTCAACCGGGATTGACAAACAGATCAAGTTCGCCGAAAACGGCGGTGTGGGCATGATCGAAATTCCGCTCAATCTCTCTCCCCAAAATTTAGGGGTGGCGATGGTCCGCGCGCTGACGGGCGCCAAAGCGAATTGTGACTGCGAAGGAGTGATGGATGTCCAAACGCCATTCGGCCCGATGCCGTTGCCCTTCCAATCCGTTGGAGACGTTCTTTTTAAACGATAAACTTGGAGTTAATCATGGTACAGAAAAAAAATACATTCTTATCGATTCTCACTTGTTTACTTCTGGTTGCGCTCCTGCTTCCATTATGGAGCTGCGTCGAAGGCGGTTTGGTCAAAACGGATAAACCTTCTTCTCCTTCCGAGACGGAAAAACCAAAAGATGAATCACCAATCGCGGAGACGGCGCCTCCCGAGTCTTCCTCTCCTGAAACAACGGTTCCCTCCATATTGGAGCAGCCTCAACAAGAATCAACGAAGCCTTCTAAAGCAGATCCAGCGCCCGTCCTCGTCATTGATCCCGAGGGATGGCACAAGAACGTTACCGCGACATTCTTCGATATTTCCCTCTATCCCAAACAGCAGACCGCCTGGAACGATGTGGATCCTCTCGGAGAAGAAAATCCCTATTATCTGGCTCTTCCTTTCAATAACCAGGTTCCCGGGTACAGCGGGTATGGGGAATGCAAAAACCGCTGGGTGGAAATTATCAACGTGGAGACGGGGGAACGCGCGTTTGGGCAATGGGAAGATGTCGGCCCTTGGTTTGTCAACGATGTGGACTATGTGTTTGATGAAACCGACACGGTGCGTCCTTACGCGGAAACGCATGTCGGGAAAAAATTAAATATCTACCGTGGATCGAAGGGGAGTAAAGGCGCGAAACGTCCCCGGAAAGTATTAAACACAGCGGGAATCGATCTTTCCCCCCTCCTGATCCAAGCGGTCGGAATCAGTGGAAAAGGTAAAGTCAAGTGGCGTTTCGCCGATGCTAACGAAGTCGCGGACGGCCCTTGGAAAGACAAAATCTCTGCAACCAAACCTCACTATGAGATGCGCTTCTATCTATTCTTGGGCGAACGATATAATCCCTGGGAACTTACAACGACGGGGTATCTTCGATAACCTTACGTACACGCTGCGCCACTAATTCCGCCTGCGCCTCTTTTCCTGTATTGTTAAAATGCACACCGTCGTTGCTGAAATGTTCCGGATGGCTGATGGACAGTTGATATAAATCCGTCACCGGGATTCCTTCCGCTTCGACGATCGACGCCGCGATCCGGTTTCGCTCAATCACGCGTTCGTTCTTTGGATCGAGTTCATCCAGGTTTTCGTTGTTCCGCATCGGAGTCGAATAAGCCCAGATCCATTGCGCGTCCCCCGCATATTGATCTAACACGGAAATGAGTTTCTTCAATCCGCTCTCATATTGTTCTTCTGTATAGCCGAATCCATGCAGACCATTGTTAAAATGAATCACATCGAATGGATACTGTTTTAACACGAGGATCAATTCTTCAAAAAAGACCGGATCACAAACACAGCGAGAAGTCGACAGCCGCGCGCAGTAGGCGATCTCTTCCAACCGTTTTTCCACAGCAGGAAAATACCCTACCGTGATGGAATCGCCGACAATCAATACGCGGGGTTTTTCCTCTACATTCGCATTCGGAATCCAGATTCTAACCCATTCAATATTCTCCCGAATCAACGGTTGCTCATTACGCGCTGTTTGGGAAGAGATACAGCCGAATGAAAAAACGAGGAAGAGCCATACAGAAATAAATTGATAAAGGTTGTTCAAAGACTTACATTTCATGAATATGCTCCTACACAATAAATTTTGGATTCACCTGGAGAGTGAATCTGTTTTTAGATTATTGTTTTCAAATTTGTTTTCTATACTCATCGTAAAAGTTATGTTTTATTAACGCGTTGTGATTTCTTTTCATGTTCGTTATTGGTTGGATTGGTGGGTGGGACGCCCGCTCTCCATTGTATATCAGTTTTTTATGGCCGCGGATTGTTTCGCGCGGCGGATCATTAGGGCGGGGCCGGGGAGAAGTATCTCGATCCCGTGATGGTCTGTGTTGGAGAGGAGTTCGATCTGGTTTGATCCTTCCATGAGGAGAGTGGGATCGATGTCGATGATGGTATACAACACATCGTGTCTGCCTTCCCCGGCGACTGGCAGCGGATGACCGTTGAGTTTGAAATAATCCGTGACGCCGCCCCGGCCGCCGTCCCAGACGACGGTGTGGAGCTGCGCATGTTTTATCGCCGAAGGAGCGCAATCAAGATGAATCTCAGCGGTTTTCAGGCGGTTGGCGCGGGACCAGAAGGGAGTGGGGAAGTTTTCACAAGGATAGAGGGCCACGTCCTCATTATTTCGCTCCGGGATTTGTAAATCGGTTATTGGGGGCGCTTCGTAGATGATCTGTTCGTTGTTTTTGAAATATACAATGGCTTTTACTTTTATTCCAGTTTGGCTGGGAAGCATTCGGGTATCCCATTCCAACCGATAGGGAGATTCTTTGACAGTACCGAGAATCGCCAGGGGAGCTCTTTTTTTCGTCATTCCATGCCAATCACAGGTGGCTCCATTTCCGTTTTCGTCGTATCCATTGTAATACCCAATGTAATCAACGCGTTGAATTTCCGGGTGTGGGGATTGTGAACATTCTAGCGATAGCGCAAACGTTTCCTCATTTTCAGGAGAAGGTTCTATATTGATGGAGGCTTGGAAATCACTGAAGCCCTGTTCTTCAAGGCTGGGATGATTTGGTTTCAAGCCAGCGCGGAGACATGCGTTTTCGACAATAAAATGACCCCAGAAACTGGAGCCTTTATCGCAGGCGAATTGCAGCGCGTTGTATCCATTGACGAGATCTGTGATAGATAACTGAAGGGTTGGATAGACGTGCGCGCAATGTCCTTTTTCCGTGCCGGTATCGGGGATTGAATAGGTTCCTCGCCCGTTAACCGTAACGCGCTTATTCGCCGTTCCTGGATGACCGCCCCAGATTTCGAGGTAGAGTTCGGCGCTGGAGAGAAGACTGAGATCTTCTTCCATGAGAATCTGCATCATCCCGTTTGCGCGTGTCTCGATCCGTTTGCCGTAGGTTGGGTGAAGTACAGAGGCGGGATCATTGACCCGGAACCGGGAGTTGAATTTGGGATTACCATGTTCCACGCCGTCTTCGTACCAATATAAGCGCCAGAATTCTCCTGTTTGGTTTTCGCTCGCTTCCAATAAACGCGCCGTTCCAGTCAGTGCGAGAAACAATACCAAAACAGTGACGAATCCTATGACATTTCTCGATTGTATTTTATTGTCAGCCATTTTTTCCCCTCGGTTGTTTCGGTTTGATGAATGGTTGAGCGTATCATAGAATTTCGTTCTTCTCAATTCTTCTCTATCGTTTAATCAAAGAGACGTAACGATGCTGTTTCAATTTCTTTTGCCATCTCCCGATCAATTGTGTATCTATTGGAATTGTGGTAATGTATTTTTAGCTATTCCTTGGATCGATACGAATCCAGGACGCTCAAATCGTGGAAAAGGAGGCCGATATTGAAACGAGGCGTTTACAAACTGTGGATGATTTTCGGCGTACTGATTGGATTATTCATCACATTTGGGAGTCCAGTTTGGACGGGGGAATCGCAAGGTGAGCGGGAACACCACTACCGTCCAGAGTCGTTTGAAAGGGATGCCCGCGCCGAATGGCAGAAAGTAGATCAAGTAATCCAAGCGATGGGATTACGCGAAGGAGATCATATCGCGGACATCGGTGGTGGCACGGGATATTTTTCACGGCCTTTCGCACGGCGTGTGGGACCACGTGGGGTGGTGTACTGCTGCGATCTCGCCACGAATCTTCTTGAATACCTTCAAATTAAAGCGGCGGCGGAAGGGCTCAGCAATATTGTGACGGTCTACGCCGCCATGGACCGGCCCATGCTTCCTTACGCAAGCGTGGATGTGATTTTTTTCTGCGACACAAACCACCATCTTGAAAACCGGGTGGAATATTATAAAGGCTTGATTCCGTTGCTGCGTCCAGGCGGACGATTGGTGGTTGTGGATTGGAAGAAGGAGAGGATGGAAGTTGGACCGCCACCGAGTCATACGATTGCGAAGTCCGTCGTAATGGAAGAGATGAAGGAGGCGGGGTGGAAATTAGTGAAAGAAGAGACGTTTTTACCGTACCAATATTTTTTGATTTTTGAGCCGGTGAAACCTAAGGCGAACTCATCGGAGTAGAGAATTGTTTTTTGAAAAATGGCCGGTTTAATGGTGTTTGGAATTACGCAAGGGCAACATAACAACGCTCTTGGCGCCCGATCGAAAAGTAGAACGCAGGTTTCTTAAGATTTCATTGATGAATAAAACGAAATGAGGTAAAACGATGACGGAGAAGAAGAATCAAGTTTCAAGACGCCGGTTTTTGGCGGGAACAGCGGTCGCGGCGGGGAGTGTGACCGCGTTTCAGATTGTTCCGAATAAGGTATTCGGTTCACAGTTAGAGCCACCGCCCAGCGATAAGATTGTGTTTGGGCATATCGGGATCGGCGGCCGGGGCCGGGGATTCTTACGGCCTGGGCACTCGGTGGCGCTGTGCGATATCGATGAGAAGCGCCTTGCGGAAGCCGCAAGACGCGTAGGCGGGGAACCGCGTTTGTATCGGGACTACCGCGATCTGCTCGATCAAAAAGATATCGACGCCGTTTTTATCGCGTCACCCGATCACTGGCATGCGCTGCATACAATCCACGCCTGCGAAGCGGGGAAAGATGTGTATTGTGAGAAACCCGCGTGCAAAACCGTCGAAGAAGGTCAGGCGATGGTGTACGCGGCGAACCGCTACGCGCGCGTCGTCCAAATAGGCTCGCAGGGGCGTTCGCAGGAAGGCGCCTATCATGGCTGCAAGTATGTCCAGAACGGGCAATGCGGGACAGTCAAACATGTGGAATGCTGGCATTATGAAAATCCCAAAGGGGACTGGACACCAAATTCCGATCCACCCCCCGAGCTGGATTACGATAAATGGATTGGACCCGCGCGATGGATACCGTATAACCGGCGCCGGACCCACGGAGCGTTTCGTTGGATGCTCTTCTCGGGCGGCGGCCAAATCCGTGACCGGGGAGCGCATGTGATGAGCGTGGCGCTCTGGGTGATGCAAGCGGATAACACCGGACCCGTCAGCGTGGAAGCGGTCTGCGATCCTTGGTATGACGGCATGTACGACAGCCCGCGCGAAATGAAAATTATTTATGAATTCAAAGATCCGGATTGGACGTTAAGCTGGAACATGCCTGGCAAGATGCCCGAAGAGGTTAAAGATTTTAAATGGGTTCGACAATCTTACGGCGCGAAGTACTGGGGTGATAAAGATACGGTTGTCATTACCTATGGCGATACCGCCGAAACGGACACGGAACAGAAAGCGAAGGATTATCAGATCCCGCCGGGCGGTGTCCATCCCTTCCACAGCCCCGGCCACCGGGAAAACTTTGAAAACTGTATCCGCACTCGTGAAAAACCAATCATGAATATTGAAGCGGGCGCGAAGACCGCTTACCTCTGCATTTTAGGGAACCTGTCCTATATCCTCGGACGTAAGTTGGAATGGGACTGGAAGAATGAACGAGTGAAAAACGACAATGAAGCCAACCGCCTCCTCAGCCGTCCTGGCCGTGGCGCGTTGTACCATATATAAAAAGAGGAAAAGGAGATCGGCACAATGGTATCTACCCATAAAACCAACGGAGGACGGGGCGCGTATATTGCGGCGGGGGCGATGACTATCGCCGCAAGTGAAAGCATGGCGAGAGAGCGAAGAAGCCGGCCGGACCGGACAGCGGAAATCGACGCGTTCCTCGCGCAGATCAAGGACCACGATGAGAACGTGCGCTATAAAGCCTGGTCGAAAGCGGACGAGTTGGGCTCTATTGTGATGCAGCCATTGGCGAAATTGCTTGTTTCAGACCGGCCGGGTGTCGCGAAGGCCGCTGAGGAAGCGCTCAACCGGATCGTTCATTCCGTGGGAAAAAGCACAGAGGATCGAAACCGCCGCCAGGTGACTCGCGAATTGATGAGTATGTTGTTTCTGAAACCGAATAAGATCCGTGAGTATGCGTTTCGCGCGCTTTCGCTGATCGCGGATGCGGATTCGGTGTTGGATATTGCGCAATGGGCTGTGCAAGAAGACCTTCGGGAAGAGGTCGTTTACTGTCTCCAGCGGATTCCGGGTGAAGAAGCGTCTGAGGCTTTGATCTCGCTATTAAAAAAAGCGCCGGATGAATTCAAGCCGCGTATTCTCGCCGCCCTCGGTCAGCGGCGGTGCGAGAAGGCTCTACCTGCTCTAGAAGAAGCGTTGCAATCACCGGATAAAACTGTGGCGATGGCCGCGATGAAAGCGATCGCGTATATTGGGATCAAGACGGAGACCAGCCCTCCAGATTTTGATGAACTGAATCCCCGCCAAAAAGCGGCCTACGTGAATAACATGATGCGCTATTGTGACGGATTGATCGAGCGGGGAAATGTAGAAGACGCGAAAGGGCTTATCAAGTTTCTCTTGACCACTGATGTGGATCTCTCCGAACATTACATCTGCGCCGCGATCGTCTGCGCCGCGAAGACGGATGACGCGGATTTAAAGAACCTCGTCGCTTCGAAACGTGAGCATAAATCGTATATTGTGCGAGATACAGCGGAGAAGGCGTTGAAGAAGATGGGAGGATGATCTAGTCATATACCATTGACTTAACGTAAAAAAGGCTCCTAAATGATAAAACTTTTTCCTGTTTTATCCTTGGAGCCTTTATTCATTTTCTACTATTATGATTCCCACTTTCTTTCATTTCCACAGAATCCATCATGATCAAGATCACAACTGCAAATGAGTCGCGGTAGGGCGCCTCACGCTTTATCGACTCACCGGGAATGATTAACGAAAATGGCGCCTCATGAAGACGCGATCCACCCTTTGAAGATTATCAACCAATCTCCCGCGCTTTCTCAATTACGCCGCAGTCAATCATGTCCATCGACAAGCGCATCGTCTGCATTGCTTTGTTGATACGCTCTACGGAAAGACCGGCGCCAGCTTGGATTCTGGAAATGGCTTCGCCGCGTGTCATTTGTCCGTCACGAATGAGGTTGCTATACAGGGCGTCGTTGTAAGTCGCCCCATACATCTTGTAGAACATGTAATTCTTCAGATTCGCGAAATCACAATCGGATTTCCACGTATCCACCGCATCCGGACTAGACTGCCAACCTAATTGAGTCTGAATCGTTTCAACACAGTCCGACTCCACCCAGGGCGCGTAGTGAAAATAATCGAGGCAATGCGTGTTGGGATATCGAAACCGCAAGTACGGTGTATGCGGATTCAAGTACAGCAGGGCCGCTCCTATTGACAACGGCAGCAGTCCGGGCGGGCACTGGAACAGTATCCTCAGCCCCTTGCTGAATATCCTTGTCATTTTTCTGAACTGCGGGCCGAAACTATGGCAGTGAGACTTCGAACTCGTTTTTTGAGAAGTCGGCAAGAACGGCACATTCTCTAATGGGCTTCCGCCGAACACAATTGATTTTATGTCATACTGACGGGCGATCCGATACACATCCCGAAAGATCAACTTACACCCAGCGCAACACAAGGCGGCGTATTCCGGACGTGGGTTTTTATACCATCGCAGAAAATAGCCTCTAGCCGCCTCGGTGTGAGATTTCAATGACACTGACATTTTCACCAGCGGGATATCGAGATGTTGTACAAGCCGGCGCACGTTGGCGTCGCTTATCTCCGGTGTGAAGGGCGTTCTGTAGTAAGCGCCAAGAAGACGCAGATTGTGCCTGTGAGCCAGCAAGTACGTCATGTAGCTGCTGTCCCGCCCACCGCTCAAACCGACGACGGCATCATATGGCCGGCCCACTCCCAGTTGTCGAATGCGCCCGATCTCCTCATCGAGTCTTTCGGAATTATAAGTGTTGTGTATGGACGACTTAGCTTTGTCATCGGATTCACGACAGAGTCTGCAGGTACCTTCCGTATCGAAAAAAACCATTCCGAGTGATTTCGGAAGCACACAAGAGCGACACCGGTTATGCCCAGCAATCCCGTCCACCACTGCTGGCTTACTCTCTTTCATTTCAGATGTCTCTCTTCTCTATACGCCGAACAATCTATTCAATTATTTCTTGAATATATGCTATATTTCCTTTAAGGTCAAGGTAAATTATAAATATATCTATAGACTTTCCATTTATTGTTTCGCCGAAATATCTTATAAGTCGGTTAACTGTTGATAATAAAAAAATTACATCAGGCAATCATGACATTCATGTCAAATGTAACCTTTCCACTTTCGAAACCGTTATCCATGATTTAAAAACCGGTTTGAAGCTCTAGCCTAGCAGAAAGAAAATTGGGATATTAGACCTAACGTGGGGTGAATCTTAGAATGCTAATCTCAGAAGGGCAAATCGTAGTCAAGCTAATCTCTTCAGTACAATTCGCTTAGTATTTTTTTCACTCCAGCGACAAATACTTTTTCAGTAACCGGAGCAAAACGCGAAGAATTCGGCTCGTATCCGCCTTCGCTGTATGCTTTTTGTGTCGGCATGTATCCTAGGCTTCCGTTGCAATATGCGACGAGATAAGAAAACCTTGAGTGTGTGATGCCCTTGATCTGTTTTCCGATTTCGTGAAACAGTTCCCCAGGGAAGGTTACCCAGGTGAATTCGCCGATCTTTAGGACAGTCACCGGCACATTAACCGTTGTTGTTTTAAAATCCTTCATGACCCAGTTGTATTTCAGGGGGCAGACAATATCCTTTTTAACCAGTTTGATTGTGTTGTCAACGAGATCGGAGGTTTTGATTCCGGAATACACTCTCACAACCTCTTTTCCGATTTCATGCCCCAGTTTCGCCGTGTTTTCGAGGCTATCAATCGCCCCGTCAAGGCCGCCAACGAACCGTGGGTTGATGTCGCCGCACGCGCCTTGCGCGAAAATTCCAGTCACACCCGGTATTTCCGCTTCAACAAATTCGATCATGTGCCCCATCCATTCAGGGCTGATTGTGCGATTTCTGCCCCCAAGAGATGTGCCGTGGGCGGCGTAATTAATGAACACGGCCTTCGGTTTACCCGTCACGGTATCGATTCTGATGACTCCCACTTCATCGTCGATGGGGCCGTCCGGATTCAGTCCGAGTCTATACACGCCCGCAATTTCACGAATTTTCACTGGATTATCCGTCTTGTACTTGCCAGCGGATTGGCTGGAGTTGTTTTCATCAAAGGTAAGGTACGAATACGTATCTTCCATTTTTTTGCGGCGGTTCATCGCGATGTTTGAACAGCCAGCGCCGCCACCGATTTTCACTTCTTCGCAGTCATTCATTGCGCTTTTTACTGTTTCAATGACTTTGCCGGTAAACTGCCTGCTCCACTGGCTGTCTTTGTTCGGTCCTCCGATAACCGGCGCGGCGTGGTTGTGGGTTGAGCTGAGCAGGATATTGTCGACTGGAATTCCCGCCGCCTGCGATACACTTTGCCGTATCTCATCATGATTACTGCAATCCACAAGATCGCAGATAACAAACGCCACTTTGGTTATTGCATTATCAAATACAAGCGCGCGGATGTAAATTTTACCGAAAGCGCCATCGGAAGGTTGATCGCGCATATTTGAATCATAGCCGCCCATGTACAGGCTTTCGCTTGGGGTAATGTCAGTCTTAGCAATCCCCACTTTCAGCACGGAATCTTGCGCGTATACAGCCGGTGAAAGAAATACGAGCGTACAGAACATACACAACATCAAAACCATATCCTTTTTCATAACACTTTCCTCCATAGTATCAGTATGTTTAAAAGAGCCGTTTACTAGATTGTCAATCCCGTAGGATGGATCGCGTCTTTATGAGGCGCCGAATACCTAAAAAGGATAAAGTCAAGATTCTTCAGTTAGAAGTTTTTCAAACACAATTTTAGCACCTGGACAATCAACACCAGCCCTTCCGAAATCAGTGTCGAAAGGGTAAAGCCTGCATCCTAAAGGGCGTACTTCATAAATAGAGCATTTTTTCTTCTTATCTTCAATAGCAATAAATGGACATGGCGTCCTTTTATTATCATCAGACACCCATTCTTTGTCGTCTGGCAGTAATGAACCATAATATTTATTAATTGTTTGAGTGACACTTAGTTCTAAGAAATTTGCGATCTCAAATATCCTTGCAGGATCATATGGTAGGCCGATTTCAATGCAACACTTCCCACAACGTTTGCATTTAAAAAGTTCCCAGCGTCTATCTTTTCGTTTCACCATTATTTTCACTGCCCAACAATTTATTCAAAGGTTTCTGGAATTTATGATATTTCTCCTCGAATGTCAAGGCAAATTTGAATAGATCTATTGGTTTTCCATCTATTGTTTCTGCATAATGTATTACAATACAGTTATCTGTTGTTCATGAAGAAATTGCATCAGAATTTGGCTTTGGAGATGAATTAGGGATAGGTTGGAGTGGCATGGTTGATGAAGGCTTTTTAGGAATGTTGTTTAAAGAAAGGTATATAAGAAGGATCGCAATGGAATATCCCGTTTGGGATATTACTCCCCTTCTTGGACAAATTGTTGTTCAATGAGGGTATCGATGAGGCCGACGAGTTTGGCGATTTCCGGTTTTGTGACTTGCGCGTTCGCGCCGACGGATTCGCATTTGATCTTATTTTCGTGGCTGATTAGAGACGAGAAAATGACGACGGGGAGTTCTTTCAAAATGTCATGACTTTTAATCGCCTTGGTCAGATGAAGCCCATCCATCTGCGGCATTTCGATATCGGAAATCACAAGGTTATAGCGGTCGAAAATCGATTCCCCCGGCTGTAATTCCTTCGCGCATTTTTCTAAAGTTTTCCATGCTTCGGCGCCATCCGGACACATATCAATATTATCGTATCCAGCGCTGTGAAGGGTGTTCGTGAGCAATTCGCGCATCATGCTTGAATCTTCAGCGGCGAGAATCCGGCAGTTTTCACGCTCGAAGGAACCTTCACCTTTTTCGATTTTAGCCATGAGTTCTTCGCTGGGTGAGATATCATGGACGACTTTCTCGAAATCGAGCATCAGAATGAGCCGATCGTCGATATGCGCCACGCTTGTCACAAAACTAGCGGCGCCGATTTCATCGGGGGGCGCTGTGATCTGTTCCCAGGAGACCCGGTAAATACGGTCTACTTTGTTAACTAAAAAGCCGAACCACACTTTGTTGAATTCCGTTACGATGACCCGGTCTTTTTTGTCGAGTTCACGGTCCGCTAATCCAATCCAAAGGCGGACGTTTACGACGGGGATCATGATTCCGCGAAGGCTGAAGATACCAATCACATATGGATGCCGTCCGGGAGGTTGGGTCAAAACCGGTAGATGAATCACTTCACGAACCTTGGCGACGTTGATTCCATAGTATTCATCATCGATTTGGAAGACGAGGATTTCCAGTTCGTTCGTTCCCGCTTCCATGAGAATATCTTTGTTTATATCCATAATCAAACTCCCCTGCTATTGATGATTTGATAATCCCCTTTAATCCCTCTACGCATCGTATTTGAAGTGTCTACATTTCTATAGTATACCCGAATATTTTTTACCGGCAGTCTAAAATCATCACGAAAGTGAGTGCTTTTCCACGAATGCGCCGGAGGCAGTTCCTTTCATTCCACCTGGATTGCTTCCACCATTTTTTCCCATTTAGCGTATAGTTTTTCTTTCTGTTTTAACAGCGTTTTATAACGCTTGTGGGTTTTGGCCATCTCGGAGGGGGAATGAATTAGTTGGCCGGAGGCCATGCGTTCTTCGATGAACTCAATTTCCTCTTCGATCTCGTGGATCTGCTCTTCGATGGACTCGCATTTTTTCTCTTGTTCGCGGCGGATTGAGAAGAGGCGGTTTCGTTCTTCCGCTTCTTGGCGTTTCTGGTCCAATTTCTGTTGGCGGGCGGACCGGGCGCCGATCTCTTGGCCGTTGTTTTTCTCTTCATCATCCATCAAACTGCGTTTGGCGTATTCGTAATCGGTGAAGTTCCCCCGGAACACCCGGAGACGCCCATCGATGATCTCCCAAACCTGGTGAGCCAGACGGTCAATGAAAAAGCGATCGTGCGAGACAAAAATTAAAGTTCCATCGTACTGTTTTAATGTTTCCTCAAAGATTTCGATCGTATTAAGGTCCAAGTGATTGAGAGGTTCGTCCAGGATCATGACGTTGATAGGCCGGACCAGAAGTTTCGCCAGCGCCAAGCGGCTTTTCTCACCTCCGCTGCAGACGGAGACCGGTTTGAAGATGTCGTCGCCGCGGAAGAGGAAGCAGGCGAGCGTGTCCCGCAAACGGGTCTGCATTTCAGCGGGCGCTACGGCGGCGAGTTCGTCGTAGATCGATTGCTGGGAATTCTGCAATTCGGCGTGATGCTGGGAGAAATAGGCGAGGTGGGTGTTATAGCCCCACGTCACGGTCCCCCGCGTAGGTTCGAACTTTTTGGCCATGAGAGAGAGCAGCGTACTCTTACCCGCGCCGTTCGCCCCCCAGACGCCGATCCGTTCGCCCCGGTAGAGGGAAAAGGAAACTGGATGGAGAGCGCGCGTTTCATCATAAAGGTGTTCCACTTGATCCAATGTAATGACTTCTTTGCCGCTGCGTGGAATTGTGGGCAGGGGGATCGAGACCGTGTCTTGGATTTCTTCGATCTCAATGCGTTCCATTTTTTCCAACAGTTTAATGCGTGATTGGGCTTGGGCGGCGCGGTCTTTGCGGGCGCGGTTGCGATCGATGAAGTTTTCGATTTGGGCGATTTCCCGGTCCTGGTTGCGCTTTTGCGCTAACAGTTGTTCGCGCAATTCTTCTTTTTTAACGTGATATTTGGAGTAGTTGCCTTTAAACAGGCGAAACCGGCGCGTTTCAATCTCCGCGATTTCAGAAACGATGCGGTCAAGGAAATAGCGGTCGTGACTCACGGCGACCATACCGGTTTGGGAGCCGGTCAGGTATTGTTCAAACCATAATAGCGCGTCCGCGTCGAGATGGTTTGTCGGTTCGTCAAGGAGCAGCAGATCCGGTTTCTGCAGCAGGAGTTTAGCGAGGAGGATACGCATCCGCCAACCGCCACTGAATTCGGCGGCGGGGCGGTCCCAATCACTATGATCGAAGCCTAAACCAAGCAGGACTTTTTTCGCGTCGGATTCGCGGCTGTATCCACCTTGTTCTTGAAAGGCTTCCTGCAATTCGGCGTATTGATGGAGCGCGCGGTCATGTTCCGGGGTGGAATCGACAGTGGTCTGGATGGTCTGAAGAAGAGACTGCATCTCTTCTTCCATGCGATTAACCGGCTCGAACGCGCTCCATAGGATCTCCCGCACCCGTTGTTGGGGAAGTTCAGCGCTATCCTGCGGCAGATAGCCGATCGTGAAGTTTTTCGCCGATTCAACCCTTCCATTTTCGAGGGTATATTCCCCCGTCAATACCCGCAGAATCGAGGTTTTACCAGACCCGTTCGGGCCGACTAAACCGATCCGCTTGCCCGCGTCGATCCGCCAGGACAAATCCGAGAAAATGATGTTCCCGCCTAATCGCAGCTGGCCCCCGGTAATACAAATCATCAGAACATTCTTTCTTTTTCTAGGTGTTTAGGTTGAAGACTGAAGGCTGAAGGAAGAGCGCCGCCTTGCCTTAGCTACTCGTAATTGTATCCAGCGGGAGCGCGCTCCGGCAAGGGGCGACTGAATGGAGAGGGGGCGTCCCGCCCGCAAAAAAAGGAGTTAATAATCCAGCTCAACAATTCGGGATGCGACACTGATGTTTTTCATCCTAAATAATCCTTGATATCCCGGCTATCCAGATTCAGATAAAAAAATATGAATTCTATAATTGAAACAATCTATACTGAATTTGCGTATCATCATGAGAACCATCACGTTTTAGATTACAACCTGCAAATGAAAATGAGTCGCGGAAGAGTTTGCGAATGAGTTAGTTCTGGAGACTCATTTTCATATAAAAGGGATACAATTACATTATGACTGATGAAGAAATATTGCTTCTTGTGAGCGAATTGATGAAGGAACTTCCGCCGGATGTGCGGAAGGCGTTGGAGCAGGTGTCGATCACGATCGAGGACCGCCCCACGCCTGCGCAGCTGCGCCGGTTGGGGGGCAGGAAAAGAGATTGTATTTTGGGGCTTTATGAAGGTGTTTCATACCCCAATCAGAGTTTTTTCGCCTCTCTCCATCATCCTCCCATGATCACCCTGTTTCGGAAGAATTTAGAGCGGTATGCGCGCAACCGGGATAATCTTAAGGACGAAATCCAGAGAACTCTTCTGCATGAAATCGGCCATCACCTGGGACTTTCGGAAAAAGATCTGCGCCGAAGGGGGCTTTAGGACGTTCGTTTTACGATCGGGAATGAGAATCCCTTGAACGGCGTTTTAAATCGGCGGATTATTTTAGATTATAGTTGAAGAGATATGAATCATGATAAATGTAGGAGTGGATTATGATTCGGAAAGCCTTTCTATTGATTGCGCTTCTACTTCATGCAAGTTTTCTTTTGTATGCGGATGAGATTGAGTTTGTTAAGCGGGATCAATATGTGTTGATGAACCAAGACCAACAGTATTTCATGGATGCGGTGATCCACGACGATTACGCGTATTTATTGATGGGAATCATTCGCGCGCATCAATTCTATAAAGGAGTCAGTTTTCAACAGCTCTATTTACCTGGATTGGCGAAAAATTCTACGGAGTATTTCGCTGACACAGAACATTTTCAATCCGTAAAATATCTTTTGGGGATGGATTATCAACGAGATATGTGGTCATTGCCTGTTGAACAAGAATTGCTAGGCCAGATTTTCATTGATGACGATACAATCTATCTACCGGATAATGAGGGTTATTCCTATCAATTCACGAATGATGGCGAATCCTTGGGACGCATTCCAGATTTTGAAGAACCGGATGGGATTCCTGAAATACATTTTGAAAACGCGCCGGAAACCCTGTATTCATGGAGTTATTATCATAACGGCCGTTATTATACGCTGGAAAATGATTCCTATTCATTGCTGTTGTTGGTTGCGTATGAAGTGGTTGGATATGAAGTACCAAGTTGTGTTTCTGGGGATTGGGAGATTCATGGGTAATTATGTGGCTAATGTTTAAAAGTAATACTGAATTTTCACTATAACATTTAAACATGGTATTGATCTATGCCAGGTAGAATATAACCTAGTTTTTGTCAACCATCTACGATATACTCGTGAAAAGTTGAAATATTGGCATTACTTTTAA
>CAXXSM010000119.1:0-16016 GCA_963663405.2 bacterium | reverse complement strand
GATGGGATCGAGAAAACGATCGAAGCAACCGACAGTAAAAAAAAGAAAAATGGATTATATGATCGGACCGAATTCTGATTCCCAGGCCGCGCGTAATTCATCGTCGCGATGGCGATCCGATTGCCCATCGCTTGCGATCAGATTCAGCAACCGATCCCGCGCGTCTGGTTCCTCTCGAACCGGTCTGTTGGATAATCTCTTTTCTCTTCATATGTTTCACCTCATTTGATTTTGGTTGTCTTCAAGACTAAAGACAACGAAAATTGAACGCGTCAAAAAAATCTCATTTCTTTTCCATATCGAAAACAAATCCTCTTTCACGATAGAATTTTTTCATCAACTCAAACGCGCGACGCATGACAAGAAGATCGTAGAGAGATTGATCGAATTGCCCTTCATCCAACTTCGTCTTGAGAGATTCATTGAATAGTTTGTCGTTCAAGTAGTCCAAAACTTCTTCCTCTAAAAATTCATGCAGCGAAAAACATTGCCAGATCATATGAAGATGATCCAGGTTAGGGAGTTGCTTCGTCTTCTCGGTTTTGCTTACGGTTTTTCCATTCATAAGTTGGTTTGTGTTTTCATTCATTTCAATCACACTCTAGTTGAGTCATCCTCGTGGCGGCTCTCCATTTACAAGAGTCGCCTATGTGGCGGAACGGATTGTGGTTTGGAAAGAACCAAATAGCGTACAGTTTGTTCTCACTTGCGTTGGTATATCTTTCAGTCTTCCAATTTCAACCTTACTATCGCGTTCGTTATAGAAAATAAATTCCTCAAAAATCTTTTTGGAAAAATCAAAATGATTCGAATATATGGACTATACAACTTTTTTAAGAATATGTTAATATCAAACAATTTATAGTATGGAGGAAATAGGAATGAGAAAGATAGTCCATAGATGTTCAATTCTGTTATTGATGTTCTCTTTCACTTTAGCTGACACGAGGGCGGTTGAGAACGCTTCCGTAGTCATCTTTGATAATCCAGGAGACACATCGGGTGACTTGACTGGCGACACCGATCTCGATCCTATCGATAATCGCAACTTGACTATTTACTGCAAGGGCTCGCAAACCGGCGCGACCAATTGGCACGTTTACATTCGCAAAGGTTTCGGTGGTATGAAATACTTGGGCGCCACGGGAGCGGGCAATGATGTCAGCTTTGACTGGTATCCAAACGCGCCTCGCGTGAGCAAAGAATTTGAAAATGGACCTGATTTCAATTCTGTTTATACGTTTCGCATGATTCGCATCGATGGATCGCTGGGACCGGACGATTTCTATGATATGACTGGCGCGGTTGGATTCAATCTTGAAGGTGGAAACAAATTATCCGTCGCGCAACCGGAGCCGCCGTATATCAAAGAAAAGAAAGTTGTGATCTGTGATGACATTCTTGGCATTGATGATATAGCGCCACAGGGGAGTATAGGCTCCGACATGGATCGGGCCGATTGGCGCGCGATCCAAATCGCATGGAATTTCGATGTGGATCCAGCGACTGTAAATGAATATCATGTGTATGTAAGTGTAGATGGCGCTAATTTTACGATGTTAGGACAGACTCTCACAGGAAAAATCAATTACTTCTGGTGGACTCCCAACCAAGATTTTAAAACCAAAGAGACGTTTATTAACGGACCTGAAAAACGGACATACTTATCAATTCAAAGTGTTCCTAATGCCATTAGATCCTGAAGTCAGTGTATCTAAGATGGTCAGCGGCAAGTTGATGTACCAAGTGGAAGAAGAGGCGCCAGATGTAGAACCAACTCCAACGCCCGACTCAAGTGATTCCTTCAACGGAAATACCCACTTCCATACCAACACTAATACCCACAGCTATACCTACAGCCATACCCACTAATATCCCGGACATCAACCCCAACCAATACCCCAACCAATACCCCAACCCCAACTTCTCTAACTGAAATCACGATAGACATTCCCAATCTCCCAGCCGGCGCAATGCGGTTAGAGATGATATTGATCCCCTCAGGAACATTCATGATGGGCAGCCCAGATAATGAGAAAAACCGTGGGGATGATGAAGGGCCAAGACATCAAGTGACAATCACACAAGATTTTTATCTTGGGAAATATGAGGTGACACAGGCGCAGTGGGAAGCGATAATGGGCAGTAATCCGTCAAATGATTATGGCGTTGGAAACAACTATCCCGTTTACTATGTGAGTTGGAATGACTGCCAGACATTCATAGGGAAAATGAATGAATTAGGGCAAGGACTATTCCGGTTGCCCTCAGAAGCAGAATGGGAGTACGCTTGCCGGGCCGGAACGGAGACGGCGTTTTATTGGGGGGAGGATTCGGATTACACGATGATCCACGATTACGCCTGGTTTAATGGAAATAACAGTCCTGATGGGGTAAAAGAGGTAGGATTAAAACTGCCAAATGATTGGGGACTCTTTGATATGAGCGGAAATGTGGCGGAATGGTGTCTGGATGTGTACGATGTTCATTATTATGAAAATTCGCCGGAGATTGACCCAATAAATCAATCGAGTGAAACCAGTTCAAATCGCGCAATTCGCGGTGATTATTGGTACAACGATCCTATGTACTGCCGTTCGGCGAACCGCTATGGTCGCACACCAGACTCTTCGCTCAATAACCTAGGATTCCGTGTGGCGGTTTCCCGGACGCCTTAACCTTTTACTCTTGTATCCTTAACTTTTGTTTTTTTCCATCATCAGTATCTACCAAAATCTAGAATACTTTGCAAGGAAAGAAATGAATGATTTTATAGGTGAGAATGAGCCGGATTGGCAGCTGGAGGCGGAACATATTCCCGTAGAACCGGAAGAACCCGATCCTGATACCTCGGCGAAAGAAAAACTCTCGATCGGCGGTGTTCGGATTGGAACTTGGTCAGGCCTTGTCAACGTCACCTACGTAAAAGTGTAAACCGTCGAACCAACCGCTGTCTTGGTATGGGCGTCGTTTTAGCGAAAATTCTTTAACCTTCCAAATAGCCGCTGAGTAGAGTGTACTGATGTACGTCTTACCCGGCGTAATTTCTATAGGCTGAAGCCCAAAAGAAAAAAATTCTATTATTGTAAATCGCGTTTGTATCTGCAAAGAAAAAAAATATAAAGGCGTCACTACTCTCGTTTTAAGAATCCATTATCCTCAAACGACTGGATCAATTCTTCCCGCTGTTCTTTCGTGGCCCGATCGTAGAATGGAAAGCATTCAAAACAATTCCAAAAAACAATATTCAAATTAGGATTAAACGCCGGTTCCAAGATATTCCCGCATACGCATCTGCCTATAAAACGCACTGATTCGTGCCTTTCGCTAGTTATCGATTTCGATTTTTCTATGGTAATCACCTCCTACAAGTAACCACTCTTTCGTGGCTCTCTCAATACCCATGAGAGCCACTAAAGCATTCAATAAAAATACATTGGAAGAAGGTCGACCGTACCGGTATATATGAAAGGACTGGATTTTCCGGTTCTCTTAATCCGGCAAGTTTTTACAAACAACAGAACTCACTATTTCGGCCGTTTTGGTACTGAAACAATCGCAATTTCAAATTCCGATTTTTTCCCCAGTCGAAAGTGAATTTGCCGATTCGAGCCATCGGGCATAAGGGGGTGGGTCTCATTGATGTTAGCCAGATACTGCTCCATAATCCGCCTGACTTTCGGTGGATAATTCGGTTTCGGAAGGAGAATGACTTCCACCTGATCTCCCTGTTGTTTGATGACTCCATCCGATTGAGTTAAGGAACGAAAGAGCACGTGATCATCCCTGAAATTATCATACTCTTTTTTGAACGGCTCCAGCATTTTATAAAAGATATTTCGCGCCAACAATTTCAAAACGTCCATCAAATATTTATTGCGTGTATCCAAGCGGACGCAATCCTGCTCGATTAAAAACTCGAGCCGGGACATTTCCTTTTCTGTCGTTTTCATTTCCTCGTCAATCTCATCCAGCCGGTGAGACAAGGTTTGAATCTTTTCGGCTCGTTTCGCATTTTTTCCGGGATGTTGACGCTCCTGGACCAAGAGTTTGCCCAATTTCTCTTGCGTTTGGCTTCGTTCCATTTCCAGCGCTTTATACGCGCCGCTCTTCATTTGTTTATCTTCCAGGTGATCTTGTAACCGCTTGTAAGGAATCACCGCATAACTGGTGATTTCGTTAATCCCAAAGTGTTTGTCCAAATACTTAAAATCATTTTCCTGGATCCAGCGCCGGAAGATCAAGGTAATTATCTCTGGGGCCGGCCGAGTCAAGTCATCGGTCAATACGCCTACCTCGATCGTCCGTCCTTTGGGATTGGCCGCGCGCACGCGCAGCCTCCGCATCGACGAATCCTTTTCCCAGCGCTCATCAAGGTAGACAAAGGTATAGAGTTGCAGATCCGTAGCGCAATTGCGGTTCCGTTCCAGCGTGAAGGCTCCCGGCGCCGGTTCCGCTGGCCAAGGCGCCAACTTGTAATTCTTTTCCCACGTGATCACATGCGTGGAAGGATCTTCGATGAATTTCTGAAAGACTTCAAGACTGTATATCCCACGGTCAACGATGAAGGTGATCACCTTCTTTTTATCCATCTGTAAAAGCGCTCGAAAGTGGTTGGTCACCTGAAAAAACCGATCCCGCATGTCTTCGTAGTTATCGGTCGATTCGAGATACACCGGATGCCCCGCCGCCGTGTGAATAAAATCCATATGGAGCGCTTTATCCGCCGAACGAATGCTTGGACACCAGCCTTTCAAGACGTTCTGGATTCCTGTATAGAGTTTCGTATGGGGATCGTAATAAAAGTCATCGTTCGCCGCCGCATCGACCTCCGCGGCGTTTAACCGAAGAACCTGCTCCGCCATCGCGACCGTCGCCATTTGGCCCAGATGCGTTCGTTGGTCATGCAAGGAGCGCATGCACTTCCCCAAAAGCCGTTTCAAATCCTCGAAATCCAGCAACTTGGTTTGTTCGATATTGACCGCTCCTAACAAGATGATCGTCACCCATTGTTTGAGCAGCCAACTCGCCTCCCCCGGGAAAGCGTCGAGACTGAGAAACAAGGCGCTGAACAGCAACACGCCCAGGTGATGACACAGCGTCACTTCCTCCGGAAAGGCTTCCTTTAATTCGGGAGACTCCTTGCGATTGTTACAAGGCATTGGTGTGGATGACTCCTTAGATTGTTATCGAATTTCTTCGTTTTCAGAGCCAATTTCGCTTGTCTTCTCCTCTTCTTCGATCTCGGGTTCCTGCTCACAATCCCAGGGAGTTTCCTCATTTTCCTTTTGATCTTTTATGCTTTCCTTCAATTCTCTCAGCAAGGGACGGAGCGTTTCCCCGGATAGCGTGCAGCCGAACACCTGCTCAATTTCTTCCCGCATCCGTTTGCTATATTCATATTTTGTTTCCTCGTAAATCGCGGGAAATCGCATGCGGATATACGATTCGATTTCCGGAGTGAGTTTTCTTCGCGCTTGGCGGCCAAACAACACTTTCCGTAGTTGTTCACTATCCCCAGAGCGAAGAGCGGCGCCCCACCGCTTCATGGTTTTCCGGTCCACTTGAAAGACTTCTTGCAAGATGGTCGCATTGAGGTTGGCGTTGTAGAGTCGAGCGACGAGTAATTTGTATTCGATATGCTCTCGATCGTCCGGTACAATTTCTAATAGATCCGCGCCGTAATAGACATGCAACTGGTCTTCCTCTTCATCGCAGAAAATCGTAAACACCGGATTTCTCTTGTCCGTGCCTAAAATCTTCTGTAAATAATCGGAATGTGATAAAGGAGAAATGATGAGTCCCTCTCTGTTTTTTTATTTATTGAATTACTGGATTGTAGAGGGGAGTAGGCTGACAGCAAATTCCCTCAGAAAGTGGGAATCTTATTTGCGATTATTTTGAGGCTAAAATGGCTGTTTTAGTGAGGTCTGAAACAATGAGTGAAGCACGGGAATCCTTTGTCTGGTTTGCAGTGATCTTGCGTTCGATTATTCTTGTCTCGTCGATTTTTCTCAAGAACGATGGTGAATTGAAGAGTATCATAAATCGATTTAGTCGAACACCAGATTCGAACGTTCGCCAACGAGTACTGTTCGAAAACTAAACAATCATATTTTGTCGTGTTTTGCGCGTCCCTGAAATTGGAGTGACTCAGTGCGAAAGAAAATCTCAATCATTTCGCGCTGAAATATAAATTGATTGTGAGTACGTCTGCGATTTGGAATCAGCTTCAATTCTAGTTTCCTTCTCGATAGCCTGTATAATTTGCGATGCGCAAGATCGGATTCGATCCAACCTTTGGAGTAAAATTCTTTTGTCTCCGTTCCAGATTTGGATATAATCCGCTGAAGCCTGGATGGCGTTCAATCCAAACCGTTCACATACCACACAGGCGGCCGAGTCTGCTTCGAGTTCTTCAACTGTTTTTGTTTCTTTCTTTGTGGAATTCACTTGGTGCAGAATGACATGAGCGAATTCATGAACCAGCGTTGAGAACGTTTCCGCTGGCGGCATTCCGGGCCGGATAATGATTCGGCCGTTATAAGTCATCCCAAGTGCGCGGCCCATATATCCGTATTTGAGTTGAATTCGATTCGCGGATACTGCTCGTTCCAGGAGAGAAAGAATTGCTTTCGCATCCCCTTGGGCAATTGAAGACTGTGGGAGGTTTTCCCCGCCAGTTTGGCTAAGATCAAAGACCCGGACAATTCGAAATCCGCTCAGAAATTTCTTATCGAGTTGGATTTCTTGATTCGAATCACGTTCATCGCGATTCTCATCCTCAATGATTCCTTTTTCTCCCTTACGAACAAACCGATTCAATTGCTTCCAAACGTGGTAACCACACACGTGGCTGGCATTCGGTTTCTGGGAGATGATCAGCTGCTGGTTTCCTATCGAATAATTGGGAAAAAGAGACATTGTTTTTAAATATCGCTTCATCGCATCCGAAATCCCTTGTTCGAGCTGGTTCGCGAGTTTTTGCAGAGTGGCGTCGATTATCCGCTTGCTTTCTTGAATAAATTCTTCTTGTTTTCTTTGGCTCTTTTCTGTTCTTGACGCATTGTTGGGTTTCACACTTGTCACCTCCGGCCAACTGGCCACGTATCTCCAGTTGGCGGAGAAAGAATGATCGGCTTTTGTTATTATCCATACGCGCTCCTATGTCACGATATAAGCGTTTGATCGGCTTGAATACGCGTTTGGTGATCTGCAGATTTAATTCTAATTTTTGTGCGCGATACTCCACTTCTTTGCTGCGATCCCATCGTGGAGATCTTTCAGCACTTTTCGATTGAATAAGTTGTGTAGACTGTCGCATGTCATCAGTTTCTCAAAATCCCCAACGCATTTATACTCCGCATCGATAGCGTACCTGCGCTTGAACGGCTCATACATACTGGTTGGTAAATAAAAGGAATTAGATAAAGGAGAAAATCAAAAACCACGTTATTCACTTTGAGAACGGTTGTGGATGTTGGTACAAGGAATATTTCCAAATTTCCATTCGAGAGATGACGAAACGACTCGGTGTGGCTCGATCAACGATTAATCGATGGCTGAAGAATATCGAAATCAAAGTGGGAACAAAAACGAACCAGCAAACAAAACTCCTATCGAAGTGGCCCTACTCGTCTGGGAAATTGCCAAAGCCAATCCGCATTGGGGACGGATTCGGATTTCTCTTCAGTTATCCCTTCTTAACATTTTCTTGGCGGCCTCGACGGTTCGCAACATCCTGCAACGACCTTATCCACCAGGGGAACCATCTCTGGCGCCCAATCCGGCTGGAAAAAATAGTGGTCAATCCTCCCAGCGGTCCATCCCGGCTTGGTATCCCAATCACTTTTGGAGTGTCGATCGAACGATTGTGTTTCGGTGGGGCCTCTGGCCTACCTACGTTCTTGTTGCGATAGACCATTATTCCCGGAATGTGGTTTGCTGCTCTCCCCAATGTCTATTGTAGAATTTCGGAATAGTACAACGAATGTCAGCCGCATTATCAATTTGAAGGAAGAACTCCCAATGAAGTTCATGCAGAACGCCAAAAAGATCCATTAAACAGAGACGCGAAAACAGTTCCCTTCCCGATTGAACGGCACCGGTTCGAAGAAACAAATACTATGGCTTTTCGTCTTTCAAAAGCCGCTTGAAATTGTATTGACAAATAATCATGTAACGATTTATCAGGGAAGGTGTATCTCCCAGATATCAAACCTAAAACGTTATTGTTAAAACAATTAAAGAACATCTGTCACTGGCTTCATTCACAACCTAAAAAACTACTATAATCTCTTTTTCCAATCGGTATTTCGTGGTCCGATTCAAGCATAACAGCTACAGGCGGAAGCAACGGTTCACGCAACCGCTTGTGGAAATATGAACTCCAACGTCTTGCCGATAAACTGCAACTGAAAATCACCGTCTGTCATTTTCCTCCCGGCACAAGTAAGTGGAATAAAATCGAGCACAAGATGTTTTCTCATATTACAAAGAACTGGAGAGGGCGTCCGCTTACAAGTCACGAAGTCATTGTTAACTTGATTGCCAACACAACAACTCAGGCTGATTTGAAAATCAAGGCGGCATTGGATTCAAAAAAATATCCAACTGGCATTTAAAGTTTCTGAGCACGAAATGGAAGAACTGAATTTGACAAAAGATAATTTCCACGGAGAGTGGAATTATACAATTCGCCCGAACGTAAACCGATGATTTATATATTTCCAATTCCTTAGGCTTTAAAATAAGGGTATTTTGAAATTAACAGATCTTTGCTGGATCAAAAAGTGTCCGGAAAAACTGGGGAGAATGGTCTGAATATCATGCAATTTTGAGGATTTTGATTCCCTGCCCCGCGAATTCCTCTTTCAAAGCCTTTCGGTTTCTTACACTACGAGGAAAAATACCTGATTTCCCTATGTTAAAATACCTAGAAACCCTAATAGAAATATCCGTCTACATATGATACCATATTTCTTTGTACAAGGGTATTGATAAATCCCATGAACAAACACCTTCTGGAACAAGAGTAAGGAGAAATATCGTGAAAAAAGCAGTATATCTTATACTAGTTTTGGGAATTTTTTTTATTGGATCAACATATGTATCGGGACAAACGGAAGATGAAATTCGAGCGACTCTTAAAGTGATAAATGAAGCGTTTAATGCGCATATCATGGATCCAGTGATGCCGTTATTAGCAGAAGATTTTGTCTATGATATTAACCCTGAACCGCTGCTAATGGATAAAGAAGGTTTTCGTGCATATATAGAAGCTATATTCACAGGATTCCCCGATATAGTATTTCCTGAAGAACTTATCTTGGTTTCCGGAAATATTGCTGTGATAGAGCATACTATCTATGGAACACACTTGGCGGAGTGGCAGGGAATACCACCAACTGGTAAACCAAACGTAGCCACTCCTCACATAGATATTTTGGAATTTGAGAACGGTCTTATAAAAAGGTTTGCCTCATATTTAGATACACAAATAATATTGATTCAGTTAGGTGTGATGGAGGCTCCTGAATTACCTGAGTTGATTCCATCATTCTCCCTTCCAAATCCAGAATCGACTGGACTATCCCCCTTGGAAGCTAATGAAGAATGGCTCTTACGTTGGAAAAATCACGATTTGAATTCTTTATCCAAAATGGCTGTGGAAAATTTCGAATATTTCATTGGGCCTATGGGGGTTCCACTTAATCGTGATCAATATATGGCCGCTAATGAAATTTATTTTGAGGGATTTCCGGATATGACATTCAGTATTACTAAAACGATCGATATGGGAGACGGTTGGGTGCTTAATGAAGGAGTGTACGAAGGAACGCATGATGGTTTATATTTTAATATCCCGGCAACAGGGAAATCGATAGTCAATCGCGGGGTAACGCTTCATCAATACAATGAGAGTGGTCAACTCATAAAAGGCAGCACATACGCTGATAATTTAACTATTTTGGCCCAATTAGGTTTACTTGCTGAATCATCTGCTAAAAGTTGGTATAATTACAAATAGGACCAGCGGGCGCATTTGAACAGAAACCTACGGTTTCGAAAAGTATCCATTTTTTCCTATCCACGTCACAAACCGGCTCCCGTGCGTAGCATTTTTGGCTTGATGTGAATTTCAGGAAGATCTGCTTGACACATAGCGTATACTGTTTTCATATAATTAATTGGAAGCCCGAAAAACAAGTATATCCCCCGGGATTAAGGAGCATCAATTATGAGGTTTGTTTACAAGATTTTGGCTTTTTGTTTTCTATATCTCGTAGTTACTGGATTTAGTGTTTTCGCACAGCCAACCGCCAACCGCCAACTTTCGGAAAAAGGTTATCTCCCAGGTTTCCCAGAACTTGTGACTATCGTCATTTTAAATAATACGGATGGCGTCACTGTAACGGAAAATCTTCCTGAAGGATGGGGAGTCAATGAACTGATTGGATCGTATGGAGAAATATCTAATGGTTCCATAAAATGGGACTTACCAAAGGCTGTCAGTAGAATTCAATATGTTCTCTTACCTTTTGAATCGGCTTCGGGTGAAGCGGCCTTTTCAGGGAAAATAGGCAATATCGATATCGGGGGAGATTCATCAAAGGAAGAACGAACTCCAAAACCGGTTGGGATCTTTGCCGATCATGGTGATTATCCAGGTCATAATCCCCCTGGAGACGTGGTTTATGACACAGATACAGGTATATATACGATCACATGTGGGTTTAGGCAGCATCAGGATCAGGATGGTCATTATACTTATTCAACCATTAGTGGATCTTTTCAATTTGAAGTTACTATTCGTTCAGGACATTCCGACTGGGGTAATGCATCTCTCATGTATGTTAATCGACCTTGGAACGATCCAACTCGTCCAAGTCCAGTATTTTATATCATGAGATTTGTATCAGGCAGCATACAATATGGATGGCAAGAATCTTACACTTCATCATTGTTTTGGGATGAAAATTATATTCAAGCTAATTCCATCGAGCAAAGAATAAAGTTTATTCGAGAAGGCGATCAATTCCAATCCTATTACAAAAATACCCGTACGAATGAATGGATTTTAATAGAAAAAAAAACCATTCATATGGTTGATCCGGTTTTTGTTGGATTCGGATCAAGAACACACAGTGGTGTTGTTGCAAAAAATTATTTTTCGGAAGTAGTGCTCGAAAACATAGAAACCCATTCCTCTGTGGAGTTATGGGAAGTATATTAATTTTTGGCAGGATTAGGTATTTCCCTCCCCCCAAAAAAAGACCCTGCCAGTACCTTGTAGGCTTAGCCACGCGCACCCTTTCCCCACTACTCCCCCCTCGGATCAAGGGACCCACGGCTTCAATTCAATCCCCCGGGAATCGAATCCACCTGTGCCTGTTATCCAAGAATCGGTCCACCGATAAAGAGTTGACAATATTGATGTTAATACATATGATCCCATTTCAATAAATACTCATAAACGGGACCACTATGGACGTAATTCAAGCGGCAATTCCTTTGATTTTGAAGACTCTCGTCTTGTCAGCTCGATGGGCGGGAATTACTCGTTTCAAGCAAATGATAAATCTTGCTGAAGAGGAGAACAATCCCGAAGTCGAGAACCAATTTCTACGTAATCGCATTTTTCAATTGGAAACGGAACTGAAAATTTTGCGCAAACAAGGAAGAGATAAGAATCAAAAACCACGCTATTCACTTCGAGAACGGTTATGGATTCTTTGGTACAAGGAATGCTCCAGACCTATATCTCAAGATAGGTTTCTCGTAGCATAACAAAACATCGATGACTGGCTTCATCCCCCATTTAACTGAGAAAATCCCTTTTCTTCCCTTTCAACGAAACCATCCATTTTTCCGTATGACAATAGAAGGTCTTGCTTTATAATCCAGCGAATATATGAATCGTTTCCGGTGGGTTATTAAAATGAGTTTATCAATTTTAAAGTTAAATTAATTGGTATGTTATTTATGAAGGGTAAAAAAATACGTGTTAGTGAGGAAAAGCTGTTGGTTAATATTTGTGTCCCGGAAGTATTGATATTTTGAGCCGGAACGATTGAAAGACATTCAGTCTTCTACACTTCGAAATACACAGATGATAGATTTTCATTTAAGTCTCCGCTCTACAAAATCTCTGAATCGCCTGCCTGAGGAGACACCGGCGTATCATTCTCTCCGGCTTTCTCCTGAGCGGATTTTAATTTTTCATCCCGGAAATTCGCGATTTCTTCCATCACAAGATTATATGTTTTTTGGATCACTTCACCAATTTCACCACGTTCATCCATATTCTCAAGAACCTGTTCTGCTTCTTCGAAGCCCTTTTTAATGGCTTCCTGCACCAGAGAGGAAAATTTCGTCACTTGTTGTTCAATGTCTTTCACTTCATAGTTCACTTGATACGTACTGAAGAATCCAGTGGCGAATTGAACGATGCGATTGGCGGTATTTTCGGGATTTACATAGTCCAAAAGTTCCTGAGAGGACACGTTCTCAGGAGAAAGAAAATCAGCCAGGATCGACGCGTCATCCCCTTGGAGATCGTAACGCCGCATTAGCTGGTCTTTGATTTTAGATTGAATCGTACTGATCGCTTCAGCCAGTTGCATCGGATCAGCGTCTAAATGGAATGAGAATGAGAAGGTGTCCTTGGCGGTTTCTGTTTTTAATTTTGATTGAGGAATGGATTTCGGGTCTTGATCCGCTATATTGTTCGACGTGCCAAAGGCATTTTGACCCGGTGTATTCAGACGGATCAGGGAGTCCGTGTTGATCGAGTCAATCATTATTCTCGCCTCTTTTCACGTTCTAGGTTAGAGTTTTACCCATTAGTATTATCGACAGGCTCAATTTAATACTTGAGCTTTCACTCTTCTATAAACCATTCACTTCTTTTATCTTGCTTTTCTTATAATACTTTTCTTATCATACTGTGATTTCTCCGAACGAATAGATTTTTATTTTCTATTTTCAGGTTCGATTACTAGTTCCTTCCGTTCGATCCTTGACTATATGACGGCAGGCTATTTCAATCACTCAACTCCCTATGGGAAAGACAAAACGCTAAATAGTAATCATACAACATATGTTCCTTATTATTGTCCAAATAGGTAATTTTAGGCTTGCCGCTTCTTTTTCGCCTTTTCTCCTTGTTGTCGTCGATCCGATTCGCCACTGTCTCCACCCGCCGTATCGGCTCCTCCTTATCCTCCGTCTTGAGAACCAGAATCGAGCCCTTCTCTTCCACGGTCGGTGTGGATTGTGCCCATTGAAATGTATCTACCTCCTGCTCCATGACGTTGTTCATATCTTCCAGACTGCAAACGGATCGGCCAATACCTAACAGAATTTGACGTCATATTTCAAACGATTTATTGGAATGATAGTAGAAGAGTGTCTGTGAAAAGATAATCTTCTCTGTAAATTGTTACTTCGAGAGATCATCCTAAAATACAGTAAACATTATCACTGAGATAGAAATCATCCGAGCCTTGGAAATCGATTGCTCGAGCCTAGAAAAGAAGTAAATCAAAACACAGCAAGAGTGAACACCGGAAGCGGCTAGGATGAATATTCCGGTATCATGATCGAAATCCCGCCTGAATTAATTGAGCATTCGGATCTTCACGTACTTGGCCAAGGCCTTGTAGTGTGTCTCGTATTGTGTCTCGTATTGATAGATGTTTGGGTATTCATCTCTCTTTTCCTCGTTAACGGCGTAGTCACATAAAGGACGTCTTCCGTAATCGAGATTTTCCGTTGGACCATTTACTAGCATAAGCAAGAGGTTAAGGAAGAGGATTATACGCTTCCGCTTCAGTTCATCGGATTCGAGAACGGCTACCATTTTTCCTGCCAATCTCGCGAATCTCCCTCGACTTGGGTATGGTTCCAGGCCAGCGAAGCGATAATTCTTGCTTTTCTGGAATCCTGGTATGATCGTACCGATGGGTAGGCTGTTAAGAAATGATTTGAGATCGGTAAGTATCATCCTTTCTTTTTTACTTATGCACTCCATGGGGGTTTCCTCTTTGTAGTTTTGATTACTATCTTTTTGGTTAGTATCGCATTTTTCTTTTCTGAAAATCGTATATACCGCTATAAATAAAATCTCATGTTTTTACATATTGGTCCTTGAGTTTCTTCATAACTGAAGGCTATCAACATGTCTGCAGCAGGGTCCACCACAATGCTTACAATGGAATCTTACCGCATTCTTCGGTGGGTGTTCAAGAGTGGGGATAAAAAAGGACGGCGCAGTTTTGTTGTCGGAAAATCTCAATGCGCCGTCGATAACATTGAAGGGTCTTGCGGAATTTACTATATCATATTTATCGGGGTAGGTTCAAAAAAATGGCGAGCCATGCAGTAGAAGGGATATCCTGAGTGCGACGCTCAATGAAATAAAAATTTAAGTTTTTTTAGTACATTTACCACAAAAGGTTCAAGGGGAGGTCAAAATAGTTTGCACGGCAGTTAATCGGCTCTACGAATCGCTGCGAACCACTACGTGACTCAAGTGTACGCTATTTTAGATTACGTGGAAAAAAAAACCCTAACGATTTTAACGGATTATTAAATGAGTGTGGCTATATCCAATTAATCATAATCCCCTATTATTAAATAGGTTATGATTGAAAAGACCTTGAAAATTACCTTAAAATCTCACAATATATTTCAGTAGTAGTTATATTGCTAATTTTTCTATTGTGAGGTTGAGGCGTGAATAATCTAGAAGAAATAATCCTCGAACGGGAACAATTATGGAAACGAATCCAAGAGTATATTAAAGGGGACGCACTGAGTGAGGAGTTACACAAGGCCGAAGAACATTTGCACAATTTCATGTTGGATTTGGGTCGTCTCTTGTTGCAAGAAACTGTAGAGCACCATGGGACAGGAGATATTGGAGAGACGCATACTCACATTGGGATCGAGCGCCGCCGGTATGGAGAGAGAAAAAAGACCTACTTATCCGTGTTCGGTCAGATCGAGATAAGACGAACCTATTATTGGGAGGAAGAGGAAGGAGGCTTTTGCCCACTGGACGAGAAATTGAACTTGCCGGATCGGCGGATGTCCTACTTATTACAAGGGTGGATTCAGAAGCGAGCCGTAGAAAAATCTTACGATGAGGCGATTGAGGATATCGGCGAGTTGCTTGACCTGCCACTGCCCAAACGAACCCAGGAACAGATCACGCGAGAAGCAAGTGAGGTGGTTTCATCTTTTTACGAAGAGAAAAGCGCGCCGCCTCCGGAGAAGGAAGGAAGCGTGACAGGAGTCGAAGCCGATGGCAAAGGCATTCGCATGATTCCAGTGGAGCAACCCCCGGTGGAATCAGCCAACGAACCGAAAGTCCGGCGGGAAAGGGGGGAGAAGCCGGGGATTCGGCGGATGTCGGTGGCGACAGCGCTCTTTACATTCGAGCCAGAACCGCGCACGACAGAGGAGATGGTGAATATTTTGATGCGGCAGCAAAGCGCCGAAGAACAGGAGCAGGAGCGAGAGGAGAAACAACGGCGGCGGGAACAAGGGAAAGAGAATCCACGCGCTCCCCTCAACACTCATTACGCCGCGACGATGGCTGGGAAGGAGATGGCCATCAACGAACTGGCGGCGCAAGTCCATCTTCGCGATCCCACAGGGAAGAAACCGATTGTGATTTTGGTCGATGGGGAAAAATCACTGGAGAAGCAATTTCGTTCGACGTTTCGTCAAGAGAAATTGCTGCCTCGTGTCGATGCGTTCATATTAGATATCATGCACGCGCTGGAGTATCTATGGAATGCAGGAACCGCTCTCCATGGCGAGAAGAGCCCGAAGAGAATTCCATGGGTTCGCCAGCAGACGCAGGCCATTCTGGAAGGGCGTGTCGGATATGTTATTGGTGGGTTACGGCGAACCTGCACTCGGCGTCAACTTACATTGGCGCAACAAAAAGCCTTGCAAAAGACTATTACCTATTTTGATAATCATAAGCATATGATGCGTTACGA
>CAXXSM010000118.1:0-207495 GCA_963663405.2 bacterium | reverse complement strand
CCGCGACTGGCGCGTTGGCGAGTCCCAAGCCTTCTCCACCTGGAATCTGATCGATGAAACTCCCATCACTCAATCGCCATAGAAGCCATGATTTTCCTCCCAAATGTCTATGAATGAGTGTATTCCCCGCCACAATGGGCGTGGGAATCCGTTGAAAATCCGATTGACCTTTGAATGGAGGAACGTTCGAAATGTAGGAATCTGAATGATTAGCCGAATAGGGAACGTCCAAACTTCGCCAGTTTTGAATTCCCCCCCGCGGCGCTCCCCGGAATTGAGATAGAGAAGGCTTTTGAGAAGATTCCCTGGATAGCGTTTCCAGCCTTCGTCCTGTGACCGGATCGTAATTTTGCCCAAATGGGATAGGGCGCATCACGCCTCCCAGCCGCCTCCATTGGAGCAGCCGCCCCTTTCCACAAGGACAGGGAAATACCGTTCCTTCTTCTACATTCTCAGGAATAATAATCGCCTGTTCCCCGGAAGCGCAATCAACATAACAGCATTCAACAGATTCATTCATGTTGATCCAATACTCCAGTCCAACTCTACTTGTTATTACGTGATGGAAGCAAAAAAAGCCGCATTTTCATAAACTCCCCCTAATACAAATATACGAAGTGAAGGTTTCAAACGAATACAAGTAAATATTTTTCTTGATTTAAAATGCGATATAAATCTTTATGTATTGCTTTCGACTTGCTAGCAGTCTAACAAAATGTCAATATTTTATCCAGCGCCAATTCCGCGTTGCTGAAATAGAAGACACTCTATTGTTTAGACTTATACTATACGATGAATATTCTATATTATTTCTCTGTTCCCCCGGCTTCGATCCATTTCCATACCCCAATACGGTTTGGATCGAGAATCACTTTATCTGGTTGAATCGTGGGTAGCTCACGAGGCCGCGCTAAGTACAATACGCGTTCACTCCCACGTTTGTAGTGACGATCGATCGGTTCGCCAGTGGGTAAAAAATCCACATTTTCAATACGCTCCTCCGCAATCCATCGCTCAGGAGGATAATTTCCGTAGAATAAGAAGAAAACATAGGGATATTCCGCAATTCCCGAAACAAGAGTCCGGTCCACACCTTCCTTATGATCGAGCCACCATTCAACCGCTTCGCGATATCCATATTCCCACGCGAAAGTGGTCTCTGTCTGGTTTGGATACCGAAAAAAAGATCACTGGTGTAATACATAGAACAAAAAAGAAGCCCCACAACCCAAACCGGTTGGCATAGGCGGCTTACGGAGCCGCAAATCCATTGATTCCAAAGCGGCGCCCATTCATAGAAAGCAAGTATCCCATTCACCGCCACAAGATGGATCACCGGCACGGCGAAAACACTGCGCAACGCATGTGGAATACTCTCACGAGTACAGGCGGCGGCGATGGGAAAGAGAAAGAACCAAGCCAACAGAATTCGATCCTGCTTTGATCGATGGATGAATGACCGGATCAATCCCATCAGGAGCAAAGGCGCTATATACCAATGAACCTGCCCGAAAACAGATGTATGATGACGGAGATTACTATCACCGTGAATAAACAGAAAACTGGGTGAAAGATGCGTCCAATAATTCCGTATCCATTCCAGCAATGCGGAAGTAAGAGGCTGCCCATCGAAAATCGAGATACGGGCCAAACGAGCGGCGCTTTCCTCTTGATGAAAGAGAATATGATCGAGTAACGGAAGCGAACCGATTGAGAATAATAGAAAGAAACTCACGCAAGGCCATACAAACGCCCAGCGCCGGTCCGGTGTAAAATCTCTGCGTGAGATAGACACAATCCATAAGAATACAATAAATACAGGAACAAACAGCCGGGCGGGCGCGTATGTATATATCGCCAAAAGAAAACAAACCGATGATAGAGGCGAATCTCGAATCGAAGGCGGGCCATCTTCAATCTTACGCGCAAAGAAATACACACCCATAGGGATCCACAACGTCAATAGAATCGATTGATTGGCCCAACGACTGAGCAATAGGCTCCAAGGAGACAGACAGACAAATAATCCCGCCCAAAACGCGATCCGCGCACCCCACCATGCTTTTGCTAGTAAAAAAACGGCAATAACGGAGAGAACGCCCGCCAAACAAGCCGGCGTTCGGACCGCTGTCTCCGTCATCCCCATTGCGGCGATAAAAGGCAGGTCGATGTATTGATAGACGGCGGATGTCGTTACATTCAACGCCCGGACAAACAACGGCCAGGATTTCCCGCTCTGATCCTGCCCGCATTGCAGCAGAGAATACGTCGTGTAACCCTTATCCGCTTCATCCCGGAAGAATCCAGGTGGATTCCCACCCAAATCCGTAAATCGAAGTATAAAAGCCAAAAGAATCAACAAAACAAGAATGATCCATGTCCTGTTGTCAAGAAAAGTATTTTCTATTTTTTCAAACAAAGATTCATTTCTCCAATTTTGATATGGTCCCAGCAGGATATTTCTTTTACACTTGAAGATGGTTAAATTCCAGAGTACCTTGAGTTCACCTCTTAAGTCAATTGCTTTTGATGTCTTATTACTATTGAGAAGAAATGATTTTAAAATGGAGGAACGACAAACATGACACTTTACAAAACAATATTCTGCCTATTGGTAATTTTCTTAATTTCGATACATGGATACACGGAAAGCATAATCGAAGGCGAATTGAAAAAATGGGAACCGCTTACGTTTCATTTCCAAGGCCCCACTACCACAGAAACCAGTTCCGATCCCAATCCCTTTCTCGATTATAGGCTACAAGTTTTGTTCACAGCCCCAAGTGGCGCTGAATATAATGTTCCTGGATTCTTTGATGGAAACGGGGAGGGAGGAGAAACTGGCGATATATGGAGCGCCTGGTTCGCGGCGGACGAAATCGGCGAATGGAAATATACTGTGTCGTTCCGCCGTGGTTCTGGTGTGGCGGTTTCACTTTCCCCTCAAGATGGCGCGCCTGTATCATTCGACGGCGCTATAGGGCGGTTCACGATCGAAGAGCAATCCAAAATAGCGCCTGGATTTCTCAAATGGGGCCGTCTCGAATACGCAGGCGCCTTCTATCTCAAATTTCGCGATGGTGGATATTGGATCCGAGGAGGGACGGACAGCCCCGAAAATTTTCTCGCCTATGCGGGCTTTGACAATACTCCCGCCAGTCACACTTACGAACATCATCTAAAAGACTGGAATGAAGGCGATCCCGATTGGGGAAACGGGCAAGGCAAAGCGATCATTGGAGCCTTGAATTATCTCGCGAAAAAACGGGTGAACAGCGTATATTTTCTAACCATGAACATCGGGGGTGACGGTAAAGATGTTTTCCCCTGGGTAGGAAACCCAGATCCCAATGGAAATCCCAAGAACAATAATTTGCATTTCGATATCAGCAAACTGCGCCAATGGAACACCGTCTTTACACATGCGCAAAGAAAAGGAATCTTTCTACATTTCGTGCTCAATGAAGCGGAAAAAGAGAACAAACAGGAATTAGACAATGGAGAACTGGGAACGGAACGGAAACTTTATTACCGCGAATTGATCGCGAGGTTTGGCCATCATTTGGCGTTGCAATGGAATTTATGTGAAGAATACAACCTTGGTTTTAACTTGAAGCCTGAACGTATCCAAACTTTCGCCGACTATATCCAAGCGATCGATCCATACCATCACCCTATCACCGTTCATCCTCAGGGAAATCCCTTGGACGCCCTGCAATTTATCTTTGGCGATCCGCGCTTCAGTATCACCTCAATCCAACTGAACCAGCGCCGGATCGATGCGCTGACCGAACAATTCCGTAAAGCCGCCGCAGACGCCGGCCGGCCGATCCCCATCTCCATGGACGAATTCACCGTGGACAAAGGATTTAATAAATCCTACGACCCCGTAGATGACGCTGACGCGTACCGCAAAGAAAAACTATGGCCGGTCTATCTATCCGGGGGAATGATCGAATTTATCCTCGAAGGTCTCCTGAAACTTGAAAATTTCGGAACTCCGGAAAGAGAGGCGCTATGGGATGACATGTACTACGCGCGTTCTTTTATGGAGAATCATCTCCCATTTTGGGAAATGGAACCAGCCGATGAGTTAGTCCAAAACGAAGGAACCATTCCCGTTGGACTGGGGGAAGGGAAGACGTTTCCATTGGGCGCCCAGGTATTTATAAAAAAGAGGGAAATCTACGCCATCTATCTACCTACAGCCGATCCAGTGGGAACCATCGATCTCTCAATGTCGAATGGAAAATTCACTCTGAAATGGTACAATCCACGCACAGGGAAATTCGAAGGAGAAAACCGTTCGATCGATGGTGGCGCTGTTGTTCCCCTTGGAAACGCGCCAAGTGATCCAAAAGAAGATTGGGCGATTCTAATTCACAAAAAATAAGTATATGGGCTAAATACCGGCGCTCGCGCCGGAACCTTTAAGCGAAGCGTTGGATGTCAATACACTAAGAACCGGATTTCTCCGGTGGGAGAATTTGACAATCTGGGATTTCCCGTAGCGCTTTCTCTGCGCCGATAGGGCCATAGGCGATAATAAGCAATAACGGCTCCGTTCCGATATTCTTGGTGGAATGATCCACACCGGGCGGTAAATAAATAGAAGCCCCCGCTGTAACCGTCACCGGTGGTTTGTGATCGATCATCTGTTCCGCCTCACCGGATAAGACAAAGATTATTTCCTCCGCGTCAGGATGATTGTGACAATCATGACCCTCTCCAGGTTTCGTCTCCACGATTCCGAAACTGAAATGTTTCGCGCCGGTAATGGTGTCATCACTCAGAATGTTAATTTTCCCCCAACCGAATTGCAGCGTTTCAACTTCACTTTTATACACAATGGAGCCACGGCCTAGTTTCATAATTCCATTCTCCTTTTCGTAGACAACAAACATTGATTCATTTCGTATTAACAAATCGCATTCTCATTTTGATCGAAAAGATATTTTTTACTTCTCAGTGAAAGTCAATTTTAGTTTTTTAAACGCTTTGATCTGATTGGTGATCGCGATTTCCGTCGGCAGGCGTTCCATTGAACTGGCCCCGTAAAATCCATCGACACTTGGTACGCGTTCAAAAATATACCGGGCGTCATCCGGCATGGCGATCGGCCCGCCATGACATAAAACGATCGCATCATTCCGGATCGTTTTGCATGTATCCGCGATTTGTTCAATGAGGGAAACGCAGTCGTCCAGCGATTTGCTGGTTTTCGCGCCGATCGCGCCTTTCGTTGTCAATCCCATATGAGCGACGATGATATCCGCTCCGGCTTCCGTCATTTGTTTCGCTTCATTCGCATTGAATACGTAAGGTGTCGTCAGCAGGTCTAATTCCCGCGCGGCTGCGATGCAGTCCACTTCCAGTTGATAACTCATCCCCGTCTCTTCCAGGTTCGCACGGAGAGTTCCATCGATCAAACCCACGGTTGGAAAATTTTGCACGCCGGCGAATCCAAGCGCCTTCAATTCCTGCAGAAACGGATCGCGGATCATAAAGGGATCGGTTCCGCAGACTCCCGCCAGCACGGGTGTCCGCTCAACGATTGTGAGCACTTCATGCGCCATTTCCTTCACAATCTGATTGGCGTTTCCATAGGGCATCAGACCCGACAGCGAACCGCGTCCCGCCATGCGGTATTTACCCGAATTGTAGATCACGATCAGGTCGATCCCCCCGGCTTCTTCACACTTGGCGGATAATCCCGTCCCTGCGCCCCCGCCGATAAGAGGTTCTCCCCTTGCGATGATTTCCCGAAACCGGGTTAAAATAGATGTCCGGTTTTCAGCCATAATAAACTCCAGATTTCTTACAAAATTGTATATGAGCCGTTATCTCAAACCGACGAATCATAATAAATCACTTAATAAGCGATAAAAATGCATCTACTAAAGCCGATGAAAATTCCGGATCGTTAATATGATAGGGCAATCTCTGGATCACGCGGGATTCCGTTTGCATGATCGTGGATTCCAATTCTTCAAAGAGCGCTGTATTGGCCGCTGGATCGTAAAAAGGCTGCCCTGGAGCGTCGATCGCGGAGACGCCCTTTTCTGGAATTAGAATTCTGACCGGCGCTTTAGAGCGGTTGATTTTATTCGCGATCCAGCGCGCGATCCGCCGGTTTTCTTCCACGGTTGTACGCATCAAGGTAACTTGCGCATTGTGAACGTGAAGCGTCCGGGTTTTGAATTTGTCCGGCACGGTCTCCTTCACGCCGAAATTTACCATATCCAAAGCCCCCAGGCTGAAGACATAGGGGATCTCTTTTTCGAGAATGATATCGAATCGTTCGGGACCGGCGGATAAAATACCCCCGGCGACTTCATCGGCCGCTTCTGTTGTCGTAATATCGAGAACGCCATCGATCATTCCACTCGATACCAGTTTCTCCATCGCCCGGCCCCCGGAACCAGTGGCGTGAAAGACTAGACAGTCATATCCTTTGGCTTCCAATTGTTCCCGCACTGCGGTGACACAGGGGGTCGTAACGCCGAACATAGTCATACTAATGGTGGGCTTACTTTCATCTGCAGGCGGTTCATGAAGGACCATCCCAGCGATCGCGTGCGCCGCGTTCCCCAAAACTTGCCGGGATACGCGGTTGATTCCCGCCACGTCAACGACTGAATACATCATCGTAATATCGCAGCAGCCGATATATGGCGCTACATTCCCACTCGCTACGGTTGAGACTAACAATTTTGGAAGGCCGATCGGTAAAGCCTTCATAGCCGCCGCAGCGATCGTCGTCCCACCACTTCCGCCAACTCCAATCACGCCACCCACATTTCCAAGAGCGTGCTCCGATTGAAGATAAGCAGTCATTGCTTCACTCATCGCCGTAACCGACCGCCCCCGATCCGTCTGTTTCAACACCGTGTCTGGGCCATCCGGATGATAGGACGCGATCGTCTCGCGTGTAATATCCGGGATTACGACTGGATCGAATCCCGTGCCAACGTCAAGTGTGAGAACGTCCGCTCCCACCGCCTTGATTCGTTCCGCCACGTAGGCGATCTCTTCCCCTTTTGTATCCATAGTGGCGATCGCGTAAATTGTCCCGCTCATACCCTTATCCTTCCAATCCAATAAATAAAAAATGAGACCAAGCGCTTTGCGCTTACGCTTCGTTCACCAATTCGATCTTTTTGAACCGGCAGAAGCGTTCAAGGTCCTTTGTGAGATCGCCATAGCATGTGACGCGGTGCAGACCATGAGACCAGTTCTTCCATACTTTCTCCGCGTCGCCATCAATATGAACGGTGATCTTGGTTCGGCAGCCGCGTTCTGTATCCGGCGCGTCAGTCGTATCGCCTATAAAGTAAAGCATAAAATCTTGATCGACCAGTAATGCTTGCGTCACTTTCTGGCCGATGCGCATCCGCACTTGTGGGACGGCGCCTTCGCGTCGCTCCATGATGGTCCGAATTTTATACGGCGCTCGTTCTCCCGATGGTCCATCCATACGTGTGCTTCCTAAACAATGCGCGAGAATCGCGCTGTCCTTTGACATATCCATCGTTGGATCGCTGATGAATCCAGGTTTCCCCACAAGTCCTTGGAAGAGAATATGTGTCACTGCGCATCGCAGATCCGATTCACAGATCCCTCCCCATCCCATATCGTTCAAGCGCGTAAATCCAATGCACGGAAACGCAGGAAGCTGATGAAACATCGATCCATAACAATCGACCGTCATAACGGTCGCACCTTCTTCTTCCAACAGTTTTTCCATCGCCAGCGCCAGCTTGCAGGATCGGAAGATTTCATCTTCGGACGGCTCCACGACCCGTTCCGCTTCGGCGATCCACCGTTTCGCTTCGGATTGCGCCGCTCGATCGGGGATATCGTTGTATTCGCTTAACATCCGCTCTCGATCGATTTTCTCGATCTGCGTGCCAAACTTCGATCGCATGGATTGCACAAATTCCGTGGGTAGATCGCGGCTTGTCACATTGAGAATCTTCGCTTCCCGTAGATGATGAATCGCGCGAATCGGTCGAACCGCCGCCGCCAATTGGCTGTAATCGCTGGTGAGAAGACAATCAAACGGCGCTCCTTCTTTGTCTTTCATTACCTGACCGTACCGTGTCCATTCATGGCCCGAATACGGTTCCGCAAAAACCACAGTGGGTACATCCAACGCAAGAAACGCCTGGAACAGATCACTGGTATGAATGGACAGTTTAACGATCAGCAGACCTTCCGCCTCTTTAATTTTTGAACTGAGATTTTGGATCTGTTCCGTAGAAGTAATCAATTCATTAACAGTAAAATCAACACCAGCTAGATCATCTTTTAGTAGAGAGAATTCACGTTCATAACGCTGTACTTCCTCATTTAAATCCAGTGTTGGCGTGGGCCAGTGTGGTTCGGGTTTCGCCATATATACTTTTGCGATTTTTACGTTTGAATTCCGGGATCCAGGACTAAGGGGACCGGAAGAACGGGCGAATGATTGATTTCCTATTAGTGAGGAAGCCCCAGCGGCGAAAGCGCTTCCCGCGGCGGAAACTTGAAAAAAACTTCGTCGTTTGAGTTTGCGATCCATTGGTTGATCCTCCCAATTGTTTTGAAACGGACAGATGATTGAGCATTAATACTGCAAGGCGATCATCGCAAATCTACCTATTTGTTGTCAAGTCTTTATGTCACGTAGAAAAAAGTCGAGAGTTGGGTAATTCATTTGTAGATAGAAAAGACAAAAAATATATAATACATACAAACCATCATGATTGAGATCACAACTGCAGATGAAAATGAGTTGCGGGAGCGAATTCGAACGAGAAAGCCTTAGGAACTCATTTTCATATAAACAGGAGAACAGGAGAATCGATATCGTTTCCATGAGCGCCTTTCATCAAGCCCTCGATTATCTCTATTCTTTCGTATCCTACGAACGGAAATCAAACTGGCATTATTCCGATAAAACACTCAACCTAGAGCGGTTCCGCGCATTTCTTCATCTATTCGGCGATCCCCAATTCTCATTGAAAGCGATCCATACCGCCGGCAGCGATGGCAAAGGTTCTGTCTGCGCGATGATCGCGTCGGTTCTGCGCGGCATGGGATTCAAGGTGGGCGTGTATCTTTCCCCACATCTTGAAAATATCCGCGAACGGATCAGCGTGAATGGCGAATGGATTTCAGAACGGACATTCTCCCGTTGGACGAAAATACTACAGGAAAAAATGGATGCGCTCCCCCCGCTGCGGGGAGGATACGCCACATTCTTTGAACTGATCACGGCGATGGCCTTTCTTGAGTTTCAAAAACGTAAAGTCGATTACGCCGTCATCGAGACCGGCCTTGGCGGGCGTCTCGATTCGACCAATGTCATGAATCCAATCCTAACGGTGATTACGCATATCTCCCTCGAACATACAAATCTCCTGGGTGACACGTTAGAAGCGGTCGCGGATGAAAAATTGGGGATCCGGCGGCCGGGTGTTCCCATTGTGATCGGCCATCAGGACAGCGATGTGCTCGATCATATCCACCGGCGTCTGCAGGATCATGAACCCCCGCCCATTTGTACGGACGAACGTTATCGCGCGCTCTCTCAAAAATGGGGACGCCGGTACCGGACTATCGAAATTCAGGGGGGATTGAACGAAGAAAAGAAGCGAATAGTTCAAATTCCACTCTTCGGACACTATCAATTACAGAACACACTGACGGCCGTCGCGGCATTGGATGTCCTGCAGCAAACCGGCGCGCTGCGGCCCTATCGAAAAGAAGAACTCACCGAGGGATTGAGACAAGTCAAATGGCCTGGACGTTTTGAAATTTTCCGCCGGCCGGATCGAGCCACCGTCGTGCTCGATGTCGCGCATACCGCTAAAGGCGCCGCTTCATTACGTTTATCGCTGGATGAGATATTCCCTAATAAACACCGCATTTTTGTCGCAGGATTTCTCGAGGGAAAAAAAATCCGTTCGATGGTCCGGCGGTTGGCTCGCCCGAGTGATGGAATTGTATTCACATGCGCTCCCAGCCCACGCGGAATGCCGATCCAGGGCATCTTAGATGAGATTGAAGGATTGCACGATGTAGGGCCGAATTGCCATCAGATCGAAAATCCGATTGACGCGTTTACACAGGCGGAAGCGATGGCCAAACCAAAAGATGTGATTGTTGTGACGGGATCTCTCTATCTAACCGGCGTAATTCGAAAACACTTTTTCAGCTCGGAGAAACAAGAAGGGGACTCATGATGGATCGTGTAGCGTGAACAAGCGCCGGAGCTGTTCGATGTTATGAGGATGACCGCACACCATTGGCTCAGCGGTTTTTTTCCCCATCGAGAAGGCTCCAATAATCCACCTCTTTCCCCGACAGGTATTTCAACGCCCCGCCTGCGGCTAACATGACCATCGCCCCTCCTGCGATATCATACAATCGAATTGTCTCTAAAATACCTCCATGCAATTTCCCCCGCGCCGCAATACTCAAATTGGCGGCGGCGGAACCGAGGGATAGAATCCGGCCATCGTAATGCACATCAAACAAACGGAACCACGCGGAAGACGCGAGAATGGTGGTTCCATGCGTCATTTCTACAGGCCCAGAGACGTGAATCTCCCGCCCATTCATATACGCGGGTCCGCCGTCCACGGCCCAATACATCTCATCCACCACAGGCAGATAGACAAAACCGGCGAGAAGACGCTCTTTATTCAATAAACCCGCTGAGACACCCCAAATCGGCAGTTCGAATACAAACGGCGCTGTTCCATCGATTGGATCGATCGCCCAAACATATTCCGCGTTTTCCATGCGGTCGAATCCGGCTTCTTCCCCAAATATCCCACATTCTGGATACAAACGGCCGATCTCTTCCCGGAGAAACTCTTCCACTGTCCGGTCCGCGTCTGTGACGTAGCTTTTATCCGGTTTCCGTTCCGCGTCGACTTGGCGGAAATGACGCATCGCAATGGCGCCCGCCTGATACATGATGGGTTTCATCTCCTGCGCGATTCGATTCAGCTTCATTCTCAATCCTTCCTGGAGCGCGGTTCACTTTTCTTCATAAGGATACTCCCTCTAACCAGATATTCAATAAAATGGGAACAAACATGAATTAATCATGAAGAACTCATAATTGAACATATTGTCATGAATTAGACTTTTTCAAAGAATTTAGCGCATCCAATAGGTTCTTATTTCCAATACATAGAATTGATTGAGTCCCGATTTACAACCAGCTAGTGTGAGACTAAGGTAAAGTGGTTTCGCTTCATTCATCTTACTCATTTAAGCACTGTGATGATATATTCATTAATCATTTGGACGATTCTCTTTTTACTGACTGGAGGTCTCTTCTGGCTGGGGGGGTATCAACCGTGGCTGGTTAATCGGTTGGATGGAACTCCTATTGGTTTTTATCTAATATGGATTTTTATCGCTGTTCCCGTATTGATTTCACACCGCTTCGTCAATCGATTCTGGATAGGATATTTAAACGTTCTACGCCGCTTGTACAGGCTTCTTAAACGAAGACCGGTCCTGGTTTCCTTCTTGATTGTCTTGGGCGTAGGGCTTTGTTTTTGGTTTTTCCGGATTCAGCGATTGGATTCTGGAGACCAGTATTTACACTATCACGCGGCGCGGGAAGGGCGCGCGTTTTTAGTGGAACATGCGCCTTTGGAGACACTGATCCGTTGTTGGTTAAGTGAAATTCTCTATATTTGGCCGCAGGCGAGTCTGGTAACGATTTTCAAAGTACTGAGTTGTTTCTATGGTGGATGTTACGTCCTGATTCTGTTCTGGTTCGGCGCGCGGCTGCCGCGTCCATACTCGTTTTTAGCGCCCCTGTTTTTTTTACTCACTCCAATCCTGGCTGTTTTTTGTGGGTATCATGAGATCTACGGACCCGCGCTGATCGTCCAGCTGATCTTCTTTTTTACAGGCTTGCTTTTCCTGCACAACCGCGCGCCCATTGCAGCGGTCACCTGCGCGTTCGGGATGACGTTGGCCTTTGGTTTTTGGCATGGTGTTTTAGGATTGGCCTATCTCTATCTTCTCATCATGGCATGGCGGCGGAAAGAATTCGGACTGGGCGAAGCGCTTCTTCATCTCATTCTCTCCGCAACACCCGTCTTGGTTTCTCTTGCTCTGTTGGAGCAATATGCGAATTCGTTCGCTGGTTTGATCACCCGGATCGGAGAATCAAGAAACTACCTGTTTTTCCAATCCGCCTCGCAGATGGCCGGATATGCGCTCTTTTCATTGAAACATTTGGCGGATTTCGCCAATGTCACATTGGTCAATTTCTGGGCGCCTCTCGTGATGATATTGACGCGAATCACCTGCGACAGCGCGCGAACCTGGCGCCGGTTACGCAGCGCGGAGGGTGTCTTTTTTCTTCTAGCGGTTTGTCCTTCGCTGTGTTTGGGATTTGTTTATAATCCGGTCATAGGATTTCCCCTTGACTGGGATTTATATACCTTTATTTTTCCAGGTCTCTCTTTATTAGGAGCCGCCGTTATGAGTAACGTTTTATCCTTTCGAGTATGGCGAAAATGGGCGCTGGTTGTTTTTATCGCGGGAGCGGCGCTGGCGTCCGCATGGACGCTGCAGAACGCTCTTTTTTGGCGCTATCCGGTTCTGATATCCAATTTTGGCCCTGTGATCAGCGCTGTCGTCCCGGATTTCTATTTCCGGCACATGAAAAACGCGGTGGAGCGTTACAACGCCATCAATCTGTATTGGCTGGCCGATCACGCTTTGGAAGAATCTCCGGGCCGCTATCGCGAAATTCTTGAATACATGGATACGCTAACCATCTCGATCATCGCCCAGGTTCCCCCAGAAGCGTACGACTATCCCGGCTGGGCGTGTGATTTAGAAATCGTTCCCGGCCCGCCGGAACGGGTATTCGTGTTTGATAAGTATGGACGGATCTTTTTACATCGCGAACAGGGATTGAAATGGATCTTCGCGTCATCAAACTTAGTCGATTCTCCAATCGTCGCAGGAGATATCAATCAAGAAGGCGCCGCCATTCTGCTTTCAGAAAATGGCAAGGTGTTTCGAGTCGCAAAGGAGATTCTTGAAAAAGGTATAACCGATAGTTTGGTATGGGGGAATTTAGAGCGTTTGAAGACTTTTCTACCCGAATCGCCTTCAAAACGTGGTCTGCCGGTGAAAATGATCGATCTCGCTATCCGTGGGGACACGGGAGCGATCTATGTCTTAGATAATTTCAACCGGGTTTGGGATATGGAAACCGAATCGCTTATACTAGTGCGGGAAGGTTCCTATAACACCGCCGCCGCTCTTCATTTCAACTACGCGTATCAACCCATTACCATTGATGTCAACAACCATTTAACCTATGACGAAAGCAAAGTAAAATTCCCTTTCAGTACGCCCTGGTTCTATCCGATTATCCGCGATTTTATGCTCACCCCGGATGAAAAAGGACTCATCACACTCGATTTAAACGGAAACGTTCACTATTCCGGCGCGACGCCGGTCTATAAAGATATGGTTCTCTATGGCGCCATTACGGATCGATATAAAAAGTTTGTATTCGTTCAAAGCCGTCAATCTCTCCTATTACTCGACAATCGCTATCGCATGGTCTACGCGGAACTCGATCCATCCGGCGCCACAGCGCGGCAGAAAGTCGGGGACGCTATCGCATCCGGGAATTACACCACCGCGTTCTCCATCTTAAATAATCTATGGCATAAAGGAAGCCAGTTTACTCCGGTCTGTTATGAGTTGATCGATACGGAAATGATCCGTAAGGCGCGGGGAGCCGTGATCCTGCGCCCTGAAGAGGCGATCCCGATGTTCATCGACGCTCTGCCCGTGTCGGAAGAGCGAATCATTCTTCTCGACCGGTGGGGCCGTTTAGCTGTGGAAGATAAAGGTGTTTTATATATGATGGAAGGAACCGGACTGCGCCGTTGGCCACAAAGAGAGGCCGCTGATGGAACTCTCGCCGGTTCGCGTGTTCTCTTTTTATGCCGGGATGGAACGGTTTGGGAATATCCAACCATCAACTTTCTTAACGCCCCCACTCCCACATCCAACCATACGCCTACGATGTGGGGGGATTTGAACGATTACGCCGATGGAAATCAATGGATCGGAATCGAATCGATTCATGATGGAAGCGAATTGATCGCTGTTTCATCAAATGGTGTGACACTCCGATTGGGTGTGGAAGGGAAAACCCTCGCCAAACGGTTTGAATTGCCCAATGGAAACGCCCTTTTCGATTTCGCCGTCCGCGAGAGTGAACATGGATTGACTGTGGCGTATACATCAGAAACCGGTCCAGCTTTTCTCTATACAGAATGGGATGAGAGCCATTACGCGATTCCCGATACGCATTATGGATGGCCGATCATCAGCGATATTCTTTTCGCACGGGATGATAATATTATTTTATTAGATAAATACGGTGTGATTCACCAATACAGTCCTGTTTTACATTTTTCAGATAAACCGTACACAGGCGTAATGGATACGGTGGCGCTGCGCTTTCTCCCATCCGGAAAAAAAGCGATTTGGCTTCGTAGTAACGGTGATATTCGTACGTTACGGGTGAAATAAAAGAATAATTCTTCTAAACGTAAACTTGAGGAGCGTGCAATGCGAAAAAGCATATTGTGTACTTGTTTTATTATTTTTCTCTCTGTCGGGACCTTGACCGAGTCGGCGGAGAATCGCTTTCAACCCACTCTTGAATCGTATTCATTACCGTCAAAAACCGTCGCGCCGGGTGGATCGGTTGTCATCCGTTTAACTTTCACCAACAACGGCGCGATCCCATCCGCTTCATCAGAAAGCTGTTTTATCCATTTCGAACGCGAAAAGAAATGTTCGACTATCCAATGGCAATTCGACCGCTATCCAGTCACACCGACAACTTATTGGGAAACCGGCGCTCCCATCGAGCATGGGACGTATTACGCGCATGTTCCAAAGAACACACCGGAAGGAGAGTATTTCATCCATATCGGTTTGTGGAATCCTTCGACAAGCGAGCGGAGCTTAGATGTTTATCTACCCGAAAAAGTCGCTGTAAAAAAAGATGCGCCACCGCTTAAACCGCTTCCCCTGCAAGCGATTGCGCCAGAAGAATCCACGGCCCGTGAAAGCCGTTTGATACAAAGGATTTTTCAAGGTGAAACAATCCAACTTGAAAATCGAAATCTCCTCTTCGATTTCAATCCCATAACCGGACTGTTTCTCTTAAAAGATAAAGAAACCAACCGGGCGTGGTATAGCGCGCCCGATCGAAGAGAATTCGGTATAGTAACCGCAGAAAAAGGAAATCGTCGTGTTCGGATTCCACTATCTCAATTGACTGTAATCAAACAAAAAAAGCAGCAATGCGTCTTACAAAAAATATATGAAGGCGCTCCTCTTCTCGAATTCCGCATCGAGTTAGAAGGCAATCATCCTGCGTTGATGGTGTCATGGAAACCGCTTGGAGAATGGAAACTGGAGCGAATAGAATTCGATTCATTCCTATGGACAACAGACTCACTGGGAGGCGGAGCCGTAATTCCCCGGCTGTTGGGTCTCTATTTCAAAGCGGACAGCGGCTATGAAATGTTGAAAGGGTATCAAACATACAGCGGTGTAAATGGCGCCAACATGCGAATGGCGGGAATTCTACGTCAAAAAGACGCGGCGCTGCTAACATGGGATGATGTAGGGACAACTCTAAATGTTCGTTCCCGTGTGAATCCCGGTCCTTCATGGCCCGGAAGTCAAGAAGTCTCAATCGGCCTACTCGGCTCCAAAAATGCGCGGTCGTTCCGGCTGGAATGTATCCGCAGCGCCTCCTATGTCAAACTCGCGAAGGCATACCGCGAACAGGCGAAGAAACAAAAAAACCTTGTCACCTTGAAACAGAAACTGCGCCGGAATCCAGAAGTCAAAAAACTTTTCGGCGCAGCGGAGTTCAAACCATTCGTCTGTATACGGTGGATGAGGAAAAGTGAAGATGGCGAATTAAACGAGACCGTCCGCAGTGATTACACGGAAGAGGATTGTCTCGCTTTGCTGCGGCGGCTCCATAATGTCTTGGAGATTCCCAAAGCCTTATTTGTACTTGCTGGTTGGATTTACCGGGGTTACGACAACCAGCATCCTGATATCTTTCCCGCCGCCCCTGAAATTGGAGGGGATGAAGGGGTACAACGCATATCCAGACTGGCCCGGTCGTATGATTATTTGTTTGGCCTTCATGATAATTACCAGGATCTCTATGAGGACGCTCCATCATGGAATGAATTCATCCTGATGATGAATCCCGATGGAAGCCGCCGGAAAGGCGGCGTCTGGGCAGGGGGACAGGCGTGGTTGATCGCGTCCAATCATGGTCTCGAATTGGCAAAGCGTAATCTTCCGCAAGTCATGGAACGCTATTCCCCCAACGCGTACTTTATCGATACGACGTTCGCCGCTCCTTTATATCAGTCTTACGATCCTGCGAATCCCCTCGCATTGGAAGACGATATGCTCTATAAAGAAAATCTGAGCCAATACGCGGCGGACCTATTCGGGGTGTTTGGTTCAGAACTCGGTGTGGAATTCGGCGTCCCTTCCGCGCATTATTTCGAAGGGATCATGAGCAGGGAGTTTTACTACCGTTTGGCCGAATCCCAGGAGCCGGGGACAATCCCCATTCCATTATTTTCACTGGTCTATCATGACTGCGTGGTCGCGTTCACTCATCAAAGTGACCGGGCCAATCTTGGAGACGCCCGTTTGATCCTCCGGCATCTAGCGCGGGGCGCCATGCCTCTCTACTACATTGAACCGCATCGCTACTGGGAGAAGGATATCGAGGAACCGGATCTATCCAACCCAGATTTTTGTTTTGTGCGAGGCGAAGGGGGATGGGGAGAAAATAGACATCCACGCGAACGTTTCATTAAAAACACATACTCGTTTCTTTCCCCCTTCGCCGAAGGCGTCGCGGATCAATCGATGACGGATCACCAATATTTAAAAGACGATTGTTCCGTCGAGCGATCGAAATTCGGCCAGGATTGGTCTGTCATAGTAAACTATGGGCCGGAGGATTATCTCTTCGGGCAAACGCTGCTTCCCCCAATGGGCTTTGTCGCCACTGGGCCCGATTTCCTCGCGCAGCATTATTACCCAAACGTAGAAAGTAAAAAGACATGTCTTCTCGTGAAACAGGGAGATAATCTTTACTACGGTTTTCGATAAATATAGTACTTTTGGTTCGATCCAGTAAGTGAGTACATGTCAATAGACAATACACTTTCTAACGCATATTAATCAGCATGGGTGGCAAGGGCAAGGTTTTTCATCTGCCCTTGCATAATACCTGTCAACATTCGAACGGCACGTTAAACCATATTCATCTAAATTTATTAACAACCGGTGTAATCGATCATTAATGAGAGAACGTAACGAGTACTTACTTTCCGGATTAACCGGAATTACTTTTCAGTAGAATCTTCTTCCAAAACGATGGCGGGGTAAGATTGAGTTTTCAGAAATTCCCGGTAAGAATTCCGGATCGTGTCGATCACATCGTTGTCAATTGCGACGCCCATCTGATTCATCGCATACAATCCAGCGCCAAGCACAGGATCGAGTTTGGGTGGTATTACGTTCACGCCGGGCAGCAGATAGCGGATTTTCTGCTTCAAAATTCGATTGTAACAAGAGGCGCCGCTGAACAATCCACCGCTTAACACAACATCCACGCCGCTGGATAATCCCAATTTTTTGTGCAGCGTCTCTACACCGATCGCAAGAGAGTCCGCTTCGTCATTCAGAATCGCGTCGGCGATGGGATCTTCATTATCCGCGGCTTGAATCACGATCGAGGCGATTGACGCGATCCGTTCCCGTGTGGCGGTGGGAGTATAGATCCAACTGACCAATTCTTCGATCGATTTCAGTTTTAGATATTCAAGAATCACATCTTGCAAGGAGGTTTTAAATCCGATCCCATCGTGCGCGGCGGTGATCGCGCGAAGCGCTTGCAGCGCGATGCGGTACCCGCTTCCACCATCGCTCAACAGAGGCCCATGACCGCCGATCCGCGCTTCCCGCTGGCTTTCATTGCGCCCGAAGAGCATCGATCCCGTTCCACCGAGGACAATAATCCCACTATCGGATAACGAACCGCTCAGCAGGGAGATATCCGCGTCGCTCGTGAGGAGATAACATTCTTTACCAAATTGTTCGTCAAAGAGAGGTTTAAGGATTTCCCGGTCCGCGTTGCGGCCTACTCCGGCGAGTCCAAGACATACGCTCCGGCATTCTTCGCTGCGAGCGCGGGCTCCTTCAACGCATTCTTGATAGAGACGGGCGATTGTGCCGGATACTTTGCTCGCGCCGATTTCGTGATAATTGACACCGGGCCCTTTCGCGAGATGGACGACTTGTCCGTTCTCACTAATCAGAACCGCCCGGCTTTTTGACGCGCCGCCATCTACTCCAAAAGCGTAGGCCATGCCTACTTCTCCCGCAGCCGTTTAAGTTCATCCTCCAAATTGAGGAGTTTGATTTGCATATTATTAATCTGAGCGTCGAAATTCTTTTGCAATTGAGCCGCCTTTTGCTCCGCTTCGATCCGTTTCTGGCGTTCCAGTTTCAGTTCCTCTTGCAGCGCTGTAACGGTTATGGAACTGGAATCAGGCTTCGAAATAATACTTGTGTTTTGAGTGACTGGTTTGGGCGTGGGATCAATCGCGATCCGATAGGTATTATTATTACCTCGCGCCGCTAGGGTTCCTAGGTTGCCTTGGGTCATCACAAACCCGACGACCAACAGCACTACCACGCTGATTAATCCCAATGTGAATAACACATTGCCGCCGCCTGTCGGTTCATAACCGCCGCCGCTACTGCGAGTCTTTTTCCTCATCGTTCTCATCCTTTACGCTTGATTCTGGCGTTTCCGTCAGATCGAATGAGAACTCTTGCCGATCGGTGATTTTGAAGGGGAGGATCGCGACGAAAAAATCCAGGGGGAACCACATGTACGCTGGCGCCCTTAAATCCACATATTCCACGCGCCGACCAAGCTCCGGATGATCCAGAGTCACTTTATGTTTACCATACCAATCGACATTAAACTCCGCTGGCGTGACGCCTTGGGGTTCAAAATCATAATGGACGGCCGCCCCAGGAGGCGTGGTCTCAACGCGCACTACCGTCGTATAGCATCCCTCAACCAAAAAAAGAAAGACAAGAGTTACTGCATAAACCATCAGTTGTGGAAACATCAAATGATGTTTCTCTCCGATTCCTTTATTCATTACAGCCGAGACCATCCTTTCTGTCAACTGAATTTTCAGGTTTTTTCTTTTTCCGTTCGTTTGTCCTATGTTGTACGGATTCAGGATTGACACCAAACGGTGGGTGGCAAGGGCAAGGCTTTTTTCTGCCCTTGCTTAATTACCTGCCACACCAAAAAGATGCATAAAGAACAATGTCTGTACATTCTCGATTTCTTACTATCTTACTTTCCCTTATTATTTTAAATTCAAGGTTGCATGTACTGATCCCAAGTGTCTCGAATCAAGTCTAGATCTTCAACGTCTTGAATCGTAACATCTCCCATTTTCGCAGGGAAGATAAACCGGAGCCGTCCGCGTTCGACCTTTTTGTCACGGAACATGGAATCCAACAGCCGGTCCGCGCTTATATCCGGTTTTTCTAAAGGATAATCGGCTTTTCGGAGCAGGGAAGCAAGCGCTTCCACCACGGCCAGAGGCGTTATTCCAAGCCGTTCTCCCAACTGCGCTTCCACCAACATCCCAATCGCCACCGCTTCTCCATGCAGATAGTGTTCGTATCCCGTCAACGTTTCCAGCGCATGACCGATAGTATGGCCGAAATTGAGAATCGCCCGCAATCCGCTCTCTTTTTCATCTTGTTCGACCACGTTGGCTTTGATCCGGCAATTCCAGGGGATGATTTCCTGATAAATCGCGTCATCCACCGCCAGAAGACGATCGAGTATATCACAGATACGCTGGAACAGCGCCTCGTCGGCGATTACGCCATGCTTGATAATCTCCGCCAAACCCGCCTTGATCTGACGCCGGTCCAACGTTTGGAGCGTCCGTGTGTCGATCGTCACACGGCAGGGTTGATGAAACGCGCCGATCAGATTTTTCCCCCCTGCGTGATCGACGCCGACTTTTCCCCCCACGGCGGAATCAACTTGGGCGAGAAGCGTCGTTGGAACTTGGATGAACCGCATTCCACGCAGGTAGGTCGCGGCCACAAAACCGGCGATATCACCCGGCACGCCACCCCCCAGCGCGATAACACCGCTTTTTCGTTCCGGACCTAAGGAAACCATTCCATCGTAAAGCGCAGATACGGTCTGTAAATGTTTTGAAGACTCCCCTGCTGGAAAATCGAGAATACGCGCCGTAAAACCAGAATTTTCAAGCGATTGAAGAACTCGCTCCGCATAGAGCGATTTAACATTGCTATCCGTAATTATTGCAATGGGAGAAAGTAATCCCATCTCTTTCGCATGTTCCCCAATTAAATCCAACAAATTTGGACCGGCGAGTATCGGATAACTCCGCTCTCCCAGCCCAACCGTCATTTCCGTATATTTTTTTTGATCGTTCATAATTCTTTCATTTAAGTGATTTGAATAGAAATTTCATTTTCTATCTTGTTTATATGGACTTCCCAATCATCATCATTGAGAAACGCAGGGTGGGTCACGCTTTATCGACCCACCAGAATGAGATCTTCATCATTGAGAAACGTAGGAACAAATCTTAATCACTGATGTTACGCAAACCAATAGATTGAAGTTCTTCTCTGAATCCGCTTTTGTCTGAATCTGGATACCCAAGATGAAAAGGATAACCAGGATAAAAAACTTTGAATACGAATTTTACTATTCGATGATCAATATCACTCTGATAATACCTATCCTGTCTATCCTGGTTGTCCTGGCTATCCGGATTCAGACAAAAAATCTCAATCAATGAAGTTGCGTAACATCAGAAACGTAGGGTGGGTCACGCTTTACCGACCCACCGGGAACAGATCTCCATCATTGAGTTGTAAGTATATCATGACCCAGCGCCTACACGTATAGGGAGACCTTCAAATCAAAAAGGTTTTTCCTTTTGAATAATCGGTTGAATGATGACTGATTTGATCTAAGTGGCTTCGGGGGAGAAGAACGATTCAGGATTGTACCAAGATTAACAATGAAGATACATGGAACACTTTTTCATTGTGAAATTAAAGATTTCTATCATAATATAGAGAAGACAGGAATAAGGTGAAAAATCATGCATGTTGATGTTCAGGAAGTACAGACAAAGATCATCATGTTAATCAATAAAGCAAAAGCGGGTGAGGAAATTTTGTTTGAAGAAAGCGGAGAGGTTATTGCGAAACTTGTTCCAACACAGAGGAAGGAAAAAGTAAGCGACCGCATTGGCGCAATGGCGGGTCAAATTGAATTGGCCGATGATTTTGACGCGCCGTTGACTGGTGAAGAAGCTAAAGTTTTTGGATTTGAATAGAAGTTTTCGTTTAATAGGTGTTAGCAGCAAAGATGGATTGGTATGTGTTTTTTCAATAAACCGCTTCTTAGACATCTTAGCCCAATAGGAGCGTCGCTACCAGGAAATCTCAATAACCAGCCAATTCCTGGGCCATATCATATAAGCTAATCACTTCCACTCCCTCAGACTTTGGGTAGCGTTCCTTTCCACCATAGACGATGAAAGTCCGATCCGGTTTGATGTCCTCAAGGGCCTGCCGAAATCCTCGTTTCCATCTTCGGCGCCGTCGTACGTTTGATCTCGATGGCCCAAAGGCGGTTTCCCGGCAGTTCCAGAACCAAGTCGATTTCAACGCGCCCCGTATGGGTGCGATAAAAACTCGCCTTGATGCGCTCAGGCGCCACGCGCAACAGGTTCTCTAAGACATATCCTTCCCAACTCATTCCAACTATGGGATATCGAGCAGGCAGACAGCCGGGAATTGCTTTAGGTAATCAAGTAGGGAATCTGTAAGACAGCGGTTTAACATATTTGTAATTATAGAGCGGAACTCTATGATTACAAGTTTATTCTATAGAAGTGTGTAAAGTTACTACGCGCATTTGTCCGGATATTTGTGATAAATCGGGTACCACCCAGATTGTAATAGCCTTGTACCTGAAAAAAAGGAGACGTGGGTCAATCCTTAACCTTGAAGGATAATGATGTATAAATAATACTTGAACCATATCATAACGATTAAAGAAGGAGACACATTGTGAAGCAGCCGGCGGTCGTTCAATATGCGCTGAAGGAACGGGCGGTTGAGTTGCGGGAAGTTCCCATTCCCAAACCAACTCGCGATCACGTGTTGGTGAAAGTGAGCGCAGTAGGGATCTGTGGCACAGATGTGCACCAGTATTTAAACGAGCATAGCTGGCCTGTGAATGTTCCCGTCATTATGGGGCACGAATTCAGCGGGATCGTACAAGACGTGGGAAGAGGAGTGAAAAATTTCGCGCCCGGCGACCGGATTGTAAGTGAAACAGCGGCGGTTATCTGTGGGGAATGCCGCTTTTGCCGGATCGGCCGGTATAATCTATGCCGCCACCGGAAAGGTTTCGGCAGCGGAGTTGATGGAGGCATGACCCAATATGTAAATGTGCCTGAACGATGTTTGCATCTAGTTCCTAAGAACCTGCCGATGCTGCAAGCGGCATTGTGTGAACCGTGTTGTATCGCCTATCACGCCGCCGCCCATTCCGCGAGAATCCGGCCTGCGAAAAGCGTCGCCGTTCTTGGATGCGGCTCGATCGGTTTGATTTGCACTCAAATCGCAAAACTTCGCGGGGGAAATCCGATTCTTCTCACGGGATTGAAAAACGACAAAATCCGGTTGGATATGGGGATTACCTTTGGAGCGACCCGGACGATTGTGGTCGATGAGGAAAACCTGCGTGGAATCGTGGCCTCCATTGGAGACGGGACGGGAATCGATGTGGTGATTGACACATCGGGAAGCAATAAATCACTCAAAGACGCTATTGATATTGTCCGTCCCGCGGGTCAGATTTTACGAGTAGGTTGGGGACCGGGCGCGTATAATTTCTCACTCGATCCGCTTGTCCATAAAGCCGTCTCACTCCAAGGTGTTTTCAGCCATAATTGGGACATGTGGGAACGAGTGCTGACGATGCTTTCTACTGGTGATTTAGATGTAACCCCAATGACTTTGATGAAACTGCCCATAGATCGATGGCAGGAAGGTTTCGAAGCCATGCACGAATCCCGCCTTATCAAAGCTGTCCTTGAGCCAAATAAATAACGGTCATCTCCATAGAAATAAAATTAATATATCATTCTTAAATTTAGTATTTTGAGCATACTACTTTATTTTCTTATCTCGCTGGAATAAAAATGATTTAACTAATAAAAAATGGACTAAACCATCCTGTTTATGTTACCGTTTTCTATAACGATTATGAAGCGCTGGTTGAAAATCACCATATATTGAATACGGATATAAAAAATTCCGTTATACTATTAAGGTGAATACATTCAGCCGCTTCTAAGGAATCCTTATTTATTACGGTTGATAGTTACAATGATATCTGAAAAAGAGTTAATACAGGGAATCAGGGACAAAGATCCCGGTGTTTTCGAGATTTTCGTCCGGCGCTTCCAGCAACAGGTGTATTACACCGCGTTGCGCATGGTGAGCAAACATGAAGACGCCCTTGATGTGGCCCAGGAAGTGTTTTTAAAGGTCTGGCGTTTTGGGCCGAAACTGAAAAAGGATGTCGCCCTTGATCGCTGGGTTTACCGTGTCATTGTTAATACCTGCATCGATCGATTGCGGCAGCGGCGCCATTACGAAACGCAAACGACGTCTGACAATATCATTCTAATGTCTCTTCCTGAAAAAGGCGTGACGCCCCATGAATATGCGAAGCAAACCGAGGATTTAAACCAAATCAAAAATGCGTTGGAAAAATTGACGGACCGGCAGCGCTCCATCTTTGTTCTCCGACATTTCCAGAACTTGAAAATCCGTGAAATTGCGGATGTGATTCGCGCTCCGGTGGGCACCGTTAAAGCGACGTTGCATCAGACCTTGCTTAAATTACGGAGTTTGCTAGGCTTGGGAGAAACCAACCTTTCGAAAAGAGAAATCGGCGAATTGAATGCGGCGCAGAATGCGTCTCAATCGACTAAAAAGGCCGCGAACGATCAATGAAATTTACTTGCAAGGACGTTCAAAACCGTTGGTCAGAGTACCTCTATCGCGAATTAGATGAGCGCGAGCTCAATCTATTCATCCGCCATCTGTTGGAATGTGAGTTCTGCCGGGCGGAAGAGGCGCGATGGAAGGATCTTTTGACCCGGTTGGATGGCCTGGGAGCGTCCGAGGGGATTTTTGACGCGCCTCCCGAACTGCTCGCGACCGTGAAACGGGAAATTATTCTAGAAGAAGAAGAAAGTCCGCGTAAGACCTTTAGCCGGTTGGCTGGCTGGGTCGCTGGCGCCGCCTGCGTATTTGCGCTTGTCACGGGGGGGCTTGTCACGGGTTTTGAGCAATTGCAGCATTCCGTTCAATCGAAAAAGGTTAAAAAGCCGGTTGAAGAATCGGTTTTATCCAATATCTACAACGATGAAACCCTTCAAATTTACCGGGAGGAAGGAATTCTCTTGGAACCAACCCCCAAGAAAAATACCAAGTGCGCCGATCGATAAGAGAACGGCTGTTTTTTTATTGGATTTGTTCAATAATTATGGCCTGCCTGCTTTGGGCGGAGAATGAATGTCCTTTATTTATCCCCATTTATGATTTTATCAATTAAAGAGATTGAAAAAATATATTGGATATACTCCTGGATCGGGGTATTTCTGCAGACCTCCCTAAAGAATCGTCATAGGAAAACTAAGAAATTGTAACGGATCAGCCGTTATGAATTAAAAGCGCATTGAACGGTTTACTCAATCTTGAAGAGGGATTCTGTAAATTACTGGAGTTTTGCCATGATCATAAGACGCATGTCCCCTGGTTTTACGCTGATTGAATTGATGGCCGTCATCACTATTATTTCTCTTTTATGCGCAATCGCGGTTCCCAATTTTTTGAACGCCTCCATTCGCGCGAAAGTCGCCCGATCTGAAGCCGAACAGTGCATGCTCGTTTGGGCGTTGGAAATGTACTGCGTGGATATGGACGATTATCCACTGAATCAAGAAAGTGGAAAGATGTCCATAGGCGATTTAAATCCGATCACATGTCCTATCCCCTATGTTTCTGAATTACCGGATGATGTATTCCTCGCGCCGGGAGATTTCGATAAGTGGGAGTTCATAAAAAACGAACGCGATAACAATAAAGGGTACTTTTATATTAATTTTATTCAAAGCGAAGGCGCGCGTGTGCCATTATCAAAGTTTGGACGCGCGGGGGGAAGCGCCAATTACCTCGTATACGGAATGGGCCCCTCTTATATAAACAAGTTCGATCCATCTAATCTCAATACGCTGGTGACATACAATCCAAGTAATGGCACTTCATCGGAAGGAGCCATCACGTTTTTCGGACCATGAGGTAACAATATGGCTAAATATAAATGGGATAATCTGATCTTATTTGTCGAACAGCTCTCTTCGGCGCTCGCGTTGAAACTGCCTATGGATAAGACGATCCATAACATGAGCCGCGAAGCGATTGACAAGGGATGGAAGAAGGCGCAGGCCAATGTCTCGGAATTGGTGCAACTGGGCTCTTCTCTCTCCGACGCCTTGGATAATTATCCAAAGTACTTCCCTAGGATGCTGCGGAAAATGGTTCGCGCGGGGGAGGAAGGTGGAGCGCTTTCACGCATGCTTGTCTCCGTCAGCGGCTATTTACAGTCCGCCCGTGAGGTCCAGCATAAATTACAGAAATGTCTGATTTATCCCTTCCTCATCTGGACGATCCTACTGCTGGAAATGATCCTCTTCGGCTATATGGTGATTCCTAAATTCATCAATATGTATGGATCGCAATTACCAGAGATGACTCAATTATATATGGGGATAGGACCGGCGATCTTAATCGTCGGTGATGGGCTTCTCTTTTACTTCGCTTGGATTCTGATTGGATGGGTCGGAACGGATGTAGAAGGCCGTTCGGCCTCCGCTCGATTCGTTGACCGGATCTTACTGTATGTCCCCTTTATTCCCTTTTTAGGGCTTCTTCAACGGCACGCTAAATCGGCCGAGGTGTGCGAGATGATTGGTGTCTTAATGGAAGCCGGCAATTCTGGACAAGAGGCGATCCAATTGGCGAAGGAGTCCGTCTCCAGCCCCATGCTCCGCATCGCAATGGAGGAACTCGATACAGCCATCGCTGCGGGTGAATCCTATTCGGGCGGCGATCACAATCTAATTATCCCCCATACAACGTTATGGATGATCGCCGAATCCGCCGGTTCTGGGAATACGGAAACATTGGGCAAAACCCTGCAAAACATGGCGTCATACCATCGCCGGCAACTGGATTCGTTAACCACAATCGTGCGAGAAATCCTCGAACCTTTTCTCATTTTCGCCGTAGTGGTATTGGGAGGATTCACGATGGTCGCTCTGTATTTGCCTTTATTCAATTATTTCAATATTTTTTCAGCCGTTCGTTTTTAAAAGTACAGGGCAAGAAGAAAAGGAAAAACCATGAGAAGGGAAAAGGAATCAAGTCTGACTCCAATGAGTGTACTGAGAGTCTTGCTGATGGTTTTTTTCGGTATAGCCATTCTTTTCGCTTGGTTTAGTCTCTCCTTTTCCACAACCAGCGCTTCGTACTCCCAGAGTTTTGAGAACTTAATGACCGCTCTGCCAATACTAATCGCTTTAATGCTGTGGTTCTGCGCGTTCTTGAGAAAAGAGAGAACGATTCGCTTTCTCGTCTCCTATTGCCTGTTTTTTGTGGTCCTAATAGGACTCTTAGCGGTTTTAGGCAGTTCCGATTTACCGTTCGGCGCCTTCTGCCGCAATTTCATGGCGGGCATCTCCGTCGGTCTCATTCTCTTCTGGTGTTTCAATCGGCTTCCAGGTTTGATGATTGGAGTAGTTATTTGCAGTATTGGTGGATTGATTTTATTTATAATCTGTTTATCCGTTTTAATAGGCAATGGTTCAGGCATTCAAGGGATTATGACCAATCCATTAACATATATTTTTCTTGGTTGTTTCATTGCGTCTTGCGCGTATTTCCCACGCAATCTTGAAATCCGCCGGTATCTATTCCCCTTCTCAGGTAGAGTTTCGGATCCATCCGATTCCTTCTCTAATGATGGTTTTACCCTGATTGAAATCTTGATCGCAGTCGCTGTTTTGGGGATTTTAAGTTATGGAATGGTTCACAGCTGGAGTTATTGTATCCGCTGTCAAAAAGAACTCGCTCTCCGCGTGCAAATGGGGGAGATTCTAGATTCCCAGATGCATTTTATCATGGCGGCGGATACCGTGTTCGCTCCCTCGAATAAATCATATGAATTACCGATTCCACTGACTGAATTCAAACTACACGTCCCGGTTTCCGGCAAGTATTACGTAATGAAAACCGAAGATTCTAATCTCTTGAAAATTACCATCCTTCTTGAACATGATGCAGGAGTAGGCTCTGAATTCAACCGTTGCTACCGTTTAGTTGGCTTTCGCCATTGCAAGGAGGATAGTCAATGAAAAAAAACTTACGCGCTTTTACAATGATCGAATTGATGATCGTGGTTCTTATGTTGAATGTAATGGCGGGAGTTGTGGGTGTAATGTGGCTTCGAGTTGAAAGAATGGCGAAGGTTTCGACCGATAACGTTATGTTCTCCATCAAAGCGCAGACGGTGCTCAGCCGGATTGAAAAAGATATCAACCACTCATTTCAAGTAAGTCAATCCGAGAGCGCGTTATTACTCCTTACTCAACTTTCGGCGGACGGCGCCGTAAAAAAAATAACCTATACTCTTGAAAACGGAGAATTAATCCGGAACCAGAATGAAGAAGGAAAGAACGATCTTTCCATGAAAATCGCGAACTTGGGGAACGCGCAATTCCTGTTGGAAAAGACATCCGATGGCGCCATCCGCATGGAATGGTTTGAAGAAGCGAAAGGCCGCCCGTTGGACGTGAGACCAAAACGCTTGATTACGTTTGTGAAAGGGAGTCAGTTACATCCATGAACGAACGATCGAAACAAAAAGGGATGGTCAGTCTCCCGGCGATATTGATCTTTACATTCGTAGCGGGGACGCTGATGATCGCTTACACCGCCCGCACCTTGTTTCTCGCCAGTCAAACCCACCGGGTGTTAACGCTGAAACAAGCGAATTGGCTCGCGGAAGGAGCCATCGAGCGGGCGATCAGTGAATTATCCAAAGCGGACGATCCCGGACAGATCGATAGTAATATGTATGCGATACATATTGCGCCGGTTTACGTCGATCTCGATCCATTGGATTTTAAAGATGAACCCATCGACATGTCCGAACGCGCGATTCCAGCGGTTTATGGGTACACCATCAAATCCGCCAAAGAACTCGCGCTTCAACATACCGATCAAGAAACCATGCAAGACGGATTCCTCATCACAGGACAGGTTGAATTCTCCTACAGGGATACAGTATTAAAAATCTCATCAACAAAACTATGCGTCCTTAAGAAAGACGGCTCCTGGACCGTCTTCCCCATCGCAGACACTCCTTCTACATGATAAAGGCAATACAGCATAAAATTCCCTGATTAAAGAATTTATCGGCTGTCGATTTTAGACGCGTTTTCTTTGCGGCGTCTATATAATATTATCTCTTTCCGTCCACCTATCATCAAAGAAATAACCTTTTTTAGCAGCGGCTTAATTGGCAAACGCATTTTGGCGGATATGATCGAGTCCAGGTAAATCATGGATCGTAAAAGTGTTGAATGAAGAGCCGGTGAGAGAAACAAAATCACATGTATATGACAGTTTGGAATGAAAAAGACGAGCGCCGGTTTCCCGGCGCCCGCTTCGGTGAAGCAGAAAAAAGTAGTACTGATTATTTGTCGTCTCTGATAAGACTTCCATCCGCATTGAGGGGCTCGTCGCCATTGTTGATGAAGGGATCTCGGATGTACTGATGCAGAATAGAATAGAACTCATCGTAGAATTTCTGTACGGTCATCGATTCCAACGTCCAAATGACATTTTGGGAAAGGTTCTTAACCATATCTTCATTGGATTCATTAAAGTAAATACCAAGAAGGCGGCGTTCGGCGCCATTCAAGGAGGCGATTTTGGCTGCCAAGGTCTGAGCGATCTGATCGCAGAATTCACCCAACACAGTGTCAGGTCCAGCGCCTTCGATCTCGAATGATGCGGCCTGAGCGTAGAAATTCGCCTTGATATCATCCACTGTTGGAAGTTCGTATTCCTCCACCGAATCAAGTAATTTGCTGCCACTGGATTCCAGCATGGTCAGCAGATTCTCGGCGATTCGATCCGCGTACTGATCCAACGTCAAGATCCGCAGCTCGGCGAAATACGCTTCTGGATTCCAGCACTCCTCTGATATTTCAATCTCTTCACTTCGAATCGGTTCGTCTTTCTCTACCGGGGCCGGTTCGATTGCGGAATCCGTTCCAATCACCGTGATCTGAGCGTGAGAATACGAGATTGCGCAAAAGACCAACAAAGCGAGTACGGCAAGTGTTTGTAATTTCTTCATCAGTTCTCTCCTTTCAAGAGAGTATCGTTATGGATTTACATCGCTCTGAGTTCAATCGGATGATAATACAAGGATCAGAACATGTGTCATAACGACAAATTGTTATTTTAAATTGTTTCGTTAATCCGCGGCCGCATTCAACGAATCACTGTAAAGAATGGAAAAAGGGGACAAAATGTTTACTTTTTTTCGTTCGGTGCGAATTTAAAAGAGACACCAACGGGAAACCGGTGTGGATGGATATAGATGAATGACGCGGCCATTCTCCAAGGTAACGTTCAATCCGTCGTCTCCATCCGGTGAAACACCTCGAACGCTTCCTAGATTTTCGGCGATACGCTCTGTCTGATTGCCGCTGACCCGATAGACGTCGCCGCTGTCGTCTATATACCATATATCACCATTCGCATCGACAGCGATGGTTGAATGGGAAAGCACATCGTCACCAAGGGAATTTTTTCTCTTAGCGTCTTGTATTGTTCCTTCTTCGTCAAGATAAATCAACGAAGAAAAGTCGTCATCATACTCAACGACATCGCCCATTGAATCTCGATTGACCTTTTGAACGTGTAGAACGCCGGATATCCAAGCAAACAGCGCAATTCCCCCCGTGGGATCGGTCATTAAATAGGGAACCTCTCCATCCCCCAAAAAGATGGTATAGGATTGCGTTAATCTCCCATTTGATTGAAAAAGAAGGATTTCCGAAAATTGGGGATCGTACACGTACAACAGGCCGTCGCCGCCCAGTTCGATTTGTGGAACAGATACATCCGAATGGGTGAACGTCCAAACATTGGCTCTCGATTCACCCACGGCAAACTCTAGGTAAACGTTCTGTTCGTTGGTTGTTAGATATGCGGTTACACCGTCGACGAATATTTTCATCGCCAGGGGCTTCCATGTCCCGCGGAAGAGTGTATCGAGCGTTCCATCCACACTGACCGAAAGGATAGAGTTACTCGGTTCCTCAATCACAACAATCGTTCCTTCAGGAGTTATTGCCAAACTGGTTGGACCGCGTAATCCGCGGGCGACGATTTGCGGTTGCGAAGTCCAGGAGGAAAAACGATAAATCCCGCCAATCGTTCTTCCATAATATTCATCTGTATCTAAATCTGGAATTGCAGGCGAATCTGGATTGTCAACGGGTATTTGATCTGGATCATTGCTGTCTACGCTGTTATTAAAAAAAACTGAAACGTATACGCTGCCATCCGGGCCGGCGGCCAAACCAGTTGGATCGATAAGTTCGTAGGAGATAAGTTCCCGCATCTTATCTTGTCCGTTTGGGAGGAAAAAACGAATCCGGCCGTTTTGGGCGTCGGATCCCACTTGCTCTGTGACGGCGATCTCTCCTTCTGAAAGGATGGCGATGTCAGCGGGATTATCGAGACCGTCATAAGCGATCGTGTTCGTTTGCGCAACCAGGTCAATCCGATAGATGGTTCCACCGAAATCGGCGGCGTATACAATATCCCGCGAGGCGACCGCAAAAGCGGTAAGGTTGGATTCTCTTTCAAAATCAATAAAAAGAATCCTTCGCTCCTGGGAAATGGGATTCCACGCCATCAGCACCGGCGGATCATTGAGTAGAATCCAATATTCGCCATCAACATACTCTACATCAACAGGCGAACCGGGAGTATCGGCGATCGTTTCAACTTCTCCCTGCCAAGTCAACCGAATCACTTGGTTCCCTTGGTGGTTGCAAACAACGATCCCCAATCTGTCTGTAGTTATTCCACTGAGAAATCCGTAGGTTTGATATAGGATTTCTGAACTGTAATCATACGCCGATGATGGAGTGGATGGAGCGGCTGCCTCGTCAATGGAAGGTTGAGAAGCGCCGATCATCAAGAAAAGGGAGAATAAAAGATCCATTGATTCAACCTCAAGTAGTTTGAACGGGCGCTCACAAAGTCATATCATTTTGATAAGCAGGAGAGGATTACTCCTACCAAGCCGGTTAGATTCCTCCTTAATACGCAAAAATCATACGATCTCTTCGGGCCAGCGAGTGATCAGAGTTTTGCCATCCTTATACATGTGAATCAATAAATAATAACATTTCTTATTTAGCGCTCGTGTTTCCATAGATTAAAAAATTATTTCAAAGTTCGACTTTTGAAGTATTTTTCCATTAAATCACGTAGAAGTGGATTATTTTTCTCTGCTAGGATTAACGTTTGTCGCCAGGGGGCGATACGTTCCAAAGCGATTTTGCTTGGTTCATCGATCTTTCCCTGGTGAAATGCGACGCTTTCACCCGCATTCAGTATCAATTCTTTATTATTCTCCACCGCAACCACTCGTACACGCCCCTTTCGAACGGCGACTTCAATGCGTCCGTTATTTTTCTCGACCGAGAATTCTGTTCCCAAGACATAAACCTTAATATCCCCCGCGTTGACGGAAAACGATTTTGCTGTATCGGAGCGTTTTTTCACTTCAGCGAACAAAGATCCGTTCTTTAATTCAACGCAATCTTCATCGGTTACGCGCAGGGATGATAGCGGCGCGATTCGGACACAGTATCCATTCACTTGGTAGAGTGACGCTCCTCCGCCGTTCAAAGTTTTAATGGTTTCTCCCTCCGCATCGATAGAACTGACTTTAGTAAGCGTTTTTCCCGCGTCTCTCAGTTGGACTTGCCCGGCGGGTAAAATGATATAGTGGCCGTTTTTGGCGGTGGTCAAATCAAACAACCAATAAACTGCCAATAGAAACGCAAGAAATACAATACAAACGGAGGCCCATCGCCGGTAGGCAAACGAGGATGACGGCGCGTTGGTTTTAAATAAGACATTATTCCGCAACATCCTGTCTCGCAAACGCCGTTCGACGCCTTTGCGAATCGCTTGTTTGTCCGGTCGAACTGAATCGGCGATTATCCGCATAAAATCATCGGTCTCAGGGGCGGATCGATTGTTTTCTTGATTAGATACGTTCTTCGGCATGATCAATTCTCACTCTCACACTATCGGCGGTTTAATGGTTTTTTGACATCACCAACATTGCCGTTCGCTATCAACCCGGCATTATAATATTGCACATTGAAATAACTAAACACCCCATGCCAACCAGTGAAGTGACACCTAATTTACTTAATCGTCGTCCAATTTTGTTACGCGCCTTGTGGAGATGGCTTTTTACGGCCCCTTCCGTCAGTTGCAGCAGATTGCCTATTTGAGCGTAAGTATAACCTTCCATATAATATAGGAGTACAATCTCCCGCGCTCGCTGACTTAAAACTGACAGGCTCCGCTCCCAGATTTCGTTTCGATAAGCCTTTGACGACGGCCCATTGCGGAACAAAGACGACAGCCGTTCCAGCAATTCAGTTTGAACCTCGTCCAATCCTTTCTTTTTCCGCTTCCAAAACCGAATGAGATTGCAACACTCCTGGTGGACGATTGAACGCAGCCATCCTCCGAAGCGGCGAGGATCGCTTAGCGTATGCAAGTATTTATGAGCGCGAATGAAAGCTTCTTGAACGGCGTCTTCGGCGTCTTCCTTGTTCCGGAGAATGGTGTATGCCGTAGAATATGCCATACCGCTAAAACGGTCGACCAATTCCATAAACGCTTCCCGGTCACCGTTTTGCACCCTTAGGATGATAAAATCAATTCGATCCTGTTGAATATGTTGCGCTTCTGTATCCGCCATATAACTGTTTGCTGTCTCGTCAGTGCTCAATCCTTTGAATTCCGAATGTGATAAAAAGAATGCTGAAAATAAGTAAACAGTTTACAGAAATTTTTCATTTATTTGAAAGATGAGTGGGAAATTGGCGATATATGATTATAATTGGGGAATCAAAATCTCGTTAAATCGTAAATCATCATGATAAATAGGTCTCGAAAAGCTTTCACGCTCCTCGAACTGACCGTAACATTGGCGGTGTTGTCGATTCTCACTCTATTGACCGCTCCACTGGTTCAAAATGCGCTGATTCGGTCGCGGATTGCGGCAACGAAAAACAACCTTAACGTTATACGAAACGGGCTTGAATCCTACGCCGCCGACATTGGTTGCTACCCGGTTGGATCGACGACGCCTATTCCCTCGTTGTGGAGTGACTTTGACGCTTGCGTCGCGTTGCAGCCTCTCTTAGGGGTCTACATCCCCAACGATTGTTCTCTATTGGAAGACGATTTCAGCCGGGAAACCATGATCGAGATCAAACAATCGGTGGCGCTTGATCTGAATATCCCCGATGTGGTTGGATATACCTATTTCGATTATAGGCGCTATCACGTCCCCCCCTGGAAGCCGTTACGCGCTTTCGCATTGGTCAGCGTCGGTCCTGACGCAAAGGATTCGGGATTGGGAATCGCCTACCGCACTCCCCATTTACTCTCTCGCGCGACATACAATCCAAGTAACGGCATACGCAGCGCGGGGGATATAGGGATTACCTCGTTAAAAAATTAAAAAATACAATTTATCTGCACATAGAATTTAAATCTTATTTTTGAAATCCATGCCGCCATGTAAAAGGTTTTGTTCTCTTGTTACTTCCCTATTCACTTGTGGATTCAAACAACCAATCCCTTTTTCGCGGATTTGTCAGTTTCACGCCACTCGTTTTTTTCTCCACATTTGTGAATCTCCATCCAACTACTTTTCTTTCATCATTCAGAAGTTCTTCAGACGGGTAGTACACGCCTACCTCGATCATCGCTTCGAATCCTGACATTTCACCTTCAAAGAATTTTAAGCACTCAGTAAGTAGGTTCTCCGACAGTTCATTATAGCTTGGCATTTCACCTTGATGAATTGATTCTGGTGTTCCTTTTGACCATTCACGAAACATCTGTTCTTTCACTTCTCGAGGGACAGCGTCAGATCGCATTGTGAAGTCTTTGTACTGACATCCAGTAAGAATTTGCGTGATGCCAAGAGTTGCGGGACCACTTGTTCCGTTAATGATAACAATCCAGTTGTCGCTGTACCAGGGATTTCGACAGACAATAAGCTGCCCATAGAGTTTCCTTAATACAGGATTTCCCGCTTCAACTGATTGATGCGAGATGAATTCCTGGAGTATTTCCGCCTGTGTAGCATTTCCTTCTCTAAATATAAATCCTCTCTTTTCTTTAGCATTCTCCTTCGCATCTTCAAGGATAAACGAAGACATCCCTTGCGAACCGTACCCGAATAGCCGCTTCTTGTCCTCGCTTTCCAATCCTTTGTATTGCTTAAATGCTATGAAGCAGTTTATATCATCTTTGTTAGAATTAGTTGTCTCTTCAACCGGAATAGAGGTAAATGGTTTGTGTCCGTGTATGGTTGCCCAGACTACTTCTGTGAGTTCGTTGATATCGGAACTCCCAATAATAATGCAGTTTTTTCTCGTCAAGTGTCCTCGAAGTCTTTGAAGGTAATCAGCCCCTTCTTCCATCGGTCGTACACTATCTGGATTGGTTGGTTTGATGATCGGATTCTCAAGAACGACCTTGTGGGATTTCTGGGAAAGGAAACTCGTGATTTCCGCTGCTGATCTATAGTCCCAATCTCCGAGACTATTTCTACCAAGTTTTTCCTCACTGACAGTCCCGAGGAAGACAGAAACAGGTCTATCGGAGAGGATCTTCTGCCAGAAGGCATCCTTCTGAAGTTGCTTCGCCTTCTCATCATAAATGTATCCAAGGATATCACATAGTGTTGTTTCAAAGACAAGGGGCTCTTTCGCATTAAACTGAGCGTACCAGAGTCCAGCGATGTCGAAGGCCATTGTGCTCTGCTGCCTACCGTCCCCTTCTAAGGTTATTGGTGAGACATTAACTGGTATGACGTGTGCTCCGATTGCATGAAGGTATCCCAGCCAGAAGAACGCTCGTGGATCGTGATTGCGGATGTCTATGATGACACACCCAGACTGTACAATAGCTTTGGAGATGTCACTGAAGTTAGTCTTCGATAGGTCCATCTCAACAACCATGTTCTTAACGAAATCCATTTCCGATAATTCATCTGATGATCCCTGAAATCGTTTCGCGATCTTGTCTCTATATCTCCTCTTCGTATCGGTCAGTTTTCCTATCTCGTCCGCTTTAGTACTTGTTTCTGAGTTAGTAGGATAGAAAATAGATCTTATAGCTGTCGACGTTGCCGTATTGCAAATCTTGCCGAACGAATATTCTGAAGAAGGAGGATCGCCATAACCATGCTTATTAGGTATTTCTATTTTAAAGTCTGATTCATGAATAATAAGAACTTGATCACCATTCGCACTTTCAGGGAGTCCGGATGTGTTATACTCCGATTCACTAATGTCACCCACCATGTATCCAAAGTCGGGATACGAAATCACTTTACAGTGAGAACTATCTCCAGATGAAAATGTTCCTTCGATACCAAAAGACCGTTTCAGGTACTCTGAGCGGTTGTTCTTGTCGAGTTCTCTCCCCATTGCAATTGGTAGAATCCGTTTTCGTAAAGCTGCGCTTATCCCAAACTCGTAGAAAACGTTAGGATTATTATATGTGAGATCAACAACCACAAGATTCGCCATCTGAATCTGTTTGCAGATCTTCGTGCAGATGATAAAACCGACTTGCCAGACATCATCTGCACGCTGCACCTGACAAGAGTAAGTTTGCCTCTTGTTGTCACCACCTCTTTCTAGGAATGGTTTGATTTGCCAAGCGTAGATGGCATCAAGGTCGGGAGTAAACGGCATGACGACGAAAGCACTATCTCCTCCTACTTTTTTCTCAATATCTTCTTGTCGCTTCGAAATCTCCTGCTCGTGAATACACGTTCTACCTGTCATAAAACATCGGTGTACGTTCTTGCTCTTGAGTGGTCGTTCACCTGCTCGCATCGTCGCTTCCTTTCTTTTCAGATTCTGTGTTATGTGTTGTCAATTAGTGATTGTCATACGATTAAAATATTCAATGGTTTCAAGAATTTATGATACGCTTGATTAAAAGTCAAGAATAATTTAATGTGTCTACGTGTTTTCCGTTCATTTTTTTTTGTCAATATGTACAATAAGATGATTCACAATTTCCGCATACCCACTCTCTTAATCTCTACTGGACATTTGAATGTAACAAAATCAACCAGCGCTTATGCCGAAGCTTTTATCTTCAACCTAAAAATCGAATCCTCGCATTCAAGGATGGAATTTTTTGCCTATAATAAACAAAGTTCATGAATTTATTGCCGATTTGTTGACATTTAATCTAAAGGGCTGATAGTACAATGCAAATAGGAATTATTGGATTACCCACTTCAGGAAAAACCACCGTTTTCAACGCGTTGACACACGGCCACGCGGACACTTCCATCGCCGGTACGCGGAAAAACGCCAACCGGGGAGTCGCTCGTGTGCCCGATGCGCGTGTGGACGCGCTGGCGGAAATCTACAAACCAAAAAAGATCACCTACGCCACCGCCGAATTTACGGACGTGGCGGGACTCACGAAGGGAGCGGGGGAAAAGGGCGGTTTCAGCGCTGAATTTTTAGGGCATCTCCGCGATATGGAAGCCTTGCTTATCACTGTTCGTGTCTTTCATTCCGATTCGGTTCCCCATCCAGAAGGGGACGATCGATCCTGCCAGAGACTTGGATACGATCCTGACCGAACTCATCTTAGCGGATATGAGCGTCATTGAAAAACGCCTCCCTCGCATCGGCGACGCGTGGAATAAACAGATGGATAAACGGAAAGAACTTGATGCGGAAAAAGAATCCCTTGAACGTTTTCTCAAAGCGCTTGAAGAAAACCAGCCGATTTTCACCGTCTCTCCCACAGATGAAGAAATTGGCCGTTATATTCGCCCTTACGGCCTCCTCTCTGGCAAGCAGATGCTCGTAGCGCCAAATGTCTCCGACCTGACCCATGATGGAGAGCGGGAATGGCTGGATCAGTTGGAAAAAACCTGTGAACGCTGGGGATTGTCAACCGTAGTGATGAACGCAAATTTGGAATGCGATTTGCTTGAATTTCCTGAAGAGGAATGGGCGGATTATTTTGAAGCGTCTGGATTGGAAGGTCCCGCCGCTGGGCAGGTCATTCAAGAATCGTATCGGATTCTCCGTCAGCAATCGTTTCTCACCTATGGGCCGGATGAGGTCCGCGCGTGGACAATCCCGATCGGTATTCACGCCCAAAAGGCCGCAGGAAAGATTCACAGTGATATCGAACGGGGATTTATCAGGGCGGAAGTGATCGCGTTTGATGAAATGAAAGAGTACGGATCGGAAGACGCGGTCAAAAAAGCGGGTAAGTTCCGGCTGGAAGGCAAAGAATATATCGTACAAGACGGCGATGTTATCACGTTTCGGTTTTCGGTCTAATCGCCGCGTTTATTGGGCAGGAGTGGAACGATGGTCGAACCTTTTATCGATCCTCTAGACGTCGAACCAATACATAAATCCAGCGTATCTTCCACAGAGCGAAGGCGGATCTCCAGTAATCCCAATCCGTCGAAAGCGTTTGAAGATGTGTTGGCGGAACAAACCCGGCAAAAACCAACTCCCGTTTTGACAGCGGAATCACTCAGTTTGAACGCCTTATCCGTCACGCCAAAGGCTGGGTCATCACAATCCAAGGACAACAAATCAGCGTCCAATCCTGTTTCCTCTGAAATTACTGAATCTGAACCAAAACAATCAAATAAAGATGTTTCTCAACATATTGAAAATCAGAAGGTTACGAAACAAAACTTAATGGAACTTTTAAAGGTTCCCTTTACCGCGGTTCCAATGGATTCAAAACCGGTCGATTCGTCCGATTCCAAGTCCAAAACGGATTCCGCTTCCTCCCCCAAAATTGCAGTGGTGGAATCAAACCAAACAGATACTAAAGCAGTTGAAGAGACTTCCTTATACAAAGTGAAACGGGGAGATACCCTATCCGAGATTGTTGCCTCTGAACTGCGATCGCAAAATATCCCTTTCCGGACAGCGGATATCTACCGATTGGTCACACAGGTTGCCAATCGAAACGGTATCCAAAATCCAGATTATATCCGAGTGGGGCAGACAATCGATCTGTCATCCATTATTTCCACTAAAAGTAAAGCGTCTGTCGCCCAGGTGGAATCAAACTTAATACTAGATGATTTCCAGGTACCCGCTACGGGACGGATTACTTCCGGTTTTGGTATGCGCGTACATCCTATCTTTGGTAATCAACGCTTCCATAATGGAATTGATCTTGCTTTGGAAACAGGCACACCCATTAATCCTGTTAAAGCGGGAACAGTCGTATTTTCGGGAACCTTGAGAGGATACGGGGAAACGATCGAAATCGATCACGGTGATGGAACCCAGTCTCTTTACGGCCATCTTTCACAACGAAATTATCAAACTGGAGAGCATGTGGAGGCAACCGACCGCATCGGCCTTTCCGGAAACACCGGTATTTCCACCGGCCCTCATCTACAACTTGAAATCCACCAAAACGGCCGCCCAATCGATCCCCTAACCGTCTTACCTCAAGAATTGTTAGAGAGTAGTACAACAACAGTCTAAACAACTGAATTCAGTCCCATGAAAATGCCAAATTCTATCCAATTCTAAAAAGATCTGGCTGAACTCGAAATAGTGAATATGAAGAGTAAAGATATAAAAAATAAAAATCTCATTATCTTCAAAGGCTTCCTATTTCTTTTCCTCTTAGCAGCGTCATCAGGAATACTCATAGTAAAACATTTTGATTTCGAAACATTGTTCTTGCTCATAATGGTCATATGGTCATCAGCAAGGTTTTATTATTTCTTATTTTACGTACTCGAAAATTACGTAGACAGCCGCTATCAATACGCAGGAATCTATTCACTACTGAAGGCAATTTACAAAAAGCCCAAGTAGAAAAGGCTTAAGGTCGGCGCTTGTACCAGAATGGGCGCCAAGAGCAAACATAGGCCCTTGCGCCGGAGCCTTTATGTTTTTCTGCGCTTTCATTGTTCAATACCGCATTCTGACAGTACAATAATCGCTATCCCGTTTGGTATAAAAAAAATCAAAATAAAAAGAAATGGATAGTTATTATGGAACGCCTATCCAAGAAGATGCTCTCGCAAATCAGCGACACGCAAAATTTAACCGTCGGTCCACTCGATGATTTTCCCGTCCGCGCGATTCAGTTCGGGGAAGGGAACTTTCTCCGAACCTTCATGGATTGGATGCTGGATGAATTGAATCGTAAAGGTTTATGGAACGGAAAAGTCATCGTCGTTCAACCGATTGAAGAAGGGCGTATTGTAGAGATTAACGAACAGGATGGTCTCTATACAGCCGTTCTTCGTGGAATCGAACAGGGTGAGATCATCGATGAACGGCATCTCATCACCGTGATTCAAAAGGGAATCAATCCCTATCAAGAATGGTGGGCTGTTTTAGAATGCGCCCGAAATCCCGATCTCCGATTCCTGTTTTCCAATACAACAGAGATGGGCATTACGTATCAACAGGAATCATTTAGAACAGATCAATGCCCGCACTCTTTCCCCGGAAAAGTCACGGCCTTTTTGCATGAGCGATATCAATATTTCCAAGGCGATGTGTCGAAAGGCGTTATTGTCATTCCATGTGAATTGATCGAACAAAATGGAGACATCCTTCGATCCATTATTATTCAACTATCAGAAGAATGGGGATTCGAAGATGATTTCAGAGTATGGATCGAACATGGTTGCTATTTCGTCAATACTCTTGTTGACCGGATCGTTCCCGGCTATCCCCACGATGACGCTCCAACACTCTTCCAGGAACTCGGTTATCAAGACACCCTATTGACAATGGGTGAGGTCTTTCATCTATGGGTGATCGAAGGCCCTCAACATCTCGCGGAAGAGATCCCGTTTTACGAAGCGGGATTAAATGTGATCTGGACGAACGATCTCTCCGCCTATCGCAACCGGAAAATACGAGTCCTGAATGGTTCGCATACCGCCTCCGTACTGGCAGCGTACATCGCAGGATTAAATACAGTCAGGGAAATGATGGAAGAAGAATTGTTTTCGAAATACCTTCGCGCAGTCATATTCGAAGAAATTCTTCCCGTTCTCCCGATTGATGAAAGGGAGAAGAAGCCGTATGCGGAATCGGTTTTGGAACGATTCAAGAATCCATTCATCCATCACGAACTCCTGACCATTTCCGTCCACTCGATTCAAAAATGGAAAGTTCGCATCCTCCCATCTATCCTTGAGTACATCCGAATCAAACAAAGAATACCGCCGCTCCTATCCTCCTCTCTCGCTGTGTTGCTTTTCTTCTACCGCAGCGCGCGAACGACTAAAGATGGAAGTTTGGGACAGCGAGGCGGGGAAGAATACCCCATTCAGGACGAGATGGATTCAATACAATTTATTAATACGCAGTGGGAAACGTATGAAAAAGATAACGACGTGTCTACGCTCGTTAAAAACATCATATCCAACGAGGAATTATGGGGGCAAGATTTAACATTGATTGATGGTTTGTGTGATGCGGTTAGCCGAAGTCTTGAAGATATCATAAAGAAAGGGATGAGAAATGCTATTGATAAATGGTTGATATGAGAATTGATGTAGTGGCTCAATCAAAACGTAAAAAATTTATGTGAGTAAATCCGGAGGCGCCATCCAACACACAGACCATCCACTATCCTCATCGCGTTCAAGACAAAGAACGCATCCCGTCTGGAATATTACCACATTCCTCGTCTCATCATCTGTAATCAACAAGGAAGCCAACTTCGCCAAGAAGGGTAAATGCCCCACAATCAACAAATCTTCTTTTCGATTGTCAATTTTCGCTTTGATCTCATCCACTGGATCATTCGGCGCCAAACCTTCGCGTTGTTTAACATTCCCGTTAGCCTTCAAAGCCTGCGCCAGAATTTCAGCGGTCTGCCGCGCGCGAATTTTTCCACTGTGCCAGATATCGGTGACACGAACACCGGCGCTTTCGAGAAATACAGCGATCTTCCTAACGTCGAACGATCCTTTCACGGTTAATGGCCGGTCCGGATTGTTTTTTTTCGGCTCCGCTTCCCCATGTTGCGCGAGATAAAGACGCATTTCCTGCCTCCTGGATAATTTAAATGTTTGACTGTAATTATATCACAGAAACGTTCACTATCATGGTTTACAAACAACGCTTTTCGTAACAACATCCGACCAAACTCCAGCCGTATTCTGCGCCCTGATCCGGAAATAAAAGACGGCGTAATAGGGTGGTTTCTGGAATGGAAAGGATATCTGTGTCTCCGTTGTAAGAATCTGATCCGGCATCGCCATATTCCGGTTTCGCACAAAATCGCAGGTGTATCCCTTGATCTCAGAAAGATCTTCTTCCGGCGCGTCCCAGGTCCATTCGATTTTTCCGTTTTGGATTTGATATTCGATATTTCGAGGTAGTGGAGGAGGTGTGGCGTCGATTTGGGTGGGGTAAAAATCCCGTGAGGCCCAGAGCCTGAGAGTGTCCAGTTTGAATGAATGGCCTTGTTTTTGATCCACCTTTTTTTCAGGAATTAAAAACGCAAGACTCTTGATCAGCGTTCTCTCTTCGGGAGAGCCGAACTCTTTATCTAAATCCACAACGATCGAATGCCATTGCCGCAATGCGTCTCCTGTTTCAGAAAATGAAAGAACCGGCGCGGTCCATTCTTTCGACGCCGACCGGATAAATAGATTCATATCACTTGGCGCGTCAAGCCAATACAGGAATTCTAAATACTGGAACGATGACCAATCCCGCTCAATTTCAGTATCAATATAGGGAAAACCGATCTGGATGTCCGGCGCTAAATCTTTGTATTCCTTTTTCCCGCGCTGGAAATACATCGTCATGCTTCGCTTTCCTTCAATTGGATTCTCCGTCTCGAATTCAAATCCACCATTGATCCCGACCTGGTAACCGAAATAGGTAAATCGGCGCATATCGCTTTTTCGTTCGTAATCGACGAGCGTCATCATTTCACGTCCGGGGGGGGATGTTTTTGCAATTCGAAATTGATATTCTTCCCTATGCGATCCTTGAAAAGTCGTTGATGTAGCCGGAGACGGGATCCATCCAGGAACCGGCTTCCATACAACCAGTTCACCGCTCTTCACATGATCCCAAAAGAGCGCGCAGGTCGCTTCTGAAACCGGACCGGGAACAGTCCATTCCAATTCGATTTTCGGTGGTGAATAATCAGATAGAGAATGAATAACTGTTCGCTCTTCCGCCAAAACAGGCCATACAAATAATAGAGATAACCCAATCCACATACAGTTACGCGGCATTCTGCATATTCTCCTGTAACGAAATAAGAAAGGAAGGTGATAGAGTATCGATCAAATCCGCAGAGGAATGAAATCTGTACGGAACATATCAAGATTGGTAAAATTGAATTCAGTCTATTCCTGATTGTAGAGAGCGACCGAATCCGTACCGGTAAACATCCCTTGCGCGTTCAATTTGAACTCTTCCGGATTCGTGGATGCGCGCATCGCTTCTTCAAACGTGACAATTTCCTGCTGATGGAGATCCAGCAAAGACTGATTGAACGTCTGCATCCCGAATTCACGCCCTTTCTGCATCAATTCTTTCAAACGCCACAACTCCCCATCCAGTAACGCTTGTTTTACACTTGAAGTCGTGCGCAGGATCTCCAAAGCGGGAATCCGTCCTTTTCCATCGGCGCGCCGTACCAAACGCATGCAGAGAATTCCCTCCAGCGATAACGCTAGTTCCTGCCGCACCTGATTCTTTAGATGGTCGGGGAAATAGTTAATGATCCGGTCCAATGTATGGGAGACATCCGCTGTATGCAGAGTCGTTAAAACCAGGTGCCCTGTTTCGGCGGCGGCGATCGCCGTCATCATCGTTTCGTTGTCGCGCATCTCACCGATGAGAATCACGTCCGGGCTTTGCCGCACGACATGCCGCAGGGCGTCTCCGAAACTGTGTGTGTCAAAGCCTACCTCCCGTTGGTTGATCACTGATTTCTGATCCGTATGAATGAATTCGATTGGATCTTCCACCGTGACGATGTGCCGGGAGAAATTTTTATTAATATGCGTGATCATCGCCGCCAGCGACGTCGATTTGCCGCTGCCCGTCGCGCCGGTAATTAACACCAAACCGCGCGGCAGTTCCGCCATCTCCCGCACGACAGGTGGCAGATGTAGTTTAATGAACGACAAATCGGCGTCGTGTATGGCGCGGGCCACAAGACCGATATGTCCCTGCTGACGAAATAGGTTGATCCGGAACCGATTTCCTGAATCCAGCGCGTGAGCGAAGTCCAAATCGGGCCGTTCTTGAAAGATTCGCAACTGGTGGTCCGTCAATAATAGCTTGATTACTGCGTCCATATCTGCGTCCGTCACGGCGGCCGCGTCCATTCTCATTACATTGCCATGCACTCGAATGGAGGGAGGAAGACCGACTTTCAAATATAAATCAGAAGCCCCTTCCACCGTCAATGTTTTTAAAAGCGCGGAAATGTCCATCTATAGCAATCTCCTCCACGTGTAAAGCGGTATTATGTTCTCTGACATCAACTGTATTCTAGTAACGATTGATAGACTTGGAAAGATTATCCAACCACACGTGGATATTGCGCTTTGGAATGAAATGGATTGGAGAGATAAAGTTATTCGATTTATTTCATGAAAATGGCGATTTAATCCTTGCAAGGCAATTGGATACATCAGGGGGTAAGTTCTGTGTTGATTTTGCTATTTAACTATGGAAAAACAACATCAGGGAATCGTACAAATCCATGATCTTTTCCCATTAAAGGATCGAGTGATAATATTGTTCTTTCGATTGTATTGTTCCATTGATCCCAGACGGTCAATTCATAGACGCCTTCCTCATAAACGAGAAAATCCGCCACTCCCATCAGTTCTGGATCATTATTATCCAAGGGTTGAACGTGCCGGGCATTTTCATATGGTTGTTGGCCTTCTTGTGTTTGTAAACGCAAACGAGCGCGATATGGTTGATCGTAAAGCTGACCGTTGTGATATTTAGCAAAAAAATAAACAATGAATGAATCCGCTGGTTTAAGATGGATTGTGAGATTGATTTGCTTTAGGCTCTCTTCCGTTATTATCATAGATTCGAATCCCCGGAAGAGAGGATTTTTCACTTCGAAATTGAATTGCCCCGGCTCCTTGAGTAAAACTACCGCAGATTGTTGACTTGATATCGGATACGTATCTTGCTGAATAAATTCTGATGTTTCAGGATAAACAAATAAAATACCGTTTTTTACCTCTTCTGATAGCGCTGAGTCATCCAGGCTTATAGAAACCTTTACTGGCTCAAACCAAAGAGTAATGACAATATTTTCACTGTTGGCTGGAATCCCAAAAACAGTTGTTTCTAAAAATGAATACGTGAGCATGGCCGCGCTGATATTGTACGCTCCGTTTGGATAGAGATCTGTAATTTCAAAGTGCCCATCACTTGACGTGATTTGTTCGGTATACCGCATTCCCTGGTTCGAACCGGATTCTTGAATCAACAAACGTACTCTTTCTAGCGGGCGTCCATTCCGGTCTACAACAATCCCTGTGATCACCGCTTCTTTGCCATTCGGGATCAAAACAAAATCAATTCGTTCTTCATTTTTCCCCGCGGAAATCGATAGATTTTTTTTCTTTGGATCATAACCGAGAGCTTTTGCGATCAAGGCGCCTTCCCAATTGGGTAACGCTTCTTCAAAACAGTATTCTCCATCGCTATCCGTGAGAGCCTGCCACGAAAGACCCGTTCCTTCTTTACTATCCAAGAACTGAACAACCACGCCTTCGATTGGCGCGTTATCTGGTTGTGTCACTCTTCCGGACAATAGGAAACCTTTCGTTAAAGTGATATCAACATTCGTCAATCGCTCTCCTGACGTATACGTAAAAGGATGGGTTTTACCGAATCCGTATTGTTTATGATACGCCGAAAGTTGGGCTATCCGCTTTTCGTTTTTTGGCAGCAAAGGAAGAGTATTCATCTGATAATAACCTTCTGGCGAGGAATGAATCGTTCTCCATAATCCTCCTAAATCCAAGGCGACAAACGCTCTTGAAATCGGCTGACGTTCCTGTGAAAGCACATGGCCTGATATAGGGGCTTTGGGTGCCACCCAAAAGATAATGTCCTTCACATCCGTGTCTGTCACTGTAATCGTTGGAATATAGGTTTCGTCCGATATCCAGAAAGACGAATGAGAGTGTTTATAATTAGCGTCCCCTTTTTCAACCAGTCAGTAACGGCCTTCAGGAATGAGAAGCAATTCAAATTCACCTTGTTGATTACTGGAAGCGGAAGCGATCGCAGGTGCCCCAACCATACTCCAACTCTCCGGTTTGAGTTGCATATAAAAATTCGGAACTGGTTTTCGACTCTCTTCTTCCAAGACTACACCGGAAACAGTATGACCGGACCGCTGTAAATACAAACGGTAATGATTCCGGCTGCCTAAAGTAACTTCCATTTGGCTTCGAGGCGTCGAAACATATTTATGATGACTCGCATGGAGAGAATATGTGCCTGGCAAGAGATTCTTGAAAGAGCATTCCCCGTTTTGCGCCGTTTCTTGTTCATCAATAAAGACACCCGTTGAGGAGATTGCCTTCAAAGTCACAACAGCAAGAAAGATAGGCTCCTCCTTATTATCTACCACAGTGATCTGCAAATCCGTTTTGGTTTTTAAAACGATAATCTGTTTCTCATTCCCGGTTCTCACATCGAATTCTTCGTACGGAAGGAAGCCCGGCGCTTGCGCTGTCAACGCGTATTGACCTGGCCAAATAGGAAAGAAATCGAACTGACCGGATGGCCCGCTCTGAGTTGAATACGTGCAATTACTCACAGAAGCCGCCGCCGCTTCAACCTTCAACCGGTTTGGATTTCGGATAGCCGATATCGAAAGCTGAGCGCCTTCTATTGGTTCCCCACTTTCATTTACAATCCGCCCAGTAATACGATTTTTCCGGGGAAGTGAAAAATGCAGGCTGACTGAAGAAACAATCTGAACCGTTCGTGATGAAGAAACAATCGCATCCTCCGAAGATATCGTAAACAGATACGATCCTGGTTCCATTTTTAATAAAAATCTTCCATACGTATCCGTAGAAAGACTATATGTTATGGTATTGGTCAATTCTGATTCGGCTTGTATTGATACATTGTTGAATCCAGCGTCATTTTCATCGACTACAGTCCCCCTTACACGAACGAGAGAACATTCCTCCGCCGTTGGATTTCCTTGATTATTATCTTCTTCGTATGGCTCCGGAGTGACCAGTACTGGATGATCTGATGAGATTCGTTTTGGATGAAAAAAATGATTGGAAATAAGTCCGAGAAATATTAGAGTGATGATAAATAGAATAATCGAAAAGGTGAACAGTAATTTCGTGGAAGATACCTTGCTCATCATATTATCTCTTCATTAAATGTTGATTTAATTTTTCTCTAAATTTCTTCTTGTGAAATTTATGTAAACAGAGTCCTTTGAAAACGGCAAAACACAAAAAGCATGATTGATAATATTCTATTGTTTAAATATTGCATGATATTTCCCTGTGTGTCAAATATAATATAAAAAAACAAGTATTTTTCAATACATTCCATTTAATGGATAACAAGTTGAATATTTTCTTGATTTGGCTTCATTGGTGAAGAACGGCAAACGGGATTGTCAAAGTTATTTGTGTAATAACAGGAAAGATAATAAACATCATCCATGTTTACATTATGCTCGTTAATAAAGTAAAATCCATCTTCGCTAGTGAAATCACTATAGATTCTCTTGTTGTCTGAATATCGTCTTAATATTACTAATACTCCAGGAACTGGCTGCGCTTGTGCATTTAAGACGACTCCCCAAAAATAGCCTGCGGGTGACAGTGAAATATCAGCATTCACATATTGTTCGTTTTCCGGCACATTAATAAGAATATTTTGTAATATGTATTTTATAGACCTCTGTTTTCCAAATGAAGTATCAATAAATGTATAATAGCGTGGGTGAAGCAAAATATTGACTATTCCTGATTCAACATTATGGATATTGAATTCTCCCATCGAATTGATTTGTATAGGCAGATTTTGATTATTTTGATAAGCGTATATTGTTAGTTGTGAGTAGTCATTTTCTTCAGAAAGTAATTTACCGCCTATTATTTTATTCTCTACTGCAGATAAAACAATGACAATATCGTCAAATGTATCGCCGGGAAATCCACTAACATTCGTGCTACCCAAAAAATAGGGGATGGTCTTTGACTCAATAAATTCATAGGAATCATCCTCCTTTTGTTCCCAATAACTTGGAATTATTTGTCCTTTTGTTGCGGTAAGTCGTAATTCTATCGGTTTGTCAGTCTGAAATGTATCACTAATGATTGTGAATTCGAAATGGCCTTTAGTGTCAGTCTTAGGTTCATTAGGTACAGTTGCTAGAAAAGAAGATGCTTGCATCCGTGTTGGATACTTTGCGGTTATTGTTATGGGTATTTCCTCTGCGGGAATTCCATTTTTATAGATTACTTTCCCAGCCAAATGAGTTTGTATCACTTTCTCTACAGGAATAACTAAATTCTCAATATTATCGTTACTAACAGCGATTTGTTTTCTTGATCCATAGGTATCAGAAGCCATTAAAAAACTTTCTAACATAGAACTTTCAAATTTAGATAAGTATTGTATTGTTTCAAGAGAGGACATTTTGTCAGTATTCGCAGGTATTTTACCACCTATTGAATAAGTACCGGGTATTACATCCTCGAACATAAATCTCCCCACAGAATCGGAGATTGTGGTAGAATGCTCACCTTTCATCTCAAAACGCGCTTCATAACAAAGAGATAATTCAAATCCAGTGACAGGGAGATTCGTTTCTTTATCAATTACTGTACCCGAAACGGTGTATCGTTCCCAGCTTTTTAATTGGATGGTAAATTTTTCTTCCAGCGTATCAATTATGACTTTTTCATTAACAATCTCATTCGGTGTACTTACAACGAGTTCATAATCTCCAAAAGGTACGTTTTGAAAACAGGAGAATCCATCAAAATCTGTATTGGTTGAGAAAATGCCTTTCCCTTCTAACGATTTTAGAATTACAGGAATATCTTCTACAACATGATACGCTTGATTATTTGATTTGATTCCACTCCTTTTTACTCGCACAAAAACCTCGCTCGAATCGACAAGTGTCAATTGCGTACCCGAACAGGAAGGATGCAGCGGTACCAAATCACTGTGACTATTTCCGTTAAATGCTTGGACATAATATAAGGCAGGATATAGATCGATAAATTGGCATTCACCTTTCACATTCGTTTTTGCCTCTTTCACGATGGATGGATTTGGCATACAGTCAGGAAAGGAAAGAAAATAAAAACCGCGTTCTCCATTCCTTCTAATTTCGCAATATTCTTTTGCCGTACAACAATATCCTTCTGCGCTTGCCTTTGAGTAAGTTAATGTATCCCACATCCGGAGCATGGAAGATTTTTCTGTAATAATTGGAAAATAAACATAGTTAAACCAAGCAATTTTCTGAGTGAAGTAGAAGGGGGATATGGAAGAATTCCATGAACAATTACCAACGGAGATGAGTTGATCCCCTAATTTCGGCTTGGTTTGTCCATAAGGAAGAATGACCGTATTATTTTTATGGATTAAACGGTTGGCGCTGGCAACAACACAATCACCTTCTTTTCGATTCACAACATTAATTGAAGGCAAATATCCGCGGCTAGTGGCGATAGATGATTCTACTATGGTTGGTCGAATGGGAGATGAAACCTTCATCAAACGAACGGCCGCATTGCCGCATGGTAATCCGTTATGATTCAAAACAAGAATCGTAAAAGCAGATTTGTATTCAAGAATGATAGGTTCGAATGATTGTTGATCGAAATTGATTGGATAACTAGTGGAAAAATAACCTTCCGCTTTAACCGTGACGAGTATTTCTCCCCCTAACAAAACCGGAAGGCCAAAACGCCCTTCCCAAAAATCATACGCCTCCGTGGCCAAAGAAATCTTCCCATGTTGAATCCCTTGACCTATGGCATCTTGAATCAGCAAACATCTTTCTGCTTGATGATACGTTGTTTCAACCGGAGTCGAATCGGTAACTCGATTCTCTGATTTAACTGTAGGCGCAGATTGCCCGGTTTCATCGGCTTCAATTGTGAATTGAATAATCTTATCTTGAGAAGGCGGAGGACCATAAGTAATTTTCACATCAGATTGCTTTGGATCGCGATTTTCTGATTGATTAATAACAAGTACAAGCAAGAAGACAATAATAAGTAAAAAGATGAATACTAGAGCGGTTCTTCTCATTATTGAATTCCAATCATCAATCCATCACGCAATGTGGATTTCATTATAATGTTCCAAGGCAGTTGGTTCTTCTTCTAAAAGTTTCATCATTCCGATAAATTCATTGTGACGGCGGTTACGGAATTTATTACATCATATACTACCGTTGTGAAAGTAAATTGTTATAAATCAGGTTATTCTATATCCCTTTTTTTCTGTCATTTTTCCGGTTGTATTAAGTGTAAAGGAATAAAAATTCCAATGAGCGAATGACTGCATTAATGATTAACGAAAAGAACTGAAAAACGTTTATTTGTACAATTCGAATTGAGCAAGAGATTTTTTGGTGGATGATGATTTGGCTGGATTAATTTTGTAGGACAAAGAATATTGCGGAGGAAAAAGTTAGTCGGTTTCCGTTGATCCCGATGGTTCATCCTCTTCATCTGGATCAATTTCTATTGTGATGTGACTTTTAGGATCGGCGATAACGTATTCATCTTCGGAGACCTGATAGGGAGGCCTTAGATAGACTTTCGATTCTCCATTTGCGCGAATTGCGATTCCTCCATTCCCACTGATCACTCCGCTGAAGGTAACTTCGGAATGATCGTAGGCCTCAATGCAGATCCCTTCTTCATTAGCGACAATATGGCAGTTTTCAACCAGTAATTCGCTGCTGGAACACTGAATCGCTCCAACAATTTTGACATCCTGGATTGAACAATTTTTAGCCCCGTTCAAGCGGATGGCTGGTTTATCTTTCTTGGAGATGATTTCCGTTTCGGCCGCTCCCTTTCCTTGGATTTGAACCGGCCAACTGACATGTAATCCCTCTTCAGTTGAATAAACGCCTTCTTCCAATTGAATCATTTTTGGCGCTGTGTCATCACTCGAATATGTATTATCGACGAGTGTCTGTAATTTTTGATTCTGCTTACGGAAAATTGTCTTGGAGGCGCTTGCGCGCTTACCACGGGCCGGTGTGATCCGGCGGTACCGCCAGATGAAAAATCCTACAATCAGCATGATCGCAAGCAAGGTCAATTGTATGACAATAATCCATACATCCCATGACGCCCATTGAGTGGCAGATGGTTCTCCCATGACGAATCCCTTCTCACGCCCGAATGGATCGCGGCGGCTTTTTGGTTTGATCCACAATACAATTATGAATACTGAATATCCCTAAACCGGGATACCAATTCTCGCACAACCCCCACAAAACGGATCGACGACTCTCCCTTCAATACACGGATCGGTTTCGCCAAAGGCCCCCCTTGCAAGAGAATCTGATCGCCGAAATCAAAATAGCGACGGAAGCAAATCCGGTTGCCAAGTTTCACGATCACGAGGTCTTCATTTTCAGCGTCATTGCTCAATTCATAGATCGTTTTACATCCTGGCCAAACGCCGATTGATATATACGCGTCGGTTTGGATCTTGCAGGCTTCATATTTTCTCGTTGAATCGAACCAATTGTGCGGAAGTCCGATGCTGCCCAATCCCGGCCGTTCTTCCAATTCTTCCGATCCGGCTTCAACAATGTAGAGAACAGGGATGTTACGGATCGAATCCGAGCCAGCCCGCAGTTCGTGTGTTTGTTGGCCGGTCTCGCTTGCCTGGCTGGCGCCGAGCATTTCATCAATGTCTCTCCAAGCCACGTGCGGCGCGATCACTTCCGGCAGTCTCTGCTCTTCGGCCAAAGAGATGGCTTTTTTTATCGCGCCGTTTACCCGTTGGAAGAACTCATTGATGTCATCCCCATTTTCAGTAATCGCCATCCGGCGTTCGGATGGATGCCGGCAGAGAAGCCTTTCATCCGGTGTTAGTAAAAGAACTTCATAAAGATTCCCTAAAAAAACTAATAGAACCCCGGGTTGGTTTCCTAGCTCCGCAATCATCCACGATCGCATTTCACCATGACGCGAAATCGATACGGATGTCTTTCCTGGATGCCATTTTCTCCGGTCCGACGGCGCCAAATCGATACAAAAATCCGCATCTTTTGGGATAGACTCGACCAATTCCTCCACTTCATTCTGCGCGCGTTCAATGATGGAATTCTGTGGCACACAGACTTTGTTCCCCGCCAAAACGTACCCGACTTTTCGAGTGGCTTTCACCAAACTCTGTAATTCGCGTTCTGTTTCCGCCGCCTGGGTGAATTGTTTTTTCTCGTCGATTCCAAGACGCATGATCGTGGCCATATTATCCACGATCGCTTGGGGGGGAGGAGGTTTAAATCCACTCTCCATCTGAGCGATATACGGTGAAGAGAGATGAAGACGATCGGCCATCTCCTGCTGGGTCATATTTCGAGACCGCCGGAAGTTCCGTAATAATTCGCCAAACAATTTCAAGATCGTTCGACTCCTTGTTGTTGTCTATCCGAGAAGACACATAAAACGAAATCTAAAAACAAATCCTGTCTTCCATGATTAAACACTCGAATCAATTATGCGAATTCTCCATAAAAGAATCTATCAAAATTCAATCTATCTTATCCCCATCACAAAGAAATAAAAACCTTTAATTTAGGTAATTTAAAAAAATAGAAAAATTTTCTTGACAAAATCTTGATTTGAATATTTACTCATATAAGTAATGGAAAATAATTTTCCAAAAAGAATTAAAAGATTGTAATTTGAATTGTTTTATCTATTATTGTGGACAAGATTTTTCTTTGTTTTTCTTTTATTCTCAATTATACCCTAAATTAATGTGAAATAGAATCATTTTTAAAGTATTTACCTGAAATAGTAAAGTTAATCAGGATACATTTCATTATTATATTGAATTTCTTCCCGATTTTCTATTCATTGGATTGAAATGGAATGTTACAGAATCATGTTTTTTGTACAGAAATTTTTGAAATATATCTCAGTAAATATATTGTGTATGAATTTAGAAATAAAGGATAAGGACAAAAAAAAGTTATCTGATTTTTAGATATGAAACACTCAACACGCTGGGGGGAGAATCATGTTGGAAGAGTACTCTTCCAAGAGACGAACAAGCCTGCGTCCCTTTCTTTGATTCTCCCTCATTTTTTCTTCTCTTCAAGGTTCCCTGTCCAAACTACAGATTAAATCCGAAACATTAAATATCTAATTTTTTATAAAGCGAGATGCGGATGAGATTTATATTTTACTATATGTAATTTATTTTCCTAATTATGATTGACAATAATTGTATTAATGCAATAATTTATTATGTCTTTTGAGCTCATCTTGTCCATCATGTATAGGTGGTCAAGTGGTTGGGCTATATTCTTTTTTTGCTTCACAGGAGGAATTACAACATGGGAATGAAAAAGTGGTTGTACGCTGGTCTCGTCTGTTCGCTGTTCGCCGTGAGTCTTGCTCATGCGCAGGAAGACGCTTTGAAAGGAACGTGGACGCTGCAAACCAAAGTGCCTGGATCGGAATTCAGCGTTCTGACGTTTGACGCGGAAGGGAATGTGAGTTTTACAGAATCGATTGTTCATTCCATTGGCGATACGGAATATAATTTCAATACCGTTCACCGTGGAAAAGCGGAATTTACCGAAACCCGTCAGTTATTATACATTGGCGCTGGCGCTGGTGTCGCCGCCGAATCCAAACAGATGGCGGTCGCGTCCGAAATCGTCGCGACGGGAATGGGAACTGAAGATAACAATCTGTTAATCGGTATTTGGAAAGAATCGCAAGCCTACACTCAACTCATCAGTCCAGTCGATACGTACAGCGCCACTCCAGTCGCTTTCATCATGACCCGTGAGGGATCCACACCGGCGTTAGGCGGAAAACTGCTTGAAGGCGAATGGCAATTGGATATTAATGACGATTCTCTTATTATTAATTGGGAAGGCGTTATTGAATTGGGCGCCGAAGGAACGATTCTTGGGATGCTGAGAGAGGAAGGCCGTCTGGCCGATATCCCTGTTGCGGGTCTCTTTACGATAGTTGATCCCAGTGAGTTTGAATTCTCCTATTCCACAACGGCGGAGATCAAGAACGTTGGAGTCTTTACGTTTACAGTTAGTGGAAGCGGACAGATCAATGAAGATCGGACCGAGATCACCGGAACTTTCACCATTTCCATCGAGCGGCAAGATGAAAACGAGGAGGAAGAACCGGCAGGAATGCGGCCCCAAGCTCTTGTTGATCGTGAACCCCTCTCCTACACGGGTCCATTTACGTTAACCAAATTGCAATCATCCTCGGCGCCGAGTTGGGAACTATTGCAGTAGGAATCGCACTCTATCCGTATTGTGATTGGATAGGGAAACATATAAAACAAATGAATTCGAACCCGCCGTAGGAAGATACGGCGGGTTCGTTGATTTTACCTCTCGCTCTTTTTCCGTATAATCATTCGTTGATTGGCTTTGACGGTGGATAATTCACTCGTAGTTCCATCCGGCCAACGGACGGTGATTTTTTTGACAGTCATGTCTTTGCCCAGTCCAAAATGCATGACGGGGCTGCTTTGGGATAGGAAACTGGCGCCGGAGTGAAGTTCCGCGATTTGGGATCGCAGATTGCTTTCAACGATTAAACGCGCGCCATAGGCGGGCATTCCACGTTCGTTTTGCGCGGCGATTTGTATCCAATTTCCAACAGAACTCTTATTCTCCAAAAAAAACGGAGCGCGGTCGAGGTTGTTGATTACGATATCCAGATCGCCATCGTGGTCGAAATCAGCAGTGGCGCTTCCTCTCGACACACCCTTCAGTTTCGACGCCGGCCCCACAAGGTCCGATACATTTTTATAATTTCCCTTTCCCAAATTATGGAAGAATAAATCCGCTTGTTCGTAACCATCTAAAGTCGGAACTTTATCAGCGACAGGATAGACATGGCCATTGCAGACGTGGAGATCAGGCCAGCCATCGTTATCGAAATCTTCCAACAATAAGCCAAAACTAACTTTTTTCATTGTTCCTTGACCGATATGGCTGGGATAGGTGGAATCGGTGAATTGGAGATCTCCGTCGTTCCGGTAGAGTATATTGTATTCACTGTCGTAGTTGTTTACGAAAATATCTAGATCGAGATCGCCGTCTGAGTCACCGATGGCCAATCCCATGCTGCCCTGCTCTCGACCGTCTTGGCTGAGACCGATTCCCGCTAGAAGGGAAATATCTTCATAAAATCCCTTTCCGTTATTTTCGTAGAGTTGGTTGTAGGTTGAGTCGTTCGCGACGTAAAGATCGAGATCACCGTCCAAGTCAAGATCTGTGAAGAAAACAGAGAAGGCGCGCCCACGGTCGAATGAATTGATTCCCCGCTTTTTTGTTTCGTCTATGAAGGTTCCATCTCCGTTGTTGAGAAAGAGATTATCTTGCGCCGGTTGGAATGATGAGGGGCCGATAAACGCTTTAAATCCATAATAAGGGCCAAGTTTTCCTTTTTTGTTTGCAATTTCCGTACTGAATTCAGCGTATTGACCAACATATAGATCAAGAAAATCATCGCCATTGATATCCGCGAAGGCTACACCCGTGCTCCATCCATCATTCTGAGCCCCACCGGCGCCGGGAACGAGGGTAAAATGGCCTTTTCCATCATTCAGGTAGAGCGAATTCGGGCCAAAATTGGTCAGATAGCAATCGAGGTCGCCATCGTTGTCAATATCAGCGAAATACGCGCCCGTGCCAAAGCCTGGATCTCCTAAACCGCTTTCTTGGGTACCATCTTTAAATGTGCCGTCGCCTTGATTTAAATACAATCGATTGACAGGAGCTGGCGAGGGCGCGTCTCCGTGTATGGAGGTTCCATTTACTAAGTACACATCCTCCCAACCATCGCCATTTACATCAACGGCGGCGACACCCGCCCCTTTCGCCTCAACAATATATTCTTTCTCCTTCGATCCATTCACTTGAACGAAGTCGATTCCCCGATCCTTCGCGTTTTCAACAAAACAGAACTGCGCTTGACCGATTGATGATTTAAGAAGGATAAAGGTAAGTATATAGATTCCTACTTTGATACAACGCCTATACACGAATGAGGACCTCCTTGGATGAACGTTTATACAAGTATACTACTTTGAACAGCGATTGAAATATAGATATCGCCCAGGATGTATATTGTCATTAGGCGGCTACGCGTAATCTGGGATTGATATAGGTTTAAAGTGGGATACAATAATCATTCCTTTGTATGTTTGGCTTGTTGACGTTGGAGAAAGCAAAAATGTATGAAGATGAAAATGTCCGGTATGGGGGGAAAGGCTTGTTGTACTCATGCATGCCTTGGTTCGCTATGCTGGCAATGTTTATTCTGCGCCCTGGGTGAGGATCGCCGATTCGGTACCTTGGCGGTATCGCATTTGTAATCGGAACTCCTATGGGATTTTTCTTGAGTCTAATGGGGCTCATTACGGATACTCCTAAGAAATACGCGATTGCCGGCGCGCTTCTTAGCTCTGCGGCTGGCTTCCTTTTCTTTTGGCTTACAATTGTTTGCTAGGCTGTCAAATTAATATACTATTGACACCTGCTCCTTAATTCTTATGTTATTGAGATGAATGAATGCTGACGGATAATATTTTAAATCTAATTGGAAACACCCCTTTAATCCGCTTGAAAGATCAACCCATTTACGCGAAAGCGGAATTTTTGAATCCTGGAGGAAGCGTAAAAGACCGGGTGGCGCTCTCGATGATCGAAGGCGCGGAACGGGATAAACGGCTTCATCCCGGCTCAATCATCGTTGAGCCGACTTCCGGCAATACGGGGATCGGCGTCGCGCTGGTGGGACGCCTCAAAGGGTATAAAGTGCGGATCGTCATGCCGGAGAACATGAGTGAAGAACGAAAAAAACTGATACGAGTCCTTGGCGCCGAACTGGTTCTCACACCGGCGAAAGAAAGTATCGGCGGCGCGGTTGAACGGGTTCGTCAAATGCAGAAAGAAGATCCTAATGTCTTTGTTCCACAGCAATTCGAGAATCCCGACAATCCCCGCGTTCATTATGAAGAGACGGCTCATGAATTATGGCGGCAGATGAATGGAGAAATCGACTGCTTCGTAGCTGGCGTAGGAAGCGGAGGAACCTTGCAGGGAATCGGGAAATTTCTGAAAGAACGTAAACCCGATGTAAAACTTGCCGCCGTTGAACCGAAGAACGTGTCCGCCCTGCTTGGTCATGAACCCGGCCTTCACCAGATTCAGGGAATCGGGGATGGATTTATCCCGGCCGTTCTTGATGTTTCGTTGATCGATGAAGTGATAGAGGTGACGGATGAACAAGCGGTGGAAACGACCCGGCAACTGGGGAGAGATCATGGCTTACTAGTGGGGATATCATCCGGCGCGAATATTTGGGCCGCGCGTCAACTCGCCTCGAAAGGGGCAGGGAATGTCGCGACAGTCCTGCCCGACCGGGCAGAGCGTTATTTCAGTACGGCGCTTCTTTGATTGAATTATTGAATTCTCTTCATCCAGGCGGGGTCAGGATGGAAGGGTCGAAAATCCTTCGTGTTTCTCTTTTTCTTCTTCTCTTTTTCGAATTTCTGCGAAAGCTTTAACCGCGGCGTATTGGACCGGTGAATTCTTGGGATAATTATCGAGTATTGCATCTACTTTAGACATCGCTTCCGGATCCCCGATATTTCCTATGGCGCGGATCACTGATTCCACCTCTGTCTCATTACCCTTTTCTAACCGTTCCAATAAATATGGAAGCGCCGCCACACCGATATTACCCAAAGCCAACGCTGTGTTCCGGCGGACTTCCCAACTCGGGTTTTTCAGGCACTCGAGCAAGAGGGGAAGATGATCGGCGCTGGGAGAACGGCCAATAACACGGGCCGCTTCCGCTTGGACTTGGGGCGCAGGATCTTCCAACGCGCGGTTGGCCGTTTCGACGATTCGGGGATTGCCTGGTTCCAAGATATCCGCCGCTCGAAGCGCTTCATAGCGCATAATTGGATTCCCATCGATCGCAACGGTCTGAAGCAACGCAGGAACCGCTCGTGGATTTTCGCAACGCGCCAGGACTTGAACCGTCCGGAATCGAACGTTTTCGGAATCATCATCCAATTGTTCAACGATTAGATCCACATCCGGCGCCAGCCGGAGTTCTCGCAAGACAGCCAAAGCGCCGGACCGTTGCCAGCAGGAACAACCGATTTGCGCTAAGGATTCAAGAGACGCTTTTTGAATCAATGGTTCTTCGCTTGCGGCCAATCGTTTCAACAAATGGACGGCTCGGTGATCTGCGAGGGCTCCGAGCGCCCGGATCGCGCGTACCCGGATTCCAATTGTCGCGCCGTGTTCTGATTTCTTGAGAAGATCATCTACCATCGGCAATTTGACATTGCGGATGACATCGAGAACCGCTTGCGCGCCTTTCTCTCCATAGTGAACGAGACCATTCACCGCGACGCGACGGACGATGAAATATGTGCTGGCCATATATTCGATGAAATAGGGAATTGAGGAAGGATCCTTGATCATGCCCAAGGTCAGCAACACGTTTTTCTGGATAATTTTGCGGGATGAATAGCGAAGCTTTTCGTGAAGTGGCTCAACCGCTGGTTTACCAATTAATGCGAGCGCTTCGACGGCGCTTTGCTGGACTTCTTTGGAAGAATCCGCAAATTTCTCGATCATGGCTGGGATGGAGGATTCGTCCGCGATTTGACCCAATGCGTCCACCGCGCTTTTGCGAATCGTTTTATCCGACGAATCAAGCAATTCGATTAGAATGGGCACAGAATCCGCGTCTTTCAGTTTCCCCAGCACATACGCCATCGCCGTTTGGATCTTTTGCCCACCGACCCGGACCGAATCACGAAGCAACGGCATGATTCGGGGACCGATTTGAAGGAAAGCTTCAATCAGAATATCACGCAGATCCTCATTATCTGTAATCAATAGTCCCATCATTCGCTGGGCGGATTCGTCCGAACATTCGGCCAAGACGGATTTCACTTGCTTGTGAAGGAGTTTCTCCACTTCGTTCCGGACAACCCATTCTTCATCATTCATGAGCTCGGCGACGTTGGTGACAACGAAGGAGCGGCCGATTTTGCCAATCGTTTTTAAGGTCGCCCAGCGGATGCGTGAATCGGGATGATTCAAATATCGGGGCAGGAGCATTTTCTCCACTACATTATTGTCTCCCGTAGCGCCCAGCGAGAGGATCACGGCCTGAAGAACATCATCGTCTGGATCGTTCAACGCTTCAACGAGCGCCTCATTGGCTCGCGACTCTTTGCTTCTTCCTAATACTAAAGCGGCTTCCCGCCGTTCTTTCCAATAGGAAGAGGATTTTAATAGACTGATAGATTGATCGAGAGTAGTCATGGTTACCGAATCTCTCCGTTTCGCTACATGCGTTCGATATAGCCGCGATAGGCGCCTTCCGCCTCGTTATCGACACTGGTGACTTCATAGGTGCAGGGGATATCCGCTAAAATCTTCACGGCTGCGGCGAAACAACCGATGCGCGCGTTCGAAATATCCCGTTTGGAAAATCCCTGCCCAACCGAATCCCGCCAATTTTTCGCGTAAGGGCAGACAAGAATATTCACTTCCACTTTGTTCGGATTGATTTCTTTGATCTGGAAGTAACTGGCGTCTTGGAATAATCCACCCTTTACACCGATTTCGATATACCGCTCAATCGCTTCCTTAATTCCATGGCATTTTTTGATTTCCAATCCATATTCATCCTGCAGGATACTGAGCCAGGCTCCCGTCGCGTGTTCATACGCTCGTGAGAGAAAAGGTTTAGGATATGTGCCATGAAAATCCCGGGCGGTCTCTTCCAGCGAATTCAGCCATACCCGAGCCAACAACCAACCACTGCGTTCTGTATTGAGAGTTTTCACTTTGTTCGCTCCTTTGTGTTACGCTTACGCTCTGATTTTCGCAGAAGAGGAGTCCAAACCTAACGATTTCAATTCCGCGCTTAATGTATCTACGGAATAGCTCTTCCCGGATTTTTGATTGAACAATGTCACGAGCTCAAATTGATTCATGTTAGGATTGTTGGCCCAGAGGAGCACCAATTCGCGTTTTTCATCCGCTGTTAAAGCCGGGGTTTCGCTGGCGGCGGATTCGGATTGCTTGCTCATGGATTCGTATAACGCCGCTGTGTCCCGCGCGATCGCAAGTTCTTCATTTGTTGGAATGATTAGGGCTTTGACGGGGCCGGAGCTGATGTTCTCAGCGTTTTGCTCATTCTTTTCCTCATCCAATTTTAATCCCGCGAAATCCAGCCCTTTGAGAACCAGTTTTCTCACGGCGCGGGAGTTCTCTCCAATGCCACCCGTAAAGACCACCGCGTCGAGACCGCCGAGAACAAAGGCGTAGGCGCCAAGATACTTGCGGATGCGATAAGCGACCATTTCGAGGGCCAGTTGATGGCGTTCACTGCCGGCGGACGCTTCCTGTTCGATCTCACGCATGTCGTTCGAGGTTTCCGTCAAGCCTATTAGACCGCTGGATTTATTCATCAGGGAATCGATTTTCTTGCTGGACAGTTTTTCCACTTCCATCAGATACGGCACAATGGCGGGATCGATATCACCGCATCGCGTTCCCATGATCAAGCCTTCCAGTGGCGTGAATCCCATTGACGTGTCGACCGATGATCCATCCTTCACCGCCGCGATGCTGGAACCATTGCCCAGATGGCATGTGACGATCCGAATCTCGTTAAGTGGTTTGCCGAGGATTTCCGCCGCTCGTTGCGCGACGAACCGGTGCGAGGTTCCATGGAAACCGTATTTCCGGATGCCTCGTTTTTCGTATAAACCATAGGGCAGGCCGTATAAGAAGGCTTTTGCAGGCATATGTTGATGGAACGCTGTATCAAATACCGCGACTTGGAAAATCGAAGGCAACGGTTTTTTAACCGCTTCGATTCCTCTAAGGTTGTGCGGATTGTGAAGCGGCGCGAATTGGCAGCAGTATTCGATCTCTTTAATCACTTCATCGGTAATGATGACGGATTCTGAAAAAGACTGCCCCCCATGGACGACACGGTGACCGACGGCGCTGATCTCTTCCAGGGAGGAGACCACTCCTTGATCCGGGTGGGAGAGGATGGAGAGAACAAGACTGACGGCCTCCTCATGATCGACAACCTCACGAACTTCACGAAAATCACGATCCCCTTCCGCCCGGAACGACAGCACGCCGGACGAAGAACCGATCTTCTCGACCAATCCACGTAACAGAGCCGTTTCCGTATCGGTCTCGATCAATTGAAACTTAACGGACGAACTCCCACAATTCAGAACAAGGACTTTCATCGGTGATTTCCTTTCATAGAATGGCGCATAGTATATAGTATATTGATAAGGATGTACTTTATAATCACAGCCCACGCAGATCCACTCATCACAACAAGAAAGGCCGCCAGGGGCCTTCCGGATGAAATCAACAGCGTATTCTATTCGAAAAGAGTTGAATTATCGTAAGTTTGCTCGTGGAAATCTCTATTAAGTATTGTATCCCCTGTGTAATAGAATCAAACTCCCAGATCGTACAATCCGATTCGGTTTTATATTTTTTTAATGAATTGGCTGTATTGATCTTGCATCCATTCGGCGTCCGCCTCCAGCGATTTGACGGATTTAGGATCGGGGCGAAGCGTTTCGAGCAATTCAGGCTTATTGACGCATCGTGTTAAAACACGCCATAAATCATCTGGATTCCCAACTTCGAATAATAATCCATTCACCTCATCTTTTACTAAATCGGCCATCCCTCCGAATCGCGCGGTAATGACGGGGACACGGGCCAAAAACGCTTCATGAATCGTAATCGGTGAATTTTCGAACCAGATTGAAGGCACGATCAGAGCGTCAGTCTCCGCGAGGATGGTGGGGATATCCTGATTTTCAACGCGTCCTCGAAGCGCGATTCCTGGATGGGCGATCGCGGCTTTGACACGCGCGACGTAACCTTCGAATTCATCTAAAGATCCGTATACATTTAAAATCGCCGCGTCATGTGGCAGGCCGTTGAACGCTTCAATGAGAACATGAAGCCCTTTGTGCTTCACCAATGTGCCGACGAAAGTAAATCGTATAGGGCGCCGGGGTGGGCGTGGATCACTGGGGATCTGGATTGGAGCGATCCCATAATCAGAAAAGGCGATTGTCTTGGGATTGACGCCGAATTCGATGAACTTGGATCGTAGAAAGGGCGAGGGCGCGATAAAGAGATCGACCTGTTCGAATAAGCGCCGTGTAGCCTCCTTGCGAAGATCAGCTTCCCGCTTTAATGATCGTTTCTGTAATCTTGACAGAATAAGTTCGGTCCCACGCCGGAATCGGTCGAGTAAACTGGGCTGATAACGCTGTCCGCTGGTAGGCAGGATTTTTGGTTCCGCCCAGCAGGCTGCGCAGTAATCAGGCCGGCCAGTAGGTTGAGCATTCGTTTCAAAGACAAATTCTCGTTTTTTGCCTGCGAAAGCTTTAAGCGGGAGTGTGACCTGACGCCAACCGCGATCCTCTGGATTTTCTTTGGCGTTCAAAAAACATTCGTAAATAGATTCTCCATTACAGGTGATTTGGAACGACACGCCATCTCCGCTTTTATCGTAGGTGGAAGGCGCCATTGCGATAGCAAATGTCAGGGAGGCGTCTTCCGGGACGTTCCGGTGGAATGTAATACGTGAAAACGGATGCGCGAAAACTACATCGCGGGAATCGCCATCGATCTCACAGCGTCCAAAGGAGACGAAATCGCGATGATCTGTTTTAATCCGGCCTTGCCGCATAGCGGGGATGAGAGAAAAATCCACGTTTCGTTCAAACGAATTCAGTACTTTCTTTACAAAACGATTGCCTAAGCGTCCGGAAAACGAGAATTGGGAGACACACTCGGCGCAGAGGCTTGTATCCACATCGTGACAGACATCACAATCAGCGCGGAAACGCTGTCCACCCCCCCGGAGACACGTCAACCAATAATCATGCAGGGTAAAAAAAACGGGGATCCCGTTTTCCTTGCAAATTCGAACACAGCCATAGGAGAGTCCGAGAAGGTGATGGAAATGCGCTACATCGGGTTGAAATTCTTGAATAGATTGTGTGAATATTTCTTCGATGGCTGGATTGTTGTAGGTTTCAGCGACACTGGAATAGGAATGATTGTTGACGATTTCATAAAACGGTAATCCGTCATAGGTTCCTTCGCGCGTCTCGTATTGCCGCCGGTTATGATCGATTTCCGTGAATAGAAGCCGCGCGTCATGACCAAGAGACTGAAGCGATTTGCTCAAATGATAGCAATAGAGTTCAGAACCAGCCTGATGATTGGGCAAAAAGTCGTGAATCACTTGTAAGATTTTCATCAGTCCGCCGGTTCCTCCAAACGCGGGATCCATCCGAGATGAGCGAAGAGTTTATAGCCAAACGAAGATTCCATCGAGGCGCAGGCTTGATCCCACTGTTTCCGTTTTGTATTCAAACGATGAATCCCTTGATTTAATGCCTCCAATAGATCGGCGATTTCGGGAGAGAACGTTTCCGCGGACCGAAGATCGAACTTATTAGCGCCCGCTGTAATCTGTTCCATCTCTCCCGCCAATTGATTCATTTTGGGCGTCATTTGTTTTAGTGTCTCTCTTAAGAATTGATTCTCAGTATTGACTGTATCCAGTTTACTTTGTGTTTCTGTTAGGGATTCATGTACTTTCTGGTATTGCTGTTCTTTTTCCTGGAGCATTGTTTCCAAGTTTTTCGCGTGCGCCTGCTGACCAGCGAGTCTTTCGTTTAGATCGCTCAACAAGTGTTCTAAGTTATTTGCGTGATCTTGTGAAGCGGCGAGTTGAACTCTCCAATTTTCATTCTGATTCCGCAGCTGATCTTCAAGATTATTTGCGTGGGCCTGCGAGTGGGAAAGCAGCGTTTCCAGATTTTTGCCATGTGTTTGTGACGAGGAGAGAAGATCCGCCTGCATTTTGGCTTGTTCTTGTCTATTGGTTTCTAGGTTTTTATTGTGAGTGTCAAGTTGTTGGATATGGGTTTTAAGTTCGCTGATAATCGCTTCCAGGTTGGACGCGTGTTGCAGCGTATTTTCGAGCGCAGAGTCTTTTTCTTGGATAATCGTGGAAAGGTTGTCCGCATGCTGTTGGATTTGCGCCAATCGTTCCTGCAGTTCATTATCACGGGTGTCAAGATTCTGGAGGTGATCTTGAAGACTGGCAAGAAATTGGTCTCGGTTTTGATTGTGTTGATCTAGATTCTGGATGTGTTTGTGCGATTGCGCATAGGTTTCGTCACGTTCGGCGATCTGCTTGTCCAGGTTTTTAATATGATCTTGAAGACCTCTGAATTGTTTTTGCAACTCTTCATTAAGGGTGTGCGAATTGGAGGTGTGCTTTTGCTGTTCAAATAAGAGAGTGTCTAAATTCTTAATATGACCTTCGACCGATTCAAAATGATTCTTTTGTTTTCCCAGGATTTCGTCAATATTATCGGTGTGTTCGACCAGTTTTTTACGCAGCGCGCCTTCTTCTTTAATCTCGCTTTCGAGGTTTGTAATATGGCTCAGCAATTCTCTTAAATCATGCTCTAGATGTCTCGAATGATCTAAAAGCGCGCCGATTCGCTCGATCTGTTTTCCCGCCGTGGTCTCTTTCTCACGAATTAATCCATAATTGGAAATCCCAACGATTAGTGAGGCGACGTTCCACATGACGAAATCTTCATGTTTCCCATCGGCGCCGATTAAATTGTGCAGCGCGCGTTCCAATTCGGAGGAAGGCTTCGTGCGGGTTGCGACTGCGGCGATGCGGTAAGAAGGAAATCGGTTGTCGCTGCGGTAATAGTTCGAATTATAGATGGCGTTGAACCGGGCTTTGCCTTCTTCGAGTTCCGGCGCGACACCCAGCGCGTATGAGGCCAGCTGCATTGATAGCCAGCGGGATAAATAACCGTTTGGGATTTCCGTTACGGTCATACCGGTTCTCGCTAGATATCTTCGAACGGTTTGACGGTCGGGAAGTCCATACAGCGCATGTTCTTCTAAAAACCGATCGGTTCTACCCAACTGCGCGCCGATAAATGTACGGATCACGTTTTCCGCGTCACAAACATTGGGCTCATCGTATGGTCCACATAAAACCACCGCCTGATCCGATACACGGATCAGTTCATCCAACAGCGCTTCCCGCCGCTCTTTTGGAACGTGTTCCAATGTATCGGCCGCGACAACAATATCAAACGAACGGTCCTTATATGGAAACGCGCCGCCATCGTATTTCACCGCGCCGGGAGTGTCTTCCCAAACCAAGTCCAGTTGAGTGACTTCATGTTGCGGCGCAAAGAGAGAAAGCATCCCGCGCGCCCCCCCTACATCCAGCACGGACAACCGTTTACAGGAGATTGCGTCAATGATTTCTGAAACAAGTTGGTAACGTTGGTAATGATCGAATGCGAAATCCATCAAACAGGTTTCCCGGTCAGATGGACGCGCTGATAATTCAATACGGTCAATGATGAGTGGATCGCTTTCAAGGCGGATAGATAGATCCCGGCCTCCTGGTAGAAGTGTGAATTCACACCATTGATGTACGAAAACGCCGTCTTCTTGTGTTTTTCCTTGATATTGGATCTTTCGATCTTCTAGATAAAGGTTGGGGTGACTTTCATCTGATATTCGCATGGAGATCGTAAGGCGCAGTGGCGTATTGGAAGGATTCAGGAAATAGAGAAGCGAATCGTTTTTCAATTTTCCGATCGAAATGCGGATTTCGAGGCGCAAAGAAAAGGCGTTCATTATCAGAAACGATCCATTCAGCGTCAGGCGTTGGTAGACGCCGGAATTTCCGGGATAGGGATTCCCAGCGTTCGTTCCCTTCATTAGCCGCGAGTAGTTCTATCTCGTAGGGGCGGCCGCCAAACCGGAGAGCGGCGTCGAATCCCATCCGTTCCAATAGATGCACCCAGTAGGATGGGGGGCGTTCATGAACATGTGTCGGTTCCTCCCGGTTGAAATGAATCGGATCAGGAGTGGAAATCAAAAGAATTCCGTAGGGTTTTAAAACACGCTGGGCTTCCTCGATCACCAGCGCTGGATTGGAGAGATGTTCAACAAGATCGAAACAAGAGACAACGTCGAATGAATCGTCTGGAAATGGCAGCGCCTCCGCGTTTGTCATACTCAATTTCCCTTGCGCCTTGGAGGATTGGCGCAGGGCGTATGAACTGATATCGACGCCATATGCTTCAATATCACGCTGTTCGGCCTGTTCGATAAGGTATCCGAACGCGCAGCCAATATCCAGCCAGCGGATTGAACCGGCGCTTTCTTCGCGCATCAAATTCAATAACGCGGACCAGTCCGCATGTTCATTTTGATAGCCTTCTGAATTATAACCGCTTCCTTCTCCATGAAAGTATCCCCGGTCATACAGCCGGTCCAGCGGATGACTGGATAATGTGTTTGTGTTTTCATTCATTTCTATCATCCATTTCGATTCGTTCGAGCGTCCAATCGGTGTCCATCGCGAAGATTCCGTGTTGATCGGTCGATCGTTGACTGATGGTGAAATTGATGACCCGTTCCCAATGATCGACGGCTTTTGGGAATCCGTCAAAATTGTTATAACAGCAGTGGGTTAAATAATATTGTCCAGGAAGTAATGGCAGATCGGGGATGATACAACGCGTGATCCCTCGCTCGCCGGATTTCAAAAAGTCATACGCGACCGGTTCTTTGTGCCAAAAATGGTTGGAACCATGAACGTAAGCGCCGTCGGAACGGAAGAACTGGTACCCAAAGACCACTCCGCGAACCGGCGCTTTGACTTGAAATTCCGCTTCAATCGTGACGGGGGAATGAGTGTCGAATAAGGCCGTCTGGCGGCCTTGAGCGTCTTTCATGAATACCCGTTCGATTTGGATTTCCGCCGATCCCCATCGAGGCGCGTTTGATCCAGAACTCTCAGCGCCGGATTTCTGTATTTTATCCCGATGCGTCATTTCCAGATATTGATCCAGCACTTCATCCGGCGCGCCGCGCGCGAGAATCTGTCCCTTGTCAAGCAATGCGACATGGGAGCAAAAATGACGAACCGTCGCCAGGTCGTGAGAAACGAATAGGATTGTCTTTCCAGCGGCTTTGAATTCGTTCATCTTATCGAGGCATTTATTTCGGAACCGCTCGTCGCCGACTGCCAGCGCTTCGTCTACAATCAATACATCAGGATCAACCGTTGTCGCGACGGCGAAAGCCAAGCGAAGGTACATCCCGGTGGAATAGGTGCGTACTGGTTGATCGATGAAATCTTCTAATTCAGAGAATTCAATGATCCGGGGAAGAAGATTGTCCGTTTCTTCACGGGTATATCCTTGTAAAGCGCAGTTCAAATAGACGTTGCTGCGTCCGGAAAATTCTGGATGGAATCCCGTGCCCAGTTCTAGAATCGATGCGACCGATCCATCCACCTTCAGACTTCCTTCTGTTGGTTGAGTGATGCCGGAAAGCAATTTTAATAAAGTTGATTTTCCCGCGCCATTGGGACCGATGATTCCAAAACTGGATCCACGGTTTATATCCAGATATACATTTTTTAACGCCCAGAATTTTTCATGCCATTCGCTTCCCCATCCACAAAGTTCATAAATCCGGTGGAAGGGATTGCGATATCGCCGGTAGCATTTTCCAACATTCGATGTCTCGATCATGTAGCTTTTACCATTCGCCAAATCAATAATCTATTCATTGTAACGCCTTCCCGGTAGTAAATTGAGGAGGAGAAAATTAAAAAAAGGAAGGATTCATAATTGATACAGTTTTTTTATGAGTCTTGCTTGAAATTTGAGTTGGGAAGATCATAGTATTTTATATTTTGTATCATGTCAGCCACATGAAGCGCTATGGAAACAATAATCAATAGACAAGATATCATTGAGCGAATTCTCCCCCCAAGTACCGGCGCTTGCGCCGGAGGGGGGATTGAGCATCGTTGGATCAACTCTCTTACCTCCCCCAGGCTTGGGGAAGGAATTTCATATTTTAGATGGCTGACCAATTACTAAATTTTTGGCTCTTCCGGCAAGTGAGTACGTTTCTCAACAATCCATTCACTTTTTACGGGAAATTTTGAAGACCAGCGCTGCTATGTCAGGATCCTTATTGTCTGAACCTTGATTTACTTGATTCGCTTGATTTTCTTGATTTTTAAATCATGGTAATCCTATAATCCTTAGAATCATGGTTCAGACGATTAAGCCATCCTGAACAAAGATCGCAATTTGCCAAAATTATTATTGTACTCAATTACCGGATGAGTCAAATTTTTATCCTAAAGGAAAAACCAATGCGTACAATCCGAGTAGCATCCGTTCAATTTGAATCTATTGCGGGGGATAAGGAAGCCAATTTGGAGATTATGCGATCTTTCGTGAAACAAGCAGCGGAGGAACAGGCTGATCTGATTGTGTTTCCAGAATGCTGTGTCACGGGGTATTGGTTCCTGCGCAAGTTATCCCGCGCGGAACTCATGCAGTTGGCGGAACCTGCGTCCAATGGATCCATGTGTCAAGCGATCCAAGAAATGGCGGCGAGTCACAATATGATCGTTGGCGCGGGATTCATCGAGATCGATGAAAATGACACCTTATATAATTCATACCTCGTGGCTCTTCCCGATGGAACCGTTCACTGCCACCGTAAAATCCATATGTTTATCAATCCAGAACTCGCCTGTGGAAATGAATTAACCGTATTCGATACTCCGCTTGGATGGCGTTGTGGCGTGCTGATTTGTTACGATAATAATATTATTGAAAACGCCCGGATGCTGGCGCTGCGGGGAACGGATCTGTTGCTCGCCCCTCATCAAACCGGTGGGTGCCGTTCGAGAAGCCCTCATGCGATGGGCGCTGTTGATCCAGCGCTTTGGGAAAACCGCCATCAGAATCCAGCTGCGATTGAAGAGGAATTCCGTGGTACAAAGGGGCGGGGATGGTTAATGCGCTGGCTGCCATCGAGAGCGCATGATAATGGGATGTTTCTCGTTTTCAGCAACGGCGTCGGTGTGGACGACGATGAAATACGCACAGGAAACGCCATGATTCTTGATCCCTACGGACGCGTTCTCAAGGAAACATGGAAGGCGGGAGATGATGTAATCACCGCCGATCTGGATCCCTCCCTATTGGATAACTGTACTGGAAGACGATGGTTGAAAGCGCGGCGGCCCGATCTGTACGATCCTCTCTGTCAATCGACAGGGAAAGAAGAAGCCATGCATAAAGTCCGATTTGGTCAATAAAGAAAGGAGAGATTCGATGCCTAAAAAATTAATCACCCCTAGTGACGGGCCTCCTCCTGTAGGCCCCTATTCACCCGCTGTCGCCGCAAATGGTTTTTTATTTGTATCGGGACAAATTCCTCTAAATCCCACTACGGGAAACCTGGTTGCGGGATCGTTTGAAGCGCAGGCGCGTCAGTCATTGGAGAATTTGAAAAGCGTGATCGAAGCGGGAGGCTCCAGCCTGGAAGATACTGTCAAAGTGACAATCTATCTGGCGGATTTAACAAAATTCGAAGAACTTAACGCGATTTATTCTGAATATTTCTCTGAAAGCAAACCTGCGCGGGCGACGGTCGAAGTTTCCCGGTTGCCGAAAGATGTCGCTGTGGAGATGGACGCGATCGCGTTGATTCAAGAGTAACTGGAAGATACTATAGCAGACTTTCATAAAGGCGTTCCAATTTTGCGCCAACGATTTCTAAATCATGGTGGTCGCGTACGTAATTTAGGGCGTTTTCACTGAGTGAGCGGCGTAAATCGGGGGATTCTATCAACCGTGTAATCTGCTGTTCGAATTCTTCAGGTGTTTCGGCGAAGAGCATTTCTTTTTCATGTTTTACGTTCATTCCTTCTGGACCAAGGGGAGTAGTTACGATAGGCATCCCCACCGCCATCGCCTCCATGAGTTTATTACGCACTCCCGCCCCTACGCGCAGTGGACAGAGATAAATATCGTCGGAATAGAGCCAATCTTCCATGCGTGGGATATCAGGATAGACCTGTACGCCCATCTTCCCATCGAGTTTTTGAATTTCACGGGAAGGGCGCGTGCCCAGCACGAGAGTTTCCATTTCCGGATAGGTTTTGCGGATACAAGGCAGACATTTTTCCGTATAATACAGCACACTGTCGATATTCGGGAAATAAAAGAGTGTGCCGGTGATAATACAGCGGGGAAAGTGATTGGGATCGTGGGTTTTGGGAGTGAATTGTGTGAGGTCGACACCGTTTTCCACAACCTCAAAAGATGAGCCGGGGTGGGTTTGGTGAAAAATCTGAGCGTCCACGTCTGAACAGACGATTGAAGCGTCCGCGTACCGCAATAATTTCCGTTCGTAAGCGGGAATGACACGAGATTCCCACCAGTCCACACAGCGTTCCCCACAGCGGCGGCGGACAGGCCGGGAGCGTTCCAAATAAAGGAGCAGGGAATCGGTGAAATCGATCACTTTTTTGGGTTGCAAGCCCCGCGCATATTGTCCCATACGCATCCGGTCGACATGAATGATGTCATAATGGTCTTTTTCGAGGATCATTTCGATTGCGTTGCGCATATCTTGATATTGGCACCAGGAAACCCGCAGCGGACGCGCTAGGGGTAAACCGAAAAGACAATTCAGCATGGAGCGTGAAGGCGCGACCTCAATCGAAGTGACTTGGACTCCCAAATTTTGAATCCGCCGGATATCGGAGGGTTGTTGGTTTGGTAAAATTAGGGCCGCGAGATGTATTTTGTGTTGCTTCGAGAGATACTTGATAAAATTGTACGGCCGCCGTCCATCGGTTTTTGTCGGAACACATGGGGTCACAAATAGTATTTTCATTGTTCATACATCGATTGGAAAAAATCTAAATTACTAACGGTGAATGAGAATAAGGATCTACGTATTATTTACGGATTTGTTTGATATTCAATGTCATTTCACTAACCAGAATAATGTTTCTATGCAATTGTTCTTGTTAAACAATTAAAAACGGCCCCCCTTGGCGGGAAGGCCGTTATATGAATATGTTGTGTGACGCCGATCTTCTTCTATTTTAATTTAAATTCGGTTGGATCTCCATGCACCAAATTACCGTGATCCCAGATGCAGATAAAATTTCGTTGTTCCAAATCGTTTTTATCTTCCGCGATGACACCGGCAAAGGACATCCCGTCTTTCCGATTTTTGATCCGGGGTTGGTCACCGGGCAAAATTTCCCGCCATACTTCATAGTCGGATTTCAGCCGGGAGACGGCGAAAGTAAGGCCTTGCCGGGCAAAATCCTCGACAATACTCAGGATGTCCCGCTTGGAGAGGCGTTTTGTCACTTGTACGCGTATTCGGTCTTCAAAATGATTGGTTATCATGAAAGCAACACATCCTTTCTACCAAAGCGATGTAGTAATAAGTCCACGGCCTCCTATTTTTTTCATTCACTAATTAGAAGTTTATTTCATCCCGGCGTGATTGCAAGAAAAAAAAGAAAAAACTTGAAATCACATGAATTGAGGGAATGGCGATAGAGTTGGGAAATGCGGCTGAGAATTGTTGATTTTGAGCGTGGAAAATCGTAAATTGTGTAAAAGGCGTTATTCCCGCGCGACTTGTTCGAGCACTTCCGGTTCGACGTAGATGGACGCGCCATTCCTTACTGCGAGAGCGATCGCGTCGCTGGGACGCGAATCGACGTCTACGATTCCAGAATCGGTCTCAAAATAAATCCGGGCGAAAAAGGTGGAATCTCGCAGATCGTTAATCACCACCCGTTCCATTTTAGCGCCGAGAGATTGAATAATCTGAGTCGTTAGATCGTGGGTGAGGGGCCGTTGAATTTTGATTTCATTCAATGCCAAATGGATCGAATGGGCTTCGTAATACCCAATCATAATGGGCATCATGCGCGCGCCGTCTTTCTCTTTGAGGATCACAATCTGATCCGCCCCGGTTTCGTCCAATCGTAATTCACAAAATTCCATTTCAATCATGATAAACGGTTTACCCTATGGCGTATGAGCCTTGTATCACGAAACGACTGATAGTCGAAACGTGAATTCTCCTCCCCAAGAAAGGGCGCCGATCAAGGTTCCTTGAAATGATGTCTTCCAAGAACATTTCTACCGCCGCGTCTATTATTATTGTGACTGCGAACTTGGAAAAATCCAGCTGTTTGTTCTTCACGGGATAGCGAAATAATGAAAACAAAAGAAATTCTATCATCCGATCGTGATTCCTTCCCCTTGGATGATCCCTTCGACGGTTCTGTTTGCGATGTCGTAATATAGATCTATCGTAATCCAGGCTTGTTTGAATGGATCATGAAGATCGGTATTTAATCACTCATGGTTTTGGGATAGTTACTTGTGATTTCGACAGGTGTATCAAACTATATTCTTTTGAAGGGGAATCAACGGTTTTGCGGAGCAGAATTAAATGGGACGATCGACTGGACCTTGTTTTGATCGACAATTCCATCTCCAATTCCCAGTTCATAAAAAATCTTGCCCAATTCAAACGTCGGCAGGCCGACGATGTTGTCATAGGATCCTTTAACCGCTCTCACGAAAAATCTAGCTTTCCCTTGAATGCCATAAGAACCGGCTTTATCCATCGGTTCGCCGGTTTTTATATACGTTTCGATCTCCTTTTTTCGCAGATCGCGGAAAAGAACGGATGATCGCACGGTTTCAAGAATCTCAATATTGTATTTTCGGCAGATGACGCAGAGTCCCGTCCAGACATCGTGCCATTGACCGGATAGTAAATTGAGCATAAGAAACGCTTCTCTTTCGTTATTCGGTTTCTCAAGTATCCGGTCCTCGATCGCCACAACTGTATCTGAACCGATGACCAAGTGGTCTGGACGCTGTTCCGCGACCTTGGACGCTTTCTGCAAGGCCATCCGCGCTGCGTAGGTGTTTGGGAGATCATCCATTACCTGGATTTCATCAATCCCGCTTGGAATGATTTCGAACGAGACATTCATCTTTTCCAGCAAACGTTTCCGGCGGGGGGATTCACTTGCGAGAATGATTCCTTTGATATCGTAAGTAGCAATCATAATTTTAGTATTGTCATTCAATAAGAATATTATGATGCGATGATCATAAAACCAAACCTAATAATCAGCGGTTTCGCTATTAAAATAATAGCCGAATCAATCGAGGAAAGGGGAGTGTCGCGCCCTTGAACAAGGATGGCCGCTTTCATTGTAACCGGTTTCCATGATTCAGCTGACGATTGATCATTTCTGCAAATTACACTCTAATTAAAATCCTATTCACTCAGGTTATATAATCTTTTGTAAAGAAAGAATACGTTTGTATAATCCAAATCAATGGATTGATTATCAATCCTGATTTGGATCAGTAATCATCCTGTTGATATTACGAATAAACAATTTATATTACATAAATGATCCTCTATACATTATTAATTATACGTCAATATATGATTTTAATAAAGAGGAATTTTAAAAACCAACTATATCTTTTTATTCGTTTATCTTTTATTAATCGATTCTTCAATGGACATATAAATAAGTAAAATGTAAAGTAGATTGAATGTTTATCACTAAAAGATGCATATAGATATGGTGATAAAGTTTCGCGTGACGGATATTCTTTTTTTACGACGCGAAATGTGATATCATTATACTACTTTAAATCGTAACAACAATACCAAAAGAAATAAAAAACGATCTGTATTTGATTGGCAGGGAATCCATGGGAGGACTTTTACGCAGTAAGATCGATTCGTTGACCCGGAGCCAAATCTTCTGTTGGCGAAAGAGGAGTGATCCCCTGGTTCCGGGCTGGCGCCGCTGGGGTATCTATGTTCATTGATACCGCTTCAGGACCGCCTTGTACATTAGGACGTACGCCAGGCGCCGTGGGGGAGGACGGTCCGCCAATGTTCCCTGCGGTTGTTGTCGGGCGTAATTGGCCTAAAGCAGCCTGTTGAGGACGATTGTTCGCCGCGCTGACCGCTTGTTGACTGAACTGCGCGCGGTCCATCCCGTTTGTCTGCTCAATCGCCATCGTTTCTGTTTGCGGCGGGGGGGGGGTCTGCTGAGGAGGCGCTGGTTGTTGCTGTGGCGCTGGTTGAATCGCAGGGGCTTGTGGCGCCGCGACCGGTTGTGTGTAGGTTGGAGGAACGGGACCGGATACCATAATCTAACCTCACCATTTCGATTTATTATTGTTTATTATACCGCCTTTTTTTTCTGGTTGCAAGCGAAAGTGACGCAGGCGCTTTTTTTATCAAATGCAATCGTATAACGGATTCAGAAAAACCATTGTGATTTGAGATCACAACGTGCAAATGAAAATGAGTCGGGATAAAAAACTCGAATGAGGAAATCATCAAGACTCATTTTCATATAAAAAAGAACTGATTTCTTTTTTCCTGGAAACAAGTCTCGATCACCTACTCAAAATCGTGTACTATGAATCAGTGCTTATGACCTCCGTTTTTTACGGAATTCAATAGATTGGAGACTATCCGCATGACGATTCAGCGAAAAACAACCAGACGCGTTTTTCTCGCGCGGACCACGGCGGCGGCGGGAGGTGTGGCCGCGTTTCAGTTTGTTCCCAGCCGTGTTCTCGGCCGGCAGGATGAGGCGGCGCCGAGTGATCAAATTGTCCTTGGCAATATCGGTGTAGGAGGGAGGGGAAGCGCTTTTCTCCGTCCTGGCATGACCGCCGCGATCTGTGATGTGGATGATGATCATCTCAAACGAGCGGCGGAGCGTGTGCGGGGAAATCCCGGACTCTATAAAGATTACCGCGATCTACTCGATCGAAAGGATATCGACGCGGTGACTATCGGCACGCCCGATCATTGGCATGGAATCATGACGGTCCACGCCTGTGAAGCCGGAAAGGATGTGTATGTCGAAAAACCAGCGTGTAAAACCATCGAAGAAGGGCAGGCGATGGTCGAAGCCGCGAATCTGTATGCACGCGTGGTTCAAGTGGGATCTCAAGGCCGGTCGACCGACGCCGCTTATCACGCCTGTCAATATATCCGGAACGGGAATCTTGGAACCATTCGTAAAGTGACGTGCTGGCATTATGAGAATCCGAAAGACGATGGAACTACTCCAAACTCCACTTCCCCGCCTAGCCTGGATTGGGATAAGTGGCTCGGACCGGCTCGTTCTATGCCGTATAATTCGCAAAAAGTTCATTTTAATTTTCGCTGGCTTCTGGATTTTGGAGGCGGTCAGATCCGTGACCGGGGCGCCCACGTGATGAGCGTCGCGTTGTGGTTGATGAACGCGGATCACACAGGCCCTGTCAGCGTAGAAGCTACTGGTGAGCCGCCATACAAAGGAGTCTGGGATTGTCCTTGTACGATGAACGTGATATATGAGTTTAAAGATCCTGATTGGACAATGACTTGGACCCAGCCGGGAGAGAAACTCCTCGACGCGCCTTTCGGCGCGAAATACTGGGGTGACAAAGACACCCTCATCGTCACCGGCGGGGATGGAGGATGTGGAACTGAAGAGAAGGCGATGAAATACCAAGTTCCCGGTGGTGGCGTAGAAGTCTTTAAAAGTCCAGGTCACTTCCAGAATTGGCTGGATTGTATTCGAACCCGTGAGAAACCGCTTATGCATATCGAAGCGGGCGTTCGCGTCGCGAATCTCTGCATTTTGGGGAATATTTCATATATCCTCGGCCGGAAACTCGAATGGGATCCTGTAAAAGAAATCGTCAAGAATGATGATGAGGCGAACCGTATGCTCTTTCGACCGGGTAGAGGAGAGTGGTATCTTTGAGTGATTAAGTGAAGAAAAGAGTCTTGTAATTCCAACCCATCGCTATTTTGTCGATAAAAACCTTCATAGAAAGAACTCGGAACGGTGTTTTTTTACTCTAAACACACATCTTCCGAGTTTTAATATTCTGGATCTCATCACCAGATTTGCGGCGCGCTTCCATAATATCATAGGCGTTTTGAAGCCGCAGCCAGTAACCATCAGTTAATCCAAAAAAACGTGATAGGCGTAAATCAGTATCCGCTGTAATATTACGCCGGGCCTGAACAATCTCATCCACCCTGTTTGCAGGGATCCCGATTTCTTTTGCCAAGGCGCTTTGAGACATACCCAAGCTCAAAATTCTTTAAACAATATTTCGCCAGGATATGAGAGTATATAAAAGCATGAGGCGCTGTGCGGCCTGTTGTCAGACAAAACAACATTCTTATTGATATTTTTGGAGACATGACTTACAATTATAAATATGAAGTTTAACCTAAAAAGGAGTTTTATCATGTCTGAAACCCGCTTAAATGTCCGCATTGAGGGCGCTATGCTTGACCATGTAGAAAGTGTTATAAATCAGGGCCTATACAGCAATCAAAGTGAATATGTGCGCGACCTGATCCGGCATGATATGCTCACCAATCCTTCGATAGCCGATCAAATGACAGAAAGCATCTTGCGCAGCCATGATGATATTGTAAATGGGCGTGTTATTGAATCCACCGGCGATTTTTACGAAGATAGAAAACTGTTCGAGGAAAAACGCAAGAACGGCTGGAAATAAAATGGCAAAATATCTGCTCACCAACGAAGCGTATAGTCAGCTTGAGAAAATCGAAAAAAGATCACTTGAAAATTTTGGTGAAGCCAACACCAAAAAATATATGGCGGATATTTATAAGGGCTTTCAAAAGGCTGCTGATACCCCAAACCGAGACGATGCCCGCACCGAGCGATCTAATCCTTTCAGCATGCAGCCAGCCGGGAAAAATCATTTTGCCGTTTATAACCGCTTTGATGAATATATTATCATCGGTGCAGTTTTCGGGCAGGAAATGAACATCGAGCATGAAATCGCCAAAACCAAGGCCCGTGTTTCGGATTCTATCGAACAAGTACGCAAGCGCCTTGAGGTTCAAAAAACTGATATAAACCGGCAGCAAATATGATTAAAAAATCGTGTCGATTTAGCGCCGCCTTATTATACATCCTGATCAGTTGCCCCCACACTTATAATTGGAGAAGAGTCTTGTATACAGATTGATTCCAATGCGGCGCTATTTTGACGATTAAGACCTTTATATCAAAGAACTCGGGAAGGTGTTTTATACTCTAAACACACACTTTTCGAGTTTTAATATTCTGGATCTCATCACCAGATATGCGGCGCGCTTCCATAATATCATAGGCGTTTTGAAGCCGCAGCCAGTAACCATCAGTCAATCCAAAAAAACGTGATAGGCGTAAATCAGTATCCGCTGTAATATTACGCCGGGCCTGAACAATCTCATCCACCCTGTTTGCAGGGATCCCGATTTCTTTTGCCAGGGCGCTTTGAGACATACCCAAAGGCTCTAGGAAATCTCTTAGCAATATTTCACCTGGATGTGGATTCTTTAAAAAATTATTCATAAGAACCTCTTTTAGTGATAATCTACAATCTCGACATTGTAAGCGTCTGTTTCTTTCCAGACAAAACATATGCGCCATTGGTTGTTGATTCGTATACTCATTGATTCTTCACTTTTTAATAATTCTAAATGATTTCCCGGTGGTATACGTAGATCATTAAGGTTTTGTGCAGCGTCAATCTGACGCAATTTACGTAAGGCTCGATTCTGAATGTCGCTTGGTAACTTTGATGAGTATAAACCGTTCCATATTTTTTCTGTTTCTTTACACCGAAATGATTGAATCATATTTTCATTTTAACCCTTGTTTGCGTTGCATTCAAAATAATTCTCATCACAATCAATACATAACTACAAGGGTTGTTAATCCTCTTAAAGTGGTTCATCAAGACGGCTTCAATGGATTAAAATAACAAATATGCGCTTTTTCAGCCTAAATCTTGGCTCCAAGATAGAATGAACTGATTGATTTTTCTGAAAGCGGCATAAACTTGATACAAACAGGCGTTGGAACGTTGGTCACATCTCCGGTGGCGGTCAGTTGTCCGGTCTCTTTATCGATTTTAAATGAGACAATCGTATTGCTTTTTTGATTCGCGGCGAGTAGGTACGTTCCTGTTGGATCGATCGCGAAATTCCTGGGTGTTTCACCTTGGGTGGATTCATGACCCAATGGCGTTAATTTTCCAGTGTCGGTATCGATCTTGAAGATCGCAATACTGTCGTGTCCCCGGTTGGAGCCATAGAGGTATTGCCCGCAGGGGGAGACATGAATGTCCGCGCAATACGTTTCCCCTGTGTAATCCTCCGGCAGCGTGGAAAGCGTCTGGATTTCATTCAGGGAACCTTTGGTTTGATCGTACTGGAACGACGTGATGGTTGAATTGATCTCTTGGATGGAGAACGCGTATGGGCCAGTGGGATGAAACGTGAAATGGCGTGGTCCCGCCCCTGCTTGAATCTGTGCGAAGGGAGGATCGTTCGGCTTCAGTTTACCGGTTTCCACGTCAAATTGATAAATCATGATCTTATCAATTCCCAGATCGGCGGCGAACGCATACCGGTTTGTGGAATCAAGGATGATGCAGTGGGCATGCGGTTCATTCTGCCTTCTCCGGTTGACGCTTTTTCCCTGGTGTTGAACGATATCTGATGCGGCGCCTAGCCGTCCCCCCTCCTCGATCGGCAGCGCACAGACATTCCCTCCTGTGTAATTTGCGATTAACACCCATTTGTTTGTACGATCAACGGTCACATAACAAGGAGACGCGCCGTGTGAAGGTTGCTGATTTAAAAAGGTAAGTTCTCCAGTTTTTTGATCAATGGAAAAGGCGCTGACCGCTCCGCTTGATTGGCCTTCAAACCGTGAGATTTCATTTACTGCATAAAGGTAACGGTGACAGCCGCTGATCGCCAAATACGATGGATTGACAACACCCGCCGCTTTTGTCACATATTGCAGCGCGCCAGAGGTTGTGTCCATACGGTAGACATAAATTCCTTCACTCTCCCCCGAAGTGTACGTTCCAAAAAATACGAAGAATTCCTTCTTTCCCATGTCTTGTCCCCAACTCCATTGTGGAACCGCTGCGCTCATTGCGCAAAGGCTCATGGTTTTTAACGCTTGCCGGCGTGAAACTGTTTTGTCCATTCGCTTTTCCTTCTTTCTACTCTTTGCTGATTAATTGTATGACGCATGGTGTTTTCTATACGTTGATCCCCATGAATAATAGAGTCTATTCGATTCTGTTGATCTTTTATACCGTTAGTTATCATTTATCAGTGTAAACACTTATAGAGTTCCATCTCTCCCTTGGTACGATTCTCCCAGAATCCCTAAATTGGATACAATGATATCTCCTACGCTCAGCACACCATTGGATGAGGAATACGCCATATCCCTGTACAGACGGGACGGTGAGGAAATGAACCATCCATCGGGGCCGCATGTGCGGGAGACCCATTCTCCTCTTGGATCTGGATCATCCTGGTAGCCATATTTTAGATCTTCCCGGATGTTGCGGTATTGATAGAGCCGGAGAGGAAAAAACCGGTCCGCCGCGCCGGGATTGTTCTCTATATCCGTTGGGCTGAATGGATCGCGCAGAAAAGAGGGAAGGTATGCGATGGGGGTAGTCAGCTGCCGCCATACGCGGTCACCTTCAAAATTGCTTCCGATTGTTTCGTTTAATCCCGCGGGACCCATCATGTAGACGTTGTTGTCCGTGCGGTACATCTCCAGCGCTGTTTGAATGGAGCGTAGATCCCCTAAACAACGAGCGACTTTTGCTCGGATCTGCGCGTTGAGAAAATTGGGTACGGCGATCGCCGCGAGAATGCCAATGATCGCGACGACGATTAATAATTCAATTAATGTGAACGCAGAATCGGTTATGGATCGACTATGGTGAAACAATCCGAATTTCATAATATGAATCTCCGTGAATTCTCGATTGGATAGATTAATTCGCGAGCCCATTATACCACATATCGGTCAATCAAATCTTCTCCTTTTTATATGGGAAACGTTAGTATTTTGTAAATTGAACATGACGGTTTATTCATCTTATATTTTGATTGAATCGACTTTTTGAAATCGGCTTCAGATTACGATTCTCGCTGATTTGTGTATAATCGAATATACAATCCAATCGTATCCAATCGCCTTCTGCGGCCATTATACTCACAGGAAATCAAGGATACAAACAACATAAATCAAGGAGCGTTATTTTGAATCAAAAAGAAACGGTTCTGCTTGTTGGAGGGGCAGGATATATTGGCAGCGTCAATACCGCCGCGCTGATCGAGCGTGGAGCCCATGTCATCGTCGCCGATAATTTTGAGAAAGGGCATCGGGCGGCGGTTCATCCCAGCGCAGTGATCGAGGAATGCGATATCCGTAACGCGGAAGCGATTGAAAACGTGTTTCAGCGTCATACGATTGACGCCGTCATGCACTTTGGCGCCTACAGCCTTGTGGGGGAATCGATGCAGGATCCGGATAAATATTTCGAGAACAATCTAGAAGGTGGACGGAATCTACTCAACGCTATGCGAAAATGGGATGTGAATCGAATCGTCTTTTCATCCACCGCCGCCGTTTATGGCAACCCAGAAGAAGTTCCCATTCAAGAAGACACACGAACCGAGCCGGTCAATCCGTATGGACGTTCCAAACTGGCGTTTGAATATTTACTGAAGAGTTTTGAGGAGGCGTATGGCATCCACTACGCCGCGTTACGCTATTTTAATGCCGCCGGCGCTACGGAAATGAACGGGGAAGACCATCATCCTGAAACCCACTTGATCCCCATTATCCTGCAAGCCGCCTTGGGGAAGCGGGACAGCATCGCTATTTTCGGAACCGATTATGATACGCCCGATGGATCCTGTGTGCGGGATTACATTCATGTCAGTGATTTGGCCGAAGCGCATCTGCTTGCGCTCGATTACATCCGTAACGAAAGCCTGACGTGTAACTTGGGCAACGGTCAGGGGTATTCTGTCCGTGAAGTGATAGAAACCGCCCGGCAGGTCACGGGCCATCCAATCCCCACCGAAGAATGTCCCCGCCGTTCTGGTGATCCAGCTCGTTTAACCGCCTCGGCTGAACGCGCCCGAAGCCGATTGGGGTGGATTCCCAAACAGCCCGAACTGCGATCCATCATTCAATCCGCCTGGCAATGGGCCCGGGCCAATCCAAATGGTTATCCCAAATTATAAGCGATGAGATTAGCTGGATTTTCCCGTTGTAACTTGATTTACGACTTTTAACCTTGAGCAATTTTTGCGCAACATATTCAAGAGTTTTGAGAAAAAAATGCGCAAGGTCCCCTCAGAGTGTTGTGTATAATGGATATTCAAAATTACACGGGCGGGACACCCGCGCTCCATTGATGATCGAATAATTAAAGCATTAAACGAAAAACATCAATGTCTTGAATTGATTTCGCTTACCTTCCTCCTTGCCGTCAAACCAGCTGTTCCACACTTGGCATGATTCATGCAGTATTTCTTTCATTGGATTTAACGTATGGGGATATTATTCCCCAATTTTATATTTGGAGGAAAAAAGATGCGACACGCTCGAACACTCGTATTGACAGCGGCATTACTCTCCATTTGTGCGGGGAGCATGACAGTTATGGCCCAGGCGCCAGGTGGTGGACCGGGAGGGGATGGTGGTCCGCGAGGGAATTTTGATCCGGAACAGATGCGCCAGCGGGTGATGGCAGCCATGCAGGAACAAATGGACGCCAGCGATGATGAATGGAAAATCATTCAACCGATGATCCAAAAAGTATGGGAACTCCAGCGGGAGACTCGCTCCGCGGGGGGAGGTGGATTTTTTGGAGGAATGCGTGGAATGCGGCCTAATGGAATGACGCCACCAGACCGGCAAGGCGGGGAAGACCGGCAAGGCCGTGCAAACCGTCAGAATCGAGCAGACCGGGGTGACCGCAGTGATCGGCAAAATCGTGGTGGCCGGTTCGGTTTTAATCCCGAACCCATGCCCGAGCTCGAAGCGCTGCAGGCTGCGCTTGATTCGCCTGATACATCCGCCTCGGATATCAAAGAAAAACTGACCGCTTACCGGAACGCCAAAAAGAAAAAAGTGGAAGATCTGAAAAAAGCGCAGGATGAACTTCGTCAAATTCTTACAGTGCGGCAGGAAGCCACGCTGGTCATGATGGGAACCTTGGAATAAACAGATGAAGGATGAATCCGGAACCCGAAGGCAGGTTTGGAAATGAATGAACTTCTTGAGCGCATGACTGAATTAAAGCAACTTTCTCCAGTTGACGCGGAATCATTGCAGTTGTTAATGAACGATCAAAGAATCCGTGTTGAAACCGAAGAAGATGTATTGCAATGGCTGGCGGAGGAGTATTCTCTATCGTTCAGTTTGCTGGATGATATTGAACTCGACCGGCGGCTTTTGACCCGTTTTCCTGCCCGGATTTTGCTGAAAGAAGAAATAATTCCGCTTCGACAGGTGAATGGGAATGTCGAAGTGGCGACCAGCCGTCTCTTCGCTCCTCGTGGATTGGATTTGCTGCGCTCGATGACCGGTATGCGGCTCAAACCGGTTCTTGCGCCAAGTGAGTCTATCAAACGGGAACTGAAGAGACGGCTGGGAGTTGGAGCGGATACGATCGATTCCTTGGAAGAAGACGCTTCCTTCCAGGTGGTTGATGAAGGGATGTTGGAGGAAACGGATATCGATCAAGCGGCGGAAGACGCTTCGATTATCCGTTTTGTGAACCAGGTGCTGAGTGACGCGATTGACTTACGGGCGACGGATATTCACCTTGAACCGTTCGAAGATGAACTTCGTATCCGGTACCGGATTGATGGCGTTCTGCAGGAAGTGCCTGTTCCCGCTCAAATCAAGCGCTATCAACCCGCCATTGTTTCACGCGTGAAAATCCTCAGCCACTTGAATATTGCGGAAAAACGTCTTCCCCAAGACGGTCGAATCAAGATCCGGATTCGAAACGGTGAAGTGGATATCCGTGTATCGATTATCCCTATGCTGCATGGTGAAGCGGTGGTCATGCGTCTGTTACGGCAGGATTCCACTTTATTGAATGTTCAGCAACTGGCCATGGCCGAACGGGATGAACAGATTTTTCAACAAGTTTTGACTCTCCCACACGGCATCGTACTCGTCACGGGCCCAACGGGAAGCGGGAAAACCACATCTCTTTACGCGGCGTTGAACGAAATCAATGACACTGAACGTAAAATTATCACGATTGAAGATCCCATTGAATACCAGATCAGAGGAATCAATCAAATCCAAGTCTCCGAAAAAGCGGGACTGACGTTTGCCCGTGGATTGCGTTCGATTCTTCGGCATGACCCGGATATTGTGCTGATTGGAGAAATCCGGGATGAGGAAACCGCGCGGATCGCTGTACAGGCGTCTCTGACCGGACACTTGGTTTTCTCCACTCTCCATACAAACGATGCGCCTAGCGCGGTCACCCGTCTCGTCGATATGGGAATTGAACCTTACTTGGTCGCTTCATCACTCGAATCCGTTATGGCCCAACGATTGGTGCGGGTTCTTTGCCCTCATTGCAAAGTGGAAGATCAGAGTGACAAAACCCAATCCATTAAAGAAAAACTGGGGCTTCCACACAACCAGCCGGTTTATCGAGGCGCTGGATGTAAGTTATGCCGTTCTACTGGTTTTCATGGACGCCGGGCGGTCTTTGAGATGATGGGAATCAATCAGGAGATTCGTGAAATGATTCTCCGGGAACATTCCGCGGGTGAGATCCGGAACGCCGCGCGCCGGGCTGGGATGTCATCCCTCAGCGAAGATGGATGGCGTTTGGTTGTCGAGGGAGTGACGACTGTCGGTGAAGTTCTTCGAGTGACGAAGGACGAAATGGTGACAGGTTAACAGATGATTTTGCAGGATGAATCGTACTAACAGGAATGGCTGGACATGAGTAAAAACGAAACAATCTCCTTACGATTCCAGTATCGCGCGCTGCAAGCCGGAGGACAACTGGCTGAAGGTTTTCTCGATGCCCGTGGCCGGCAGGAAGCCTTGAGCCAGCTGGAATCGCGAGGATTGAAACCGATTCGCATTACTGAAGTCTCAAGTAGAAAACAGGAGTCCGGGATCTCTTTATCCGGTATGTTTTCCTTACATCGAATTTCATTTAAGGATCTGGAGAATTTTACCCGGCTTCTAGCCAGTCTTTTGGCTTCTGGAATTCCTTTGAGCCGCGCTCTTGTGATCCTTGTTAAAGAAACCGCCAATCCTGCGGCCTCCGCGCGCTGGAAAGAAATTCATGATTCCGTGGTGGATGGCGCCTCACTGGCGGATTCAATGGCCCGGTTTCCCAGTACATTCCCTCGCGTTTACGTGGCGATGGTCCAGGCGGGGGAAACCGGTGGATTTTTGGATCGTTGTCCTGAGTCAGATCGCTGACTTTCAGGGAGGGGAAAAAGAACTGCGTTCGAAAGTTATATCAGCGTTAATCTATCCGGTGGTTTTACTAGTGCTGGCCATATCGGTGTTGATTTTTCTGCTAGTGTTTTTTATCCCGCGATTTCAAACGATCTTCGCGGGATTCGGCGCCGAACTACCACTCATCACACAAGATCATTGTAGGGATCAGCAAGTGGATTCGTGGATATGGCTTATTTGTGGCGATTGGGATCGGATTGCTTGTCTTTTTCCTGCACCGTGCGCTGACGTCCGAAAAGGGGCGGCGGGTGTATGAGACTCTCTTATTGCGGCTTCCTGTCCTGGGACCGTTAACCGCGAAATTCGCGATGGCCCGTTTCCTGCCGGATGCTGGGAACGCTGCTCAATTCAGGAGTTCCGCTTATTCGTGGATTGAATGTGGCCCGGAAGTCGATTCCCAATCAAATCCTGTTTGAAGCGGTTTCAGACTCGATAGAAAATGTCAAGAAAGGGGATCCCCTGGCAACGAGTCTGAAGGGCTGTCCCGAATTGTTCCCCGGTTCCGTACTGGAGATGGTCTCAGTGGCCGAAGAGACCGGCCGTCTAGACCAGGAACTGGTCCGGTTGGCCAATGAAACAGAAACGGACCTGGATCGAAACCTGCGCACAGCTGTGGCGCTAACCGAACCATTGATGCTGTTTTTTATCGCAGGATTTATCGGGATTATATTTATTGGAATGGTCATCCCGATTTTCACGATTCAGGATTATATCAAATAATGCGCATCGGAGGAAATATCATGAAATCCATCCCCAGAAAAAGTATCCATCCCCGCAATCCGCAGGGCGGTTTTACGATGGTGGAAATGCTGCTCGTTCTCGTTATCTTGGCTACGCTGGCCGCGATTGTGGTTCCCAAGTTCGCCGGCCGATCCGAACAAGCCAAGATAACCGCCGCGAAAAGTCAAATCTCCAACTTCGAAATCGTCCTGGACGCGTTTGAAGTGGACAATGGATTTTATCCTAAAGGTTCCAATGGACTTCAGGATTTGGTCGAACAGCCATCCAACGCGAAGGATTGGCACGGTCCGTATATGAATGAAATCCCTGTGGATCCCTGGGAAAATCCCTACATCTATGAATACCCCGGCAAGAACAACGTTCGTGGATTCGATCTGATGTCCATGGGGCCGGACGGCCGGACAGGTGGCGGCGATGATATTACAAATTGGAATACGGAAAAGCGATAATCATCCTCCATCGACTCGAGGATTTACGCTGATCGAGATTATTGTCGTCATGGCGATGCTGTCCGCTGTGATCGCGCTCGCCATGCCGTCTTTATCCCGGTTTTTCCGGGGACGGTCGGCGCAAGAGGAGGCGCGCCGGTTTTTAGCGTTGACGCGGTATGCCCGCAGTGAAGCCATATCGATGTCGATTCCGATGACCTTATGGATCGACGCGGATCAACCGTATTACGGTCTAAATCCAGCGGAAGGCTATGAAACGGATACGTTCATTCCAATGCTCTTTACTCTGGATGATGATGTTCGTTTTGAATTCACGCCGATCAGCGCCGCGGATCAAGGGTATGTGAAGATTGAGTTCAAACCGGATGGCACGATCGAGCAGAACGAATTGGAGGCGCTCTATATTACCCGCGAGAATGAGGAACCGATTATCATTATGCGGGCTAGATATGGAGTTACCTTTGAGGTTTACGACAATGAATCCGGACGTTTATACGTTCGTACCTACTAGTGTGAAGAGCGAGGCTGGTTTTACCTTCGCTGAATTACTGACCGCCATGTTGTTTATCGCTCTGGTGATTCCCACAGCGTTGCAAGGAATCTCGTTGGCCAACCGGGCTTCGATCCTGGCGCAGCGGAAAATCGACGCGGTGTATCTGGCCGATCGGATGTTGAACGAACTGATCGTCACCGAATCCTGGGAGGATGGCGCGCGGTCAGGTGAGTTTAGTGAACCGTGGGAGGGCTACCGTTGGCGCCTTTACGAAGAGCCTTGGATGGAAGAATCGATGCTTCACTTGACAATGGTTGTCTATTTTCAAACCCAGGACCATGAGTATAACGTACATCTGAGTACTGTTGTTGATGATTCTGAATAGTTATGACTGGGTTAGTTTGGTAAGAACACAAATTGTGTCTTGACTGAATGAGAACGATTACACTTACTTATCGATTCGTAAACAATCGCAAAGGTAAATAAGAGTTTTATCGCGGATTATGCGTTATTTATTGCCCTTGGCTCCTATTATAGTTACATATTCATCCATGAGAATTCTTACATTATGAAATGATAAAAAAAACTTACATAGCATGCAATATTGGAGTAAGTTTAGGAGTTCTATAATAAGAAAGAATCATGTTTTTGAAGAAGCGATAATTGGAAATAGCCAAATAACATGAAGAAAAACTACATTTCCATACACTCTTCCCTGCGCGCCTTTACCCTCATTGAGGTGCTGATGGCTACGGCTATGTTTTCCGTGCTTCTTCTGGCTGTGCATTCATTGATTGGCCATGCGATCAATCTACGTGAAAAAGCGGAATATTCCGTGCGAATCCGACAGGACCAGACATACGCGATGAGTCTGATCAAGTGCGATTTGATCAATATCACCGCTCCCAGTGATGTGATTACTGGATCCTTTTTGGGTGAAAAAGGGGGGAACCTTAAACTCCGGAGAGACTCCGTCGTGTTTCATACTACCACGGGCCTTCCTCAATATGGAACTCCCTGGGGGGAAATTCAGAAAATTGAATATTCTTTAATAGAACCAAAAGATTTCTATCCAGATGAACCTTTACGTCAGCAAGGATATGCTTTGGTCCGGAGCGTTTACCGCAATCTTCTCTCTTCCACCGAAGAACTTCCGGAAATGGTTCCACTGCTGTCGAATGTCGAATCCGTTCAATTCACCTATTATGATGGTGAAACCTGGTATGACAGTTGGGATTCCGAAACTCAGGATCCTCCGTTACCCATCGCTGTTCGCATGTATCTTATTCAATCGGTTCCTAAAACCCGGTTCGGCGAATCCGAGGATACACGTTATCAGAAAAAACGCGTTGCGAGATGAATTAGTTTTGGAATGCACGGTCCCCATTGTCTGCGTCGCTGTAGAGAGTGAAGAATCTACTGGAGAGACGGATACGGATCAAGCGACGAGTGAAGAAGGAGACTCCCAAACCGGTGATGGAGGGCAAGGGGATCAAACGGGTGGGCAGCAGAATGGCGGACAGCAGAGCGGAGGGCAGCGGCAATGAAGAAAAACCTCCACACTTTTTATTCCAACCAAGCGAATCCACTTAACCGGGGTGGGATTCTGATCGTCGTATTATGGCTTGCGATAGGCTTGACCTCCACCGCCTTATTATTTGGACACGCCATGATTATGGAGTACCGCGCGGCGGATAATATTTGGGCGGAACATCAGGCGGCGCAGGCGATCGAATCGATTCCCCGTTATATCATGAAAATTCTAGCCGATGCGGATGAGCCGGGTGTGTATCCCGAAAGCGATTCGTATCAGGCTCAGGAAATCTCAATTGGTGAGTCTTATGTCTGGTTGCTGGGGAGAGATCCCAATAGCAATCCCAGTTTAACGCAAGTCTACAATCTAATTGATGAATCCTCCCGCTTAAATCTGAATACAGCCACACAAGAGATGCTTGAAGCGCTCCCCGGTATGACGACCGAGTTTGCCGCCGCCATTATTGACTGGCGTGATGAAGATGACGAAGTTTCCACTGATGGCGCTGAAGTGGACTCCTACCTCACTGGTTCCTACCCCTATAGGTGCAAAAACGCTCCCTTTGAATCTATTTTTGAACTGCATTGGGTTTACGGGGCGGTTATTGAAGATCTGTATGGAGAAGACACCAATTTGAATGGGCTGTTGGATGTCGCGGAAAATGACGGTTCAGCAACGTATCCTAACGATAATCAGAATGGAATTCTCGATCCGGGCATTTTGGAATATGTAACGATCTACAGCCGGGAGCCGAATAAGCAAAGTGATGGGTCGGACCGGATTAACTTGAATGATGAAGAGTCTTTAGAATCTCTTACCGAACTTCTTGAAGAGGAACTGGGGGAAGATCGCGCCAGTGAAATCGGAGGCTCATCCGGCAATCAGGAAGAATACGATAGTTTGCTGGATTATTTCTCCCAAAGCGGGATGACAGTGGAAGAATTCGCTAAAATCGAAGACGCTATCACCGTATCCGATGAAGACTATCTAGAAGGTTTGATTAATGTCAATACAGCCTGCGCTCAAGTGTTAGCCTGTATACCGGGTATTGATGAAGATCAGGCTCAATCGCTGGTCGCGTACAGGCAAAGCCATAGCGGGATTGAAAACACCATCGCTTGGGTGACCGAAGTGTTGGAGGAAGAAAATTGGCAGGAAGCCGGACCGTATCTGACTTCCCGCACGTATCAATACTCACTGGATGTGGCCGCAGTTGGCCGTAATGGCAAAGGATACCGCCGCACTCTTTTCGTTATTGATGTCAGTGAAGACGAACCTGCGATCCGCTACCGGCGGGATCATAGCGCATTGGGATGGGCTCTGGATCCAACGATACGCCAGAACCTTGCCCTTTTAAAGGAGCCCTATAAATGAAATCCGGAACATCCACGAAATTGAAATCTATCCTGGGGATTTCTTTGACCCGGGACCAAATGCACGGCATCGTGGCCAGCCGGAATGGAAAAGGATTTCAAGTTCAAAAAGACTTTCATCAAGAATTGTCCTTTGATCCCCTGGCCGCGGATCCAATTCTTTTGGGGCAATCGATCCGGAACGCTCTGGATGAAGCCGGAATCCGGGAGAAGCAATGTGTGATCTGTATTCCAACTCAATGGGTTTTATCGTATCAAATCGAACTTCCCGATTTATCCGGCGATGATTTGGACGATTATATTAAATTGCATTCGGAACGGGAATTTCCCTATCCACCGAGTGAACTGTCAATTTCGCTTTCCCGCTACCGGTCGGTGGAAGGAAAAGAATATGCGACTGTGGCCGCGGTTCCGTTGAGCTATTTGAAGATCATCGAAACCGCCATGCAATCGATTGGACGAAAACTGTGTCAGTATCACGACGGCGTATCCCCCCGGGCGTGATTCCGATCCCCATCATGGAATGATCGTCTGTCAAAAAAGCGCGGCGGGGATCGATTGTTATGTTCAGACGGGTGGCGGAATCGCCAGCATGCGGCAGCATCGCAATTGATTCGGATGAACAGACTGGATCCATGGAGCAGGAAGCCCGTCATTTACTGCGGGAAATCCGGATTACGCTCTGGGGCAGTTAACGGAAGAATTCCGGTCTTCTATCCGGGAAGTGCGGCTGACGGGACCGGCGCAGTGGATTGAATCCATGACGGATATCATGTCGGCTCCCTTGGACACGACTGGGGTTGGATGTGCGCGCCGGGATGTCTTCTCTTTCGGATGCGGGGGATTTCCCGTGTCAGCGCGGTCCTGGAACGGTTATAGTCCGATTTTAGGCGCCCTGTCTCGTATTTTATATGATAACTTCAACGGTTTTTGAATTTCTTCCTCCCCGTGTGAGTACGGTTCAAGCGTTTATCGCCAATTTGGGTTGAATCAAGGCCTCCGTCTCGTGGGGGCAGCGCCGCCGCCGCCGTCATTCTCGTCGCTGCTTCCATATTTCTTTATCAATCGTATCGGCTTTCCTGCTTAGAATCGGAATGGGACGCGATGGCCGATCGAGTGACAGAAGTGGAAGCCATCCAAGAACAAGTGAAACAATTTCGTCCCTGGTTTGATACCTCGGTACCGAGTTTGACGATTCTTCAGATTCTGACCGAGGCGTTTCCTGAGGAAGGATCTATCCTGGGCGCAATCCATTGAAGTGGAGAATAATGTCAACGTCTCGTGTTCCGGATTCGCGCAGGATAACCAAGCCTTGTTGGAGGTTATGGATCGCTTGAATGAAAATGAACAAGTCCAAGATCTTCAAATCCGGCAAACGGAGGGAGAATCTCCGTTGCAGTTCACTTTTTATTTTGTCGTGACGAAGGGATAGTTGATCGAAGCGAAGTCGAGAGGCGAAAGTAGAACATCATGACACCAAAACAACGGGAACGAATCTTGATCTTAACCGCAGTGATTTGCGTCGCGGCCTTCGCAGGGGACAGGCTTGTTCTCACTCCACTGATCGATCTTTGGAATACGAGAGCGGAAAAGATCACAAACCTGCAAGACATAATCGAGAATGGCCAGCGCTTGTTGAACCGCGAACGATCCTTGCGGAAAACATGGCGGATTATGCAACGGGACGCATTGCCCGATGACATCGCTCAGGCGCAGAATCAGATTGTCAAAGGCATGGATCGCTGGGTGACTGACAGCGGAGTAAAGCAATCCTCGTTTAAACCGAATTGGAAACAATATGAGGAGAGTTATAGAACCCTGGAATCTTCAGCCGTTGTTCAAGGGGAACTTTCACAGATTCAACGGTTTTTTATATGAACTCGAAACCGATGATTCTCCGGTGAAAATAGATCAATGTCAACTCATTACACGCAACGATAATGACAACCGGCTAACGTTGAGTCTCCGATTCAGCGCCATTCAATTTTTGGAGGAAGAAGAACAATGAGCCGCATCACAATACGATATGTAGCGATAGGGATCCTGGTCATGTTTCTCTTGCCAGGCGCTGTTTGTGCGCAGGATGATGATTCCACTCGTGAGGATAATCCATATCCAACTTTTGGAATCATTCAATCTGATCCTGAAACGGAACATATTCGATCGTAACCGCCGGGTGTTTGTCCCCAGGAGAGAGCCCGCTCCCCGTGCGCCGAGAACGGATTCGATATCCCTTATCGGTACGTTGATTTCCGACGCCAGTTCGTATGCGTTTTTTAAAAGCACAGTTCCGGAATATAACAGAGTCGTTCTCTTAGGCGGTCAACTTGCGGGATATCAGCTTGATTCGATAAAGACGGATGGCGTAGTGTTGAAAAAAGAGAATCAACCCATTGCACTTTCTGTTGGATTGGGATTATCCCGGCAAGGTGATTCTCCCTGGATCGTATCGCAGAACAAATTGGAATACGCCAGAGAAACTCCATCCCAGCCCGCTGCAAGGACAGAAAAAGTAAGCGCAACAGAATCCAGTACGGATGATGACACACAAGATTTACTGCAAAAAATGAGGGCGCGAAGACGAGAGGAGACACAATGATGAAAACGATAGTGCGTTATTTCCGATTCCCCATTCGATTTGTTGGATTCTGTATTCTAAGTCTATGTATATCCCCCGTGATCCAAGCGGAGCAAGCGGCTCCAGCGAATTCAGAAGAAAGTGATCCAGTTCAAATTAAACTGAATTTTCGCGGAGTGCCTCTGGATGACGTTTTGGATTATTTAAGTGAAACCGCGGGTTTCATTATCGTGAAAGAAAGCCAGTTGAATGGGGATGTGGATGTATGGAGCCATCAACCCTTAAACCGTGAAGAAGCGGTGGATCTGCTGAATACCATCTTGCATGAAAAAGGATTTACTGCCATCCGCAATGGCCGGACATTGACTATTGTTGACCGGGATGAGGCCAAACTCCGGGATCTGCCCGTTAAACACGGGAATGATCCACAAGAACTCCCTAAGAATGATGAAATGATCACACAGATTATCCCGGCGCGTCACATCGACGCCACACAATTGATTACAAACCTGCAACCCCTGATCCCCGCCTATGCGACCCTTTCGGCGAATGAAAGCAGTAATTCGATCATTATCACCGATACGCAGACCAATGTCCGCCGAATGATAGAGATCATCCAAGCGTTGGATAGTCCGTTGACCAGTTTGTCGATGCTGGCTGTTTTCCCTCTCCAATATGCGGACGCCACGGAATTGGCGGAAGTCATCACGGAATTGTTTCAACAGGATTCATCCAATTCCAACAATAACAATCGTAGTGGGAGATTTGGTGGGATGAGAGGCCGTGGCGGCCGTGGCAGCACTGGAGGGCCAGGTGGCTTTGGCGGCCCAGGTGGTTTTGGGGGGCCAGGTGGTTTTGGCGGCCCGGGTGGCAGTGGTGGAAATGATAGTTCAAATAATGATGTGCAACGAGCCGCATCGCGTGTAGTCGCGGTGGCTGATGAGCGATCTAACGCTTTGGTCGTCAGCGCGGCGGAAGAATTGATGCCGGCCATCGAGCAAATCATCAATCAAATCGATCAGCCCACAGAAGATATTACCGAGATTCGGATTTTTTCAATTGAAAATACGCCGACGCATATGAAACGGCCAATCTGATCACAGAATTGTTCCCCGATGACTCCAGTCAAAGTAGCAGCCAATTCGCGCCCCGCTTCGGGCGGGGTGGAATGATGGGTGGAATGATGGGTGGACGAGAAGGGAATAATCAATCGAACACGAGCGACCGCGCTTTGAAACAGACTCAGGTTCAATGCGTCCGCGGATCCCCGCACGAATTCCGTCATTATAAGCGCCGCTCATGACACCATGCTTCAACTCATTCCCATGTTAGAACAATTGGATCAGAACAAGGCTAAAAAACAACAAGTGTACGTCTATCACCTGCAGTACGCCGATGTAGATAACGTGGCGGAAATTCTGCGGAATATTTTTGAATCCAATTCCTATAATTCCATCAACCGCAGTTCAACAAGTAGTACGAATCAAAATACGTTAAGCAAACCGGACCATGCAAACCCAAACCTTCGGACAGACTGGGGCCGGGCGGTAGATTGACGGAAGCAGAATACAACGGGAATTCGTTCCCAGACAGAAAGGGATGTGCCATGTATAAATTGATCCGGAAAGGTTTTCTTCCAGTCTTGCTCTTCTTGATGACCGGTCCGTATACAGACTCCTCGTTCGCCCAGTTCTTTGGTGGAGGTGGGCGTGGGGGTATGGGACAGGGATCTTACTCAAGCGGATCGCAAAGCGTACAGCGTTATTATCAGTCCAATGGGATGATCGGTGAAGCCATTATTGAAGCGGACCATGACTCACGTTCCATCATTGTCATAGCGGATGAAGAAACGAATGATCATATTCGGCAAATCATCGAACAACTGGACCAGCCCGTTCAGCAAGTACTGATCAAGGTGTTATTTTTGGAAGTCACATATAATGATGATCGTGATTTAGGAGTCGATGGACTCGCGAGTCTAAATTTACGTCCCAGCGGGAATGGTCAGGAATTTCAAACCTCATTTGGTGTGGCCGCGGAAAATCTGGGAGGATTTTACCGGTTGATTGAAAATGATGTCAGTATCACGGTCCGGGCGATTGCTGAAGTGGGACGAACCGAAGTGCTCTCCCGTCCATCGATTCTCACCCGGAACAACCAGGAAGCGGTCATCACTGTGGGGAAAGAGTTTCCGAAGATCACGAATACACGATATTTAGAAGATGGAGAAACTCTGAATACAGTAGAATATGAAGACATCGGGATTATACTACGTGTGACGCCTTTCATCACCAAGGATGGCTTGGTCGAAATGATTCTAGCGCCGGAAATTTCCAATTTAACCGATGAAACCGTCGCTTTGACTACCAATGTCAATACGCCTATCATCGCCAAGCGTTCGGCTGATACGGTGGTGGTCACACCCAATGGGCAGACAGTTGTCATTGGTGGCATGATGGAAGACAACAATGTGGAAATCACCAACAAAGTGCCTGTACTGGGTGATATCCCTCTATTGGGAATGCTCTTCCGAAGGAATATTAAAAATAAAACGAAGACCGAATTGCTGATCTTCTTAACGCCTTATGTTGTGGATGGGCCAGCGGGTCTAGTTGAAATGTCGCAAAACGAACGAGCGTATTCAGAGTTAATTCCGAATACGTTTTCGGAAGAACAATTGAATAAATTTATTGACAATTTACCGGTAACCAAAACTGAAGAATCCAAGGGAAAAGATTCTTCAAAAGAAATTGAATCCGAATCGAACCAGGAAGAATCAATTATAAAACAGGGAGATTCCAATCAAGAATCATCTAAATCAAATAAAGCAAAACGATCGCGAAGACGATCTTCAATCTTTTATCCAGGCCGTGTTCAATGATACAAAAATTTAAAGTGCCAGCGATTTTCATCCTGATTGCCATCACCCTTGTTGTCTGGTCAGTGGTTGAATCCAATCGTTTCAGAGACCGGAGCCGGGAGGCTTTGATCAATCGAGCGCGTGACATCTCGAATACGCTGGGCGTGGTTCTCCGTTCTCAATCCTTATTCGGAGGCGTCATCCATCAAGCCCGGCTGGAAAACGCGCTGTATGATTTGACTCAAATGCGGGAACTATATTCAGTCACACTGTATAATGCCGCGGGGGAGGTGGTCTGTTCCGTTGGAACCCCGGTGGAATTTGTTTCGCAGCCATTTCCGGATACCGATGAAGTCTGGGGAAAGAAAACAGTAACCTTTATCAATCTGGTCGATCTAAACGCCAGAACCAATCCCTCTTCCCAAGCGTCTCATCCGCTGTTAATCCTGTCGGAGCAGGATCGAGAACGGATCTTTCGGAGATGGAGAGGCCCCCCGCCCCCTCGTCCACCCTTTCAAGAAGATCGGGAAGGCCCGCCTGATCCCTCTTTTGGACCGGATATCGAAAGCGCGTCCGGTATAGTGAATTCGGCAAGTGGTTCACTAAATTCAAATCGCAGGCGCGATCGATTCCGGCCTGGGCCTCCACATGGAATGGAACCAGATGAATTTAATTCTCTACTTGAACGCGCGGGCATTCATGGTTTCGCTATAGAAATGTCATTGACCGATTATCATCGTTCTCTACAGAATGATCTGTGGGTGCGGTTTTTCATTATCGGTTTTGCGTTTCTCGCGTTGGTTGCTCTTGCGTTTGCTTGGCGCAATCAGGTAAAATCGTCCGCGTTGCAGTTGCGTCTGGTCCGCGCTGGAGAGATGAACATTCATCTGCGGGAAATGAACTTAGCGGCGGCGGGATTGGCTCATGAAACGCGTAATCCTCTCAACCTGGTCCGTGGGCTGGCGCAATTGATCGCAAAAGAACCATCCGTCGATTCGAAGATACATGATCAGGCTTGGAGTATTACCGAAGAAGTAGATCGTGTGACGGCGCAACTGAATGAGTTCATTGATTATTCCAAACCCCGTGAACCTCATCTTTCACCGATCCTATTGGAGCCCACGATTCAGGATGTGATTCGTACATTGCAGACCGATTTGGAAGATAAAAACATTAAAATCTCTGTTGACGCGCCAGAAATCACGATCTTGGCGGATGAAACCTTGTTACGTCAGGTGATTTTCAATCTGCTGATTAATTCCATCCAATCCGTTGAACCCCAAGGAGAGATTCAAATCGACGCGGTCCAAAATGGGAAGCTGAGCGCCACGTTGAATATCCGCGATAATGGGCCAGGAATTACGTTGGAAAATCAGGATAAAATCTTCCGGCCGTACTTTACCACTCGAGAAAATGGAACTGGATTAGGTTTGGCCGTCGTCAAGCAGATTATCCTTGCCCATCGATGGGAAATCGACTATCAATCCAATCAGCCATCCGGCGCCTGGTTTCGTTTATCAGGTCTTGCTCTATTTCAAGAATGATCCATATTGTCATATACCCCTGCTCTTTCCATTTTCTTGCTATGGATAATGCTTTGCGCCTACTCTGACAAGGAGATCAAGAATGGCTCAGATAGGAACGGCTTTGCCATTCAATCAATATCAAATTCTCGTTGTGGATGATGACGCCGGACAACGGAACCTGCTAGAATTATTTTTAAAATCACAAGGATTCCGAATCCAAACGGCGTCTTCGGGGGAACAGGCGTTAAAGCGCTTATATCAAGAGGATCTGACGATTCAGATGATGATCTCCGACGTTCGAATGCCGGGTCTTTCCGGTTTGGAAACGTTGCAAGAAATCCGAAAGACAGGTTTATCGCTGCCCATTCTTTTGGTGACCGCCTACCCCGATATCCGGGACGCGGTCAAGGCCATGCGCGTCGGCGCGGTGAACTACTTGGAAAAACCGATCGATCTGGATGAACTGCTAGCCTCCGTATGTCAGGCTTTAGGGATACAAAAACAGGGAAAACCTGCGCTGCCAGAAGATTTTCAGCTGCCTGAGCATGTAATTGCGGAAAGTCCATTAATTCAGGAGGTCTATCGGGAAGCGGCGCTGGTCGCTTCATCAGAATGCCGGATTCTGATCACTGGAGAAAGTGGGGTGGGGAAGGAGATTCTCGCTGATTTAATCCACAACTGGAGTTCCCGCTCCAATCATTCCTTTATCAAAGTCAATTGCGCCGCGATACCGGAAACCTTATTGGAAAGTGAATTGTTCGGTCATGAAAAAGGGGCGTTCTCCGGCGCTTCTCAAATGCGAACCGGGCGATTTGAAGAGGCGCATGGAGGAACGATCCTCTTGGATGAAATCGCGGAAATGTCGCCCGCTTTGCAGGCCAAACTCTTACGGGTCACACAGGATGGCGCGTTCCAGCGCTTAGGCTCCAATATGGAGCGCTATTCAGATGCGCGCATTCTTACCGCTACCAATCGGGATCTTGAGCGTGAAGTGAAAGAGGGAAAATTTCGGGAAGACTTGTTTTTCAGACTGAATGTCATCGAATTGAATATCCCTTCTTTACGGGAACGGCGGGAAGATATTATCCCCCTGGCTACGTATTTTGCGGATCAACTTACATCGGGCCGTTCCCGGTTGTCTCAATCCGTGATCCGGCTTTTAGTAGAATACACTTGGCCAGGCAATGTTCGTGAACTGTGTAACGCCATGGAACGGGCCACCCTCATGGCTCGTGGGGAATTGATCATTCCCGAACATCTTCCGAAGCGGATACGGGCGCAGTATGACGCAGGATCTAAAAAAGCAGTGGAAGCAAACCCGGCGAATCGGTTGGAAGATGTGGAACGGGAAACGATTTTGAAAGCCCTGCGGAACAATAATGACAATCGATCCGAGACGGCGCGGCAATTAGGAATCAGCCGCCGCGCATTGACCTACAAATTGCGAAAATACCGGGAGGAAGGATATCTTTGATCGTTATAATTCCCTCCATTATATATATTCGATAATAATATCTTAATCCTGCCTATATCAGTGAGTAATATCGTTTGAGTAATCTATGCATTGCAATGAATCCCGGTCGGGTGGCTGGATTTTTCGGACGAACACAGGTTTCTTTGGACGGAATCTTTGAAAATTGATGTAAACGAAATGAGAGTGTTTTTCTTCCAATGTTGACACTATCTTCCAACACTTCTTTCCACAATTCAGAGACTGGCCGGTTTTGGCGTAAGCCACCTTGTACAAACGCAAGATTCAATTTACCTTGATTGACAAGATCGAGCGCTTCCTCTGATCCTTGCGTTCCGGCCAGCTCGAGAGATACACCGAACGGTTGCGCTTCCTCATTCAATAAACGGGCGAATTGATGGCGGATTCCGCTGGTATCACCCGCGGTTATTTTCAACGGTTCGCTGGAAGGCCCAAAATCCTGAAATGAAATCCAATAGATAAATGTTATTGGACGAAGCGGCTCCGCCGCAGAGTGTCGTACGCCGAATTTTCTAGTTGAACAATCCCCTTGCGAAATCTCCTGAGTTGTCATGTATTTCTTCTGAGAAGGCAGTGGCTGTAAGACTGCCAACCACTACTTATTTACAGGAGAAAGATCATGAAATCATTACGGAAACGCATGATCGAAGACATGACGTTAGCAGGACTGAGCGAAGGCACGCAAAAAGCATACGTCCGAGCCGTCGCCTCATTCGCTCTAGAATTTGATTGCTCGCCAGAATGCATTAGCGAGGAACTCGTCCGGGTCTATTTACTGAATTTGCGAGACGTGAAGAAAGTCGCTCTCGGAACGTTTCAGGTCCACTACAGCGCGCTGAAATTTCTTTATCAAACCACGCTGGATCTGGGGTGGCCGTTGTTTGCAAAAAAAAGATTCGTAAGCCTCGCCAAAAGCGCCTGCCGCATTCATTAACCCATTCCCAAGTTCGCGCCCTCCTGGCCGCCGTCAGGAAAACGCCCTACCGGTTGGCTCTAACGTTGATGTATGCGTGCGGCCTTCGGACCAGTGAAGTCATCTCTCTTCCGGTGCGGCAGATCGATTCCAACCAAATGAGTTTACGGATTATTGGGAAGGGCGATAAAGAGCGAATCGTTCCTCTCCCGGACACCTTGTTGGAGCCGATGCGTGAACTCTGGTTGATGCATCGCCATCCCACCTGGCTATTCCCCAACCAACAAGGCTCCAACCACATTCCCTCATCGACACTCGGCAAAGCGTTTCGCTTGGCCTGTAACGCTACCGGGCTGACAGACGATGTGAAGCCGCATTCGATGCGTCATTCGTTTGCCAGCAGATTGCTGGAGAACGGCGAAAGCCTGCGCGTTGTCCAGATTCTTCTCGGCCATTCCAGTATTCGTTCGACACAGATCTACACTCATTTGACTGAGCCGCTTCGCCACGAGGCTCAGGATCGGATCAACGCCGTGTTCGCCGATCTGATGTGAGGAGGAATCATGAATTGCACTTCATCGAACCTCGAACTCGGCGATGTGGTTCGCCGGTTTGGCCCGGCCTATATCCGGCAGCAAGGGAAGCGCCTTTTGCCCTCCCAGCGTAAAGCGCTGCACGATATCATGGCCTGTCATACGGCGGAACTGGGAGGGCATCGTTATCACTGTCAGGACTGCGGCGAAGACTTCTGGGTGTATCACGGGTGTGGCAATCGATCCTGTCCGTCCTGTCATTCCCAGGCGATGCGGCAATGGATCGAGAAGCGGGAAGACCAGATGCTTGGCTGCCGTTACTTTCATGTAATCGTAACAGTTCCGCAGTCTATCCGGGCGGCTTTCTTGGCTCATCAAAAGATTCTCTATGGGTTGCTGATGACGACGGCTGCTTCCTGTATCATGGATCTGATGCGCAATCCCCAAGTCGTTGGCGGGACCCCGGCGATCCTGGCCGTGCTGCACACTTGGCGGGGAGATCTGGAATTGCATCCACATGTCCATCTGTTGGTCAGCGCCGGCGCCGTGAGTGAGGACGGCCACTCTTGGATGGAACTCCGCCACCCGAAATGGCTTCTCCATGTGGGAACGCTCAGCTTACTCGTTCGCCGGCGCTTTAAAGAACGGCTCGAAAAAGCGGCGCCGGAGATCTTCCAAGGCATCGAGACCAAGGTCTGGAATAGAGGCTGGAACTCGTTCTGCAAACCGTATGGCAAAGGCGTGAAAGCCATCTTGAATTACCTGGGGCGCTATGTCTATCGCATCGCGATCTCCAACCACCGGCTTCTGGCAATGGACGCTACCCACGTGACGTTCCGCTACAAGACCTTCAAAGAGAAGCATTGGCGAACTCTCCGCTTGCCGGGCGAAGAATTTCTGCGGCGCTTCGTGATGCATGTGCTCCCCCGCGGCTTCCATAAAGTCCGCTACTATGGGCTGTGGCATCACTGTCATCGGGACACACGCAATCGAATCCGTTTGCTCCTCGCCCCCAAGGCGGAGAGCGTTTCTATTCCCGAATCGGTTGAGAATTCCATCGTTTCAAAAGAGACCAACGACAAAGCAGTATTCGATCGGACCGGCCAAGAATCGGCGCCGGAATGGCCTAAATGTCCGCGTTGCAAAAGCTGTAACGTGATTGTCATTGAAACCCTCAATCGGAATCGAAGCCCCTGATCGATTCCGATTGTAAGCATCGCGATGGCTATACAAAGAAATTATAACTTTACGTGGGAAGATTTTTTTACTTTTCTTGCCGTGATGGGATTTCTATAGTTTCAAGATGATTTTCTCTTTCTAAACCATCAACTTCTCTTTCTCAATTGAACCGTTTCGCGAATTAATGGTGTGTTATAGGTTCTCACATTCCCCCCGCACTTCGTCCAATAGAGTTTGTATCTCGGCTTCGCTCGATAAAAACTCCTATCTATTATCAATAAAAGAATACTGATTGATAATAACAATCGCTCACGTCTGAAAAGGGGACTCAATATACTTTTACGCATCATAAACCTTCAGTTTATTTGTGAAATGTGAAAATATCCAATTCAAGCCGAATCACCATTCATATTATCGTAACGTTTTCTGTTTTTTTTACCTTGAAAAACGAATTGGGCGATAAAAAGGTTTCATTAATTCTCTGTTAACATTTAAATTAGGGTTCATGACGGATATATTTTATCTGTTATTTCTTAAATAAGGAGAAAGAAAATGCAAAGATCACTATTCCTTTTCATTTGTGTGGCTCTTTGGGCGCCGTCAGCAGGCGCGCTGGATCAACTGGTGGATGATTTTGAAGATTACCTGGATGATTTCGATCTATCCATCGAGTGGCAATATTCAAAAGCGGGTGGCCCCGATGGGCTTTTTTATTTCTTAAATGACACCATGAATCCACCCGATGGAAATTACTGTATGGAATTGCTAGTCGATATGCCCGAGAAATGGTGGTACAACAAGTTACAGCGATGGATCCCAGAATTTCCACTCGACTTGGAACAATATTTCGCGATTACATTCTGGATTTACGGGGATCCCAATCTCGTTGATGGCGCAATGCAGGCTATGGTTTTTCTGTGGGACAGCCGAGGGCGCGTCATTCGATTTCGAATTCCCCACAATTACGTCGTAACCCCGGAATGGCAGCAGGTCACGTTAGCCCTCGACTCGTTTGTCGAAGAGACGTGGGATGACGGATATGGGACGGATCAACCGGACGCTGATTGGACCGATATTGTAGACGCTGGATTCATGGTGGTAGGTGATGTGGATAACGTCGCGGGAACACTATACGTAGACGATATTCATTTTATCAGCGAACTTCCGGGCGCGAGTGTACAAGGTTCCATTGTAGAAGGAGACACTCCACTATCGGATGTGACCGTCTATGCGATCGGAGAAACAGAAATTCTCCAAACGAAAACAGACACTTCCGGAGAGTATGTGTTTGAAACGTTGTATCAAGGGAAGCCCTACCGCCTTTTTCCTATGAAATATGGATATGAGTTTGAACCTGGAGTCACTTCGCTGACTCTGCTTGAGGAGGTTACAACAGTTGATTTCACTGGAGCGCTCAGTTCCTATAACAATTTGGATACGACAGCCGTCGCCGACCCGTTCGACGAAACCGGATTGAATCCAGATATTATTTATCGCGGTGTGGCGCAATGGGGAATGTCAGGGGATGAAAGGCCAGTTATCGATGTTACTGTGGATAAAACGTATGAAGTGGGATTCCCTGACGCGGAAACCGCCGAGGCCTTACTACCGGGGATTGAACCCAATCCACTGGAGGGCGCGTCCAGCCCTGGATACGCTGTCGAAATCGGTTCGTCATATGGATATGATACGCTGGTTTTCGGGCAGAGTTTCAATCAAGATTATTTTGTTGAAGTGGACGTCTATTGCGAACTGCGCGACGATTATCAAGGTGGATACGATCGCGTATCTCTCGGCGCGCGATTAAATGCGACAAATCCCAATGCTCCCAAACTCGACGCTCCTGGAGATCAAGCGTCCAACTGGGCGTGCGGTGGTTACGCTCTTTCCTATGAGTCTGACCTTGGACAGATTTTTGCCCGCAAGTACGCGAGTGGCAACGACACAGCTCATACGCGGGAACGATTGGAAGGATTCGCCACTGATTTTGGCACAATGAATATTGACGATGACGGTTGGCGCCGTTTCCGGATCGAATGTTTAGATGATTCTATCAAGTTTGTTGTTGATGGAGATGAGGTCGCGCTAATCAGCGATTCGGAGTATTCGTTTGGACCGGCGGCTCTCCACTACCGCCCGGCGTACCCGGACTTCGCTGGTGATTTAGTGGAGTCGCATCATGCCCGTTTTGATAATCTCAAAGCTGGCCCTATGGGTGTTGTTGCGATTGACGACTGGATGTTGAGGTAAATCAACGTGAAGCGTCATACACTTTTTTTGTATCTATGCAGGAATTGATGAACAGATCCTATGAGTGAGCGGGTTTGAAAAACTTCGTTTACTTGTTGGAATAAAAAACGGTTACAAATAATAATGGAAAAATAGATCTAATAGAGGAGTATTCCGATGACAAAACAGGTTAATCGACGCAGGTTTTTAGGTTCGGCTGTTTCAACAGGAGCTCTGACAATTGTGGCCCGGCCTGTCTTGGGGGGAAGTGGGTACGTCTCTCCAAACGATAAGATTACCTTAGCTCACATTGGTATGGGAACCCAAGGATTTAACGAGCTGGGTGGTTTACTTGAGGATCCACAATTTCAAATCGTTGCAGTCTGCGATCCGAACAAGGAAAGCAGCGACTATGTCGAATGGGGCAAAAATAGCATGCGTAACAGAATTCGGAAATATCTAAGCCAACCTTCCTGGGGGGAAGGGAAGAGCGGCTGTCCTGGAGGCCGGGAGATTGGCCGGGAAGTGGTGAATACATACTACGCGAACAACCGGAGCAAAGAGAATTATTCCGGATGCGCCGCCTACGCCGATTTTCGTGATCTGTTGGAAAATGAAAAGGAAGTGGATGCGGTTAAGATCATGACGCCTGATCACCTGCATGCGACGATAGCAATCGCGGCGATGAGGAAGGGGAAGCATGTTTTGGTGCATAAACCCATCGCCAACCGGTTGTATGAGGGACGATTGGTAATGGAAGCGGCGCGCCAAACGAAACGAGCCACACATCTGCTGGCTTATGGCAGTGGAACCGGAAATGAGATGATTGTGGAGAGCATTAAGCAAGGCGTGATTGGAAAACTGCGTGAAATCCATAACTGGTCGAATCGGCCGGTCTGGCCGCAGTATACGGAGATCCCAAAAGACCGGCCTCCAGTTCCCGATGGATTCGATTGGGATCTCTGGCTCGGACCCGAACAAGATCGGCCCTATCATCCTCATTACACACATACGGTTTTTCGGGGATGGTACGACTTCGGTGGTGGTTCCATGGCCGATATGGGGATCTATAGCCTCTGGCCGGTCTTTGCCGCATTAAATCTGGATTCAGCCGTAAGCGCGCAGGCCTGGGCGACGCATACCTGTTTTATTCAAGATCATGTAAGTAAGACCGTTGAAAATAACTTCTCCTATCCAATCGCTTGCTCTCTCCGCTTCCACTTTGCCGCAAGTGACGATCGTCCAGAATTGGATCTGTTCTGGTACGATGGGGGGATGAAACCACGACTGCCCCATGAAATCGAAGCGCACGATATCACAATGGATAAAGAGGGAATTTTGTTCATTGGAGAGGAGGGCGCAATCATGGCGAGTTTCCACGGAGAGAAACCGCAATTGTTCGCAAACGGGAAAATGGAACCGCTTCCAATAGACGAAGACGCAAGAAAAAAAGCCCGAAGCGGTAAGCGATACGAACATTGGATTCGCGCCTGCCAAGGTGGAGAACCTTCCCCCGGAAACTTCTTAAATGCGGCGTCGATTACGGATACCGTGAATTTGGGAACCGTCGCGCTGCGCGCAGGGACAAAAGTGAAATTCGATAGCGAAAAGATGAAAATTACGAATTCTTCTGAAGCGAATCAATATCTCTACCGGAATTACCGGAAAGGGTGGGAATTATAGGAAACACGTTACCGTTCTTGAGGCGATGGATTACACACTGACAGCATAGTGTTGCTAATCGTTCAACATTCCTCGACGACTTTCATGCCCATTAACCGGGAGATGTGATAGACGCTATCCATGTGATCACCGTAGAATACAACACGGTGCAGCAAGGTCATAGCGTCTTCCGTCTCAAGAACGCTGCTCCAGTTAGCAACCATTTTCGTCGCATCGCGAACTTCAGTGACGATCTGGGTACGGCAAGCATGTACTGATTTCTCCGGCACTTCGATGATCTTGCCTGTCGATGCGAGGATCGTATCCAAGTTGACAAGTTTGGTTCGTGTGATGGTCTCACCAAGCCGGTATTGAACTTCAGGCACACAGCCACTCCCACCGACCTCGGAATGTCCACGCAGAAGATAAGGCGCTTCTTTGCCATCTTTGCCGTCCATCTTTAGAGGCGCCGTGCAATGCGCTGTCCAGAGAGCATTGCGGGAGGTGTCAAAGGTGGCGTTGCCTTGGAAACCAGGCTGGTCGATCATGTACTGGAATAGAATCATGGTCAATAATGAGTCCATATCCCCTTCGCATGCCGCAGGTAGGCCATTGTCGCGAAGGCGGGTAAATCCCAAGCATGGAAATCCTTTGGACAACCAGCCCATGCACGTGCCCACAGCCAATCCTTGCGCCCGTTCCTTTTCAACGAGATCTTGGATCGCTATGCTGACACGGGCGGCTTTCATGATATCCTCTTCATTCGGCTCGATGATCTTCTTCGCGTTCTTTGTCCACCAGTTGGCCTCATCTTTAACTGCTTTGTCATCCGCGGCGGCGATCATTTCGTCAAAAGCCTTCTCTTCAACAGCCACGACATCAGCCCCTAAACGCTTTTTAACTTCCTTCGGGGATTGGGCGGGCGCTGTGCCTCGAGCCGGTGGAAAGAGGAGGATTCGAGTCCGCCGCATCATGGGAATGACACGCAGCAGACGAAGGGCGCGTTCCAGTTCGTAAAAGTCACGGCTCGCAAGAAGAGTCACGCGATGTCCCTGCCGATGCCACCGGGGAGCGTACATCCAATCGTGACCGCTGGCCGGCAGTGAGAATACCGCCATGGGGCGCTCCGCATCTAGTATCGGTTTCACGACTCTTGTTAAAGCGAAATTTCGCACGTTGATCGTTAGGACAGGCGCTTCCGGCCCCGCCTTTTCCAACAATTCCGCCGTTTGCTCTGGACTTCTCGATTGTCCTACGATTAATTCAATATTACCCAACTCTTTTTCCACTTTGGCCAAGTGGGCTTTCATGGCCTCGACCTTCGATGCGCCCACTCCCCAATCCCGGTCTTCGGGCGCAGGCTCGCCGGTAATAATGACGCAAATTCGTATCTTGCCTTGTTGCTGAGGGGGCGGCGACTGCGATGCCCACGCGTCCTTCCAAGAGGCGCCGGTAAGCATCACTCCACTCGTTAATCCCGTTGCCAAGAATCCTCGCCGCGTACATTGTTCACACATTGCAATGACCTCCAAGTTATAAAATGAATGACGTGTTTGATGTATTGTCTTACGTTATTGACGTCTTATCAAGGACAGCCTAAGAGAGTGTTCCGCTGTTTTGATTATCACATCCACCAGGGATAAATTTTGACTATTGAAAATATCCTGATTCTCTTTATTTAGCGGGATTTTTTATTAACCATATTTCGGAAACCAGTGTTCCCCAACCCCCGCAGTTGCGCCAGATTTGTGTGTCGATCCAATCCCCTCCAGGAACGTCTGGATCTTTTTCGAAGCGGATTGTTAGACGCCCATCGTTGGTTGCGGATGGTGGAATATCAAATTCGAAGAATTCACTTTCATATTCCGGGATTTCTAGATTAATCGCGAGTGGAAAATCGTCAGCGTAAATGGATTGGCGTTTTTGATTCATGCGCATCGCGTAGCGTTCCTGATACCGGGGCCGAACCAAAGATAGGCGGACGCAGTAGTGGGCGTCTGTATCCAAATCCGTGTACGCAAACGTAACGCCTGGACTTTCATGAGCGGTAAACGCCATGATTCGCTGGCTGGGCCGGTTGCTCTCAGAGAGCGCGTCAGGCCAATACGGCTGTCCATGATCAAACTGTGTACCAACAATCATATGAGGCGCTTCACCCGGCGCGCCTGCGTTATCATAAAAACCGCCTTCACCAGGATCTTCATAACGGACAATCCGTTCAAGCAATTCAGCGCGTTGTTTACCCGTTGCCTCTCTGGCCTTTGATAATTGTTTTTTCAACCAGCCCAAGCCGATGAAATCATGTGTTAAATTAAAATAGCCTGTGTTACGGACACCGAAAAGCCGATCGCTTTCTTCCCCCAAACGGCCAGCCTCATCACGCAATCTGCGCATCTCCTCCGTCTCTTTGCGTTCATCAAACCAAGCCAGCGCCTCTTGTATCGCATGGTCTGTTTCGCCGCGTTCCATTGCGGCGGCGATATGTTTTTCGATTTTCTCTTTCAATTTAACTTGTGAGCGGCCTTCGAGTTGAATGTATTTATCCAGCGCAGCCTTCTGCATGTATTGCCGCCAGAGCCAGCTCTTTTGAAACATGCCATGTGGTATTCTCCAACCTGCTTTTTTCACCCAAAGATAATAATCATCAATTCCCGTGTTGGTCAGCAGAGGATCTTCAAGATTTTGTTCTAACTGGAAAATGGCCTTTGTCATCAGCGGCGCCGCATCACGGCCAAACCAAGTTTTGGCGTATTCATAAACAACATCTTCTACGCTGGTATGTGGCGCCCAGAGCAGCCGCATCCACATCCATTGATTGAAATGATCGTGATGGCCGCTGGAGTGCGTGACATCACCGATGCCATAGCGCATTGTTTCATTGAATACATAATGGTAAAAACGCGGCCAAGCGAAAAAGGTTTGTCTTTCGTAGACCATTACCAAGAATGGATCGGGATGCCGTTCGTAGATGAAATGCCCCCAATGCGGTGGCCTATTTCCATCCCTATCGGGTGGCGGTTGTTTATGAACGTAACCATATTGTGAGTAATACCAATGGGTCAATTCATTATAAAAAACAATGGACTGCTGTGGCGGCAGTTGATGCAGGATCTCGCGCAAATAACGGTCGAAGGGGCCGAATCCCGGATAGCGGAACAGATCCATCCGGTGAGTTTGCCGCCGTCCCTGTTGCCAGGTCATCGCGTCTGAACCGGGTCCGTAACAAAGAGCGCGCAGCCACGATCGTGGTTCTTCATTTAGATATTCAAATATCGCCAAATCATCATCGTTATCAAGTTTTTGGTTTGTGACAAAGATTTCTGTATCGGGATGGTAGCGTTGAATAATTTTAGCGTAGTCTTCGCATAAAAGCATTAACGTCCGGCCATACGGATCGCAGCGATCGCACTCGCACCCGCCGCCGTCTCCAGCGGGGAAACGGACATAATCAAATGAGACGCTGTTCTTAAATGCGTTTTCGCATTGCTGAAGCAGGCTTTTACGCGCTTCGGGAATTGAGGGGCATAAATAACCGCGGCGGCCAATGGACTCGCGGGCTTCCCATTCCGGTTTTCCCGATCCGGCGTTGGCGCTGTAGTGAACGATGGTTTTTAGATCGAAGTCTTTAAACAATTGAAACAGTGGATCGTCCGGTTTGAGACCAACGCTAACGTTGAATGTATTGGCTCCCGCTAACATGTAATCAAGGATCACCCGTTTTTGTTCTTCGAATGTCCACCATCGCGCGCCGGTCAGTGTGAGCATTTTACCGCCTTGATCGAACTGTGTACCGCGTATCTCAAACGCGGGAGCGGTGCGAATACGAAGGCTGGAAGGAAAATCGAAACGGGAATCATCACAATCCATCCGCCGCAGGATCTCCCCCACACCATAGACGACGCCCCGGTCATCCACACCCGCGGCAATTACAATACCATCCTCTATATCCGGAGACCGAATTAAAAGAAATCCTTCTGTACCAGGATCGCCAGCGCCGGGATATTTGATCCTATTTCGGTCGAATAGTTCACGGATTCGCTGGTGGTGATCCGGCCGTCCGAGTAGAATTGTCAGAAAATCTTCTTGCTTCTTCCATGCGGCTTCATCATGCGTCAAATTGACGGTAACGTCACACATTTCCAAAACACGTTCACGCAACAGCTCCCCCGCGTTCTGTTCCACTCGTCCAGCTTGTTCCCCAAGGATGATGTTTAATCCCATATGCCGTGTGTATGATTCAGGCTGACTGGCTGTGGAATACGCTATGGTTAAGAGGATTGTGAGAATGTAAAAATAGGTTTTCATGTTTTGATTATCAAATTTTCCGGACTATTTACTGCGAAGGATTTCAATTCTTAGTAGACTTCCGCATCATCTCAATGAAGATCTTAAAGAACGGCGTTCCATAGTCGTGCCATGTGGAAGCGCTTACAAGATTTCCGTCAACAACGCAAGGCTTGTTCACATACACACCGCCGGTCTGGGTGATATCCAACGCGCATTTCCCTACAGTTGTGGCGCGGCGGCCGTTTTTAAGTCCGCCAGCCGCGGCGATAATCTCAATCCCATGGCAGACAACCGCGATGGGCTTGTTCTTTTCCACAAAGTATTTTGTAATCCTCATCAGGTCTTTGTCATAACGGATATATTCCGGCGCGCGTCCACCGGAAAGGAACAGACCGGCGTATTCCTCAGGCCTTACATCCTTGAAGGCGATCTTCGCCTCGATGTGGTAGCCAGGCGTTTCCTGTGTCAGATCCCAAGGCACATCGCTGTTGGGCGGGACTTCGTGTAAGACCATGTGATACAATCTCGCTTCTGGACCGGCGACAACCACTTCGAATTCCTCCTCAGCAAGCCGGAAGAAAGGGTATAGCGTATCCATCGCCTCGGTAGCGTCCCCAATCGGCATCAGCACTTTGCCGGCTTTCTTAGCTCCATTTTTCTCATCGGCGTAGGCGCTGGAAGCGGCCAAACCAACCGCTGTAATTCCGGTTCCAAGCAGACCGCTCATTTGACGGCGATTTATTCGTTCGTCGGTCATCTGTTTCTCCTCTATATTTTTATTATTATCTTTCGGCGAAAGCATATGATTCACTGCCAACGGGATTTTATTCAGAGACGTATCGATATCGAAAACGGCCTTCTGGCGCGGTGTCACCGTTGGTGTAAACGTCCAAAATATCACCAGGTTTCTGTGTGTTGTCAATCCACTTAAATTCGAGCGCAAAGGAATCGTCTTCGATACCCAGCAATTTCTTGGGGATTTCAATCCGCATCTCATTCTCTTTCACTCGATAAGATACGTTACCTATCGCCTTCCAATTCCAGCCGCCTACACAGATTTCCAACGTGGTTTCGGATTGATTTACAACATGACGGTTTACCAGGAAATTAAATCCTTCCCAATCCGGCATACTGTGATTTCTGATATCAATGAACAGCCACATCCAATTGGGATCGGTATATGGTGTGATGTTATCTGCGGTCCGGGCTAGAAAATAGAGTTTCTCATCGTCTTGAGTGACTTGCAAAACGCGGAAATCATTGCGGCCGGAATGAACGTTATAGTGATAATCACCACAGCCAGGATACTCGCGGGGCAGCGTATCGAGCGCATGATCCTTGTATTCCGCCTTTTTGGGATGGATGGATTGTTTTTTCATTCCTTTAAATCGCCGTATGTTGGCCGCCATCTGCATATAGTAGTTATCTCCATAGCCGTTTTTCATCATTTCGACATCACGGCTGAATTCAAGATTGTACTGATCACAAAAAATCGCTGCACCCTCTTTTGTATTCAACTGCATGGCGATCCATTCATTCCAACCGGTGATAAACACCACTTCAGGATCGAGTTCATAGGCGCGGCGCCATTGTTCTTCAACATTAAATCCATATTGATACGCTCCAGGCCGGACATCGACTCTCCCGTTATGAAAGCTGCGGCCACGCGCTTTTCCTGTGCTCATCATTTCTACCTTACCGCTGTCTTGATGGAGATTTTGTCCTACTGAAACATTGACCTGCTCTGGTATGGATGGATCTTCGTTGTATGAATACACTTGAGGATATGTGGCTTCCCAATGCCATTCATTTTTAGTATTGACAAGAGTAAATGGCCAGTGGGCTTTGCGAAGCGTGAAGAATTCCGCAATCTCGTTTGTCGCTTTTTCTGGATCGCAGATTAAAAGCGGTTTTCCTTTCCACTGGAACCAGAGTTCGGAATAGAGACCGGGTTTATAGAGTAATTCGTAAATCTTTTGCGCCGTTTCACCCGCTTGTGTATTGACCATGAATGCAATCTGTGGCGTGTGTTCACCGAATTGGCGCTGCTCTTCAAAAACCTTGCAAAGTTGAGTGACCACGTTCTCATAGATCACACTATTGGTTGTATCGAAGACCAGGAAATCCACTCCCGCGTCGGATAGCAGGATCGCGTGTCTCCGCAAAATCCAGGGATCGTCACTGCGATAATATCCAAACATCGGTTCCCCCCAAAAGTGGAATGCGTTAACCGGTCCCCACGGTGGAGAAGAATTCGTCATGACCGCTTGTGGATTCTCTTTGAGAATTTGTGAGTTATCGTATACATGATTTAATTCAAGCCAGAGAAAATAAAAGATCCCGATGTAGCGGTCTTCCTTACATTCGCTTAACTCTGATTCGTACGGCATCGTCCTTCCAAGAGCGTCCGTACCGTAAAGCGCAGGTGGCGCATAACTTTTGGCAAACCCGATTAATGGGATCAAAAATAGAAGAATTAAACTGTGAATGACTTTCATCATGATTTCCATATATGCGATCTAGATAGAATGGCGCCGAGTTCGTAGACGAAACTCAGACGTGTCTGTATATCTTATGGTTTTCAATATCTGAATCTATGGGTATATCATTTTCCGAATCATCCCGCAATTGAGTAATGAAAATTGGGGTATTTATGTTTTTTTTTCAAAATGATTTAAGTGTCTGAACCATGATTCAGAGGATTATAGGATTACCATGATTTAAAAATCAGGAAAATCAAGCGAATCAAGTAAGATAGCGCCAGCTGGCTGGCTTTTTAATCAAGGTTCAGACAATAAGAATCCTGCATAACAGCGCTGGGCTTCACAATTTCACTCAATAAGTGAATGGTTTGTTGAGAAACGTACTCACTTGCCGGAAGAACCTCATTTTCCGAATCATCCCGCAATTGAGTAAAAGAAAATGGGAGTATTTATGTTTTTTTCAAAATGGCTTACTCGTCTGAACCATGATTCGAAGGATTCTATGATTGCCATGATCCACAATCAAGAAATCAAGTAAATCAGGTAAATCATGGTTCAGACAATGATTAAAAAAAATTCTCTCAAAATCCATCGCTGACTATCGAATTTTGATTAAATTTGTGCGAAAATAGAAAATTCGTAAATCTAACCTTATGCGAATCGGAAATGGAGTTAAACCATGAAACGAATTGATTCCAGAATGAGAGATTGGGTAAGCGTATTGGCGGTGGGCGTTCTCTGCGCCACGATCGTCGTCACTACAGCCATACCGGCAGGAGCGGATACCGTGAACATTGAAAAGACATCGTTTAAAGGCTGGGATGAGTGCTACCGGATCACCAACGGCGACGTAGAAATGGTTGTCGTAGCGGAGATTGGGCCGCGGGTTCTCTACTTCGCTAAAAAGGGAAAAGGCAACATTCTGTACGTGGATGAGAAGACCGTTGGACAGACCGGCGGCGACGAATGGGTCGCGTACGGCGGCCACCGCCTGTGGAGAGCGCCGGAAGATCCAATCGGAACCTATCTACCTGACAATATCCCCGTGCGCGCGGAAGTAAAAGGGAACACGCTCTCTTTAGTCGCGGCTCCAGAAGTGGTTGACGTTGAATTACGCAATGAATTGGGAACGCAAGAAGCGATTGAAGCGAAACTTGAGGATTACAATTTCCACGGCGCTCTGGAACTGCGCAAAGAGATGCATATCTCGATGGATGAAGACGGCCTGGTTACTTTGACTCATAAACTGACCAACTGTGGCGTGAAAACGCTTGAAATCGCGCCGTGGGTGCTGACGGTCATGAACCAAGGCGGAGTAGGAATTTTTTCCAATGCGCCATATGCCCCGCATGGACCGGGGCATTTTCTGCCGGTCCGCAGTCTTTCCCTTTGGAGTTACACCGACCTGACCGATCCACGATTAAAATTCATGGATAAATACATCGCGGTTCAGCAAGATCCAAACAACTCTGTGAAATTCAAACTCGGATTCTCCTATACCGGAGGCTGGGCGGGTTACGCGCTGAAGGATCAGCTCTTCGTGAAATATGTGGCTTACCACGATGAATCCACCTATCCCGACTTCGGCTGCTCGGTCGAGATCTTCACCAACGAAGAGATCTTCGAAATCGAATCCATCGGCCCAATGGTAAAACTCACCCCGGAAAAATCCGTCACCCACGTAGAAAAATGGAAGATCTTTGACATCGCTCCCATATCAGCAGTGGAAGCGGATGTAGATAAAATTGTGAAAGCGGCTGGATTGGATTAATTGAAATACTTACGTTGATTCTATGCAGGGCGCGGAGCGATTCGCGCCCTGTTGTGTTTAGAAATCCGTTGAAGTGTACTGATTATACTTTCACGGCAGTGTTCGTAAATAAGCTTTTACATCGTCTAATAAATACATTACATCACCGGGTTTCATATACTCAAATAGTACACATTGGCCGTTAAGTAATCTTGTGATTCTGAATTTGCGAAACTCAGCTAGTCGCCTCGGTTCTTGGTTACTTAGATTAAATGCATTACCGTGGCTGATTCCATTGCGAACATGACGAAAGAATTCCAATAGAGGTGCTTTATCGAAATAGTTTGACTCTTTTAGTTCGTGCCCGATCCATGATATCATTGTTCCCAATTGAGTACGAAGGTAATTCAGATTGAATTCTGGATTATTCTTTATGGAATATACTGATTTCCAGAGATCAATTCCTTCATAGTATGTATCGTCCTTCAGTCCAAGTCGAATTGATGATCCATGGTCATAGCCCTTCGACGTAAAAAGATTCAAAAAATCATTATCGTTGATAGTTACCAGCATTATTGACGTGGCGGCGAATGTTGCTTGTAGCGAATCGATTAATGTAGCTATGTCTGCTGCGCTCTTGGTCATGGTGAGTCTTCTCGCCCTTAAGTTTTCGATGATAATTACTCAACTACGACGGCTTGCGTAGTGGATAAGCGTTAGGCGCTTCACCTTGTTTGAGTTGTTTTTTCTTGGGGCGAATGACTTTGCGTCCACTTTCCCACTGCCTCTTCATGATATCACGAGACATCTTCTCAAAATCCCAATCGTAGGATTCGAGAATATCTCTTCTATTTTTTCTAATTTCAGCAACAATTGGATCATCCATCATCTTCATCTCCGGCCGGAGCTTCATCTAGCACATACTTTGTCTTTCCTTTTTTTCATTACTGAAGCCATGATGGCAAAAGGATACTTTTAAATTCGCCTTGTATTACTTTCGAGTCTATGCAAACCTAGTTGCAATCCGTATTTTAGGGATGATATTGTAAATGTTCAAGCAAGAAAATTGGATCTATAGACATGAGACATGGCGCGTTTACTATGATGTTTTAATGAGTTATAAGGAGAAAGAATCATGAAACGAAGACAATTCATCGCCGGTGGGATTGGCTTAGGCGCTCTTTCACAGGGCTGCGTATCGACGGGAAGAGTCTCAAAGGGGGCGCAAATGACTTCATTTAAACGGAACGCTTGGAGAGGGGTGGGAGAGCCTGGTTTCATCGATAAGCGGAAATTACGGGGACGGAATTCAGCGCGATCGACGGTTGTTTGTCGTAATGGCGTGGCCGCGACGAGTCAGTCAGTCGCCAGTGGGGTAGGAGTGGATATTCTGAAATCTGGGGGGAACGCCGTCGACGCCGCGGTGGGGATGAGCGCAGTGATGAGCGTTGTCGAACCAATGAGCTGCGGCCCGGGAGGAGATCTCTTCGCGATTGTCTGGATTGAGAAAGATCAGAAACTGTACGGCTTGAACGCGAGCGGGCGCTCTCCCTACGCATGGAACCGCGAAAAAGCCAACTCACTTGGGTATACCGAACAACTGCCCGAATTGGGACCGCATACCTGGTCAGTTCCAGGCTGCGTGAGCGGCTGGGAGGCGCTTCGAAGCCGGTTCGGGAACCTATCATTCAGCGAAATTCTTGAACCAGCGGCATATTACGCGCTGGAGGGATACGCGCTCACAGAAATCATCGCCGGGTATTTCTCCGGCGCCGCAGACAGTTTCAAAGAATACCCCAACGCCGCCAAAACGTATTTAGTTGATGGAAGCGTTCCTCAATACGGGCAGGTAGTAAGGAATCCTGATATCGGACACTTTTTTGAAATCCTCATGCGTGACGGCGCGGACGCGTTCTATCAAGGAGAGATTGCCGAACGGATTGTTCAATATTCCAAAGAACGTGGTGGTTTCTTTTCGATGAAAGATTTCGAAGATCATGAAGCCACGTGGGTTGAACCGGTCACCGCCAGCTACAGGGGATATGACGTCTGGGAGATTCCACCAAACGGGCAGGGAATCGCGGCGCTTCAGATCATGAACATGCTTGAGACGTTTGATATCGGCTCTCTCCAGCCCAATTCCGCCGAACACCTTCATCTATTTATAGAAGCGAAAAAACTGGCGTTTGAAGACCGCGCCGTCTATTACGCGGATATGGACTTCGCTGATGTGCCGCTCAAGGAACTAATATCGAAAGAATATGGAAGAGAGCGCGCCAAACTGATTAATCCCAAACGGGCCACGGTCGATGTCCGACCCGGCTCCTTGGATGGTTCAAAAGATACGATCTATCTCTGCGCGGCGGATGGGGAAGGGAACATGGTCTCGCTGATCCAAAGCATCTATTGGGGCTGGGGATCGCGCGAGGTTCCCACCGGTCTTGGTTTCTGCCTCCAGAACCGTGGACGCAGTTTCAGCCTCGATCCAGCGCGGATGAACACACTCGAACCGCACAAACGGCCATTCCATACGATCATTCCCGGATTTTTAACCCGCAATGGACGCCCGAAATGCGCGTTTGGCGTCATGGGAGGCGATATGCAGCCGCAGGGACACGCGCAGGTACTTATGAACTGGATCGATTTCAAACTCTCGATCCAACAGGCGGGAGAACAACCGCGCGCACAACACTTCGGCAGTTCCAATCCTTGGGGAGGCGCGATAAAGAACGGTGGATCGATCGGTTTGGAAGCGGGAATCACACCCGAAACCACCCAGCGTTTGGAAGCGATGGGCCACACGATCCAGGAAACCGGAACCGGTATGTATGGAGGTTATCAAGCAATCTGGCGTGAAGATGAACCACTCCGCTACTTCGCCGGATCCGATCCCCGGAAAGATGGCTGTGCGATTGGGTATTGATTTGAACCTGATTTGGGAATAGAAAGATTTTGAAAATATTTGATGACTTTGTTAATTGCCCTATAATTAATCTAGACAATCTAGATTAAATGGGAGGTAAAAAATGGAATGGAAATTAGCGGAAGCCAAAAACAAATTAAGTGAGGTTATCAATAAGGCTTTGCGGGATGGACCGCAAAAGATTACTCGGCGGCAGGACTGTGTCATTATTGTTGATGAGAGGGAGTATAATCGACTCATTGGTAATAAGAGAAGTTTTAAAGAACACCTCATGCAATGTCCGAGCTTAGAAAAAGTCGATTTCTCACGGGATCGTTCGATTATGAGAGATATCGAACTATGAGAGTATTGCTTGACGCTTGCGTTCTCTCTGAAATTCACAAACCTAAAGGAAACCGCTCTGTAAAACACGTCGTCGATTCCATTCCCAGCCCAAATCTTTATCTCAGTGTGATTACGGTTGGAGAGATGATCAAAGAAATTGAACTTCTTCCAGATGGGAAGCGAAAAAGCGATTTACAGCGTTGGATTTATGAAATTGAACGTGATTATTCTGAATCGATTCTTTCGATTGATCTAGAAACGGTTCATATTTGGGGATCAATAACAGCCAACGCACAAAAAAAGGGATTCAACATTCCCATATCGGATGGGCTAATTGCCGCGACAGCTATCCAGCATGGATTATTTCTGATGACCCGCAATCTTTCTGATTTTGAACACACAGGAGTGATGATCATCAATCCTTGGTCAAATATATCTGAATAAATAAGTATCTTCAATTAAATATTTGTTAGGACTTGATATAATATTATAAAGAGTATGAGATATTCTTAATGCGCTAAGTTGAATGCAAAACAATCAATATAAAGGTGAATTACATGAAGACACAAAAACTGAGAAAAGCATTTACCCTGATCGAACTCCTTATCGTTGTCGCAATTATCGGAATTTTGGCTGCCATTGCGGTGCCAAACTTTCTTAACGCACAAACGAGAGCAAAGATCTCTCGCTGTAAATCCGATTTAAAAGCCTTATCGATGGCGGAAGAGATGTACCAATTGGATAACAATTTATATACATATCCTTTTCGTCTTCATCCTTTAACCAGCCCGGTCAACTATATCGCAAGCGTTCCTTCAGATGTGTTTTCACCCTATTACGAAGAGGCGCAGGCGAATGGCGAAGAGGGCGCTCAGTTTACATGGTATCGCTATGTCTATGGTCTCACGGATTCAAATTGGGGTGGATCAGCAAGCCTTCGAACCGCTCATTGCGCAGACTATTATGCTTATTTTCCTCCCTTTGCCATGCGCAGCCAGGCCGAATCCATGGCCAATACATCGGATTGTCCGACTGTCTGGTTAATCAAATCCTTTGGCCCGAACACCGGTCAAAACAGCTTGGCCGGCGGGGGTAACGGAGATGATTATACATTGCGTTATGATCCCAGTAATGGCTTAATCAGCATCGGCGATGTTGCTGTGTTCGGCCCCGGTGGGATGGTGGAATGAGAGTAACAAGCGCTGATTTAGTAAAAGTGTGCGGATTCCCAGTGTTCAGCTGTTAAAACCAGATCGTTTTTTTAATTGTTATTATGATTAGTTGATTGTGAAAACGTGATATATATTACGTCTTTTATTAAGGGCAGTAATTGTCCAATCAACGCCGGTGATGGGAATTGAGTCCTTTTGATAGACGGTCAGAGAGGAATGAGAACGGCCGGAGAATTTTGGGCAGGAATATAGGATGATGACGCCGGTGCTTTGTCTCTTCGGTTTCGGTTGTAGTAGCGTTATGAATGTACTGCGACCTGTAATACATTCCAATATGGATTGCATAGAGCAACAACGCCAAGCCTAGCCCGGCTTCCTTTAATTCTCCCATACCGACAAGGTTGAAATTTTTATCTTCCGCAAAGAATATCTCACAGATTTTTTTCGGCCAGGAAATCAGCATAACCGCTAAATATCCTGGGATTAACCAAGCCGGACTGAGAAATGGACGCAGCCACGAAATGGGGAATGTACGGTTTTGGTAGTACCAAGGTATACAAATTCCCCAAAAAACACAATATATATCCGCCAATAAACGGACTTTGGAAAATCCAGAGATATTATGAAGGTTCAACTCGTTTTGGCGGTTCTTTTCGGCCAGCCAATGGGATACTTTTTCTGTTTCAATCCCAAATATACGCTGTCCCCAACTAATCTCTTCTCCTGCGAAAAAAAACATGCCAGCGCCGAGAATCCCCAATAGAATGACGGGTAACGAAAATCCTTCTTGCCGATACCGCGTCCAAGCTAAAACATAAAAACATAAACAGGCCATCAAAGAAAAAATGACCGTCGCATTCTCTATTGGACCGTCTTCACAAACAATGGAGTGTACATAATAATCCCAATCAAAAATAAAGGAAACACCGATCACGCATAGAAGAAGCGGCGTATATCCCAGACATTTAAATAGAGTATCCTGGCTCATTAAACTCACCAAAAAATAATAATGTAAGTGAACGTTTAAAATTTGATTAATTTTTGATTAGATCATATATCGGCGAATGAAAATGTCAATCGAATCCAGGTATTCTAAAAAATTAGTTAGAAGGGAGACGTTTCATATTTTGCGTGAGATTTTCTCGCGCGTTATAAATATATTTCGATTTTGGGGTAGAAAAAATTGCTGAATGGCGCTTTCTATACTATATAGTAATGGAATAGGAAAAATATAAGATTGCATTGAATCACTGATTTGTATCCTTTTTTGAATAGGATTTTTTTGATATTGGGATTTGAGTTCATGATGATAAGGGGTGTAACGGCGGTTCTTCTTTTTGTCGTTTTTTGCTGCTTTCCAGCTCTGGGTGGCGAGAAAGCGAAGAGATTCAATTCATCTCCTTACGAAAAACGTCTCGAAAAAATTCAGGCGAATAAAGAATGTTCCCCCAATCAACAGGATCTGGCTGGGAAGATTATCCGCGCACTCCAGCAGGGCAATTTCAATGCGTCCATAAATTTATTGGATCGTCTCGCTTCCAGTGACCGCGATTCACCGGCTTCTTTAGAAGCCAATCTGATTCTCTTTGATTTCCTTCTCCGAGTGCAAAGAAATCCAATGCAGGCCCAGCGTCAATTTCTCCGATTGACAGAAGAGCAGAAAAATAGCGCAGTAGAACATTGGTTGAACCATTCTAAGGAAATCAATGATATTAAAGACGAATTGATCCGGGGATCGTGCGCCGTTTTTCTCTCCTATGTTGGGGATTGGGCTGCCCGTTCAGGCAATCCAAACGCGCAGAAAATTCATCTTCTCGCCGCATCCCTTTTTCCAAAAGATATAAATAACAAGAATAATTCACGACAAGCCGCTTCCGCCTATGAACAAGCGGCTTTAGTGAATGGAAGCGTGGAAGAACGTGAACAAGCGATTTTCGAAATGGCCCGCGTTCACTTGGAATCAGACCGGTTCACAGAGGCCATCGCATCCCTGCGCCGTATCACCAGACCTGAGTCTTTACCGGAGCGATTCAGCCGCGTAATCGATGTGTGTCTCAACAATCCAGATTCCCATGCGGCGCTTCTTGAACTCCAGCGGGAAAAAACCTTTTCTCCAATTGGGCCACTCCACAGTCGGTTTGATGTCGCGATCGCTGAAATCTATATCCGGGAAGAACTATACAATGAAGCGGCGGCGTTTCTCATCAGCGCCGACGAACAATATTCATACCTGAATGTGATGGACGATCTTAAGAAACGTTTTGAACGGGAACAAAAAGCGAGTGAAGGATTGGCCAAACGGATCGCCGAACGAATCCAGGATTTAAACCAAGGGAAGAAAGGCAAATGATTAAACGATTCATTCCGTCTACCCGCATTGTCATGACGTTTGTGCTTCTCCTCGCTGTCTTCCTAAGCGCGGCGGCTGAAGAGAGGGAAACTCCACAGCAGAAAGACCATCGCGCCAAGCGAATTCAATATCTCAATCAACGGAAAGTACGTTATCAAAATGTTGTGGATACGAATATCTTCAAACTCACCACACTTTATTTGGAAGACAAGGAATTTCAAAAGGCTCTTTCAGTCTTGCGGACCGCCGCCACAAAAAGCCCTGATGAACAATCCCGCTGGACCGCCTATTTTATAATCGGCGATATTGAACGCATGGAATTCGACAATCCGATTGGAGCGATTCAGGCGTTCGAACGTGTGCAGGGCGTGTTTCAACCACTGGCCTATACAGGATTGATCGACCTTTACGGTCAACAAGGCCTGCAGGAAGAATTTAAAAATAACGCCCTTCTGAATCTCGATCGCTTTCAACGTATTTCCAGCAATAAGAAAAGCCGCTGGGAACGTGAGCACGATCTTGAGAGAATCCTCTGGCACAAAATCAAGATTTTCAGCAAATACAGAGAAAGAGAGAAGGCTCTCCAAGCCTGCCGGACCTTGGCTGATAGCGTGAAAGATTCAGGCATCAAGAACAAAGCCCTTCAGGAAATCAAAAGACTGGAAAGTGGAAGATGATCCATCTGCGAAGTATTTTCATAATCATATTGACTTATATCGTTTTTTTGTTTTCAGGGACGTCCCAGGAGGAAGAGAAGAAACCAGAGAAACATACTGAAGCGCTACTGAATCAAGTCCGGGAACAGTATGAACACGATCAACAAACCGCCAAGAAAAAGCATATCGCAGGTGTCATTATGGGCGCCAATTGGGGAACCCTAAACGCGAAGGACGATATACGATTTCAATTGGTCCGGGTTTATGTCGAAAAAGAAGACTACGAAAACGCGCTGAAGAAATTGGATGCGATCATTACCCAAAGCCCTGATCCCAAAGCGATTATGCGCGCATTCTGCACACGCGCCTCTATCTTTGAAATCGCCATGGGAAAACCTCGCCTGGCTCTGAAAGAATACCGGAACGCGATTGCTGTGAAGGGAAATCGTTATGTTGGTATTACCGCTGGGGCCTATCTAGCGATGGCGGAAATCTATCTTGAATTGGGGGATCGGAAACGAGCCAAATTGATTTTAGAAGAGTCATACCGTTCCTTGAGTTATACCTCAGTCACGCCAGTTCCTATCGCTGAAGAGTTAAGGGAGACGGAACAATGAAAATTGATCGCCGAAAAATATTGGGCCTCATTGCCGCCCTCGCAAGCGGAGGTATGCCTGCGTTGGGTGAGGAAAAAGTCAAATACGCAAAGAAAGGCCCTTGCGGTAAACCACCCGCCCCAAAACCAAGCCGTATTAAAGGCGCCGAAACCTATCCGCCCCTTCCTCTTCCCGCAACTCCGCTGCGGAGAACTGAAAAAAAACGTCCACCCCGTCCTTCCGCGCTTATGGGAAAAATCGCGTATGGAGATGAGCAAGACTGGCTGACTGATCCTGGTGACTTGGATGGGCTTCTGGGATGGGTCAATCCCAGGATCAAAGTTAATTATGGATCGAGAACCGTAACTTTAAATGATTCAAAACTTCGAACCGTTCCTTTTTTATATATGACCGGCCACAACACATTCCAAGTTGGAGAGGATTGGCCGGTTTTACTGCGGCGCTATCTAGAGGATGGCGGGATGCTTCTCGTAGAAGCTTGTTGTGGGCATCCACCCTTTGTTGAATCATTCGAGCGTGTCTATCCATTGATCTTTCCGGATAAACCGATCCATCCGCTTCCTAACGACCATCCAATCTATCAGTGCTATCATGAAATTACACAAGTTGAGATGATGAAGGATGGCGATAAATATACAGAAGAACCAGTTCTCTTTGGAACGGATATCGGTTGCCGCACGGCGCTGGTTTTTTCAAAATCAGACTTGAGTTGTGGTTGGGATCATCATACGCATCCGGATGGAACGCGTTTCATGCCGGATGACGCGATGAAAATTGGAATGAATCTTATTGTTTATGGACTCGCCTGCCGCCGTTATGCGGAAGAATACGCAATGCAGAAACGCTTGACAAACGAAGAAGGTGAAATTATCGCGGGACACTTGATCCATAATGGAGATTGGAATCCAAATCCTTATGCGGTTTCGCAACTTTTAAGTGAATTCGCCGCGCAATCCGGCGCGGATTTACGAATTCGTTCCATGCCGGTTCAACCCACGGAGGATCAACTCGGCCGGTTCCCGCTGATTTATATCACAGGACACTACGATTTTAGTTTTTCAACCGCGGCGCGAACCGCTCTCACCCGCTATCTGCGTGGCGGTGGTTTTCTGTTGGCGAATAATTGTTGTGGGCGAACAGAATTTGATCGTTCGTTCCGCCGTGAGATCGCCCAGATTCTTCCCAATGAGCCACTCGCTCCAGTTTCCCTCACCGCTCCATTGTTCCATGCTCCTTTTCCTGTTGAACAGGTGTCGTACGTGATGGACTGGCGCGAACCTTCCCGCCCTCCTGTGGATGGGATTGTTCTAGGCGGAAATTTAGGTGTGTTGTATTTTAAACACGGTATTGAAAACGGATGGGCCGATCTTGAATACCCATTCGGATGCAGTCTCAAACAGGAAGACAGTTTAAAACTGGGAATCAACGCGCTGGTCTATGCTATGTCGCATTAAGGATTGTTAACTATGCAAATTGTCCCCACTTTGGAAGATGTGCAAAAACTTTCGGGAATTAAAAGAACAATCGACAACGAAATCAGTAAAATTATTATTGGACAAAAAGGCGTTGTTGATGAGTTGCTTATCGCTCTTTTTGTTGGCGCGCATGCGCTGATTGTTGGTGTTCCCGGTTTGGCGAAAACCATGCTGGTGCAGACTGTCGCCGATATTTTCCAACTTTCATTCAAACGAATCCAGTTTACTCCCGACCTCATGCCCAGCGATATTATCGGCACAGACGTGATTGAGGAAGATCCTGAGACGAGGAAGCGTAAGTTCATATTTATCAAGGGGCCAGTATTTGCGCAAATCGTTCTTGCCGATGAAATAAACCGTACCCCCCCTAAAACGCAAGCGGCGCTCCTTGAAGCGATGCAGGAGCGAAAAGTCACTGTCGCTGGGACGGATTATCCTCTCGGCCCGCCTTTCTTCGTTCTCGCTACACAGAATCCCATTGAGCAGGAAGGCACGTATCCCCTTCCGGAAGCGCAGTTGGACCGTTTTATGTTCAATATCTATATCGATTATCCCTTAGCGGAAGAAGAACGTGAAATCATCAAAGTCACCACTCTCCCTTCCCGTGATGGTGAATTGCAAAAACTTGACCAAGTCGATTTCGGGTGGATTTCTCGAACGGTTCGGGGGATACCGGTTTCGGATCATGTAATTGACTACGCCGCCCGGTTGGTCCGAAGCACAAGACCGAAAAATGAAGACTCACCTGATTTCATTAAAGAATGGGTCAGCTGGGGGGCGGGGCCGAGAGCGGGGCAGTATTTGATACTCGGCGGCAAAGCGCGGGCGGCTATCCGGGGGGAATTGAATGTTTCCTGTGATGATATCCGCGCAGTCGCGCCGTCGGTTCTGCGCCATCGCATCGTCGCCAATTTCACAGCGGAAAGTGAAGGCGTTGGTGTGATCGATATCATCAACCGCCTTCTCGAGACCATCCCGGAAGCGTCGGATAGGGATTATTCATGAATCAACTTAATCATTTAGAATCCGGGGATTGGCGAAAATTCCTCGATCCAGCGAAAATCAGCCGGATCGCCAATTTGAAATTGGTCGCCCGCTTGGTTGTCGAGGGATTCATCGCCGGATTGCACCGCAGCCCCTATCATGGTTTCAGCGTCGAATTCGCCGAACATAGAGAATATGCCAAAGGCGACGATCCGTGCGCCATTGATTGGAAGGTCTGGGGTCGGACGGATAAGTACTATATCAAGGAATATGAAGAGGAGACCAACCTGAAGGCCTGCCTGATTCTCGATGGCAGCGCCTCGATGAATTACGGCGCCGCGGAGGTAACCAAGTTGGATTACGCCCGCAGTGTCGCCGCCGCTTTGGGGTATCTCATGATCCGCCAATCCGATTCCGTCGGTCTCGCGGTCGGCGCCGATTGTATGCGGCGGTATATTCCCCCTCGCAGCAGTCCATCCCATCTCACCGTTCTTCTGAAAGAAATGGCCCGTCTGCCCTATCCGGATACGAAAGAGAAGACCGAAACATCCATCGCTTCAATCCTTCATACCATCGCGGAACGCATGACGCGGCGGGGATTGATTGTAATTTTGTCCGATCTATGGGAAGAGCCGTTGGAAGTGATTCGGGGATTGCATCACCTGCGGTATCGAGGGCACGAGGTGATTCTCTTTCACATTCTCGATTCCGACGAGTGGGAATTCCCCTTCACCGGCGCGACCACCTTTGTCGATGCGGAGACAGGCGAAGAACTCCCAACCGACGCGACTCTTCTCAGACGTGAATACATCCAGCAGGCGGAAGAATGGCGCCAGTATTACACCCGCGAATGCTCCGCCGCCCGCCTCGACTATATCCCCGTCAACACCTCAGTTCCTTTCGATCATCTTCTGATGCGATATCTGATTCGCCGAACGAAGATGTATTGAATTACAATTTACACCATACAATTTTCGTATAATCCATATAGTGAATATCTATTTCTTTCTATAAATCCATTCAAGAATACCGACAGTTTTATGAATTAAATCGTAAGTTTCTTTGTCGTTATTTTTGACGTGCTTTTTTGGATCATGCAAAATTATATTTGCTTTTTTTCTTATTGTATGAGCATCTTCTGTTAATTTCTCGGTGATAATTCTTAATTTTAAAGCTAAATCTATTCTTATATCAAAATCAAATCTACCTTCTATTTTCTTTATCTCTGTTTTTTCCTTTTTATAACTTGGCTTTTTTATTAACTCCTCAGTTATACAGTGATCTAACAAAGCACGGCTTAAAGAAATACAAGCTTTGTATAAACACCAAGAATACGTTTCCCTAATTTCAGAAAAATAATCATCCAGTCTTCTCGGTATGTTTTTCGATACTAATAAAGGGGAAATGCGCAATCTATTATAATAATATTCAGTTATTCTATATTGACTATTGCCAAGAAAATGATCATGAAAATATTCTGGATCTTTTTCTTCGAATAGATTCAATGTTGATAAATCGAGTGTTGATGGCAATTCTTGTTTAGTTCCATTAGATTCGAAAATACTGGAAGATCTGAGAATTTTATAATATTCGCAGAGAAAATCTATAGAGTAAAATTTTTTATCTTCTTTTATCTTTTTAAATGTAATTTCTATATCTTTATAATCTGTTCCATCAAAATCAATTATCTTATTATTTATATCTATGATTGGATCATCAATAAAAGCTATTTTTGTTGATATTTTCTCTTTTAACTTAAATGCATTTATTGATATATTTCCTATATTTTCAAAATTTTGGATCATTTCCTCTTCAGTTTCAGGTGTTTTTGCTTCATTAGAGAGTTTTAAAAATTGACTCTCTAATCTATTAAGTTCTTTTAAATCTTGAATTAATTCTCTATTGTTATTCATTTTTCGCAAACATTCCTTTGAAATCGAGTCAAGTATACTATTCTTTCTTCCTGAATAGATATCATAGACCTATTGTATTTTTGGGGATAGTTCTGGATGATCTTGCTGTGTTTTATTTCTGCTAGATATGGTACTCTCTGGCGCTGTTCAGTAACGCTGATCCATTTTAAACTGTCTGACTAAATCCTGCATGGAGAAGGCTTGGGAGGCGAGTTCTTCGCTTGCGGAGGCGGTTTCATCGCTCGTGTCTTGGTTTTGTTTCGAGATGGATTCTAGATGAGTTAACGCATGGCGGATCTGTTCGGACATTTTTGATTGTTCGTCACAAATCGATGTGATTTCTTGAACCAATTGAGAAGCTTTTTGAATGGTTGGAGAGATTTCCTGAATCCGCGCGCCTGCGTTTTCGGCTTGTGAAACGCTTTTTTTGACTAAGGCGACGATTTCTTTAGCCGCGCTTTGGCTTCGTTCCGCCAGTTTACGCACTTCCACAGCCACCACCGCGAATCCTTTTCCCATCTCCCCCGCCCGCGCGGCTTCGATCGCCGCATTCAGAGCGAGAAGATCGGTCTGATCTGTAATGTCATTGATGATTCCAATCTGTTCCGCGATTTTTTTCATATCATCAACGGTCTTGGAGACGGCGATTTGGCCTTGATCCGCTTGTTCGACGGAGGTTTGAGTGACTTGATCTGTTGTTTTCGCATTGTCTGCGTTCTGGCGGATTGAATTCATAAGGTTGTCTAACGAACTGGCTGTTTCGTTCAGGCTGGAAGATTGTTCCAAGGCGGCCGCCGCTAAATTCTGTGACGAGGAAGACAATCGATCCGATCCAGCCGCGACTTGTTCCGTCGCTTGATAGATCCGGCCGATCGTCGTTTGCAGTTTTTCTGTCATCGTATTCAAAGACTGAACCAATTGCCCAATTTCATCTTTTGTTTTGATTTCCAGGCGTTGAGTGAGATCGCCCGACGCGACGGATTGCGCCAAGTCAACACACTCATTGAGTGGTTTGGATACGAGATAACGAACGAGTGAATAGATTACCAATAAACAAAAAACGATAATTAGAATGACAACAATAATACCGTTTCGAAATGTCGCGGATTTCAATTCTTGAAAGGTTGTCAGGTTTTGTTCTTTGACCTGTTCCATCGCTTGGGTGGAATAACGTCAGACCTCCTGAGCTGGGCCGGGGGATTCCGTAGAGTTGATGATTTTGGCAAGATACCTTTTTGGGGATAAAAATGCTCGATCCGAAAAGGAGCCCGGTTGATGCCACAAGGATTCTTACCCCACTTTGCCGATGTCGAGGAAGGCTACATCACCGATGTACTCTCGTACCGGAAGCAGGACGGTTCGGTCTATTATTTTCATGGCGCCTTTCCTATTTACACGCATCCGGAAACCGATCAAAAGAGTTTCCGTTTGATTACCAGTCAGTTTGTCGTGAACGGGCAATGCACGCAAATGGAGATTGTCCGAGCGTTTGGCGTGAGCGCGATCAGCGTGAAGCGGTGGGTCAAGAAATACCGGAAAGGCGGAGCGGCGGCGTTTTTTGAAACGCCTCGAACGCGAGGCGCGCATGTCTTGACAAAAGACGTCCTCCAGCAAGCGCAAGAGTTCTTGAACGAGGGGCTCTCTCGAGCGGAGATCGCCGATCAGTTGGGCCTTAAGCGGAATACGTTGAATAAGGCGATCCAAGCCGGCCGCCTGGTGGAGCCGCTAAAAAAAACGATGCCGGAGGCCGCCCGAAAAGCGAGCGAAGCGTAGAAGACAGCCAAGCGGCGATGGGGATGGGCTGTACGCGAATGGTGGAGCGGGTCTGCGCGGCGACCGGGCAGTTGGAGGAAGCCCCGACTCGTTTCGAGACGGAATTGGATGTGGCGCAAGGCGGCGTGTTATGGGCGATGCCCGCGTTACTCGCCAACGGGCTGCTGAAGAATGTCTCGAAGAACTTTTCTCTCCCCAAAGGATTTTACAGTTGCGTCCACATTTTTATTGTGTTGGCTTTCATGGCGTTGACGCGGATCAAAACGCCGGAACAGTTGCGCTATCATCCCGCGGGGGAAGGGGGCAAGTTACTGGGCTTAGATCGAATTCCCGAAGTGCGGACCCTGCGGGAAAAAATCAAAATTCTCGCCCAACCAGACCAGATCAAAGAATGGGGGGACGAATTGTCCCGGGAGTGGATGGAGGCGGATCCGGACGCGGCGGGCGTTTTATATGTCGATGGTCATGTCCGCGTCTATCACGGTTCGCAAACGAAACTGCCCCGCCGCTATGTCGCGCGTCAACGATTATGTTTGCGTGGACTCACCGACTATTGGGTGAACGACGGCGAAGGCCGCCCCTTCTTTGTGGTGAGCACTCCATTCACCACCGGCTTGTTGGATCGGCTCAAACAAGACATTGTTCCACAGTTGCTAAAAGATGTTCCCCATCAACCCACGGCCGAAAACCTTGAATCCAATCCCTATCTCCACCGGTTCGTCCTGGTGTTCGACCGGGAAGGCTATAGCCCCGGATTCTTCGCTCAGATGTGGGATTCGCGGATCGCGTGTCAAACGTACCGCAAGTTTCAGGGAGAAGATTGGCCAGTTTCAGAATTCGAGACAGTGAATGTGCGTCTGCCTGGTGGGCATGAATCGCCGATGCGCTTGGCCGAGAGAGGCGTCTTTCTGGGAGGAAAAATCTGGGTGCGGGAGATTCGCAAGTTGGGGGATACAGGGCATCAAACCGCTGTGATCAGTACGGATTATACATCGGATGCGAGTCAACTGGCGGCGCATATGTTCGCGCGTTGGTGTCAGGAAAACTTCTTTCGGTACATGATGGAACACTTTCATTTAGATGGACTTATCGGGTATGAAACGGTCTTGCCGGATGAGACGGTGAAAGTGGTGAATCCGGCCTATCGGAAATTGGAAAGTCAGATCAAAAGCCTGGCGGGGAAAAAGACTCGAAAGCAAGCGGAATTCGGCGCCCTTGTCCTAAAGGAATCCTCCGATCCGAAAGAGATCGAATGCTATGAAATCCAGAAAGGCGCCCTCCTTGAAGAGATCGGAGGGATGGAGAAACAACTCGATGAGTTCAAGCGGAGCCGGAAGCAAACGAAAAAGCATATCGCGTTTGTGGACTTGCCAGAGGAGGCAAAATTTCACCAATTGGCTCCAGCGAAGAAACAATTCATGGATACGATTCGAATGATTGCGTATCGGGCGGAAACGGCGATGGTGGCAATCCTGCGGGAGGTGCTGAGCCGGGGAGACGATGCGCGTTCGTTGGCGCGGGAAATCATGACCACCGAGGCGGATCTGATTCCCGATGAAGAAAAAGAGATTCTCACGGTTCGGCTCCATCACTTGACCAACCGCCTTTCCGATCAAGCCGCCCGTCATTTGGCCGCTCAATTGAATGAAACCGAAACCATTTATCCTGGCACGAATCTACGTCTCGTTTACCAATTGGTGTCAGATCAATATCCCCCAGATCAGGAGGTCTGAACGTAAGTAAGTGACTCCCCCGATTTCATTTTCCACCCAAGCCATATGGCAACGAATACAATCGGGTGTCACAACTTGTGGTTGATAGATTTCGATGTATTGTTCGGAATTCACAATACGTCGGTCTGGATTTTGTGTTAATTCGATAAATAAGTTTCGTTCCAATTCACGATTCACATTTGAAGAATCGGATGAATGCGTAACGCGCCCAGTTTTACTAAAGAGTGAAAATTCTAAAATGCCTTCGACACGGCTTTGTTCTTCGAGTGTGCGCTTGAATTTCTCCATCTCCCCTCGTTCCAACGAACCAGCGACGGAGCTTTCCAGCATTTCAAAGATCGTCCGGGCGTTTTGATCTTCCCGTTCCGTCAGGATGGTTTGAAGGTTTTGAGAAAATTGATTGAGTCGATGACTGGCGGTGTTGTATTGAAATAATTGTCCTAAAAAAACGACGATCGAAAGACCGATGATAAGGAAGAGGATCAATTTTGTATGCAGTTTCATGTTTCACCGTTCTTGTAGTTATATTGATTACGATTTTGTATAAAGAGGAAAGCGGGACTTCCTCGCAAACGTTTCTGACGCGCAACCGACACACGGCGCACCCGCGCGGATACATGTATTGACTCCAGAATTCCAATGGCGCAATGTGCAATCCGCATGTGTGATTGGGCCGGCGCAGCCCAGTTTGAATAAACACCCTTCATCGCCAAAAGTTTGGGCAAACCGTTCCCGTTCATAGTCGGCGAAACGCGGACATTGATCGTGAATCAACCGTTTATAAAACATCGTTGGGCGTTGGTAGGAATCTAATTCCGGTAATCCATAGGCGAGTGTGTAAGCGAGAGTCCCTACAAACCAATCCGGATGACAAGGACATCCAGGCAACCGGATAACAGGAATGTTGATCCGGCGTTCTTTGATGAAATCGGGAACGCTGATCGCGCCGGTTGGATTGTTTTCCGCGGCGGGGATGCCTCCAAAGGCCGCGCAGGATCCAATCGCAATTAACGCGGTTACTTTGTTCGCGGCCATTTCAATCCATGTTGTGATGGGTTTATGGCCCATTAAACAAGCCTTGGGCATTTTGGCGGGAACACTTCCTTCAACCACTAAGTAAAATTTTTCATTTTCAATAACGTTTTCGATCATCTCCATTCCCAAGGCGCCCGTCGCTGTTGATAGGGTGGAATGAAAGCGGAGAGAGATATATTGAGTTAGAATTTCAACCGGATCGGGAGCGTCACTGTTAATGAAAGAGACGGAACAACCCGAACAACTCTGTCCTTGTAACCATACGACTGGTGTATTTCCTGTTTGGATGGATTCCAGCGCCTGGACGATGCGTGGTATTGATGTTGTTTCAATCCCCATGAGCGCGCAAAGTTTTGCGCCGAATTGCAACCATTCTCTCCGTGTGAATTTATCCATTCGATTCTCTCCTTACTTAATGAACGGCGCATGCGAGACATGGATCGAATGAACGAACCACCCGCGCGACTTCAATCGGATTCTTCTCATCGGTGACTGGAATCCCCACGAGAGCCTGTTCGACGGGGCCGGGTTGTTCCTGGTCGTCACGGGGCGAACAATTCCATGTTGTTGGGACGACGCATTGATACCGCCCGATTTTTCCATTCTGGATTTGTATCCAATGGCCCAACGCTCCTCGTGGCGCTTCGGTCAATCCAACGCCTTCCGCCCGATTGGGAATGGAATAATCTTGAAACGCCGGTTTGCCGGGAACCAATTGATCGATCCATTCCAAACATTGCCGGGCGACGATTTGAGATTCGATCGCTCGTGCGGCGTGCCGTCCCATCGTGGATACAAGGTCTGATAACGTTAAGGAATGCGCATGTAAAAAATCGTCCAGGATTGTTTTAACGGATTTGGGTTGATTCTTCTTGTATGCGATCAAGAGCCGTGCCAAGGAGCCCACTTCCATGGCTGTTCCATCATAACGGGGCGCTTTTAACCAGGAATACGCGTCCTTCTTATCGGGGGATGGGGAGGTTTCCCCTTGGGAAGGCGCGAGACTGGATGGAGATGAAAAAAAGGAAAACCGGATTTGTTCATTGACTTTACTTACATCCAATGGTTCGAGGCGGTCATCCCGCAGTACACCCGCTGGGAAAAAACGTTCTCCATCCATTAAGGGTTGGCGCAAAAATAACTACGGATTAATTAGCGAATCTCAAACATACTAGAAATACAATACATTTCTTTTACTTACATAGAAAAATTTCCAAAAAGGCTATTAATAAAAGGTAAAAAACAGTTTTTTTATAATAAGCGAGAAGGATTGATTTTTCATTCTAAATGTTATAGTATCGCTTATAGAGGCGACACTATAACATTTTGAGGTTGAGATGAATACGAAACTTTACCATGCCAAAGAGTTAGAACTAATGTTGAAAACGCAAAAAATAGCAACGATGGAAGAGATGAAAAAGGTTTTGGGTACCAACACAAACATAACGGTATTCCGTAAGTTGAAGGAACTCAATTATCATACGAGTTACTCTCATGGGGGACGATTTTACACGATTCAACAACTTGTCAAATTCGATGAGCAGGGTCTGTGGTCTTATCAATCGGTTTATTTTTCTCAGCATGGTACTTTGCTATCGACTCTTGAATTTATCGTGAATCATTCCAAGTCGGGATATTCCGTTGCAGAGCTTCAAGACATTCTTCATGTAGGATGTAAAGAAGCTCTACTCCAATTGATCAATACTGGACGACTCTATCGCGAAAAAATCTGTGGACGATACCTTTATTGCTCTTCTCAATCCACTATCAAAAAACAACAAGTGACGGCCCGTCGTATCCAACAAGAATTTGAATCCCAACGAATTGCACCGGAATCGACAAGCGATGAATTGAAAGCGGCGATCATTCTATTTATGAGTCTTTTGGATGAAAAGCAACGCCGTTTATATGCTGGACTTGAATCGCTCCGATGGGGACATGGGGGAGACCGCCTCATCGCCAATTTCATGGGGATAGACGTGGGCACGGTATCTCGAGGGCGCCGTGAATTGATCGAGCAAGATGTGGAGATTCAGCGCATACGTAAACCTGGAGGCGGACGAAAATCCGTGGAAAAAAAACTGACAAAGTCATAGATGTCATTGAGGAATTAATGAATTACGAAACAGCGGGAGATCCGATGACCGGTCTGAAGTGGACCAGAAAGACATGCTGTAAAGTGGCCGAAGAACTCAAACGCTTAGACATCCAAATAAGCGAACGAACCGTTGCTCGGATTTTGAAACAATTGGATTTCTCTCTGCGGGTGAATAAAAAAAGTGTTTCGTCGGCTTCCTCCAACGATCGAAATGAGCAATTTGTTTACATTGAAGAAATCCGAAAGCAATTCGCTCAAGAAGGCAATCCCATTTTAAGTGTGGATACGAAAAAGAAAGAAAAAATTGGATCGTTTAAAAATCAAGGAACCACATGGACCCAAAAATCAATCGAGGTTTCCGATCATGATTTTTCTTCGACTGCGAAAGGCAAAGGGATTCCTTATGGGATTTACGATTGTCAAGCGAACTGTGGAACGGTTTTTGTCGGGACCTCTTTTGACACCCCCGAATTCGCTGTCGAATGCGTCGAAAAGTGGTGGCGTTATGAAGGGCGAAAGCGATATCCATCAGCCAATCATTTACTCATCCTGGCCGATGGAGGGGGGAGTAATGGGTCAAATTGCCGTACATGGAAATATTGGCTTCAACACAAATTATGCGATCCTCATGGTATTTCTGTATCCGTTTCTCATTATCCTGCGGGATGTTCGAAATGGAATCCAATTGAACATCGCTTATTCAGTGAGATAAGTAAGAACTGGGCAGGAAGGCCTCTTGATAGTTATGAGACTGTCTTAAATTATATTCGAACAACAAAAACCACTACCGGTCTTAAAGTCAAAGCTTATCTTGTCCGGAAAAAATATAAAAAAGGAAAAACTGTAACCAATGAACAAATGAAACAATTAAACATTGTCAAGGATCAAAATTTAAGTAAATTGAACTACACTTTACATTCCTCTGAAAATGGGAATTAATTTTTACGTGATCACTAAGGGCTCATGAAATACACCATAGGCTAAAAAATGATTATTTCCTTTGCCATGAGTGAAATAATCCGGGAACAAAGACGCGACAGCGGTGACATCGGGTAGATAACACTGGTCGATGAATGCGAGAATACGTTTTAGTTTCGACCGGTATTCCGCGATTTTAGACGCTGTGATTTGTTCCGTGACGCCACCGGGAACCAAGGCGGTGGCGTGAGGCATTTTTCCACAAAAGACGGCGGCGGCTTGATGAGCGATCTGTCGGATTTCCAACGCGTCGATGTAATGCTTAATGGCTGTTAAATTGAGATCGTTGTTATCAAGATAGTGAACGTCATACCGCGGTAAGAAAGGGGTTGCTGGGTATATCATTTTTGACTGGATTTGATTTTGAACCCAATCTTTTAACGATGTTAGTTTGTGATCTTTTCCTTGATAGTGAAGAATGGTGGTTATATCGATAAAATCAATCGCGGATAGATGATAAAAATGAGTGATATGCGATTGCAAGTAATTGGCGCCGAGGATCAGGTTTCTTACAATCCGTCCGTTCTCCGGCGCGGAAACATTGTACGCTTCTTCTTGGGCGGCGATTGACGCTATCCCATGAGAGACGGGGCAGATTCCGCATATCCGCTGTGTGATTTGCTGCGCATCCAGGGGATCGCGTCCTTTTAATAGGACTTCAAATCCACGAAACATTTCTCCCACACAATACGCATGTTCAACTTGTTGTTCTTTGAGGTCGACTGAAATCGATAAATGACCTTCAATGCGGGTGATCGGATCGATTGTGATTTTTTTGGTCATAAATATCCCCTTTGACATACAAATATTCCAAAATAAAAAAGATTGTTAACATCTAATTCTTTACTATTTTAGTATCTATTATAATTTTGGGAAGCATGTAGATGGGAAGTGATCGTATCGTTGCATCTTCCGTTGGAAGGGGGGATTATTCCGTGTTTTCCGTCCGTTGCCACTCGATCGCATATTGGATCAAATCGGCGGCGCTTTGAAGGTTGAGTTTCTGTTTGATATTCGAGCGATACGTTTCAATCGTTTTGACGCTCAGATTGAGTTCGTTGGCGATTTGGCGAGGTTGCAGACCTTGTCCGATTAGTTGAAAAACTTGCAACTCACGATCGCTAAATATTTCCACTAACGAAATAGGTTCTTTTTGAGAGAGATCGAACCGTTTATCAAGAATATACTTAGCGATCGGTTCGCTTAAATAGCGCTCACCCCGCATAACTTTCCGAATTGCGTCAATGACCCGTTCCGTAGGTTCCTGCTTCATAATATACCCGTTGGCCCCCGCGCGGATCGCTCGTTCGGCGTAAATCGTTTCGGAATGCCGCGACAAAACCAGCAATGGTAAAGTCGATTGATTCCGGATCATCTTGATCAGTTCGATTCCATTGATCCCTTTAAGGGAGATATCGACTAATGCGATATCGGGATCCCTGGACTCGATCGCGCGGATCGCTGATTGCGCATTCTCCGCTTCCCCACAAACGGTCATATCCTCTTCCTGATTGATGACCAACGACAAACCACGCCGCAGTATGGGATGATCGTCGATAATCAGCACTCGTATGGATTTTTTCCGGAGAGTGTTCATTGCTTTTCCGTTCGAATTATCTCCCGGTGAAGAGCGCACTCGATCTGAACGCCGCCTTCTTGGCGATTCAAGATTCTTAAATCCGCCCCGATCAAACCGGCCCGGTACCTCATTATACGTAATCCCGTCCCCCGCCGTTGTTTCGATTCCGGTGGAAATCCTTCACCATTGTCCGTTACCGTCAAGGTTAATTTATCTTCAACGGATTCTAAAGTCATCTCAATCCAATTGGCGTGTCCATGTTTGACCGCGTTGTTGATACATTCCTGTGCGATCCGGTATAAATGAAACGTAGTGGTTTGATTGGTTACCAGGTTCTCCGGCGCTTTCCCGGTAAAACGGCAATCAATATCAAAGAAACGCTTGGTCCGTACTGATAACTCGTGCAAGGCTTCCACTAAACCGTCCGTTTCCAAAACAACCGGATTCAAGCCTTTGGCGATCTCTTCGGTTTCTTGAATGGCGTTATGGATTTCGCGTGAGATTTCCCCCGCATATTCCATCTCCGGCCGCGCAACTGTTTTCATCTGCTTCTCGAGCCATTTGGAGATATATTCGATTCCAGTGAGGTGCTGGATTAAACCATCATGGAGATCCTGCCCAATGCGTTGCTGTTCCCGGTCGCGTATTTCCAGGATCTCTTTCTCAAGCCGTTTGCGTTCGCTCAGTTCGAATGTTAATTGCCGGTTTGCTTTCGAAAGATCCGAGGTTCGTTCTTTTACCCGTCTCTCCAGCAGGATGTGACGCTGCGCCACTAGACCGATTAGTACCAGGATTAAAATCGTCCCGCTAGACGCCAAAATCAGAAAAAAGGGAACTTGATACCAATGCTGTAAGACCGTGAAAGAGATCATGGCGGGAGAGGGATCAATATTTAAGTTTAAATCCATCGCCTTGACTTCAAATGTGTGGGAACCAGAGGGCAATCCATTGAAAACAGCGACCTGCCTAGGCCGAAACGGCGCCCATTCTTTCCCATCAAGCCGGCTTGAATATAGCAAACGGCTTTGGTGAGTTTGCTTCCATTTGTCCATCCCAGAAAAGACGATCCGGACATTCCCACCCGGAGGGGTTTCCATTAAATTTTCTTTATCTCGAATAAATGTCTGGGGTGGATCTAGATCAGAGCCGGGATGGAAGAGGCTCAGTCCATTCGCTGTTCCGGCCCAGATATTATTTTTCGAATCCTGATACACATTATAGATAAACGAAACCGGCAATCCGTCATCAGCGGTATACGTGACCCACGATTGATTTTCAAGTCGATGAAGTCCCGTTCCTGACGCTACCCAAATCGCGCCATTGTTATCCGTTATAATTGAATTCACCCGGTCTAGACCGGAGCGGAGGCATATGAATGACTCTCCATTGTATTCGAATAACCGATTCCGCCCACCAATTAGGATATGCCCGTTTGGGAGTTCGTGCAGGCAAAACGCGCCGCTTCCTTCATAGGCTTCATTGTGTCCTATAATTTGAAATGTGCGATCTTTGTTATAACGGGCGAGGCCAGGATGTCCGGTGCCCCCGAACCATAATTCCCCATTGGAACATTCAAGCAGATAGCGGATCGTTCCGAGAGATTGCCAGGATTGGGAGAAAACCGTCTTGAATATTTGACCGTCATATAATTCGAGAAAAAAAGTATCCCTATAATTCAGACGATAGATAACATTCGTATCATCTTGTTGGGTGGCGCTAAGCCAGATAGTCCCGTCTTGACGCGGGCATAGATGGCAAATTTCACGGCCAGAAGAATTTTCGATTGTTTCAAATTTTTCTGTTTCCGGATGAAAGACCAATATCCGTTTCGAATAAGGAAGGGCGATAACGATCCGTCCATCCGGCAGCGGCGCCAATCCCTGCGTGTAACTGACGGAGGTGCGATATCGTTCCGGCAAGGCAAATGTTTTCCATTTATCCTCATGAAAAAGAATCAAAACGTTTTGACCCAAAAACCAGACACGTCCTTTTTGGTCTTCCTTGATGGCGTAAATTCTTGGGCGAATATGTTGAATCGCTGGAGGCGTTCTCCACAAAGGGGGAGAATAACGCGCTAAACCGGCGGATGTCGAAATCCAAAACGCGCCTCCCTCAATGGGGAGCACATCAAACAAAATCCCCGCCAATACGGCGTTTTTTTCTTCAACTTGCATCTGACCATAATCGGTTTGCATGAGAGTGGACTGATCATCTTCACGTAACTCGATCCATACATTCCCATCCATTCCGGCCCACCCACGAAACAAGTGTTCATCCTCACTGTAGCGGATCCTCCATTCAGAATCACTCAGATGAACTAATACGCGCTGTTGGTCGTAAATCGAAAACGCTACCGCGTAGAGATCCGCCTTTTGTCCTTCTACAGGATGTTGTAGTTGTTCCATACCGACCGGGAGAGGAAAATCTGACCATTGAGTGGAATCCTTAACATGGAGTTTCGCCGCTCCATACGTTCCGGTAATCCATAAACCACCTTTACAAGAGGGGAAGATTCGATTGTAGGCGCCGATTCTTGATTCGCTGGCGGCTTGCAGTGTGATGGATGTTCGCGTGGATGGTTGAAACTGGATTAATTGTTCAGGCAGCAGGATCAGAATGGAATCATCGCCGATGGGGTAAAAGCGGTCACATAATCTGGGTTCACCAGATTCTGGGAACCAAGGCCAATCCATACCGATTTCAGGTACTTCGATACGAATCCATTGGCCACTCAATTGATCAAAGTTCAGCAACGCGCCGGGAATGATAGACCAGAGTTGTCCTGATTCGGTTTCGTAGACTTTCGCTCCTTGGGCTGGATTTGGAATTTGTGTAACAAAAATATTATTCTCATCCCCCCAACCATTTAAGCGGCTCATTGTTTTCACTTGACCGTGCGACGCAAGAATCGTATCCGATGGGGAGTGGGTAATGGACGCCGTCCACGATTCCGTCAGGCCGTCTTCTGGAGTCCAGAATCGCCAATGTGGAATCTCGAGAGCATTAACATTACGCCACATTAACGATGTGACGATCAGACATATGATGGAAATCTGTTTGTATGGCATAAAGTTTTGCAATCAATAATTGGTTGATTCGATCATTTCTAATATTGTATTCGTTTTTTCTCGCAAGTGGAGATAGATTGGAGTGTTTTAGGAGATTAATTAAATCCGGGAAGAGTGGAGTAGACGGGTATCAATAGAATAGGGCTGCGCATTTTCTCATTATTTGTATAAAGCTTAGTATAATACGTCTGTTGTTTTCATTCCGTTAAGGCGCATTCCGGAACGAAAAATTTGGGGTGGAGGACACCATTAGACATTCAGGCCGCGCTGCCGGTCACAAAGCTGCTAAATTCAATGACCTGTATGGCGGTGTCCTCCGTCCCGGAATTAAGAACAAATCACATGAATCATCAAATTCGAGATTACAATCCGCAAATGAAAATGAGTCGCTATAGAAATCTCAAACGAGTTAATCATGGAGACCCATTTTCATATAAACCATCATGATTGAGTTCACAACGTACAAATGAAAATGAGTTGCGATGGAAATTGCGAATGAGAATGTCTCGGAGACTCATTTTCATATAAAATTCCAATCGAAATATTTTAGGGGGGAGGACACCATCAAGTGCGCCGGTCGTGCTGTTGATTCACTGATGCTTTATTCAATGACCTGCGCGGCGGTGTCCTCCATCCCTGAGATTGCGCCAATTGTACCATCGGTGGTTTGACCTCTTACCAGTATCTCCCCACTGGTTCGTCTACAATCAAATGTGATTGCGCTCGCTTATTTCAGGTCAAGCGTGTCATTCTCCTATATTCCGAAGAATGTTGTTACCGATAATGGTGGCGCTTCATAAACAAGTAATCCATCAATGGCAGTGGCATTTGATAGCTGTTTGTAATTCTCTAATTCAGGCTTCTTTTCCGTCCAAAACCGTTTGGGGAATGTGTCGACGATCGTACGATATGTTTTAAATGACTTTGACTGTGTTCCAGAGATCCGGATTTTTGCCTTGATCGTGTGCCAGCACCGGTTACAGATCGAAATTGCGTCAGGATTGTTTGTGTTGTTTTTTGCGAAACCAATCACTCCCATGTATGGATCGTCGCATGTAACCGAGGCGATACGCATTCTCGGTTGACCGGCGCGGCAGAGTTGTTTGTAAAGATAGTAACCAGGCCGCACGGTGTATTTTCCACCGTTGTCATCCACTTTGATCGCGCATCCAGGATTGGGATCGCCGCCCACCCATTGGTTATGCCGTTGTACCGCCGCCCAAGGGATAAAGCCATTATGACGATTCTCGTAAATATGAGCGCGGATCAATTCAAAAAAGTTGACGTCCATCTTTCCCCAAGACGCGGATGTGGTCCACGCGTGTAAGTCAGGCCGGAGGGATTGAAGCAACTGAATCGAATAGACATCCTGCGCGTTGACCGCGTACCAGTCCGATTGTGGATCGGCGTTGCCTTGGAATCCATGACTGGTGATTAAGCCAAGATTATTGAGCGCGCAATCATTGGCGGCGATCGCGTCGGCGATGGGGCGCATCCACATCCAGTTCGTGCATTCTCCTGGAGTGATCCCAACGTCTTCCATTCCATTGGCGTCGAGAATATCACGGAGGAAGCAGATGAAATCTACGATCTGCTCCGGCGTCCAAAACAAATTGTAATCATGTTTGTGTAATTCATTTGAATCCCGGCCGTCCCGGTTGTAACGGATCGGATGGGCGCCTTCATTGTGCAGACTGACATATTTAACTGGAAATCCTTCTCGGTCCCGCATGTATTTGGCAAAAGCAGCGATGTATTCACCCACTTCAAGTTTCAATTGCGGAACGAGATCGCGGCCACGGATCATCCGTTGTTTTGTCATCCAAGGAGCGGGACCATACAAGGTGTTTATGATCGTCAAATCCCGGCCTGACGCGCGAGTGAGTTTTAGCCCTTCACGGACGAAATACCGCATATTTTTTGTCGTGCGCGCGTGTGTATAGCCGTCCAAATTAATGGACATTGGATCATCATTATCGTTATCATCAACGGTTTGGCCTTCGTGGAATGAATCAATGAACATCTTAGCGATTCCAGGTTTCAGACCATCCTCTCCGAAGATCAATTGGATAATCTCCTGCCGTTGCTCTTCGGAAAGCGTGCTCATTCCACCATAATCCTGCGGCCATTCGTTGTAGTCTCGTGTTTGGGATGTCTCAACGTAGTTGACACCAAAGCCATCCCACTCCTGTAGAGGTCGATCAAATCGGACAGATATTTCCGCCGCAAACAGGGACATCGCTGAAACTGTAAGCAACAAAATGAAAATCATTGGTATCCCAATTCTCTCTGTCTTCAATTGATCTCCTCCTTATTATTAATTCGGTCGCTGTGGCTCCATAGTAATATTGCTGTTTTTCCTTATTGAATCTCACAGCTGTTAATGCTAATCACTTGATTTAACGTTTTAGTAGAATCCTGTCAACAATTATCTATTTTATGTAAAGATAAGTTGCCATATTTGAGATTGTCTCGCTCAACGGTTTTTTACAACGGATCATTAAACTTTTTTGAAATGAAATATTGCATATTTAAATAGTAGAATGAAATATATTAAATGTTATCGGTGAATTATCTGAAAACATTTAAAGTGAATTCTCTGATATTGTAATTATTTTGTGCATCAAAGTAAATAATCGTTACCTTACTAGCGGTGTTCGAAAAAGCTATCAATGGTTAGTCTGGTCTTGATTACGCAACGCTTCATTTTTTTCCCAATAGGTCGGTTAAACGTGAAACACACTATATTCGTGTAAAACTGTTAATATTTTCTTTTTTCCGTATCAATAGTCTTTGAATTGAATTAAGGCTATGATTCTTTTAATGGACATCATGATTTTTCGCAAATGAAAAGGGGAATCAGTATGAAGAATCTTACAACTCAATCCCGGCGTAACTTTTTACGGACTGCGCTGGTGGGTGGAACCGCCGCTCTATCTTCGATCGGGACGTCCTTTCACGCTTTCAGCGCTGGAGATTCGAAGAGGAGCCGCGTCTCTCTTTCCGCGGGAGACGATCGCACAGAAAATATCTTCTCTTGTTTGAAACGCTTCGAGAAAGAGATCAAGATGGCGATCGGTTCGAAGCGGGTAATTATCAAGCCGAACAATGTATCGACAACAACGCAATTAAGCGCCAGCCATGCGGGATGTCTGGAAGGAATTTTGGAGTTTCTCCAATCGATTGGGATTGATAATGTCATAATCGCTGAATCGGCGGCCAGCGGTCCGTCGTTTGAAGGATTTGAGAATTATGGCTACATTCCTCTCGCGGAGAAATATAAAACGAAACTGGTCGATTTAGATAAAGAAGATTATGAGTTGGTTTACTGTGTGGATGAACAAAAGATTCACCCTCACGCCTGCCGCATGTCGAGTCTGCTTCTCGATCGCAATAACTTTGTCATTTCCTCCGCCGTGATGAAAACTCATGACCGCGTGGTCGCGACGTTGTCACTTAAGAACATCGTTGTCGGCGCGCCGATCAAAGATGATGGCTTTCGATGGGGACGCGACGGGAAGGCTGGCGCGAAAAACGATAAACCGATCACGCATGGCAATGGGTACCGCGGCATAAACTATAACTTGTTCGCTTTGGCTCCACGGTTGCATCCGGATCTCGCGATCATCGATGGATTCGAGGGGATGGAAGGAAACGGCCCTGTCGGTGGATCTCCAGTCGATCACCGCGTCGCGGTGGCCAGTTTGGATTGGCTTGCGGCGGATCGTGTTTCAGTGGAACTGATGGGAATCGATTTTTCGAAGATCGGGTATCTGAATTTCTGCGCCAACGCGGGAATGGGACAAGCGGATCTCGCTAAAATTGATATCGAAGGAGCCGATTTAAAATCGAATATTAAACAATACGAACTTTCCCGCAGTTATGAAAAACAGTTGGAGTGGATGATGTAGTAGAATTTGGTGGGTCAATAAAGCGTGAAGCGCCCTACAAATATTTATTCATTAAATTGATGGCTTCGTCTATTTCCTGGGTGTTTTTAAAACCGATGACGATTGAATGAACGTAATCGAGGCCCATGACATATTTGATCGACGCTTCCCGTTGAGCGGGATCTTTAAATTTGCCTTCCCCAATGATTTTCATCCCAATGACACCGGTTCCTTTCATCGCGATTTGGTGGATATGTCCCACGCATTCTTTCACATTGCCTTTGACATTGTTATCGTTCTCTTCATTGTCCATAGCGGTACCGTCATGGTTGACGCGAAGCAGGGCTGTGTCCATCCAATCGCATTCCGTCATCGCCCGCAGGCTTTTCAAGCCGTGAATCGACGCGCCTTTCGTGCGGATCAATTGTTTTTCTTTGGCTTCCGAAAGGATGTACATGTTTTTCTTTATCTCATCCGGCCAATCGGCGGACGTGCAGTAATGAAGCAGAAACAGGTCGAAGTAATCCGTATCCCATTCCTTGCGGAAGCGTTCAATTTCTTCCCACGGATTTCTCCGTTTATTCATCTTGGTTTGAACGACATAGGTATCCCGGTCGATACCTTTCAGAGCCTTGGCGAGCCGAGTCTGCATTTTGCCGCGTCCATAGGAATCGGCGGTGTCGAAGAATCGAATGCCTCGCTCGTAGGCGTAACGCGCTAGTTTTTCGAATTCTTTATCGGATAGCGCCATTTGCACGCTGCCACTGACGCTGCCGGTTCCCATACCGAGGCGGGATATCTTAATTCCTGTATCGCCGAGAGGGACTAAATCCGTCGCGGTTCGTTTGGATTGATCCGCCGCGAAGCCGGGCAAGGCCGCCGCGCCGGCAAACGCCGCGCTGGTTTGGATAAAATGACGCCGTGTAAGTTTCGGCATGATTCACCTCCATTGAAAATGGGTGTTATTATTCAAGCATTTTAGCCGGTTTGTTATGAATGAAGAGTGGGGAATTGTTTAAATTACTTTCGTTTTTCCTGGGATGGCGATGGGGTAATTTCCGTCAGAACAGAGAGTTTTGGGAGGAATGGAATCGAAGTTACCGTCTGTTGGACCAAACGTGAAGTTGGAACGGCAGGCGTCTTCCCATGTGAGCTGTTTTCCAGAATAGCACGCCATTTGTCCCATGACCGCTATCATTGTGCTGTTGGCCATGTAATCGTTGACCAATGTTTTACCGGATCGGATAGCGTTGAATAATTCCTGGTGCTCGACTTTGTATCCGCTGCCATATTCGCCATCGTACTGCCAGTTTGTTTCTCCAGTGATCTTATTCTTCAGGAGATCGCATTTCCCCTTCGTTCCCATGATGATATCCGACACACCGCCGTGGCAGTTGTGCTGCGTACGACAGAACGCGTAAATCCGGACACCGTCTTCGTATTCATAAACAACGGAATGGTGGTCGAAGACATCGCCATAAATCTCACCAAAAGAAGCGGAGCGTCCCGCGAGACCGTGGGCTTTGACCGGAGGTTTCTCGCCCATCGCCCAGAGCGCTTTATCCAAATTATGGACGAGGGATTGTGTCACATCATCGCCGGAAAGCCAGGAGAAATGATACCAATTGCGGAATTGATATTCGAGTTCCTTGTCACCAGGCTTTCGGGGAACGAGGACGTAGGGCGCGCGGAGAAAGTTCTCTTCAATAGCGACGATATCGCCGATGGCGCCATCATGAATCCGTTTCATGGTTTCTTGAACCGCGGGGATGTAGCGGTTCATAAGACCGGAGACAATACAAAGATTTTTCTTCTTGGCCGATTCGCAAACGTCTTTGACCATACGGACGCCTTGTGGATCAATGCCGTGTGGTTTCTCGATAAAGACGTGCTTCCCGGCGTCGATCGCGGCTTTCATGTATCGCGGATGGAACAGGGACGCGCAGGCGATCAAGACGGCGTCAACATCGCTTTCAATCACTTTCTTATATCCATCGAATCCCACAAAACAATGATCGGCGTCAACAGCGGTTTGATTGGGCATAGCCTCCATCAACATCTTGCGTTTGTCTTGCAGGCGGTCTTCAAAAACATCAGTCATGGCAATTAAGCGGACATCGTCATTGACCTGCATCGCGTCCAACGCCGCGCCGCTTCCACGGCCACCACAGCCGATGAGACCGATTTTAATCACATCACTGCCCGCCGCATATACGCGCCGCGAAAGATCCGCCGCGCTGACAACCGCTGTGGAAAGAGCGGCTGCTGAAGTTTTTATGAAATTCCTGCGGGAAGATTTGAATTCGTTTTTATGATCACTTTTTTTAGACATTCTACGCTTCTCCTTTTCAATCGTTTCCAAACTAAACTCGGCGGATTCGGCGCGCCGCTGGATCGAATTTCATCATGCGTTGATGTGTCATGGCCATATCGGACAGGAGGACGGCGACGGCGTGTTGGTATCCCGCGTCGATATCGGCGTTCGGTTTATTACGTGTGCGCAGGCATTGGAGCCAGTCTTCCATATGCTGCGGCCGGGATACTTCGGGCACGGGACTGGTTCCTTTTATTCGGTCAGGATCTTCCACGCTTTCGCCGCTCATGACGGGATTGCGCCAATCCGTCGTGTCAAGATCGCCTTTTGTACCGAGAAACCGCATAGTGTTTCCCGCATTGTTACCAAAAACTGTGCAGTAGCTGACCATGAAATCACCATAATCCAACAGTGTATGGACGGAATCGGGGCACGTGCGTTGATCCTTCCATCGATAGATTCCTCCCATGGTGACCGCTGTAAGGGGGAATTTGGCGCCGGTAATGTAGTGAACGAGATCAATAAAGTGGCTCATAAAACCGCCGATCGCGCCGGTGGAATAATCCCGGTAACCATACCACGCGCTGAACCGATCGGGATCAAAGGGCCGAGGCCGGGCGTTCCCCAAAAAGGTTTTCCAATTCGCGTCTTTTTCTTCTACCGGCTTGGCGTATTGATGCCAATAAGGCCGGTAGGAATTGCGGACCTGCATACATTTGATGATCTGCCCCAGTTTGCCTTCTTGGACGACTTTTTTGCAACCGGTGAACGATGGCCAACTGCGGAGCTGGGTGCCGATTTGAACGACCGTTTTGTTACGCTTGACAGCGTCAACGGCTTTGTTCAATTCGCGCATATTCATGGCGAGAGGTTTTTCACAGTACGCGTCTTTCTTCGCGTTGGCCGCCGCAGTAAGATGGGCGCAGTGATGATGGTCAGGGCTGGCGATGCTGACGGCGTCGATGTCATCCCGCGCAAGGATTTCTTGATAGTTTTCACATTGAAATGGAGTGAGATCGTACCATTCCTTGACCATGTCCGCGGCTTGTTCGCGGTGTTGTCTCCAAACGTCGCAGACAGCGGTGATGGCGACATTCTGTTCTTCGCTGAAGCGGTGAATCTGTTCCATATGCGCGTTGCGGCCCCGGCTTCCACAACCGATGATTCCGATTGAGATCCGGTCGTTCGCGCCCAGCACGGTATTGGATATAGAAGCGAGGAGAGGAACAGCGGCGGCTTTTCCCGTCCGCGCGAGAAATTGACGGCGATTGAATGACGAATTGGACATAGTAACCTCCATTGAGTTGGATTCAATGATTGTATGTATCTAAGCATAAAGAGAGTATGTTTGTCGATGGTGGTTGATGGATAGGGATAAGATTAATTCATATTGAATGAAAGTCTGAATTTAAGTAGTAGCGAAATGATAGCGTTTGTATCTAGAAGAAGACGTTTACCATTCATTCCGCAATTCCTTTTGAACGGCCAAAGCGTCTCCGTTCCATTCCAACTTTCCGATCAAATCAGAAAAATCATAAAGGTTGTTTTCCTTGCACTCCACCACCGAGGATTGAAGGATGATTATTACATCAACAGAACCAGGAGGAAACGTTGTTGGAATTTCCAATTGGAGTTTCCCTTTTTGATCGATTTGACTTTTTATTTTTACGATTTTCATTTGTTCTTTTGGTCTTAATTATTATGATTTATTATAGTTGAATAAGGTAGATGTTGTGAATGTCATTTGTGTAATATTTCGTCTCATAAAATAAATAGTGAGAAATTGGTTTGAATAGATCTACACGATATCTTGTTTTTCCGGATCCCAGCGGACAAGGCGTTGTTCTTTATAGGCGGCGACGGACATCAGGAACGTAGCGGTGTCAATGAAGGCTTCGTCTTCGTCGCATTTTGGTTTCTTGCGATTGATGACGCAGTTAATGAAATCCTGCATGTGGCTTGGTTGTTCGGGCGTTTTGGCGGGATCGTATTTCATAAACGGCTTCGGACCGGCGGGAATTTTACCGTCTTCAATACGTTGTTGGTATTGAACCGATGTCGGTTCGGCATAGATATCAAATGTGCTGACCGACTGGGCGATTGTGTCGAATCGAAGAATCGCGTCTTTTCCACGAAATTCGGGAGGCTGTACGAGCGCGCTTGTATTCATACTGCAATCGAACGTCACGTTGCAACCTTTTTTCTGAAAACCGAAGACGGTACTCCATGTGTCGGGCACTTCACGCCCATCATTTAGAAGGATGTTTTGTCCCGCGCACATGCAGGTGTCGGGAATGCCAAGCCGCAGAACGGAATGAACGAAGTCGGTTTCGTGAGACAGCAGGTCTCCAGCGATCCCGGTTCCGTAATCCCAATAACAGCGCCAATGCCAAAAGCGCTCCATATTAAACGGATGTTTGGGCGCCAGACCGAGCCAGCGCATCCAATCGACCTCGCTTTCCACTTCCGCCGGGTCGGGACGATTGTAATTGTTATACCAGCCATACCAACGCCAGATATTGTTCCCCAATGGACGATTCTCAAACCGTCCGGTTCGCACAAGGGTAACCTGACCAAGGGCGCCGTCTCGAATCAGCTCAGCGGCTTGGATTCCCGCCGTCATGGAGCGGGATTGGTGACCGAGTTGCATGACGGTTTTGTTTTTCTTGATGGCGGCGAGCATGGCTTTGGCTTCGGGAATTGTACGTGTCCAGCCTTTTTCAATATAGATATCTTTCCCCGCGTTGGCCGCGTCGATCACCATTTTGGAATGCCAGTGGTCAGGTGTGGCGATGACAACCGCGTCCACGGCGGGATCAGCTAGCAAGTCTTGATAGTCCACGTAGGTTTTGACATCGGGATTCATGCTGCGTTGGACGCCTTTTTGCAGGTGTTGTTTATACACATCACAGACCGCAACCACTTTCGCGCCTTTCACGCCGCCCCCCAACTGCCTGCCAGCGACTTGGCTAATCAAGGTGCCCCCGCGCACGCCCAAGCCGATATGGCCAACGCCGACTGTGCTGTTTGCCGCGCTGGCTCTTGGATTCCCCTTTACAATCTGGACCGCGGTCAACGCCGCCGCGCCTTTGCCCGCTGTTTCGATAAAATGTCTTCGTGTTAGATTGGTGTCTTTTTGCATGTGCTGTCTCCCGTTGGATGGCGTCATGATGCAGCGCCTCTGTTTTGAACTATAGTAGCATTTGGCCCGTTACGAGTATAGTTGATAGGTTTACTTTTGCTGAATGAAATCCTGAGCATGTTGATATAACTGGGGCAGGGCGGCGTTTACTTCGGGGGATAGTTCTTCTCTATAATCAAAGCAGGCGCCGGTAATCGAAAGGGCTATGGCTTCCGGTTGACGCCCATACAGTTCTTTTGTGTAGGCGAGTAGTGTGGATGGGTCGAGGTGATGAATGCACGACGGAGTTGAAAAGGCGGAAGGTTCTACGATTTGATGATGGAATTCGCCTGGAACGCCTTTGACGTTGGCGTCGATGAAGAGGATTCGGTTGTATTGAGAGAATACTTCAGCAAGTTCGGGAGTGAGTTGGTGACAGGTAATAAAGTGTACACTTCCGTCTGGATTGTCTTCGGCGATTTGGTTCGCGGCGTAGATCCCTAATCCGTCATCTCCCCGCAGCGAATTTCCGTAGCCGATTACTAGGACATTCATGAGGATCTACAGCGTTCGCTGATCAAGTCTCCATCGGGACCGATGAGTTGAACGCGCATCGGCATCTGGCCCAGCGCGTGTGTCGAGCAGCTCAGGCACGGATCGTAACAACGGATAACAGCTTCGACTCGGTTGAGCATCCCTTCCGTGATATTATTGCCGTCGATGTAATGCTTCGCCGCTTGCAAGATCCCCCGGTTCATGGCGAGATTGTTGTTGCCGGTAGCGATAATCATATTGGCCCATGTAATCAGGCCTTCCTCATTGACTTTGTAGTGATGGAACAGCGTTCCGCGAGGCGCTTCGGTTACTCCTATGCCTTCAAGGTTGTTCACTCCCGCAAAAGCGCGGACGTGTTTGCTGAGAATGTCGGGCTCGTTAAGGATGCGTTCTATTCGTTCGACGCACATCAAGATTTCAACAAGGCGCGCGTAATGGAAATGGAATGAACTGAGCACAGCGCCCCGTTCGAGAGACCGGAATTCCGCCCATTCCTGATCCGCGAGAGGAGAACCGATATGATCGATCAAGTTTAATCGCGCCAAGGGGCCGACCCGGTAGATGCCCTGTGGGTAGCCTAATGGTTTGTAATAAGGGGATTTTAAATAGGACCAGGATTCGACCGCTTCTCCGATATATTCGTTGAATTTAGAAGGATCCAGCCCGTTTTCTACAATCTTGCCGGTGGCGTCGACAATACGAAGGCTGCCATGATAGGTTTCCAACGCGCCATCCGGTTTCACCAATCCCATGAAGAGGGAAGGGAAGTTGGCGAAAGTGCGGATTTCCTGTTGAAATTTGTCGATGGTCTTTTTAAACCAATCCAAGTTTCGCTGGGTGATGCTCAACGCTTCTGGGAGAACCGCGAGGATGCGGTCGCGTAGTTCCGATGAAAGGGGTTCGTTGACACCGCCGGGAACGACCCAGGCGGGATGGATTTTCTTGCCTCCCAGCCACTTGATGATCTGCTGGCCGATTTGTCGCAGCCGGACACCATCTTTCGCCAAGGTTGGATGGCATTTCATAATTTCGAAAATATTGCGCTTAGCGGGATCGGAATCCATTCCGAGCAGGAAATCGGGAGAGGAGAGATGGAAAAAGCTGAGCGCGTGCGATTGGAGAATCGAAGCGAGGATCAAAATGCGCCGGAGATTGAACGCTGTTTCGGGGATACGGACCGCCATGATATGATCGCAGGCTTTGGCCGATGTGACGAGATGCGCCACCGGACAGATCCCACAAATACGCGCCATCAGGGAGGGCATCTCATAAAAGGGGCGTCCCTCACACAGTTTTTCAAATCCACGAAATTGCGTAACATGAAACTGGGCGTCGTGTACAGCGCCGCTGTCATCCAAATGGATCGTGATTTTGGCGTGTCCTTCAATCCGTGTTACCGGATCGATAACAATTTTCTTTGCCATTGTTTAAGTTCTCCTAGGCGCCGAATCGGGTTTTGCCGGTGAGATCGAGAGGCTGGCCTTCGAGTAAAGCGGTAAGCGCTTCGTAGATCACGTCCGCCGGGGGTGGACAGCCGGGGATAAAGACATCGACCGAAACCACTTCGTGTACCGGGCGGGAATAGGGTAACAACGATGGAATGACTTCGTTTGGAATTTGGGATTTGATCGTCACGTTCTCGTTGTACGCGCGGTCCAGCACGGCGTCCACTTTAAACGGATTTCTCATGGATGGCACGTTGGCGGTCACGGCGCAGTCTCCAAGCGAGACTAGGGTTTTTGTCCGTTGCCGGATCATGGTGATTTTATCCCTGTCTTCTTCGCTGCTGACCGCTCCCTCAACAAGAGTAATATCCACACCGATCGGGAATTCTTTGTTATCCACTAAAGGGCTGTAGACGACTTCGACGGCGTCTCCGAGTTCAATTAATCTCTGATCGAGATCCAAAAAGGACATGTGACAACCGGAACAACCATCGAGCCAAACAGTGGCGAATGTCAATTTACTCATTTCCGCCCTTCTTTCAACCAGGTTAAATACGGTAGAAATTGTTGTTTCTTTAACATTTCAGCGGTCGATTTTCCTTTTTCGAACAAAGCGCCAGTCGGACAGACATGAACGCATTTCCCGCAGCTGGTGCAGGTTTCCGATTCACCCCACCGGCTGTTAAGGTCGTTAATGACACGGGAATTAATCCCCCGCGACATGATATCCCAGGTATGAGCGCCCTCAATTTCCTCGCATACTCTGACGCAACGCGAGCATAAGACACATCGGTTATGATCCACGACAAATCGCTCGTGGGAAGCGTCAACAGGCTGATTGGGGTATAAATAGGGGACACGGACATGCGTCAAACCGAGTTTTTCCGCGAGGGTTTGCAGTTCACAATGCCCATTGGAGACACAGACGGAACAGACATGATTGCGTTCGGAAAAGAGAAATTCTAAAATACGGAGCCGGTATTTATACAGACGTTTTGAGTCGGTGATCACTTCGATGCCTTCCGCGACGCGCGTGACGCAGGATGGGAAAAGTTTCGGTGATCCCTTGATTTCAACCATGCAAAGCCGGCACGCCCCAATGGGAGTCAATCCTTCAAGATAACAGAGTGTTGGAATAAAGATTCCATTCTGGCGGGCGACTTCAAGGATGGTTTCATCCGACCGGGCGCTGACGTCTTTCTCATCGATTTTAAAGGTTACAACACTGATCGACGCGCTCATCTCTACGCCTCCTTGGTTGACAGCGCCTCACCAATTTCTGCGCGCGTATCTTTTTTGACGATATAATCCAGATATTCATGGCGGAAATAACGAAGCGTGCTGAGAACCGGATTGGGCGCGGTCTGCCCCAATCCACACAAACTCGCTTCTTTCACTATATTGCAGAGTTTCTCAAGGAATTCCAAATCGTCGGGCGACGCTCTCCCGTCCATGATTTTGCATAAGAAATTGTAAATTTGGGCTGTCCCTACGCGGCACGGCACGCATTTGCCACACGATTCCGTCATGCAGAATTCCATGAAGAATTTGGCGACATCGACCATACTTGATGTTTCATCCATAACGATCATACCGCCGGAACCCATAATCGCGCCTAGTTCATTCAGGGATTCATAGTCGACGGAAACATCGAGATGTTGTTCGGGAATGCATCCTCCGGATGGGCCGCCTGTCTGAATCGCTTTAAATTGACGGTCTTCTGGAATCCCACCGCCGATTTCAAAGATAATTTCACGGAGAGAAACCCCCATCGGGATTTCGATCAAGCCGGTATGATTGACCCGGCCGGCGAGAGCGAAGACTTTCGTACCTTTGCTTTTTTCCGTGCCGATATTCGCGTACCACTCAGCGCCCTTCCGAATAATGGGCGCGATGTTGGCGAAAGTTTCTACATTATTAATAAGTGTGGGACAACCCCACAGTCCGCTTACGGCTGGGTAGGGAGGCCTTGGGCGAGGCACACCGCGTTTTCCTTCGATTGAAGCGAGCAGGGCGGTCTCCTCACCGCAGACAAAAGCGCCGGCGCCAAGTCGGACCTGGATGCTAAAACCGAATGTGGTCGAGCAGATATGATTGCCAAGCAATCCGGCGCGTTCCGCTTGCTTAATCGCGTTTTGCAGCCGTTCAATCGCCAGTGGATATTCAGCGCGGACGTAGATATAGCCTAACGTGGCGCCGATCGCATACGCGGCGATCGCCATGCCTTCGAGCACCCGGTGGGGATCGCTTTCGAGAACGCTGCGATCCATAAATGCGCCCGGATCCCCTTCGTCCGCGTTGCAGACGACGTATTTCGTATCGCCTATGCCTTTAGCGACTGTGCTCCATTTTAAGCCAGTGGGATATCCGGCTCCCCCGCGTCCACGCAGGCCGCTGTGGACGATTTCTTCGATGACTTCATCCGGTGTCATCTCCGTGATGACTTGGATCAAGGCGTCATACCCATCGGCGGCGATATAATCTTCCAATCGTGTCGGATCGATCTTCCCGGAATTTTCCAATACGATTTTTTCTTGTTTTTGGAAGAAGGGGATGTCTGTCGGAACAAGTAGACGGCTGACCGGTTCTTTACCAAGGCTTTGAATGATCTCTTCCGCGTCTTCGGGTTTGACTTTCCCGTATAGCAGCCCATCCGGTTCAACAAGAACCAGCGGCCCTTCGGAGCATAGGCCCAGACAACCGACTCCTTTGCAGAGGTATTCCTCTTCACGGCCTTCTTTTTTGATCGCCTCGGTCAGCGATTCGACGACTTTATCGCCGTGGGATGAGAGGCATCCAACGGCGGTGCAAACAGAAAGGGTATATTTATATTTTTGACGGGATTCACGTTCGTCCTCGGCGATTTGGATCAGTTCTTCCGGTGTCATTTTTCCGTCCACCTCCGAATCCGGGTTAAGGCGTCGTCTGGAGTGACTCCTCCAACGATCTCACCGTCAAACACAACCGCCGGAGCGATCCCGCAAGTTCCAATACAGCGGGCGGTCAGAAGTGAGAGCTTGCCGTCTTCGGTCGTTTCACCCGGTTTGATGTCGTACTCTTCATGAACGGCTTCTAGAATTTTATTTGCGCCCTTGATGTAGCACGCGGTTCCCATACAAATAACGCAGGTGTGTTCGCCTTGGGGTTTGAGTTTAAAAAAATGGTAAAACGTGGCGACACCATAAACATGACTGAGGGGGACGCGAAGAGAACTGGCGACAAAACGGAACGCGTCCTCATCTAAATATCCGAATGCGCCTTGTACCGAGTGCAGCGTTTCAATCAACGCATGGGGCTGAAAACCGTGACGGCGCATCGCCGCTCCAACAAGTTTCCACCGGCGATCGTCTGAAGGAGGCGTGGGTTTGCCAAGCGACATCCGCATAGTATCGCTCCTTAATAGTATGACAAAACATGGCGCTTTTGCGCTTATACTCATAATACTGAGTGTGATTTTCATCAACAACCCACGGATGTATTCTTTGAGAAAAATATTAAAAAAATATGAGGATGAGTGTAGTTGACGGATCGGATTCTTCGAGATCACTCGACTGCGCCGGCTTGTTTGAGGAGGTTCGCGATTTCGACATCTTTGTATTCAATCGCGCATTGCAGGGCGGTTTTCCCATCCTGGTTTCGTATGTTGACATCCACACCTGAATCAATCAATAACTGAACCGCGTCCAATTGTCCAAGAGCGACCGCCGCCCTGAGAGCGGCATGGAGTTCGTTCGAATCCACCCCGTGTTGTAAGAGGACTTTCATCACTTCGAGATGGCCTTTTGACGCCGCGGAGGCTAAAGCGCCTTTGGGATCGGCGTGTTTCTCCAAGAGAAATTTGACCACTGCAAGATGACCATTTTGCGCCGCGGAGACGAGAGCGCCTTGTGTATCAAGATCTTTCTCAAAGAGGAATTTGACCACTTCAAGATGACCATTATGAGCCGCATTTCGAAGCGCGTTCCATTGGTTTTTTGCCGCGGGTTTGAATTTCGCTCCATGGTCAAGAAAGAATTGAATATTTTTTAATTTCCCTTTGTACGCAGCGAACGATAAGGGCGTAAAACGGAGCAATCGGCTTTTGTTGGAGATGCCTGTTTCATTGATATCCGCTCCATGGGCGAGTAATAATTCAAAGATCTCAAAATCATCCTGGTCCGCCACTTCCGCAAGAACACCATTCACTTTGGCGCCCCGTTCCAATAGAATTTTAACGATTTCGATCGAATTTTTTTGGCAAGCGATCAGCAATGGAAAATCGTCGTAATAAAATTGATTGACATCCGCGCCATGATCAAGAAGGATTTTTACGCATTCAACACTGTTATTGTGAATCGCTCTGAGTAATTGTGGATGAATCGCGGTGGTGATTATATCCACGTTCGCGTCGGCCAGCGCCTTTATACAGGCTGGTTTATCAAAGCGTATAGCTAGTGATAACACATTTTCATCATTGCTTATGGCGCCTGCGTCAATTAAGGCTTGAACCATATCGTCCCGGCCCATCGTCACCGCGAGCATAAGGGGAGTGAAACCATCTTGCCTGCGAGCGTTCAGATCCGCTTGATAGCGAATACATTTTTGTACTTTTTCGAGTGATCCGGATTGTACCGCAGCGATCATCGGGGGAATGGATGAACCCCACGTTAGATAGAGAAAGAATCCCACGAGGAGTGTAGCGGTGAGCCATGGAATTAAACGCCAATACTTAAATTTCATTTAATACCTGCTGATTTTCTATCCACTGTTTCTCATCTATTGGAATGGACAAGTGATTGATCGTTGCGCTGTCAATGTGAATTTGATCTTATAACGATATTGCATCTCGGAAAGGTTAGTATTCAGAATGGAGCGGACAAAGAGGATGGAAGCCGGTGAATTAATTTTAAGTGTTATGGAATTTCTCGTTTAGTATCCTATTCGTATTCGTGTGCCAGGATTCGGGATGGTGTTGTCGAAAGGTTGCAACTCACTTAATTCTTGCGTTGTAAGAATGTTGTTGACGGGCATATTCTCGTTGGGAGCAAAATACATGCCGGTTAAATGGGCCATATCAACACGTACCCCTGGTTGTTCAGTTGCGGGGGGATCGTTTCGGCTCTCGTCAACCGCTTTGGTAAACATATAATTTAGTTCCGCTTCCGACACACCCGAAACGACCCCACTCGGAATCGGATCGGAACTCAAATCGGCGCCGGTTATTTCCGGGTAATTATTCTTGACTAGAACGGGATTGCCGGGAGTGGAGATGTTATCATTCGTAAATAAATAGAGGAAGGCCGGATAGAGCATTATAGCGGCTAAAACCGTCGCGAAAACGAACGCGGGACGGAGATTGAATCTTGTTTGGTAAAACGAAAGTGAATCCCAAAACCGGCGCCAGGGACTTTCCTTCTGACGAGTTTCTAACAACCGGCCGTAAAGCGCGTCGAATTGGAGTGGAATCCGTTCCTCTTTTACTTCCCACGTGTCAAGAAGCCACCAGGTTTCTTCAAATTTGACAACTTCACGGCGGCATTCAGGACATTGGGCGAGATGACGCTCGACGATTTTCCGCTCATCGGGATCGACGTTCCCCGTAGCGAAGGCCGATAATAACTCTTGATTGAACGGACAATTCACTTCATTCATGTCACTCTAACCTCACCAAGACAATTCATGTATTTATAGCATATTACATTCAACTAAAGCAACGTTCCTAGTAGAAAAAGGTAACTTATTTTACGATCAGGTATTTTCTGTCCATGAATTATGCGTATTCTTTCAAAATCGGTTCCAATATACGCCGGAGTTTAAGATGGGCGCGATAGGCCCGCTGTTTGATGGATTCAGGAGAGGCGCCAAGTATCTCTCCGATTTCCTGGTAGGAGAGACCTTGGTATTTATTAAGAATAATCACTTCCCTCTGTTCTTCCGAAAGTTGATTAATCGCTTGTTTAATCGTATCTTCATCAATTTTGGAGTAGTAGGCGTCACGGGCGTCCCCATTATTATCTTCCACACGGGAGAGGAAAGTGGATTGACCGAATTCAGCGCTTTCTTTGAACTGGGAATCCATGTGGACCATCCGGTTCCAGTAGCGCCGTTTCTCATCGATACAGAGATTTCGCGCGATTCGATAGATCCATGAGCTGAATTTCGAACGTGGCTGCCATGCGGTCCGGTTGTTGTAAATCCGTAAAAACGTCTCCTGCGCAAGGTCTTCAGCCAGGTGCCGATCTTGCACGATCCGTACGATAAACAAAAAGATTTGGCGATAGAAACGCTTATAAAGAATTTCCAGCGCGTCCTCACGTCCCTTTTGACATGCGAGCATCAATTGCTCGTCTGTAGTTTCTTCATCCCATTTCATTAGCCGGGTCTCTCGACCGGTCTTCGATCGTGTCTCACCCTCACAAACCGGTTCGCTTTGACCCCATGCTGGAGCGTTCAGTGTCGCGGTTCCCATCATGCTAGCAGTGGCGGTATCACTCACGGTCTTCTTTGCCTTTCCCTATCAGGTGTCCTAAATGAGTCGGCGCCCACACGCGGGTGTCCGGATACCCGATCAACGTATAGGAACGAATCACCCCCCTTTCTTAGTAACTTATTCGTAATAAATTATGTATTGGCTACACTTAACGCGAGTTATTATTTATTTTATAAATCTTTGTTTATTTTGAGGTTATTTGTAATTTCTTCATATGTTTTATGAATTAAGAATAAAAAAGTTTTCTAAATGAAACATTTCTATAGAGTGATTCTCCGGTTTTTTATGATTCCTGAATCATAGTTATGATTATATATCTCATCATGAAATCTTGTTTTCATTTTATTACAATTTTTCCTTGAATCGGGAATCGGGAGTCATATTTTATCATAATTTATTCATTAGGTGGTTTGGAGAACGAGAATAAATACTTTTTCTGTTACTTTATATTTATCATAGAATCAAAAAAACGTCTCATCAATTTACCTGATTCCTAATAGAGTAATCAATTGAGTTTGAATGGAGAACGGACGTCCCACCCGTAACAATTTTACACTATTTCCGTTTTATCAAACGCATCAGTTCTTCGTAAAAAAGCCAATATCCAAAGGCCCCATAAGCGGCGGCGCTGACGGCTATTCCAAGCGCGACGCGGATTGAATAGTATAACAGAGTTCCACCCTCAATGGGACAGAATGCGAGAAACAGCGCGCATGTAAGCGCCATTCCCACCGAAGCCAGTAAAACTCGAACCGAGAAACGAAACGTTGAAAACAGACGCAGATCACGCATCCGCCAACGAAGAATAATCAGCATCAATCCCGCGTTGGCCGAACTGGCGATGGAAGACGCCAACGCCAATGTCCAGAGTGGCCATTCGCGCCAGATAAACAATACACAAAGAAGAATATTGAGCGCTACGCCAATGAGTCCTGTTTTGACTGGAGTATAAAAATCATGCTGCGCCTGAAATACCCGCGCCAGCACTTTGACCATCGCATAGCCGAATAAACCTAAGGAGTAAAAACTAAGCGTGAGATATGTGGGGCGCAACCAGCCCCGCTCATGAAAGAAGCCCCGGTCATAGATCGCGCCAACAATGTCCTCTCCCAAGACGAGGAATCCCACTGCGGAAGGAATCATGATAAGGAGTAGATACTTTATCACGGCTGTAAATGTCTGCGCCGCCTTCTGGTCCTGTTTCTTTTCGAATTGTTCAGCGATGCGGGGAAACGACGCCGTCGCGAGCGCAACACCGGCAACGCCAAGGGGAAACTGAACCAGCCGGTGCGCGTAGGTCATTATGGAGATCCCACCTTCCCCCGAATTTGGAGGCGAAATAGGTTTGCGAGATAAGGGCGTTGATCTGATAGACGGCCAATCCCAAAATACTGGGCGCTAACAGGAAGAGAAAGGCGCCTACCTGTGGATGAAAGGGGGAAACGGGACGTGGTGGGAGGTAGCGGATTTTCCAGGCCTGGGGGATCTGTACGGCGAATTGCATGAAACCTCCCAGCAATACTGCGGCGCTGAGAAAAACCATAAAATCTGGTGCTTGGAATAAAAAAGACCCGATTACGCATCCGATAATTAGGATCAAATTGAAAAAAGCGGGCGCCAGCGCGGGGATAAAGAAATAACCATTCGTATTCAGCACTCCCATGGCCCAAGCGGAAACCGCGACGAATAGAAGGAAAGGAAACATCAGCTGCGTGACCCAGATCCCGGCGTCTACCCTCCAGTTGGTTCCCAGTTCAATCGTTGTTGGGATCGTGGTCTTCGCCGCGACCGGCGTCCAAACAGTGACGGAATCGGATGGAAAATCCAATAGAAACGGGACAATCCAGGGCGCAAAGAGAATAAAGAGAACGACGATCGTGAAAACCGTGATCAAGAGCAGATTGAAGACCGCATGGCTTACCTCCCGCGCTTTGTTCTCTCCCTCGCGTTCCCGGATTCGTGTCAGTAAAGGAATAAACGCCGCTGAAAGAGAGCCTTCCGCGAATAACTGACGGAAAGTGCTGGGAATTTTGATCCCCGCCCAAAATATATCCTGCCAAGCCGAAGGGATAAATGCGGCGATGCACGAATCCCGCGCCAGCCCTAAAAAGCGGCTGATCAGTGTGGCGGCGCTGAACAGCGTTGTTGAACGAAGGAGTGAATCACGTTTTCTCATAACCACGTCCGTATGGATCAATAGAAACCAAACCGTTTCCCGTTTCGCATTGTAGCCGCAAGAGAAGGGAAGGGGGATGTTTTCAGAGATTATGACTGCGAATTGCTCTGTTTGACGTATTGGATGGAATGATATTTACGTTATTTTGCGGTAATTTTTCTAATGATTAGAGAGCAATGTTTTAAACTTGTATCCACCTTGTGTTATTATGATGATTTTGTTGAAATACGTTATTCTGGAGAATAGAACATAATCGATGGAGGAGAATTGTGATGGATACAGTTCGAGTGGGGATCATTGGTACGCAGTTTATAGCTACGATACACGCGGACTCAATCAAACGGCATGTGAATGGGGCGGAATTGATCGCCGCCGCTTCGCCAATGGAAGATCATGTAAAGAAATTCACCGACGATTTTTCGATTCCCCATGCATATACCGATTACCGGGCGATGCTGGAACGCAACGATATTGATTTAATCATAGTCGGCGCTCCCAACGATCTCCATTGCCAGATGGTCTGCGACGCGGCGGACGCCGGGAAACATGTTGTTATCGAAAAACCGTTCTGTATAAACTTGGCGCAGGCTGATGAGATGATCGAAGCGGGTAAACGGAACCATGTTAAACTAATGTACGCCGAGGAACTCTGCTTTACGCCGAAATATGTCCGTTTGAAACAGCTGCTGAATGAAGGCGCGCTTGGGGATTTGATCCTCATTAAGCAATCGGAAAAGCATGATGGTCCACACGCGATCCATTTTTGGGATGTAAAACGATCCGGGGGTGGAGTGATGATGGACATGGGGTGTCATGCGATTGAGTTTTTTCGATGGATCGCCGGACGCGAGAAGAAGATCAAATCCGTCTATGCCGATATGGGAACCTACGCGCATGGCGATAAAACGCAGGGGGATGACAACACACTTTTCATTCTAAAATTTGAGAACGGAGTAACCGCCCTGGCTGAGGAGAGTTGGATCAAAAAAGGGGGCATGGACGACCGGGCGGAAATTCATGGCTCTCAAGGCGTGGCTTATGCAAATTTATTGCAGGGAAACGCGATTCTGACCTACAGTGACGCTGGTTACGGGTATGCGGTAGAAAAAGCTGGAAGCACTCAGGGGTGGAGTTTCACGATTTACGAAGAAGCTTGGAATTATGGATTTCCACAAGAGATGCAGCATTTTATCGATTGTGTCCGTTTCGATCAGGCTCCAGAAGTGACCGGTGAGGATGGCCGGGCCGTGTTGGAGATTGTCTTCGCCGCTTACGCGTCCGCCGCCTCCGGCCAGGCGATTGAATTGCCCTATCATTCTAACGATGAAAGGCCGATCGATGTATGGTTGAATTCAAAAAAGAATAGTTGATCGAAAGGCGGGAAAGATTCTTCAATTGAAAGGAAAACGGTATTGGATGGGCGCGCTATAGGGAGGATTGACAAAATTGGTGACCTTTTCACTAATCAGGTCAATTAGATCGAACGGCCTGCTGGCCTCTTTTTCAACCAGCGTCACATCTCCCTTGATTCCAACCAGCGCAGCCGCGAGTTTGATCGCGTCGTCCAATGTGCCAATTTCGTCGACAAGAGCGATTTTCTTGGCTTGACGGCCTGTGTAGACTTTTCCTTCCGCGATCGTTTTCACAAAATTGAGAATGGTTTCAAAATCTGGTGGTAATGTGTCCTCTGCTGATTCAGGATTATCGCCATCGTCACTATCTGCTGACTGAACAGGGGGGAAGAGTGAGTGGAATTTGGACCAGAAATCATCCGTCTCATTTTCTTCCTCTTGACGAGAGTCTTCTAATTCCTTCTTTTTTTCTTTGTACTGTTTTCGATAGGTTTGAACGACGGCCATCGTTTCGGGGGAGAAGGGATAGTCTTCCGATGCATCGGATTCATCCCACTCCATTAAGAGTTTGGTGATATTCTCCCGCCGGCCTTGCGCGACCGCTTCAATGAATTGCAGATAGATGTCATCGGTGACTTCTTCCATCATCTCACGTTCTTCGTCGCTCAAGCCGCGTTCCATGGAACCGAAATCCTTGAATTTCCCGCCTTTGATGGTTTCATAATCGATCCCGATTTTTTCGAATAAGTCTTTGACGATTAAGAACTTGATATAAACACCGATACTGCCCGTCAGAGCGCCGGGCGCGCTGACAATCCGATCGGCGTTACAGGCCGCGTAATACCCCCCGGACGCCGCAACCGATCCGAATGAAGCGACAACCACTTTGTGATAATCTTGACGCGCGGTTTGAACGGCTTCAAAAATCTCCTGCGATGGTGTGACTGCGCCGCCGGGGCTGTCCACCCGGAGCACTATCGCTTTGATCGAATCATCATCTTGGTAGTCTTCAATTTGATCGACCCATTTAACGGCGTCGTAGATCACTCCCTCGATCCGAACGAGCGCAATGCGGTTTTCTCCAAACAAAAATGGGGATTGATCTTGGAGCGCGAAGAAGAACAGAGCCACGAACGCGCCCGTCACAAATATAATGAAAATAAACAGCATAAAAAATAAGAGAAATCCTGTTCTTTTTTTCACGATTAACTTCCCAAGGTTATATGATTCAAAAATGAAACGGTAAAAATTGAATTCTTGACTCAAACGGCTAATATGCCGGGATATCGATGTGTAACAAATACGATTAAGATGTATATTTCATCTCTCAACCATTTTTCACTGTTTTATCGTAACTGTATAGTAGGATGAAAATCAGAATCGAGCAATAGGATGCCACTCGAATATTGGATACTCTTCGGCGTTAGTTGGATCGCCGCCTTTCTAAGCACACCTGTTTTTCGCCGGTTGGCGAAGGATTTGGATATCACGGATCACCCAAACGAAAGAAAAACACATGCGCGCGCGATTCCGTATCTGGGTGGACTAGCGTTTCACGTCTCTTTGACAGCAGTGATGGTCTATCTATTTGTATTTGCGCCGCATATCCTTGAAGCGCAGTCATCCGGTGAACGGTTTCATCTATTCTCGTATACGTTTGAAATCTCCGAATTTTCCGGACGGCTTCTCGCGCTATATGTTATTTCAGCGTGTTTTATGATTTTAGGAATTTGTGATGATACAAAACCGATCTCACCACAAGTGAAATTAATCATACAGGCGATCCTAGGCGTCGTGCTGGTGGGAGCGGGATTTTCGATTGCGCAGTTGACGGTTCCTTTTGGGGAACCGGTTTCGATGGGTTGGTCCGGTTGGTTTCTCTCGATTTTTTGGATTTTAATTATCGTAAACGCCATCAATTTTATTGATGGATTGGATGGGCTTGCGTCCGGAGTGGTTTTTTTCGCCGCTTTAGCGAATCTCACAATCTCGTTTCACCCCTGGCAAAACTTTGTCTGTGTGATATCGCTGGCGCTGATGGGCGCCACATTGGGATTTCTTCCTTATAATTTCTCTCCTGCCCGGATTTTTATGGGAGACGCGGGGAGCCTGTACCTGGGAGCTTTATTGGCGGGGAGTTCGCTGGCCAGTAACGTCAAAGGCGCGACGGCGATGTCGCTGTCGCTTCCATTAGTGATTCTTACGCTTCCTTTATTAGATACGCTTCTCGCCATTATCCGCCGTGGTCAAAAAGGGAGGAAATTCTTTTCTCCCGACCGCGAACATATTCACCACCGGTTGTTAAAATTGGGATTTTCAGATCGTCAAGCGGTGTTATATGTTTATGGATTATGTTTTCTACTCTCCATGTCAGCGGCGTTGGCGAATCAATTGCCTAGGCGATATTCGCTATTGTTTTTTCTTGTATTTATCGCGGCGGTATTATGGGGATTGATCGTTTTCAGCGCGTTCGAACGGCGGCTTCTTGATATAGAGAATGGAAAAGCGCTTTTAACGGCGCAAGCGGAACGCGACGGCGATGAAAAAGAATAGAAGTAAAAGAGAAACTCCCACCAGAATGACCGTATCCAATGAAGATTCCACTTTAACCGCTTCCATACTTCTTTCAGGCAGTTTAATGGGCGCTATTTCCCCATTTTTTTCGTTTGCGGGTAAGAGAATCTCACCGGTGATTGAATCCGTGGCTGGAGAAAAGCCTTTTGTGTTGAGGATTTCGTAGTCGAATGGTTTATATTCTGTGTATGGAATGTGCCCTTCATATTTTACGCCGTTGCGGGTGAATAATTGAATCTGTTTCCATCCAACCCGCTGTTTCATCGTCTGGTCTTCATAAGAGAATTTGAGATGGGTCTCTCTAGGGATATCGGATGGGAGGTCACATATGAAACCAATGTCGATCCGGATGACTCGAATCCCATTATGTCCATAAGCGGAATAGACATCGCCAATTTGATACGTCATTTTCAATTCGACATCGCCCAGGTAAATTTTCTGCCCTTCAATGTATTCTTGAGATATTTGTTGAAGGTAAGTGTTTCTTTCTTCATCCGTAATGGTTCCATCATTGTTCGGATCAAGGGCTTTTGATGCGCGTTCCGTCGGATTGATGCCGAGAATCACTTGATAGATCAATACGAGCCGATTCGGCGTAATCGTGATTTCCGCGTACCGGTCAATGCTCTCTGGATGCAGGGCATGAGAGAGAACCGGTTGAGGATTGATACAAACGTAATGCAGCAAAACCAAAAAAGTCGTCGAAAAACGAATCAAAAACGTTCTATGCATTTTCATCCGCCACCGAGCGTAAGAGTAAACCAGTTGGTATTTTGGGATAAAAATCGGTTGATTTCTGCGGCATTCGTTGCCCTTCCAGTGAAACCTTGAAAACGGTTTGTGGAGAGAGGGCGCTCAGTAAAAAGGCCGCTTGTGATGGACCTTTTTGGACCATCGAGATCGCTTCGCTTTCCCCACGCACAAATCGTATATGATTCGGAATCGATTGCGGGGAGATTTGTAAACACTGTTCCAGAATGAACCGGTGAAGAATCGTCACATTCAGTTTTCGCAACGCCAAGGGAACATCCGATAGCGCCGATGGCAGGGAATCTTTCAACGTCATACAAAACGATTTCTCTTTTGTAACAACAGCGAGGGTTTGTTCCTTTTCTTGGAGATGCTGACAAACGGTTTCCGCGCAGGGATTTTCAATGGGCGTAATATCAAAATAAGGCGTGATTCCAGCGTTTAACTTGGTAAGCCACTCGTCCGGTAAACCGGATAAAATCCGGTGGGTCGGCAGGACAAGTAAATCGGGACATTCGACGGGAACAACAAGAGCGAGAACGTATCCCCAGGTTTGGGATTTTGGATCAAGACCAGTCTCTGTCTCTTTTTCCTGTTTGTAGTTAAGCGCGGTTTCATAGCGGTGGTGACCGTCGGCAATGACAAATGTGCGAGCGCTTAGGAACTCCGAAGCAGTTTTACGATCCATCTCGGAATCGATCGCATTGATTCGATGAATCCGCCCTTTTAAATCGGTGAATTCAACTAACGGTTGGGTGGCCCCATTTAAAAATGTTTTCCCAATCGGAATAGGATCCATCGCCTAAAAGAAAAATGGGGGAGAGATTGGTCTGTGTGGCGCGGAGCAACCGCAGCCGGTCCGCTTTCGGGCCTTCAAATGTGTGCTCGTGCGCATAGACGCCTGATTCTTCTTGCAGCCGGAGAGCGCCAAAAATCCCCGGTCGTGTATATGTACTATTTTCATGTGTAAACGTTTGCTGATAATGATAGAAGCGAGGTGAATCAATGCAGAATACACCGGCTTGTATCCAAGCATTGAGCCGCTCCGCCGCTTGGTCGTACCAGCTGCTTGATTCTTCATCCGCTGATTGGGTCATCAGATCGGTTTGGCTTCCGCTGGGCGGTGGATGAATCAACTTGATAATATTGTATTCATTCCGTTCCCAGAGGATTTTCCGTTCTTCGGGAGAGATTTTATCGTAAGGGGGGGATATCACTTCCGAAAAACAGGGGATTTTCTTTGAATTGTAACTAATTCCGCGGAAGGGAATAAAATTATCCATATTGAATTCCAGATCAGTGTTTGTGACCAAATCCTAAGCTGAATCCCCTTGGCTAGTTTTATTTGTCTCAAGAGGACATTTGTTTCTTGGCAATCTTTCAAGGCTGAATATTGTAGTTGGTTTTCCGTCTTTTTTATATGAAAATGAGTCCCAAAACTATCTCATTCGTAAACACTTCCGTGACTTATTTTTATTTGTAGGTTGTGATCTCAATTATGATAGTATATAAAAGGATTCATATTCATTGGACTCACTAGCTGGATGAGTCAAAGCAAAGGCCGTCTAATTACTACTCAATATTAACTTATTTACTTCCAAACGGTATGGCTGCAGAGTGTCTTTCCCATGTTTTGTACATTTATGGGTTGGTTCCGTTCCCTTGAGGAAAGGGATACTGCGGGGGGAGGGACAAGTGGGTCGCGCAAGGGCGTTGGATTTTGGACAAATATCACAAAAAACGATATCGTTCGGTTTGCTAATCTCTCCAAACAGTTCAGGATGGATTTCATACGCGCCGCTCATGAAATTCATCCAAACAGGCAACGCGACTTTTGAACCCGTCATTTTATAACCAAGTGACCGGTTGGGATTATCGAAACCGAAATAGACGATGCATAGAAGATCTTTTGTATAGCCGGCGAACCAGGCGTAAGTGCAATTATCAGTTGTTCCAGTTTTACCGACGCAATAAAAAGGCAGATCCTTGGCTGGCTCGCCGGTTCCTTCTTCAACGACGGCGCGAAGGAGATACGTCATCAGGTAGGCGGCGCCGGGAGAGATGCGTTGGATCTGATTGGATGGAGGTTTAAATTCATAGAGGAGGTTCGGGTAGTTCCGGTGGCTGTCGTTGCGTTGAAAGACTTTATCGATCGAATGCAGACGGATAAAGTTTCCTCCGTTCGCCAAGACGGCGTAGGCCTGAGCGATCTCCAACGGTGTCGCGCCGGATGTGCCCAGCGCTAGAGAAAGGTTTGATTCTTCAATGACAAGATCAAAGGTATCGCGGCAGAATCGACGTAGGTCTTGAATTCCACTGGAACGGCTGCCTTTATAATTATCAAGCAGCCATACGCTGGCGGCGTTCAGAGAGTGGACCAGCGCAAACCGTATGGGAACCCAGCCAAAGAACTGATCTTCAAAATTTTTGGGCGTCCAACCCTTCCAATACTCATGTTCAACATCATGAATCAAGGTAGCGGGAGTCCATTTTCCGGAAGGATCAGAGAGGGCGGCGCAGTAAAAGAGAGGTTTGAATGCGCTGCCTGGTTGGACCTGCGTGGTTTGGGTCGCACGGTTGAATTTTCCGTCGTTCAATTCATCAAAGAAATTGTATCCTCCCACCATAGCGAGAATCCGCCCTGTTGAAGGTTGCGCGGCAATAAGCGCGCCTTGCACGTGCTGGTCTTTGGCTAAGCGCAGTTCCATCCCGCCTCCCTGTTGGATGGCTTGTACGTAAACGTAGTAATCAGGATGTAACAGATCAAATTTATCCAGCCACGTTGTATCGGAATTGACGGGTACCCGGAATGGGCCTTTCCCATCACGGACATTCGGCAGTGTGACACTCAGATATCCCGAAAGTGGATCGTATTCGTCCAGAATTCGAGCGTCATAAAATTCCCCGGCTTGTAAACGATTGGCGCCGGATTGATTGGGGCTTCGATATCCAGGACGTCCCCAGTCGCGCCCATGTTTGAACCGGCGTGTATGCTCGTGTTCTTCGATCCCTTTTTTTAGAGATTTTTCAGCAATGGTTTGAAGATCCACGTCCGCGGTGGATTCAATATCGATTCCATTCCCATACAGTTGGATTGGAAGGCCTTCCTGGTTTTTGATCTTCCCATCCATGAACTGGCGGCGAATGGCGGAGGAGAAATAGGGGAAAAGCGCGATTTGTTTGGTGCGGGTGGCTTTCGTCCGTAAATGAAATGGTTCCGATATGGCTTGATCGTATTCCTCTTGCGTGATGAATTTTTCACGGAGCATGACGCGCAAAACCACTTCCGTTCGTCTTTCCGCCGCTTCGAGGTCTTGCGCGGGCGCATAACGGTTGGGCGCCCGGAGCATACCCGCGAACAACGCGCATTCTTTGAGACTTAATTCCGAGACATCTTTCCCAAAATACGCTTCCGCAGCGACCGCGACACCATAATGATTGCCTCCGAGCAGAACCTGATTGAGATAGATTTCGAGAATTTCTTCTTTGGTATAACGTTTTTCGATCTGTAAAGCCAGAATCGCTTCCGAAGCTTTTGTCGTGTACGATCGAAGCCCGGCTTTCGGCAATTCATATGGGAGTTTGTTATTTTGGATCAGATCTTCAGCCAACTGAATGGTTAGCGTGCTGGCGCCCTCTTTAATACGTCCTGCGTTGAAGTTGATCAAAGCGGCCCGGAGGATACCCCGTGGGCTGATCCCGCTGTGTTGATAGAAATACCGGTCTTCAAGAGCGATGACCGCGTTAATTAGATTCTTAGGCATTTCCGTGATCGGGACAACCTTGCGGTTTTGCTCCGCGCTGAAAAAATCGGCGATGAGCTCCCGGCGGCCCTCCCCGGAGAAAACGCGGGAAGGCATCCAAGGATTGTAATCTTCCAAATAAGGAATCGCCGGCAGTTGATCCAAATATAAATTTAAAATCCCAGCGGCGACACCCACAATTGAGCCCATTAATAGGAATAAAAAACCGAAAATAAATGGCCATCGGAGTTTTCTTTTTCGTGTAGTTTTTTTTATCCGGCGCGATACACGCGCTTGGCTGTATTTCTGATTCAGCGGCTCTTTGTCATGGACTATTGGAGGGAGCTCATTTCCAAATGAACTATTGTTTTGATTGATTTTTGCGGTATCTTTTTTCCAAGGTGGAAGCGGAGACTGCGTGTCAGACGCCTTGCGATTTAGGGGGTTGGATGAAGCAAATGAGGATTTCTTACTGAAGGCGTCCGATTTCGATTGTGGTTTTCGCAAGGAACGAGGAATTGGATTCTGGTTGTCTGAATCAGATTTTCTTTTCATGGATTATTTTTCCATCGCCATGTGTATCGCTGGTTTCCAATCATTCATCATTCCAAGTCATTCGGCTGATCTATTTTCATAATTCAACACTTCTATTGATGGCTGGATTGGAAAGACTATTCATTTTTTTTAAATCGTTCAAGTTGTTTAGAAAACAAAATTAAAACTGATTTATCACTTTTAGTATTGCTTCTCCGCCGTTTGACGTTTTAATTATTATAGTTGTTTTTCTGGAGTTATTGAGAGAGTTAATTTACTGAATACAATCGAAACGGTTACCGTTTAAAGGAGATCGCATATCCATGATATGTTTTATTCATATCGCAAAGACCGGTGGGATCACACTTGAGCAGATATTAATAAACAATTATCTCCACATTCTCTTATTGTCTACAAAAAAAACGGGGAATTTTGATCAGGATAAAACATCTAAAGACATTTTCTTGAAAGAAGAAGCGAGAGCGATGTTTACGGTAATGCCTTTTTTAGAAGCCTTTGCCGGTCATAGCTTGCGGCATTATTTAGGCTATCAAGACGTGACTCGTAAACCGATTCAATATATTACAATACTCCGCGATCCGGTCGCTCGTTTCATTTCTCAATTCCGGCAAGTTAAAGATCTCAAAAAGAAAATGAACACAATAGAAGAGTTTTTGGAAAAAAGAAAGAATGTTTATAATGTGATGACGAAACGATTGGCGCCAAATAATGATGTTGAATATGCGAAAGATGCGTTGCTCAATCATTTCACGTTTGTTGGATCTTGCGAAGAATACGACCGGTCTCTCGTATTAATGAAGCAGATTTTAGGAATAAAAGATCTATGTATCAATTATCAACGCATGAATGTTAACGTTCATAAAACCAATGTCGTAGACGAGATTTTAGAAGACGAGAAACTCCTCTCCCGTATTCGGGAATGCAATGCGAAAGATATCGAGTTGTATCAATTTTATAAAGAAAAAGTATTTCCTGGTTATGTCAAAAACTATGTTGGAAATTTGGATTCAGATGTTGCGAAATTAAGGGAATCCAACGCGAATTTCTCTTTTAGTAAATTCAGGCAGGTTTATTCAACAATCTATCGACACGCCGTGGTGGATCCACTTGCGTATATCGTCGATCGTATGTACAACAAAAATAGTATCTCCCCCATCTGACTTAGCTTATGATTTTAAAAAAAAAGTGAATCAGATTAGAAATCTTGATTGATGAATATGGATTTGTTAGCTATAGGAAAATTCTTGAAAACATGACTTCATCCCGCCAAAATTTCCCGCTATCCATCTTTGAACTATGATTATTGAACGGATTCATCTTAGAAACCATCCCACGATACATCCGCTCCTCTATCTCTTCTTGAACATATACTTATAATGTTTAGAACAGGATAAAGCGGCGAAAAACGGATGTTAAAATCGATTTCCCAAAACGAGGGAAACAGGAGAATGACTTAGCGAGTTCGAATGGAATTTTGTCTCGCATAATCATTTTGCCGCAGCGTCCATCGATCACAAACAGTTTCTTATATTCATTGACAGGAGAGAACAATCGTGGCCCTGGAACAAAATCTCCTTGGCATTGTCCACTGCTCGCAATTCTCTGGACCGGGTAACACAAATTCCGTGCTCCGTGGTGAAGGCCGTGAAGAATATCTGCTTAACACATTAGGATGGATCATCAAGGATCCGGATTTTCGATCTGTTGAAATCACCCGGATTAAATCCCCTTCGATCCGCCGCAAGGCCGCTGATTTGCTGCGCGTGGCCAAAGAAAAGAATCAATTGAGGGAAATCGTCTTTTCCGCTCAGCCCATACAACTTATCAATGAAGACAACATCGTTCTTCCTTCGGATATTTGTTCATTGGACGAAAACGAGAGGGAAAAAGCGGTTCGGCGGCTAAAAGAATTCATAGATGAAGCGTATGAATACGGCTGTGATAAATTCGCTTTCTTCAGCGGAAAAGATCCGGCCGTCATGCAGGACGCGGAAGGGGAACAGGCGGAAGCGATCCGCTCGGAAGCGTTGTCTCAACTGCGCCGATCGGTTCGTGAGATCTGTGTCTACATTCAAGAAGCCGCCGAGAAGAAAAATCAAACCGCCTTGATCCCTCTCTTGGAGATCTTTGATTACCGGAAAAATCCGGAAGGCGCCTCTTTTTTCAAGGAAGCGTTGCTCGGTCCGGCGGACCGGGCGGAGCTGTTTGTCGAATCGATCCGCAACATTTATGGGCATAGAGAACTGGTTCTTCTCGTGGATTCAAGCCACATGCTGATTTCGGGTGAAGGGCCGGATGTTTTGAAGCGTCTCTGTCCGTACATTGGTCATTTTCATGTCGCCAATGTTGTCTTGAATCGGAATACTCCTGAAGGGGATATTCGGTATGGTGACGTTCATCCCGGCCTCAGCGCTGTGGATGGTGAATTGACGGAAACACGGTTGGCTGGATTCCTGCAAGCGCTCACTGAGTCCAATTATAAGGGGACAATCGCGTTTGAGATCAGCCCTATAGGAAGTGAGATTCCCGAAGATTTGGCGGTGGAAGCGAAATCTATCCTGTTTCGCACACGGAATCGAATTGATGTAAACTATTCACTAGTCAATAATTACGTATACCAAACTCGAAAATTTATTAGTGATGATTTATGGGATCGATTGGTCGATATCCGCGTGAAACAACCGGGATTGATCCTGGAAAGAATGAAAAAACGGAAACAAAGGGAAATTCTGGCGCCGGATGGGAAAATGGTTATCCTCGCCGCCGATCATCCCGCACGTATGGTGACAAGCGTTGGATCCGATAAGACCGCGATGGGGAACCGTTTTGAATATCTTGGGCGATGCGCCAGAGTCATGATGGCGTCTTCCGTTGATGGATTGATGGCGACCGCCGACGTGATTGAAGATCTTATTCTGATTGATTCCATTTATGAGGAGAAATCGGGCAAAAGTTTTATGGATGAAAAAGTATTGATCGCCTGTATGAATCGCAGTGGTTTGGCGGGCGCCAAATACGAAATGCTCGATCGGATGACCGCGTACCGCGACGCGAAAAAAATACAAGCGCTCAAACTGGATGGAGCGAAATTGTTGCTGCGTCTCGCCGTGCCCGATCCTTATGACCGTTATTGTCTCCAAACGATGGAAGAATGCTCGCGCAGTGTGGAAGCCTGTAACGATATCGGCCTGCCGGTCTTTATCGAACCGCTTCCTGTTCGTCAGATTGATGGGAAATACCAACTCGTTTTACAGGCTGACGATCTGATCCGCGTCATCGGCGTGGCGTCGGGGCTTTCGCATTCGTCGGCGAATTTATGGCTGAAAATCCCTTATGTGGATCAATATCACCGAGTCGCGCAGGCGTTTTCCGGGCCGATTCTTATGCTTGGTGGAGAATCGCTAGGGAATCCGATTTCCGTGATTGAGCAGTTCGTACGCGGGATGGGGGAAGGGAATAATGTGCGTGGCGCGATGGTGGGTAGAAATGTCCTGTTCCCAGGTGATGATGATCCAGCCGCCGTTGCGGAATCCGTCTGCGAACTCGTACATAAAAACGTATCGGCCAACGACGCGGTCAAAACTCTCGCAAAACTGCGCGGCCAAAATATGGATATGCTCCCAATCGAATAATCAATGGAGCGCGGGCGACCCACCCGTCAGAAGAAATATTGGATATTCAATGGAGCGCGGGCGTCCCGCCCGTGAATGAATTTTTAAGCCGGAATCAATGATGAAGCCTTTCGATGTTGGTAAAACGCATGGGCAGAAAAATCCTTGCCCTTGGTATCCGTCAGGCGATTAGGATTCAAAAAAAAGAAATCGGGGAATAGCGATTATGCGCGCCGATCTTGTTACTAAAATAGAAAAACTGCGTAAAGGAAATCGTCCGGAAGCCCTTGTCAATGCGGTTGGAGGGATTCTATTTGCTGAGATGAGAATCGATCCAGGGAATCCCATGTGGGAAGGAGGGGACCGGTTGCTCTTTTCGGAAGCTTATGCGGAAGTTGTTCGGGAAGCGTTTCTGAGAATGGGCTGTGGTCCGAAGGATCTTCCCGCGGCGGGTTTTGATACGCTTGATATCTGTCTAGCCACAATGCCGTATCCCCGCCGTCTCTTTTGCCTAGTGGATCAAAGTGACACGGTTTCGATCTCGCGAATTCGTGATGGATTATCGGATCAGGTCATTGTCATCTGTCCAATCGAGCCGGTCGATTCTCCGCGCTGGACGATTCATACTTGCGAAAACTTGTCACTTATTGATCTCGAATCGATCTTCACCGCTCATCGCGCTGGGGGGAATAAACCGTTATGGATTACCGCTCCACTTTCAGGATCGCGGCTCTTTGATATACAACCAAGCGCGAGTCTTCCTTCCTTAGCCGAACGGATGTCAAAACTTGGGACCGAGACGGCGTTTGATGTGTTGGCCGAGGTGAATCAACTGCGCGCTGAAGGGCGGGATATTATCTCGTTCGGTCTGGGCGAGCCGGATTTTGACACTCCATCGCATATTAAGGAGTCGGCTAAACGGGCGTTGGATGAGAATCAGACGCACTACTGTCCCAGCGCGGGGATTCCTGAACTGCGGGAATCCATCGCCCGGTATATGCAACGCACCCGCCGCATTCCGGTTGATCCGGATGAAGTGGTTGTAACGCCGGGGGCCAAGCCGATTGTTTTTGATGTGATGATGGCGCTTCTCAATCCAGGAGATGAAGCGCTTTACCCCAATCCCGGCTATCCGATTTACGAATCTGTGATCGATTGGGTTGGGGCGAGATCGATCCCGCTTCCAATGTTGGAAGAGCGGAATTGGAACTTCAGTGTTGACGATCTCGCTTCACGGATTACGTCGAAAACCAAGTTAATCGTTCTCAATACGCCTGGGAATCCGACAGGAACGCTTCTAGGGATCGAGGTATTGAGAGAGATCGCGCGACTTGCGGTTGAGAATAATCTTTGGATTATTTCTGATGAGGTTTATTCGCAGATCATCTTTGATTCCGAGTTTCATTCCGTTGTTGGATTTCCGGGGATGAAGGAGCGGACGATTATCGTGGATGGATTCTCAAAAACGTACGCGATGACCGGCTGGCGGATGGGATACGGCGTCATGAACCGTGAACTGGCGAAACATGTGGCCAAGATTGAAACCAACATCGACAGCTGCACTTGCTCGTTCTCACAAATCGCCTGCGTCAGCGCGCTCGAAGGCCCGCACCATGAATCTCAATATATGATTGAACAGTTCAGCCAGCGCAGCCGTATTATTGTGGAATTGCTAAATGGTATTGATGGTGTCCGATGCCTGCCCGCGCAGGGCGCGTTTTACGTTTTCCCTAACGTAACCGAAGCCTGCCGCCGCCTTGGTCTGCGGACCGCTAATGAATTGCAGAAAGCCCTATTGGAACAAGCGGGCGTCGCTGTCCTTCCCAGAACCTGCTTCGGACGCCGCAATGAGGGGGAAGACCAGGAATATATCCGGCTCTCTTTCGCCACATCGATGGAGAACATCCGCGAGGGATTGAAGCGAATGAAGCAGTTTATTGAGAAGTGAGTTGAATCTTATTATTAAGGGTAATGAAATGGCTGTTCCAGATTATCAACAATTCATGTTACCCATTTTGAAATTCTGCTCTGATCAAGAAGATCATCGGATACGTGAAGTTTATGACAGAATGGCTGAGGAAATGGATCTCTCAGATGATGACTTAAAAGTACTTGTACCAAGCGGTCGACAATCGAAATTTGAAAATAGGGTTTCTTGGGCGAAAGTATATTTAAAAAAAGCGGGTCTTGTTGATAATCCATCAAGAGGAATTGTGAAAATTACACAAAGAGGATTGGATGTTCTTCAACAGAATCCTGCTAAAATCGATAATGACTATTTAAAGAAATTTCCTGAATTTATTGAATTTAAAGAAAGACGCTTAAATGATAGTAAAGATCAAAGTAGTACTGACGAGATTGAGCAAAAAGATGATCAGATTACAACCATTAGAGGCGTTGGAAAATGGATACCAAAAGATCAGAAATGAATTAGCGTCTGAGTTGTTGGATCAATTGAAGAAAGTTTCCCCCGCTTATTTTGAACGAATCGTTGTTGAGTTGATTGTGAAAATGGGGTATGGGGGAACTTTGAAAGACGCCGGGCAGGCGGTTGGGAAAAGCGGTGATGGGGGGATTGATGGGATTATCAAGGAAGACCGGTTGGGATTGGATGTGATCTATATTCAAGCCAAACGTTGGGAAGGGAGCGTCTCTCGTCCTGAAATCCAAAAATTTGCTGGCGCTTTACAAATGCATCATGCTAAAAAAGGAATTTTCATCACGACTTCTGATTTCACAAGTCAGGCGACTGAATGTGTGGGAAAAATGGATTCAAAAATCATTCTGATTGATGGAGAGGCTCTCGCGCAGTATATGATTGATTATAATATCGGCGTTTCAATTGAATCCACCTACGAAATCAAGAAGATTGATTTCGATTATTTTTTGGAAGAATAGGAAAGAAAATCCAAAGTTTCATGATACTTTCTTTTTGAGAAATAAAAGTCGATTTTTGCTTTTAGGATACGATAATATAGGATATATTAGTATATTATCGTGTGTTTTCTTGGAGGCAGAATCATGGGGATGGTCAAAAAAAGTATTACGGTAACCGATCAACAAGACGCTTGGATTAAGTCTCAAATTGAGAGCGGTAAATATGGTAATGAGAGTGAGTTATTGCGTGATTTAATCCGTGAGAAACAGACTCGAATCGAAGAAATTGAAATGATCCGCGCCGCTATCATCGAAGGTGAACAGAGTGGAATGAGTAACCGGACACCACAACAGATTGTAGAGGCGGCAAAAAAAACGTTTGAAAGCCGATGGCGAGATATAGACTAACAAACGCCGCTGATGCTGATATTGATCGTTTATTCGTTTTCGGATTTGAGAAATTTGGGCTGGAACAAGCAGATACGTATGTTGATGGATTGTACGAACAACTAGATGATCTAACCGAATATCCACAGCGTTGGCCAGCGGTTTCCCATATTCGAGCCGGATTGCGGCGTTGTGTTTACCGTAGTCCATTCAATATATTACCGGATTGATCCTGATGAAATTATTATTCTTCGAATTTTGGGACGAGAAGATCCGGAAACCGAGTTTACGTCTTATCGGTAAATACGTTAAAAGAATAGAATATGAGAGCAGCGTTTTGGTTGAATCCACCTACGAAATCAAGAAAATCGATTTTGATTATTTTTTGGAAGAATAGAAACGTTAACACATTGTTTTTTTTTTGTCTGAATCAGGATGGGCAGGATTAAAGGATTTTCAGGATTTTGATTAACTACATTTTCTGCTTGTTTTGAAATATCTTGTTAGAGCAGTCTTTGTGGATTCCCGGTTTGATTTAGAGATGGAATAATTCATTATTGATTATCACTTTTAGTAAAAATTAGGAACAACCTTGAATGAAAACAGTTACAATCCATGTGCCCGCTTCGTCCGCTAATCTAGGCCCAGGATTTGATACGCTGGGCATAGCTGTTAATCTTCTGAATTCATTTGAGTTAATACAAAATGATTCAGAGACTGTGTTAGATGAAAATTGTGGGATTGATCCAGCGTTGCATGAGCCATGCGAAAAGATGATCCAGTATGCGGCGCGGTATTTCTTCGAAAAGACCGGTCTTCCAGAGACGCATTTTACGCTGAAAGTGGATAACAATGTGCCTATTGCGCGTGGATTGGCCAGCAGCGCCACGTTCCGGATCGCTGTGGTGGCTGGATTGAACGCGATGCTTGCGGCTGAGATTTCCGATCGGAAGCTTGTTACCATCGTTTCGGAATTAGAGGCTTGCACGGATAACGCGGCCGCTTCATTTTATGGGGGAATGACCGCATCGGGGATTGTAAACGGAAAACTCTATTGCTATAAATGCGAAATTCCAAACACACTCGACTTCGTCGCGGTCTGGCCCTCGCAGGCGGTTGAAACCGATAAGGCCCGTGTCGTGTTCGCGGATACAATCCCACGAGAAGATGCGGTCTTCAACGTCAATCACGCTGCGCTTCTTGCGCTCGCTTTCGCAAAAGGGGATTACGAAAGCATGGGGGATTTATTCGAGGACCGGCTTCATCAAATCGATCGGCAAGCGAAGATCCCTGCGCTAAAACCTCTCTTCGACGTGATCCACGCCGCGAGAGAAGCCGGAGCCATTGGGGGGTATTTGAGCGGTTCCGGATCAACGATGATGGCGGTCACACAGCGGAATCGGGAAAGCATCGGCGAAGCGATGCGGGAAGTTTTTACCTCATACGGGATGGAATCCGAAGTTCGTTTTCTTAAAGCCTATAACCTGGGAACCGTCATTAATTGTGAGTAAATAGATAGGAGTTTTTATCGAGCGAAGCCGAGATACAAACTCTATTGGACGAAGTGCGGGGGGAATGTGAGAACCAATAACACGCCATTTATTCGCGAAACGGCTTAATTGAGGAAGAGAAGTTGATAGTTTAGAAAGAGAAAATCCTCTTGAAGCTATAGAAATCCCCTCACGGCAAGAAAAGTAAAAAATCTTCCCGCGTAAAGTTATAATTTCTTTATATTACCATCGCGATGCTTACAATCGGAATCGATCAGGGGCTTCGATTCCGATTGAGGGTTTCAATGACAATCACGTTACAGCTTTTGCAACGCGGACATTTAGGCCATTCCGGCGCCGATTCTTGGCCGGTCCGATCGAATACTGCTTTGTCGTTGGTCTCTTTTGAAACGATGGAATTCTCAACCGATTCGGGAATAGAAACGCTCTCCGCCTTGGGGGCGAGGAGCAAACGGATTCGATTGCGTGTGTCCCGATGACAGTGATGCCACAGCCCATAGTAGCGGACTTTATGGAAGCCGCGGGGGAGCACATGCATCACGAAGCGCCGCAGAAATTCTTCGCCCGGCAAGCGGAGAGTTCGCCAATGCTTCTCTTTGAAGGTCTTGTAGCGGAACGTCACGTGGGTAGCGTCCATTGCCAGAAGCCGGTGGTTGGAGATCGCGATGCGATAGACATAGCGCCCCAGGTAATTCAAGATGGCTTTCACGCCTTTGCCATACGGTTTGCAGAACGAGTTCCAGCCTCTATTCCAGACCTTGGTCTCGATGCCTTGGAAGATCTCCGGCGCCGCTTTTTCGAGCCGTTCTTTAAAGCGCCGGCGAACGAGTAAGCTGAGCGTTCCCACATGGAGAAGCCATTTCGGGTGGCGGAGTTCCATCCAAGAGTGGCCGTCCTCACTCACGGCGCCGGCGCTGACCAACAGATGGACATGTGGATGCAATTCCAGATCTCCCCGCCAAGTGTGCAGCACGGCCAGGATCGCCGGGGTCCCGCCAACGACTTGGGGATTGCGCATCAGATCCATGATACAGGAAGCAGCCGTCGTCATCAGCAACCCATAGAGAATCTTTTGATGAGCCAAGAAAGCCGCCCGGATAGACTGCGGAACTGTTACGATTACATGAAAGTAACGGCAGCCAAGCATCTGGTCTTCCCGCTTCTCGATCCATTGCCGCATCGCCTGGGAATGACAGGACGGACAGGATCGATTGCCACACCCGTGATACACCCAGAAGTCTTCGCCGCAGTCCTGACAGTGATAACGATGCCCTCCCAGTTCCGCCGTATGACAGGCCATGATATCGTGCAGCGCTTTACGCTGGGAGGGCAAAAGGCGCTTCCCTTGCTGCCGGATATAGGCCGGGCCAAACCGGCGAACCACATCGCCGAGTTCGAGGTTCGATGAAGTGCAATTCATGATTCCTCCTCACATCAGATCGGCGAACACGGCGTTGATCCGATCCTGAGCCTCGTGGCGAAGCGGCTCAGTCAAATGAGTGTAGATCTGTGTCGAACGAATACTGGAATGGCCGAGAAGAATCTGGACAACGCGCAGGCTTTCGCCGTTCTCCAGCAATCTGCTGGCAAACGAATGACGCATCGAATGCGGCTTCACATCGTCTGTCAGCCCGGTAGCGTTACAGGCCAAGCGAAACGCTTTGCCGAGTGTCGATGAGGGAATGTGGTTGGAGCCTTGTTGGTTGGGGAATAGCCAGGTGGGATGGCGATGCATCAACCAGAGTTCACGCATCGGCTCCAACAAGGTGTCCGGGAGAGGAACGATTCGCTCTTTATCGCCCTTCCCAATAATCCGTAAACTCATTTGGTTGGAATCGATCTGCCGCACCGGAAGAGAGATGACTTCACTGGTCCGAAGGCCGCACGCATACATCAACGTTAGAGCCAACCGGTAGGGCGTTTTCCTGACGGCGGCCAGGAGGGCGCGAACTTGGGAATGGGTTAATGAATGCGGCAGGCGCTTTTGGCGAGGCTTACGAATCTTTTTTTTGCAAACAACGGCCACCCCAGATCCAGCGTGGTTTGATAAAGAAATTTCAGCGCGCTGTAGTGGACCTGAAACGTTCCGAGAGCGACTTTCTTCACGTCTCGCAAATTCAGTAAATAGACCCGGACGAGTTCCTCGCTAATGCATTCTGGCGAGCAATCAAATTCTAGAGCGAATGAGGCGACGGCTCGGACGTATGCTTTTTGCGTGCCTTCGCTCAGTCCTGCTAACGTCATGTCTTCGATCATGCGTTTCCGTAATGATTTCATGATCTTTCTCCTGTAAATAAGTAGTGGTTGGCAGTCTTACAGCCACTGCCTTCTCAGAAGAAATACATGACAACTCAGGAGATTTCGCAAGGGGATTGTTCAACTAGAAAATTCGGCGTACGACACTCTGCGGCGGAGCCGCTTCGTCCAATAGATAGGAGTTTTTATCGAGCGAAGCCGAGATACAAACTCTATTGGACGAAGTGCGGGGGGAATGTGAGAACCAATAACACGCCATTTATTCGCGAAACGGCTTAATTGAGGAAGAGAAGTTGATAGTTTAGAAAGAGAAAATCCTCTTGAAGCTATAGAAATCCCCTCACGGCAAGAAAAGTAAAAAAATCTTCCCGCGTAAAGTTATAATTTCTTTATATTACCATCGCGATGCTTACAATCGGAATCGATCAGGGGCTTCGATTCCGATTGAGGGTTTCAATGACAATCACGTTACAGCTTTTGCAACGCGGACATTTAGGCCATTCCGGCGCCGATTCTTGGCCGGTCCGATCGAATACTGCTTTGTCGTTGGTCTCTTTTGAAACGATGGAATTCTCAACCGATTCGGGAATAGAAACGCTCTCCGCCTTGGGGGCGAGGAGCAAACGGATTCGATTGCGTGTGTCCCGATGACAGTGATGCCACAGCCCATAGTAGCGGACTTTATGGAAGCCGCGGGGGAGCACATGCATCACGAAGCGCCGCAGAAATTCTTCGCCCGGCAAGCGGAGAGTTCGCCAATGCTTCTCTTTGAAGGTCTTGTAGCGGAACGTCACGTGGGTAGCGTCCATTGCCAGAAGCCGGTGGTTGGAGATCGCGATGCGATAGACATAGCGCCCCAGGTAATTCAAGATGGCTTTCACGCCTTTGCCATACGGTTTGCAGAACGAGTTCCAGCCTCTATTCCAGACCTTGGTCTCGATGCCTTGGAAGATCTCCGGCGCCGCTTTTTCGAGCCGTTCTTTAAAGCGCCGGCGAACGAGTAAGCTGAGCGTTCCCACATGGAGAAGCCATTTCGGGTGGCGGAGTTCCATCCAAGAGTGGCCGTCCTCACTCACGGCGCCGGCGCTGACCAACAGATGGACATGTGGATGCAATTCCAGATCTCCCCGCCAAGTGTGCAGCACGGCCAGGATCGCCGGGGTCCCGCCAACGACTTGGGGATTGCGCATCAGATCCATGATACAGGAAGCAGCCGTCGTCATCAGCAACCCATAGAGAATCTTTTGATGAGCCAAGAAAGCCGCCCGGATAGACTGCGGAACTGTTACGATTACATGAAAGTAACGGCAGCCAAGCATCTGGTCTTCCCGCTTCTCGATCCATTGCCGCATCGCCTGGGAATGACAGGACGGACAGGATCGATTGCCACACCCGTGATACACCCAGAAGTCTTCGCCGCAGTCCTGACAGTGATAACGATGCCCTCCCAGTTCCGCCGTATGACAGGCCATGATATCGTGCAGCGCTTTACGCTGGGAGGGCAAAAGGCGCTTCCCTTGCTGCCGGATATAGGCCGGGCCAAACCGGCGAACCACATCGCCGAGTTCGAGGTTCGATGAAGTGCAATTCATGATTCCTCCTCACATCAGATCGGCGAACACGGCGTTGATCCGATCCTGAGCCTCGTGGCGAAGCGGCTCAGTCAAATGAGTGTAGATCTGTGTCGAACGAATACTGGAATGGCCGAGAAGAATCTGGACAACGCGCAGGCTTTCGCCGTTCTCCAGCAATCTGCTGGCAAACGAATGACGCATCGAATGCGGCTTCACATCGTCTGTCAGCCCGGTAGCGTTACAGGCCAAGCGAAACGCTTTGCCGAGTGTCGATGAGGGAATGTGGTTGGAGCCTTGTTGGTTGGGGAATAGCCAGGTGGGATGGCGATGCATCAACCAGAGTTCACGCATCGGCTCCAACAAGGTGTCCGGGAGAGGAACGATTCGCTCTTTATCGCCCTTCCCAATAATCCGTAAACTCATTTGGTTGGAATCGATCTGCCGCACCGGAAGAGAGATGACTTCACTGGTCCGAAGGCCGCACGCATACATCAACGTTAGAGCCAACCGGTAGGGCGTTTTCCTGACGGCGGCCAGGAGGGCGCGAACTTGGGAATGGGTTAATGAATGCGGCAGGCGCTTTTGGCGAGGCTTACGAATCTTTTTTTTGCAAACAACGGCCACCCCAGATCCAGCGTGGTTTGATAAAGAAATTTCAGCGCGCTGTAGTGGACCTGAAACGTTCCGAGAGCGACTTTCTTCACGTCTCGCAAATTCAGTAAATAGACCCGGACGAGTTCCTCGCTAATGCATTCTGGCGAGCAATCAAATTCTAGAGCGAATGAGGCGACGGCTCGGACGTATGCTTTTTGCGTGCCTTCGCTCAGTCCTGCTAACGTCATGTCTTCGATCATGCGTTTCCGTAATGATTTCATGATCTTTCTCCTGTAAATAAGTAGTGGTTGGCAGTCTTACAGCCACTGCCTTCTCAGAAGAAATACATGACAACTCAGGAGATTTCGCAAGGGGATTGTTCAACTAGAAAATTCGGCGTACGACACTCTGCGGCGGAGCCGCTTCGTCCAATGCTGAGTTGTTTAATAAATCAGTGCGCCATAATAATTTCTATAAACTTATCAAAATAATATAAAAACCATCTATTTATTCCTTGATAAACGTCGTTTCCAACCTAACTGCTTTCACTGTAAGACACAAATGAAACTGATTTTTAGCGATACAAATTCCACTGATTCGCATGGGAGGAACGCGGAGGAAAAACACCAATTTGGGAGAGGATCCATAAGTTATCGTAATAGGCGTGATCAAAAACAGCCAAACCCTCAGAATTATAGTGTATAATTTGCGCGATCGGTAATTGCTTATAAGGATGTCCTGTCGCAGGAATCCCAAACCAAGGACCTGTGTGGGTTCCCTGAAAGATCATCTCGGCAAGTACCCATCCGTCACCCATATCAATGAGACGATCGATTTCAAAATGAGCGTCGGGGAAGCCGGTCCAATGCAGAGTCATCAGCGCCGCATTTTCAAGACGGGTAAATGTGCCACCACCACCGACATTCGCATAGATATCCGCTTCTTCGGTATATCCTTTGATCCAGTTCTGTTCGTCATGCGCATTCCAATAAACACTGCCATCCTGAAAGAGTTCGATTGGTGTCATTCCCGGCCTGGGTTCTGGATCGGGTATAGTAAATGATGGCTCCACCGGAGGCATCTCCATAGGAGGCATCAATTTTGCGTTGATTAAAGTCGTTTGTTGATCCAGGTACATCATCAGATGTTTGACTTTATCGCCTTCAAATTCCAAGACATTTAAATATCGGGTCGCTGATTTTTCGCCGGTGGGCTGCATACCTTTATATTCATTTGTAAAGGTCCCTTCCATGGTCATTTCTTCGATGACTATTTTTTCTGAAACGGATACAAGGATAGTCCCTTCCGTGAATTTCACATCAGGATAGGCTGCGATTACATTTTCCCATCCTGTTTTGAATCCTTGCGCGTCTTTGATTTCGGTATTCCAACCATGCGCCGCCGTGAAATCATCTGTGAAATTCGATATCACTTGATCGAGATCATGCGCGTTAAATCCATCTTGAATGGCCTGACGAACAGCAAGAAGATTCTCTGCTTGTTGCGCGTGAATCGATTGAATAATACCACACACCATTACGATCCCTATCACTATTGATCCAGATCTCAACATAGTCTTCTCCTTTTAAAAACATAGAATAATTTTTTAGCGGAATTGCACATTTTGACAAATAAATATGCCCGCTTTTAACGTTCAACTTGAATACTAAAATGGATAAGTAATATTTTCAATTAGGGTTTCTAGGTATTTTAAAACGGAGGAAAGTAGGTATATTGCTATGGGGAATGACGGTATGAGATAGGGAAAAACGGTATCGGTAAAAGGTGAAGAATCGTTCATTGTATATGGATATAAATTTCATTCCTCAACAATGGAAATGTAACCTTTGCGGATCGATTGTTTGATTAATTCCGCCAGGTTGCTGCAATGTAACTTTTTCATGATATGTTTTCTATGCGTTTCCACTGTTTTTTCACTGACATATAGAGATTGAGAGATCTTCTTTGTCGTTTCCCCATTGGCGATATGCTGCAGTATTTCTTTTTCTCGATTCGATAACACATTTGGATCCGTATCACTTTTAGCTGGCGTGAATTGAATAAAATCTTCTATCACTACACCAGCGATATCTGGACTGATATAGTATTGTCCATTCTCCAGAACATGGATAGCCGATACAACTTCTGAAATAGCGCAGTTTTTCAATAGATACCCGCGAATTCCGGCTTGGAACGCATCCTCAATAAATTGCTTGTTTGAATGCATGGATAAGATCAATATCTTTGTAGAAGGTTGTTCTCGCAAGATCTTACGCGCGGCTTCGATCCCATTCAACTTAGGCATCGAGATATCCATCAGAATCACATCGGGTTTTGTTTTTTTCGCCATATTGACCGCTTCGGAACCATCCTGCGCTTCGGCGATGACCTTCATATCCGGCTCATCCTCCAAAACGCGCCGCAAACTTTCTCGTAATATCCGATGATCGTCCGCAATAAGAATATTGAATCCCATGTCACTCTTTACCTTGATTGTAGTGGTAATGCCAGCGTTACTTTTGTTCCAGCGTGTTGGTTTGACTCGCAATGAAATGTCCCGCCAAGAAATTCAATACGCTCTCGTATGCTAAACAAGCCGAAACTTTGTTTAGCAATTATCGTGGATTGAAGATCGTCAATACTGAATCCAATCCCATCGTCACAAACTTGAACTTGAATCGAATCAATTTCTCTTGATATGGAAACGTGAGCATGTTGAGTCTTTGCATGTTTAATGACATTAAACAATAGTTCTTTGATCGAATTATAGAGAAGGCCTCGCTCATCCATACCGATTTCTATTCTGCGTCGATCCACATTTAATTCAAAACGCATGTCGTATTTTTCATTCATTTGCTCGATCAACCATCGGAGAGTTTGTTCAAGACCCAGTTCGTATAAAATCGGTGGGCTGATTTCGACTGTAAGATCTCGTGTTTCTTCTATAATCTGTTTCACAGTCTGGCGGACTTCAGTCAGTCTGTTATCGTCGTCATACTTGACCCACTCTTCCTTTTGAAGGGACTCGATCCGCATTTGACATAACGCCAGTGTATGCCCGATCCGATCATGAATTTTAAAGGCGATTTCGCGCTTGCTGCGCTCTTCCATAATTGACATTTTAGACGCCAGAGAGCGAAGTTGCTGTTGGTATGTTTGTAGTTCTACATGCGCCTGACTTAAATCGTATGTCCGTTTCGAAATGATCTTTTCTTGATTGATGTATCGAAGAAGGTGAAGAATTAGAAGAAAGAGAATCATCAAGACGCTCCCCGCGAGACTGATTATAAATATCGGCTGCTTATACCAGGGTAGGATGACCATAAAATTCCATACCGCCGGTGTGAGATCCTTATTCCAATTACGATCCATCGCTTTCACTTGGAAACGGTGTATCCCCGGGGATACACCCGTGATCGAAGCAACCGTTTGGGAACTATACGGCGACCATTCATCTTCATCAAGCCTATAAGAATACAAAAGCCGATCCACTTCCGTATATTTCCATTTGTCCATCCCCGTGAATTCGATTCGTATATTCCCATCCGGCGCCACTTCTTCGATTATACTGTTTTCGTAGACACGTTTTCCTTGATCAATAACATACGTATCTGGACTATCGGGATCAGAATCCGGATGATAGAGACTGACACCCTTGCTTGTCGCAGCCCAGATCCGCCCTTCGCTGTCTTCGAGCAAATCCCAGATTTGATTACTCGGTAGACCATCCTCTATATTGAACGAAGACCATGAACCGTTATAGAAACGATGCAAACCATCACAGGCGCCGACCCATACACTTCCATCCTTAAATTGCTTCATTGTATTGATAATATAAAATCCCTTTTGTAAAACTGTCCACCGATCTCCATCAAATTGGTATATAGCGCTTCCTGAATTCGCATAGATTGTATTGTCTTCAAGTTCGAGTATTCTTTTAATCCACATCACATGCAATTTTTGACTTTCTACGAAAGGGACGAGTTTCCCATTCCGGATTCGATCAATTCCATCTCTTGTAGCTACCCATATATCACCATTTTTGATCTTTTTGATATCATTAAAAAAGTAAAATCGTAGATAGGCTAAACTCTCAATTTTTTCATGTATAAAAGGTATTTCTGATAGATCAAAAACAGGTTCAAAATTGACACCATCAAACAATCCCATTGATGTTCCATTAGTAATCCACAGTTTATCTTTGCTAAACTGCCCAAAGCAAGTCGGAATTCTCTTCGTTGATTGCTGCTTAAACAATCTATTGAATTGTTGTGTTGCAACATCAAATCCCTTGATCATTGCAGAACAAGAATAATAGAATTTTCCCCCAGGTAAAACTCCAATATCGAATTGGTGAGAAGGATACCAGCCAGTTGGAGAGGGATGAAAAGTCCATTTTTGATCAGAAAAATGTGAAAATCCATTCTCATAACACACCCATAGACTGCCTTGTCTATCTTCTCGGATCGCAAGCGCCTTTTTGTCAATGTGTCTTAAACAACGTGGAGTCTGCCACATAGCGGGAGCATAGCGCGCAACGCCTCCGATATTATGAGATAACTAGAGAGCGTTTTCTTCGCGAACAATTAATTCATCTAAACCGTATTCATCTTTACCAAGTCCATCTATTGAATAGCATTGATCCTTTTGCCGAATCACAAGAGGCTTTCGATTCACTAAATCTATTTTAGGTGAAACTAGGGGATACATTATTGAGTGAGTAAGAAATTTTTTCCCATTGAACAAGAATGATGTATATTCACCCAAAATACAATTTCCCTCAGTAGTGCCATTGAAAAGATAACCAACGACATCCCCTGTATCCATTTCATATTCAAAAATACACGGACCATTCAGTCCTTTTAGTAGATGTTCTTCCCAACCAAAATCTGGAGTCAGTTTTCCAAGTCCATTTTGTCCACTGACCCAAACCGTTCGGTCATCATTCCCCATTGATAATCCCCAGGCTTTCCCTACATTCGTATCCGCTACATTCATGATTTGTGTAGAAGAAAGAGTTTGTGTATTAAATTCCATGATCCGCTGATCTTGAGAAATATATAAGATTCGAAATTGATCCAGAGGGACAAACCACTGGAAAAATGCTGAACTTGAAAAGGGAGGAGAGATTGAATATTGTTTCCATTCTCCATTTACTTCATTCTTTGTAAAATCATAAGTCTGCAGAAGTTCTGGTTCTTTAACGCCCATCAACCAAAAAAACTTCTCTGGTTGTTCATGTATTAAAGGGTAGTGCATAGGATTTGGAAAATGGTAAATTTTGTATCCATCAAAATAGTCATTGGATTCATCGCCATGAGAGACAATAATATTACCGGTTGGGCCTTGCCATGCGCCAGTGCAAAAGTTTGTAAAAAGGCCATCTATGTAAGTCCAGAACCGCCAGATCCCTGGAGCTTTTGGAGGCGAGTTTGAGAGGGGGATGGATGCTTCTTTTTCAGTTTTCGTTGGTACGTCCGGAAATGTGCGATATAAAGCGTTGTTTTTATAATTGATTTTTATTTCTTCTTGGTTGAGAGCGCGATTATACACTTTGGATTCGAGAATAATACCGTCACTTGTACGATTTTCATTGGGTGTAACCCGCGGAGCTCGATTTCATAAAGTATTGATTATATTATAGTTAGTGTAATTTATGACTTGTTAAAAAGGGCCTCAACAGGTATAACATTAGTCCATGAAAACAATGTATATCCTGACTGAAATGAGGCCCCAGGTTGATGATGGAACAAGAACGAGAAATTTTCAAGTCGAAAGATCAGTTTGCCGCGTTGTGGAATGAGGTGAAAGAAGCAGCCGAAAACGGAATCCCAATCGATCAAATCGAGAAAGAGCTATGGAGCGGTCTTATGAATCTTGGCCGAATCATGCTGGAAGAGACGATCGACCGGCAAGGAACGGGCGACCTCGGTCCTACCATTGAGCCGGACGGGAAAACCTTACGCCGCTTGGACACGCAATACGAAAAGCGGTATGTATCCGTCTTTGGTGAAATCATGATTAACCGAACGGTCTATGGAACTCGCGAGAGCCAAAAACATGAGGTGGTTCCGTTGGACGCCCGGCTGAATTTACCCGAAAGTGATTTTTCCTTTTTACTCCAAGAATGGTCGCAGGCGTTTTGTGTGCAAAACTCTTATCAGCAATCCAGTCAAACCTTGGAACGGATATTGGGGATTGGCCAGTCGGTTCGCAGTCTGGAATATATGAACGGCGCCATGGCGCAAGAGGTGGAAGCGTTTCGCTGGGCGCAGCCCACACCCGCCGCGGAAGAAGAGGGCTCGATTCTAGTTCTCACGGCGGATGGGAAGGGAGTACCGATGCGGCGGGAAGAGACGGTTGAGCCGGGGAGACGGAAACGAGGAGAAAAGGCGAATAAAAAGCGTCAAGCGTGTGTAGGCGCAGTGTATACAATCGATCCGTTTCCTCGTCAGGCGGAGGACGTGGTGAATGAAATCTTCCGGAAGGAGCAGAGCGCAAACCGCCCCGTTCCGCGCCACAAACAGATGCGGGCGGAACTGACAAGAGAGATGGAAGGCGAAGAGAGCAACGGAAAAGATCGAATCTTCCAATGGTTTGCGGAGGAACTGAAACATCCGGAATGCAGCTGGAAATAAAGCGGTCGTTTGTTTGATGGACGGGGAACGGGGCGTTTGTGGAAAAAAGCCGAAGCCTATGAAGTCGATTACCGTCTGCATCATCGATATTTATCACGTCATGGAACGCCCTGTGGAGCGCCGCCTATTGTTTCGTTCCGGAAGGGAGTGAAGAAGCGGAAAACATTCGTGAAACTCCGTCTGACTCGTTTACTCGAAGGGCAAGTGGGCCGAGTGATTGGTGGGCTTGAGACAAATGGGAAACCAAGCGAGGTCTGCGGGGGGGCGAAAAAAGAGACAGCTGGAGCGCGTGATTACGTATTTGGAAAATAACCGAGAGTATATGCGCTATGATTATTATTTAGCGTTTGGCTATCCCATCGGGAGTGGGGTGGTCGAAGGGGCTTGCCGTCACTTAGTCAAGGATCGAATGGAAGGAACAGGAATGCGTTGGCGGACCGAAGGCGCTCAAGCCATGTTGGACTTGCGAGCCGTCTTTCTCAATGACGATTGGGAGGCTTTCCAAGACCATCGTATTCAAGAAAACGTTCATAAGTTATATCCATATCGAGAGATGATCAATGAAATCTGGGAACAGGCTGCATAGCGCGGAGCGCGAGTTACACCCATTTTCATTGGAATCCCTATAGACTCCAATTACGTAAGGAGCGCCTTCAGCATAATTGATTTTCCCTGATTGATGATTGGATGAATTATGGAGTTCGCCATTCACATAGATTTTCTGCGATACTCCATCATAGGCGCCTACGAGATGGTACCATTTCCCATACGTTAGAAATGTATTTGAATGTAAATAAGTAACATTTCCATCTTCATTGTTATTACCATCGCTGGAAAGAGCAAAAAAGAAAAAATCGTCGTTGAACCCTAATAACCATCCCCATCCTTTATCAACATTCTCCTTATCTTCAAAACATCCAATAATCCCATTCCAGCGAGTGCCACCCAAGACGCAGAACCAGGTTTCTGCTGTTATCTCTTTTTGAGGCAATTCTGATGGAGAAATCATATTTGAGATCACAATAGCGTCAGTTTTGCTATCTGCTTCCAATGGATTGAGTTTCAAACCTATATTGCCCGTTGGCTCGTATAAGTTGACTTTGCCCTCAATGATCGCGTCATGATTTCCAGCCAGGTCTTTTACAACATTTCCAGATATATGCGTGGAGTCAAATATCCAATGACCAACCAAACCGCTATTCTCATCCTGCGCGTAAGAAAAAAGCGAAGCCCATAGAAAGACGATAGTAGAGAGAAACCGATTCATATCGACACCTTGATTGTCATGAAATGGATCAGATTTTATCTTCCTACAACAATTGAACGATGTCTATTCTAATCTATATATTTTACTAAAAAAGATATGATAATTATAGATGAAGGAATGGGGCTCTCTGATGAAGTCTGTTATAGTTCTAGTTTTTTACCATATTGTCCTGAAGAAAATCATGGGAATTTACGCTTTGCTGTTATCAAAAGCAAATGTACCCTATCAGCGTACTTTAGGAAAAACGAGTAGGCGCCAATGGGCGTTGGACTAGACGGTATAAAGAGCAATCGAGAAACGATTAAATATTCGATTAGATATCATCGATCCTCCTTTGTATGACGAACATGGAGCGGATAATTTTATAATGTTCTTATAACAATTCATTCTTTTTCGTCTGAAAAATGATCCCATTAGCCAGTTTTGATATCTGCGTGCTCTTCATCAATGGAAGTGAAATATTGGGTCATTCCCATTGAAATTGAATCCTGGATTTCTTTGAATCTTACCAGTCGTTTTAATGTGCGCTTAGTGTTGTAGCCCTTGGATGACTGTTTGCAGGTATTCTCTTACGCGGCGGGCGAGTATGTCTATACCTTCTGGGTTGTCTGGCCGGGGAATCAACGGCGCAAAAATGTTTTCGCAGCACAACGGCATCGGGATGCCTTTGAACGTTGCGGGATGCAGTAGGCGGTAGTGATCGATTTCACCAAATCCAGGTCCACAGTCCTGATCTTCCGGCCAATTCCGATGGTCTTTCATACAAAAACTCCGTACAACGTCAGCGCACTACTGGATATCGGGAATCGGATCCACATTCAAGTAATCCATCACATTGCCGGCGTCATAATTGACCATGATTGCGGGATCATTCACTTCACGTACAATGGAAGCGCACGCCTCGCCGGTTCCGGTCTCTCCGCCATGCTGTTTCACGACAATCATGACATTGTGATCGCGTGCAATGGGCGCCAATTTGGAAAACCGCTCGATCCAAAGTTTCCGATTACCCCCTTGCGTGTGACCGAACGTAAGGACTTGGGGGATTCCCGCCGCGCTTGCTTGTTGAATGCGGCTGGTCAGGATACTCATGGCGTCATCATGCTCCGGATAAACCATAGAGAACATCATCAAGGGTGTAAGACCCATATCCCGGCAGAGATCACCCAGCTCTCGCGCCCGTTTTGGCGGCGCATCCGCGGGAATGATAGGCGTGCGATTATTGTCGCTTTCAATGTGAGTCGTTCCCCAGGCGACATACTCATATCCAGCGGATTGGATTCCCATTAGGGCGCGTTGAAAAGGAAATTGACTGTATGGCAATGTCATACACGCGATTTGGAATTGAGTTGGTTTACGAACTTCATCCGCGGAGATTGAAACGGGTGTAGTGATCGCATTTGTCGTGATACTTGACATTAAAAGCGCCCCAAAACGTAAAAAATCACGGCGGTTTGAAAAAGCGTTCCTTGACTCTGTCTCATGGATGCTGTGATGATTGGTTTGATGAGGTGGATTGTCGATATGGTTTAAATGGATCGGATTCATAGCCTCTCTCCCGGATAGAAATGAATGAAATGCGACTATCTTCATTGTCGCATGAATGTCTTGTCACATGCAATACCCAAATCAATCTTCCGGAGGAATGATTGTAAATCGCAAAGTTTTTCTCTACAATGATTTTTGCCAGAGATATGCATCCAGTGTATTTTGCTTACAGATTATCTTTCAATATGAAATCACAAGGGAGGGAATCTAATGTCTTTGATATAGGCAAGCCCAGGTGGGATTAGAAAAAAAAGAAAACGCCGATCGAAAACAATTTCGTGTAAAGAAGGCGCAACGAATTGGAATGACCCCGTTTCGATTGTTCGATGGTTGATCCTTTCCATGGCCTGTCTGTTTTTTGCCCGGGGTATTGTCTCAGCGAACAACAGCGCTGAGGTTGCAAAAGCGATTTCAGCGCATAGTCGGCCGTTACATTTTCAAGCGGTCGTCGAAGCCGGAAAAATGTCTTTGCTGAAAAATCCATCGCCGTCGATGCTACCGATGTGCAGTCTGTACTCGAAACAAGCCGGCTAGCAATGAAACGAAATTTGTCGGTGGTTTCCGGACTCTGTCTTCGTTTCAGTAAAGGATTTCAGGAAACGGTTTCGCGCCTTCAGGAAGGGGCGGTTGGGGATATCCATACACTGCAAGCCAACGATTATCGGGATAATATGGGTAAAACCACGTCAACCGGATTGGACGGATATGTACTGGCAAATGCGCAACTGGTATTACTTCAAAAAAGAGTATATTTAAATGACGTACTTTCAGATCCTTCTAAAGACGAAGAATCTGACTCCTTGTGGACTATAGATCTCTTAGATGGAATCCAAGGATTCATAAAAGGATTCCTGATAGATTGGTTCAACATTTTCGATTCAGATGTATGATTCATATGAAGATTTATCAAATAGTACTTGGTTCAAATGGGAAATCCCGGAAAGAGTAAAAAATGACAGGAAAGAGATGGATAAAAGATCTTACAAAAAAGGTATTTCTTGTTGCTGTAGCATCACTATTCTTTAGTTTAACAATGCTAGTGTTTGGAGACCAAAAACAACAAGCGTTTCTTTTTTCAATATCCGGACACTACCTACTCAACAATGGAAAACCTTTCTTTTGGCTTGGTGATACTGCATGGGTTCTCATAAATCGTAATCCCAGCGATGTAGATTATTATATGAAAGATAGAAGTCAAAAAGGTTTTACCGTTATTCAAGTGATGGCGATTCGAGTCAATCACCACGATTCCATGAATGAACAGAAGCAACCGGTCCCTAATTACAATGGAGAATTACCTTTTACACAGTTCAATCCGGTTGTGTTGAATGAAGCATATTGGAACCATTTGGATTTTATAATCGATACGGCCCATAAATATAACTTGGCTATTGCACTTGCAAGTATGTGGGGACAAGATGTTGATACCCTATTTCCTGATCCAAGAAATAACAATTTCCTCTATGGGAAACTACTTGGCGAACGATACAAAAACAGAAACAATGTGATTTGGCTTGTTACAGGAGAATACGAAAAAGTCAATGATAATTGGCGTGAAGATAAACAACGAATATCTGATGATCAACGGGAATTAGTGCGCGCAGTAGCGCACGGATTGGAAGAAGGGCACGGCGGCCAACATTTGATGACAATCCATCCCGTTTCGATTTCATCGGATGATTTTCATCAAGACGCGTGGCTTGATTTTAACATGCAACAGACATGGGGGCATCAGGCGGCCAATGTTTCGCGCATACGTTCCGATTATAATTTGACACCTGTCAAACCAGTCATAAACGGTGAACCTGGCTATGAAAATCGGTCTGAAGCGCCTACGTCATCAGCATGGAAATGTCGCTATGAAGGTTACTGGTCGGTGTTTTCCGGGGCATTTGGTTTCACTTACGGCGCTGATCGAGTCTGGCAATATCGCGGTGAATGGAAAAACGCGTTGGAATATGAAGGCGCGTCCGATATGCAGCATTTGCGCTACTTGATGGAATCTCGATCCAAACTAACCATGATTCCAGACCAGTCTTTGTTACTCTCTGAAGCGGGAAATACAGGTATGGAACCATCCTATCGTGCGGTCCTACGCGATACAAATGGAACGTGTGCATTTGTTTATTCAACCATGGGCCTTCCATTCAAAATCGATTTGTCAAAAATATCGGGCTCGAAAATCAATGCCTGGTGGTATAGTCCGCGAGATGGTTTATTGTATGCGGAAAAATTAAAGCTTATACATTCCCCCTTCACTGTCTTGCATACAAAAGAAGCATTAACATTTGTTCCGCCTACTAACGGTCAAAATCAAGATTGGGTACTAGTGCTTGATGACGCGGCTGCCGGTTTCCAAGCGCCTGGGATTCAGTAGAGAGGATCGATATAGATCTTCAAGAAAAAAAATTGTTACTGTTGCATGTTTCGTATCCATTCTCTCTTCCCTTTATCCAATCAAAACGTTGATACCCGTCAAGGATTAAATTATGACACCAAAAAAAATCCGTTAATGAATTGGATTGCAGAGTTGAAACAGAGTAAGATCTTCTCAAGGCTGTTGGGATCGCGCTAGCTGAAAAGGCAGCAAAGCAGCCACAAGAAAAAAATTGATACCTCGTAAGTAAGTTCTTAAAATTAGATGCTTTATATGACAATTTTGGTTTATCCGGTAAGTGAGTGCGCAATGTAAAAATTTATTCTCATTTCATGGAAGATTGTGTATCCATGTTTACCCAGACTTAAAAGTCTGGGCTGCTATAATATGTCCCTCCGGGACGAAAGAAAATAGCCCATTATTTCAATCCTGGGGATAGAGGAATATGCTTTCTCATTAGAAGTCGCATTTACTAATAGCGCTCACTTACTGGATGAGCCGCAATTTTCTGTACATATACTACGGAATATCCGCTTTAAGAAACTAAATATGATATCGATTTCAAGGAGTACAGTAAACAATGCGGACTATCGTAATTAGGATTGTATTGGCCGGCATATTGATCTTCACCCCATTCAAGGTATTCGGCTCTGAAAGCTTAATCAAACAATTGGATGTTCGTATATCATGGGGGCATACATCCGCGGCGAATACTCCATTTTATATTCAATTCAACAGCGATCACGCCGAAATTACGGATATTGGAGGCATGGAACTGGAATCGGGAGAAGAGAGTATAGACCTGCTTTGTAAAACGGCGGCGGGGGGGAATGATGTGGATGGATTGTCATTCAAAATCATCTATTCAGCGACGCCGGTCATTCAAAACGATCATATCCATCCATTCTGGAAGTACTTGATGGAGCATAGTGATTCCGATACAGTTCACCGTTTGAGCCATGATCCATCGATGCGGCAAGATTCGCGGCGGTTATTTGTACAAACCAATCCAGAAGGGAATCGCGGATTCTGTGTGACGATCAATCAATTGGAACAGAATCGATGTTTTTGGATTCCCGCACTCGACCTTTATCTGTCTGTCGGTGAAAATCCAGTCTCGTTTACAACTTACCAGCAGGCATTTGAATCCCTGCAAGAAAAACGTGTACTCCAACAAGTGGCGCTTGAACCGGAATCAAGTTTGAAGCAATTTACGGATTTATGGGAAGATATGGGATCCCCGGCGTATCTCCATCCGAACCAGCCCGCGCCAGGCCATATCGTTGGCCTCAGTTGGGATAGCGCGATTTACAAGTTCGGTATCGACCGGGGCGCGGGGGTTTGGAATGATTATGGCAATCCGGATCGTTTTCGATTCTGGTTCGATTTCGGTGAATTGGATGATGAATTAAAAAAAACGTGGAAAGGGCAGACCCTGGAAAAAGGATTGCCAGTGATAACGACCACGATCGAGCGAAATTTTTCGCTCTTTGAAGTCGAGCAATTCGCTTTTCCTCTGAATGGTGTTCCGGTTGAACGGAGAGGCGACATTCCAATGGTTCTGCTTCAAAAAATCCGGATTATCAATACGAACAACCATCGCCAATCCGTGCCATTATGCATTCATCATCAACGAAAACTGGAATCGGACCATCTACCAGATCTGAAAGCGACACAAGCGGGAAACGTAATTCTGTTCCACCTGGATAAAGAGACCTCAATCTTGTTTTCGATAGAGGGAAATGGCTTGGTGGTTGATTCATGTGATACGCGGGAAAAGAAGCAGAATGAGAAAGTATGTTTTGATGTCAATTTATCAATTACTCTGAATCCGCAAGAAAACCGGGATCTGATTATCAAACTCCCTTCACCCATGGTTCGTGCTGAGGAGCGGGGAATGTTAGTTGCGTTAGATTATCAAGAGTCAAAACGTAAAACGATTCAATTCTGGTCAAATTATCTGAACCAAGGCGCACAGTTCCATGTTCCGGAACAGGACGTCAATGACTTGTTTCGAGCCAACCTTTGGCATGCTTTGCGCCTTCCCCGCCGTCATGGAGGAGAAGAAGAAAATGTAAAAATCGATCTTCCTTATTCCAATTTCGCCTACGATCAATCGGGGATACCCTGGCCGGTCAACCAAGCGGTTTATGTGGATTACATGTTGTACGATCTGAGAGGATACCACGCCCTTTCATTGGAAGAATTACTGGCCATGTTCCGAAACAATCAGGAGCTGAACGGTCATATCAAAGGTTACGCCAATTGGGGGGTCTATACACCATCCATGATATATTCCGTTGCAAAGCATTTCCTACTCTCGCAGAATCAGGAAAATTTTGAGCGATTACTGCCTTATACGCTAAAAGCCCTGGATTGGTGTTTGAATGAGATTAGTCAATCCCAACAAAACATGGAAGAAACCAAAGGACTCATCCGGGCGCCGCTTAATGATCTGACTGGCGATGGCATTTGGGCATTTACGCAAGCGTACATCTATGCGGGATTAAGTACATTGGGCAAAGCCCTGGAACGGATTCATCATCCTCGTGCGCAGGAATGTCTAGATGCGGCGCGTGATTTTCAACAAAAGGTAATCCAGGCTTTTGCATCAGCGTCGATGCGCTCACCCCTGGTTCAGTTACGGGATCAAACTTGGATACCCTATGTACCTTGCGAGGTTCTTTCACCGCAGCGGTTGATGGAACAATGGTATCCTACGGATGTCGACACGGGGGCTACTCATCTGCTGCGATTAAAAGCAATCCACGCAGAGGGTTTGCTGGCCGATTCGCTATTGAACGACCATGAAGACAACCTGTACCTTCATGGATGGGGAGCGGCAAACGAGCCTGTATACAATCCGCAGGCGATGGTCTACTTGCTGCGTGATGATGTGAAAGCAACAATCCGCGCTTTTTACACGACCATGGCAAGCGCATTCAGTCATTCGGTTTACGAACCTGTCGAACACCGCTGGTTTTGGGGACAGTATTTCGGGCCACCGAGTACAGATGGAGCCTGGTTTGAATTGTACCGGCACATGCTCATTCATGAACAGGATGATGATTCATTGCTGCTGTTGCAGGCTACTCCAAGAGTCTGGCTCAAGGATGGAGAGCGAATTGAAGTTAAGAACGCGCCCACTTATTATGGCAATATTACATTCTCAGTTATGTCGCATTCAAATAATGGGAGGATCATGGTTGAAATTGATATGCCGGCTGACTATCAACCGGAGAAATTGTTGATCCGACTAAGGCATCCCACAGCGCAACAAATGCATGGTGTTATAGTGAATGGCGCGGATTGGCAGAACTACGATATTCAGAGAGAATGGGTCATTATTGAAAATCCTGATCAACAGCATTATTCGATAATCGTTGAATATGAAGGGTAGAAGACTATGGCTAAAACATCGGCTTTTTCTTTGAGTTTTGTTTGTATCGATTTCTGTGGTGTCCTGGGGGCAGGCCGAGCCCTGTTCAATTGAAGATTGACCTGAGCGATAAGATTGGCCCCATGAATATCGATCGTATGGCGTTGGGCCAGGGCGGATTGTCGGAGGAACCCATGTGGGACAATCGCATTGCGGAAATACGCGCGTTGCATCCTCAAATGATCCGGCTGTTTATCCAGGAATATTTCGATCTGTTACCGGCGCCCGGGCAGTATCATTTTGATTTGCTGGACAGGTCCGTCGATTGCATTCGACAAGCGGGAGCGGAACCACTGATGTGCATTTGCTTCAAGCCCTCGGCGCTCTTTCCCGAAATCAACCAGGACATCGTGGAACCCAACGATTATAGGGAATGGGAGAATTTGATTTATGCCATGGTGCGGCATTATAAAGAACGGAATGCCGATATCCGGTATTGGGAAATCAGCAATGAACCGGACATTGGGGAAAGCGGTGGATGTCCTTATCGCTTCCAGCCAAGTAATTACACTAACTATTATCAACATACCGTTGCAGCCATTCGCCGTGCGGATCCAAGCGCCAAAGTCGGCGGTCCGGCTTTGGCTAATGTGCGTTCTCCAATATTGCCGGTTTTGCTTGATTTCTGCGAAGCCACAAAGACTCCATTGGATTTTGTTTCCTGGCATATCTATACCAGCGATCCGTCTCAATTGCGGAATACGATCGAGTATGTGCATGAGGAATTGAAGAAACATTCGGACTTGCAGCCGGAAACCATACTGGATGAATGGAATGTGAACTTATCCAATTTCCCTGATGACGCCCGGTTTCAACCCTGTTATGTCGCGGAGGTAATCTGGCGGATGAAGGAAGCCGGATTGGACTATTCCTGTTATTACCATATCAGAGATTACCATGTTTCATTTGAACGTTTTTCGAGATTTATGTCACCGGAAGGGAACGCATTCATGTCCAAATGGTGGAACCGGCGGCCCCAATGGGATGGGTTGTTTGATTATCAGAACACGATCAGGCCCACGTATTTTTTGTTTAAACTGCTTTCCCGTCTAACGGGTGACCGATTGCGGATTGAATCGGATTCGGACACAGTTCATGCATTGGCTTCCTGGGATGATACATACCGGCTATACAATCTTTTGGTCTGGAACTTTTCTCCATCTCCGGTTACTGTCAATTTGGAGTTTGATAATCCACCTTTTGATTTGCATGTCAAACCCATTGTTTTGGATGCATTGACTCCTAATAGCGATGAGAATGCCAGACTCAAACCAGGAACACCACTGAAATTGAACCGCGACAATACGCGGATTAATATTTCTATCGAATCCTATGGAGTTCATTTTTATTATCTGGAACAATAAATGATTCGAGCGATTCGATTCCACAGGAGAAAGTAATTCCTCTGATGATCAAAAAACATGTAAAACGACCTGTTACAATACCCCATTTTCTAGAGGTAATCTGCCTGATTGTCATGTTGGTTTGTTTTCAAGAACCAATTATTGTATTGGCTGATCATGCGATTGATCAATTGGCGGCGGAAGTACATTCGAAAGGCTGGATTGTGTATTGCGCCTGTTCTGAAAGTGGGGATTGGGATTTGTTTTTTTGCCGGCCGGATGGATCCAATTCAATTAATGTAACTAAAACCCCGGATTTCAACGAAGCGGCGCCACAGTTTTCTCAAGATGGCGGGCAACTGTTGTATCGGCGACTGCCTCGTGAAGAAAAGATTGATGGGAATGCTTACGGCGCTCAAGGGGAGTTGGTTTTGTGTGATAGTGACGGAACGAATCCAAGAATCATGAGCGATGATGGTGGATACCCCTGGGCGAGTTGGAGCCCCGATGGAAAACAGATCGTTTGTTTATCGATTAAAGGAATTATCTTCTATGACATCGAGACTTGTGAAACCTTGAAAAAAATGGATCGAAAAGGTTTTTTCCAACAATTGACCTGGTCACCGGATGGTCATTGGTTATCCGGGGTTGCCAATAATCTGGGAACCAGTTGGAGTGTAGCGCGCATGAGCGTTTCAACCGGTATGGTTAATCCGGTCAGCCGGATGGATTGCTGCACACCAGACTGGTTTCCTGATTCACAGAATCTTATTTTCAGTAATCGTCCTCCAGGCCAGAAAGGAAATAACGGTTATGGCTGGACACAGCTATGGCGCGCCGATGCTGAAGGAAACCATCGGGAACTGGTGTATGGAGAGGATGGACGCCACGTTTATGGAGGAAATGTTTCTCCAGATGGAAAGTATGTGTTGTTTACAGGAAACATGAACGAGGATGGAGATCCAGGGAATCAGGGCGCGGCAATGGGATTGATTCGTTTGAGTGATACTCCGATCATTGCTGGTCAAAGTATGGAATTACGTTCTTTATACCCGAAGGCCAATCGAGGACCGGTATTGACGCTTCCCAAAGGATGGGAACCCTCATGGACATATTCTGAGGTCTTGCAACCTGAAACAGCGGAGAAGATAGAAGATCCCCAGCAAGCGTTAATGGAAGAAATTCATGATCGGGGCTGGATTGCATACAGCGCTGAAACGGATCAGGGAGATTGGGATTTATATTTGATGCGGCCGGATGGATCGAATCGACGAAATATCTCCAATTCTCCACAGTTCAATGAGGCCGGTATCCGATTTTCTCCTAACGGAAAAAAAATGCTATATTATCGTATGCCGAAAAATATTCCAGTGGACAACAATACATATGGGAATCAAGTGTTGGTCGTTGCGGATGCTGATGGAACCCATTCAGAAATATGGGGGGATGAATTTCCTTGGGCATCTTGGAGTGGAGACGGTACTCAATTCGCCATTTTAAACAAAGCAGGAATCCATATTGTCAATATAGCAGATAAGAAAGTAATCCATACCCTACCTAGAAAAGGAGTAGTACAGCAACTGGGTTGGTCGTTTGATGGAAACTGGTTTTGTGGAACCGCCAATGGTCTGGGAGTATTTTGGTCTATCGGAAGGATCAATGCCCAGACTGGTGAAATCAACGCCGTCAGTGAAACCGATCGGTTCAATTGTACGCCGGACTGGTTTCATGATTCAAAACATATTATTTATTCACGGGGAATCATTCCTGACCAGGGCGGATGGGCGGAACTCTGGATGGCGGATGGCGATGGTCAGAACAAACGTCTTCTTTTGGCTGAGGATCAACAGCATATTTACGGAGGCGCGCTTTCACCGGACGATCAATATGTTCTTTTTACAAGAAGCGAAACTGATTTGGGTAAAATCCAAAATTCAAAAACTCGGATTGGAATTGTGCGTTTTTCAGAAACACCCATTGCAATCGGCAATAATGAGAGTGCAGTAAACTTTTTGTCAAACATCCCCAAAAGCCCTGTTATCGATTTAGGATATGGCTGGGAACCTGACTGGACTTATACAGAGGTCTTGAATCAATAATTTCATTACAATATTTCATCATTTTTTCTTAAAGTCTATACTGGTAAAGATACTTGGAATTATTTGTTTTAGATTGGAAAGGAGACTACATTAAGATGAAATCAACGCATTGGAACGATCTACGTTTATCGGATAGAAGATATCATATTACATTTTACTTATCAAATCGAATTCTAATTGGATTGATGGCGCCGATGTTGTGCGCATTGATGGCTCATGCTGACATCTTTATCTCTCCCAAAGGAACCGACGACAATCCTGGGACAAAACTGAAACCATTCGCTACGTTTGAACGCGCGCGTGACGCGGTTCGGGAACTGAAGCGAAATGAGACTCTGCCCAAAGACGGTATAACCATCTGGCTGCACGGGGGGGATTATCTTCGCTCACATACTTTTGAATTGACTGCTGAAGATTCGGGGACGTCAGAGGCGCCGATTGAATGGCGCGCCTACAACAATGAACGCGTTCGACTACTTGGTGGACAAAAAATCTCAGGATTCCAGAAGATCGTCGATCCCAATGTGCGCGCCCGCCTTGATGAATCTGCGCGGGACAACGTTCTGCAGGCTGACCTACGGAAACAGGGCATCCATGAGTTCGGAGCCATGCAATCACGAGGTTTCGCCAGACCCACTGTACCCGCCCATGGTGAATTATTTTTTAAGAGCCATCCAATGACACTCGCGCGCTGGCCAAATGAAGGCGGTTGGGAACAAATCAAAGACTTCCCTAAAGAGGCAGGCGCCGACGATGGACACGGCACAACTCTCGGAACGCTTTCCGCTGGTTTCTTTTATGAAAGCAATCGGCCGGCGCGATGGAAGAGCACAGAAAATATATGGATTCACGGTTATTGGGCCTACGATTGGGCCAACAGTTACGAGCGTATTATTGAACTGGATCCATCGCGCCGATTCATCCGGACGGCGAAGCCCTATGGGAACTACGGATTTAGAAAAAAACAACGTTTCTACTACCTTAATATACTGGAGGAACTCGACGAACCCGGTGAATGGTTCGTGGATACAAAAACAGGCGTCCTTTATTTCTGGCCACCCAGTCCAATCGAGTCAGGCGAGGTGTTGTACTCACAACTGGAGGCCCCACTGCTCAAACTGACCAGCGCAAGTTATCTCACCTTGCGCGGTATTGTATTTGAGGCGATGCGCGGTAACGCCATCGAAATTACAGGCGGCGAGGGCAATCGAATTGTTAGTTGTCTCCTGCGCAATATCGGAAATTGGGCTGTTATCATTACTGACGGCCAGAATCATGGCGTAATGAGCTGTGACGTATTCGACACCGGGGATGGCGGCGTCAGCTTGAAGGGCGGTGATCGTCAGACTCTCACGCCCGGCCGCCATTATGTAGAAAATTGTCATTTCGCCCGGCTGGGACGCTGGTCTAAGTGCTATGTGCCCGCCGTCTCGATGACTGGCGTAGGATTACGCGCATCACACAATCTTATTCATGACCACCCCCATTGCGCAATTCTATTTTGGGGGAACGATCATCTTATTGAGTTCAATGACATCCATCATATTGCATTGGAAACCGGTGATGTAGGCGCAATTTACACAGGAAGAGACTACTCGTTCCGAGGGAACAGTATCCGTCATAATTTCATCCATGAAACCGGCGGTGTTGGGATGGGCTCTATGGGTGTTTATATGGACGATTGTGTAAGTGGTACGGAAGTGTTCGGCAATGTATTTTATCAAGCGCATTGGGCCATGTTTATTGGCGGAGGACGTGACCATCGCGTCGTAAACAACCTGTTTGTAGACTGTGATCCAGCCATACGCGCCGATGGACGCGGTCTAGACACGAAACCAGTCTGGCGGAACATGGTTGATCGAACCATGCGGGAACGTCTTTGGGCGGTTCCACACAAACTGTACCGGCGGCGCTACCCCGAACTGAAAACGCTGGACGCTTATTATGGCCCGCCTGACGGAGAATCCATCACAGGCGATTCATTTACAGGCGTGCCACCGGAAGGAAATCTCATCACCCGTAATGTTTGTTTCGGTAAGTGGTTGGAAATAAGCTGGAATGCAAAACCGGAACTCTTCAATGTACGGGATAATTACGTGACAGAAGACCTTAGTAAAGTGGGAAGGCCTGAAACGGATTTTCATATCTCCAAAGATTCCCCGGTTTGGGAAACCGGTTTTAAACCTATACCTTTTGATCGGATAGGCCTGCAAGACGACTACGACAGAAAATGTATTCCAAGTCTAAGATGAAGAATGCTGTGGATTTTATGACCGCTCTGGATACACAGCCGGTGAATGAAAGACATTACAAGTTTTTTTGAGAACGTATTTGTAATATATTCTATAATATACGATAGTTATTCTATTATATTTAATTGTATTTCGAGTATATATACTAGTTGAATGGCATTTAAATGACACAATAAATAATATCCGAATAGCGCTGTATAATGAAAGGCGCATTCATTTGAAAAATATTGTGATATTTACGTGTTGAACCATTGGTTTATTTATTCCTTCTCTTAATGATCGTTGATTCGTCTTACGATTGAGGACATGATTATAGATTCTCACCTTATATACAGGTTAGGCATATGAAGTGATAAGATTACGAAAATCATTATGCAAAGCATGATGAGTGTTATTCTCCCCCCAAGCCTGAGGGGAGTTAGAGGGGGATTGAGCATCAATAGGACAATCCCCTCCTAACCTCCTTCAACTTGGGGAGGAATCATTCACTTCAACTGGCTGACCAATTCCCTTTCCTTAATAAGTCATGATTTCTTACGCAAATTAAACCACGTGGCGCCTTGAGTGACCTTTATTTATCCTAGTAATTTTTTTTTCAATTCATGGATTACCATGACTTGATTCATTGGAATATGGATTACCCACCACTGTCTTGGCGCGGTATTTGCTTAATTATTAATAAATACATCGAGAAAAAGAAAACAAAAAGTATGAGTCCAGGTGGTATATCCTCAGATGAAGAGAAGACATGGGTATGTCATCCCGGATGGTACGCGCCTTTTGCGCCGGCGGGGCAAAAAGGATTTTCTTTATGGTTTACAGGTCTTCCATGCTCTGGAAAAACAACGATATGCAATCACTTGACGCCTTTATTCAATAACCGCGGATTGAAATTCGAAGTGTTAGACGGCGAGTGGGTTCGTTCTAATTTGTCGAAAGATCTTGGTTTTTCACAAGAAGATCGTGACACGAATATCAGGCGTATCGGATTTGTGTGTAACCTGCTTACGCGAAATGGAATCATCGCTATTGCGTCGGCGATCAGCCCTTACCGTTCTATTCGTCAAGAGAACCGGAATCTGATCCAACATTATGTGGAAGTCTATGTAAAATGCCCCCTCGAAGAATGTGAGCGCCGTGATGTAAAAGGGATGTACACCAAGGCGCGCGCCGGTGAAATAAAACACTTTACTGGAGTTGATGATCCCTATGAATCCCCGGCTTATCCAGAAGTTGTCTGTGACACGATGAAGCGTACGCCTGAGGAAAATGCAAAACATATTGTCAACAAGTTAATTGAATTGGGGGTACTTAAATTCATAAAGACTGAGGAATCAAAGAATAAGAAATAGATATCGTAAAGAGGGAAGCCCCGATGGATTTTAGGAAAGCAAAGCGGAAAATTAAGTATGAATCGGAATTAGATTCACATTTCGCCAAGGAAATCGTGGAAAAGGCCGGTTGTGAGGATTTGTTTCATTGCATCCAATGTGGAACGTGTGGCGGCGCTTGTCCGATAAGCGCTTATATGGATTACACGCCACGCCGCATTGTCGCGATGACGCGAGAAGGATTGAAACAGGATGTATTGGAGAGTTATTCCATTTGGTTGTGCGCCTCGTGTTATTCCTGCGCTGTAGAATGTCCGAAACAAATTAAAATTACGGATATTATGTATGCGCTCAAACAGAAAGCGATCGAAGAAGGGCGCTATCCCCGGCGTTTTCCTGTGACGGTCCTGGCGCGGGAATTCTTCAAATCCGTTTTTGCCAAAGGCCGGAACAACGAAGGAATATTAATGACGAAAGTCTTATTAAAAACCAATCCCTTGAAAATCTTCAAACAGGCCCTGTTAGGGCTGAAACTCTGGCGCCAAGGACGCATCGGACTTCATTCCGATGTGATTCAAAATCGTGACGAACTACGGAAGATCTTATCGGCGTTAGACTAAGCCGACATCATTCAGCGAAGGATTAATGCACATGCGCTATCTTTATTATCCCGGCTGCTCTTTAAAAGGCACGGGACGGGCTTATGAAGAATCGATGTTGGCTGTGTTCCAGGCGTTGGATGTTCTGGTAGAGGAGTTGCCGGATTGGAACTGCTGCGGCGCAACCGCGTATATGGCCGTGGATGAATTGAAAGCGTTCGCCTTGGCGGCTCGGAATCTGGCTTTGGCGGAAAGAATGGATACGGACACGCCGCCTGCCGATCTAATCGCGCCGTGCAACGCATGCTACTTGGTTTTAAATAAAGCGCAGCGATATATCACCGAAAATGAGTCTATCGGAAATAAAATCCACACCGCATTGGCGGCGGGAGATATGACGTATAGTGGAGGTGTCCATGTCCGCCATCCATTGGATATTCTACTTCATGACATCGGCGTTGAACGAATTAAGACGGCGGTGAAAAAACCGTTGGAAGGAATGCGTGTGGCCTGTTATTACGGCTGTCAGATTGTCCGGCCCTACGCGACGTTCGATGATCAATACAATCCCACTTCCATGAATCAATTAATGTGGGCGCTTGGTGCGGAAACCGTCGATTGGCCGCTCAAGACCCGTTGCTGCGGCGGTTCTCTGACTGGGACCATCGAAGAACTCGGTCATCGATTAAGTTTCATTCTTGTAAAAGAAGCTATCAACCGGGGAGCGAACATCATCGCCACGTCCTGCCCTCTTTGTCACTTCAACTTGGAATGTTATCAAAAACAATGGCAAACCCGTTATCATGATGACGCGCATATGGCAGTCGCCTATTTTACGCAAATCATGGGAATGGCGTTTGGAATTGAGGAAAAGCGGCTTGGTATGCGCCGGTTGTTTGTGCCGCCAGCCTATATCGCCGCCGTTTCTTGAAAGGGATATCAATGCCCATATCAAGTGAAAACAATGGGAAAATACCGCGGATCGGTGTATACATTTGTCACTGTGGATTAAACATCGCAAGCGTGGTCAACACACAGCAGGTAGCGGAATTCGCGAGAGGTCTACCGCACGTTGTTATCGCTCGCGAAAACAAATTTATGTGCTCCGATCCTGGTCAGGACATGATTCAAGATGATATCTGTGAACACAAACTGAACCGGATCGTTGTCGCCTCCTGTTCTCCATTGCTGCATGAACGTACTTTCCGGAAAACGGCGCAAGACGCCGGACTGAATCCATTTTATTTTCAAATGGCGAACATCCGTGAGCATGTCAGCTGGGTGACACTCGACAACGCTCTTGGAACGGATAAGGCTAAAGCCTTGGTCGCCGCTGCGGTCCAACGCGTGCAATCGCATGAGGCGTTGGACAGCCAACAGAGTCCGGTCAATCCCGCGGTGTTGATTGTGGGGGGAGGAATTGCGGGTATTTTCGCGGCGTTGGTGATCGCCGACGCCGGTCGGAAAGTGTATCTGGTGGAACGGGAACCCACTATCGGCGGCCATATGGCCATGTTCGATAAAACTTTCCCCACACTGGATTGTTCCGCCTGTATCCTCACTCCAAAAATGTCCGATGTCAAAAATCATCCGAATATTGTTCTTTGGACCTATTCCGAGGTCGAGGAAGTCAAGGGATACGCGGGGCAGTTCAAGATCAAAGTCAAACGGAAACCACGCTATGTGAAAGAAGACGATTGTGTTGGATGTATGTTGTGCGTGGAGGCGTGTGTTTTTAAAAAACCCCGCTTCGCGGATGAATTCAACCTGGGATTCAGTTTCCGGAAACCGATTTACATGCCGTTTCCCCAGGCGACACCGCCCATCGTTCTGATTGATCCTAATCAATGTATACAATTGACAAAAGGGAAATGTAAGCGGTCATGTATGAATGTATGTGAAAAAAACGCGATTGATTTTAGTATGAAAGAAACGTTTGAGGAGATCGAAGTGGGAGCGATTATTTTAGCCACTGGTTACCAAACGTTTGATCCCCGCCGGATTCCCCAATATGGATATGGTAAATACGAAGATGTGTATACGAGTCTGGAAATGGAGCGTTTTACAAACGCCGCTGGACCCACACAAGGGAAAATTGTCCGGCGTAATGGAGAGACGCCTAAGTCAGTTGGGATCATTCATTGCGTGGGTTCAAGGGATAAGAAAAATCATTCGTATTGTTCCCGCGTCTGTTGTATGTATTCTCTCAAACTGGCGCACTTAATTAAAGAACGAACCGGCGCCGAAATCTATAATTTTTATATTGATATGCGCACACCCGGCAAAGGATACGACGAGTTTTATGACCGGTTGCTAGACGAAAAAATCCATTTCATCCGCGGCCGGGTAGCCGAGGTGACGGATTGGGCCAGGAGACCCGAGGAAGAAGGGAAATTGGTTCTTCGTGTCGAAGATACATTGGTGGGAATCGCACGGCGTATCCCAGTGGATATGGTGGTTCTTTCCGTTGGATTGGAGGCGCGGGAGGACGCGGATGAGATCCGTCGCCAGTTCAATATCTCTTGCAGCCATGATGGATGGTTTACCGAACGTCATCCCAAGTTAGCCCCTGTGTCCACCACGACGGATGGTATTTTTCTCGCCGGAACGTGTCAAGGACCGAAAGATATTCCGGACACAGTGGCGCAGGCGGGAGCGGCCGCATGCGAGGCGCTCTCCATGATCGATAAAGGTTTTGTTCAATTAGAACCTAATACCGCTCACATTGAGGAAAATCGGTGCAGCGGATGCCGTGTGTGTATCGCTCTATGTCCATTCAGCGCGATCACACCAAGTGAAAATGGATTGACGTCCACAGTCAATGAGGCTCTTTGCAAAGGATGTGGAACCTGCGTAGCCGCCTGTCCGTCCGGCGCGGCGCAGCAGCGGTTGTTCACCGACGAGCAAATTTACCAAGAGATTGAGGGATTGCTGAGTTATGTCTGAAACAGATGTCAATAATAATGATCTTCATTTGTTTGAACCTCGGATCGTCGCATTCTTTTGTAATTGGTGCACCTACACAGCGGCGGATTTAGCAGGCGTTTCACGACTCCGTTATGCGCCGAATGTTCGAGTGATCCGTGTGATGTGTTCAGGACGGCTTGATCCCCAATTCGTTGTGTCGGCGCTGCGCCAAGGCGCGGACGGTGTTTTAATCGGTGGATGCCATCCCGGTGATTGTCACTATCAAGAAGGCAATTTCAAAGCTCTGCGCCGCTATAAACTACTGAAACGTCTTTTACGAACTATGGGCATTGAGGAGGAACGTGTGCGTTTGGAATGGATCGCCGCCTCCGAGGGGGACAAAGTACAGCGGGTTATGAATGAAATGACGGAACAAATACGAGCGTTAGGTCCATTGTGTTTGACGCCGATTCCCCAACCTGATTTCGAATCGCTGCAGGAGGAAGTCTTGACGGTGGTGAGGGAGGAAGGAGGCGTCTGTCATGGTTAATATAAAGGCCGCCTTCAACTGGCTCGCCTCCTGCGGCGGTTGTGAAGAAGCGATCGTGGACTTGCACGAAGAACTGTTAAATGTTGTGGAAGCCGTGGACATTGTGTATTGGCCCTGCGCGCTGGATTTCAAAAAGGAAGATGTAGAGCGGATGACGGACGGGGAAATTGACGTTAGTTTTATCAACGGCGCGGTTCGCACATCGGATGAAGAAGAGACCGCCGTCCTGTTGCGGCGCAAGTCAAAATACGTCATCGCTTTTGGCAGCTGCGCGCATCTGGGCGGTATCCCTGGTATGGGGAATTTTATCAGCGCGAAAGAAATTCTCCGCAACAGTTATCTTGAATCCCCGTCTTTAAATCAGAATGAAATGACGCCTCAGGTGGAGACTCGACAACCGGAAGGAATTGTGACACTGCCCCGCTTTTGCGACTCCGTTCGTACGCTGGACCAGACGATCCCCGTGGACTACTACTTACCCGGCTGTCCCCCACCCACGCGACTCATAAAAGAAGCGTTACGCGCTCTCCTAGGAGGGGAACTCCCTGCGCGTGGATCTGTCTTGGCGCCGGATATTGCGCAGTGTCATGAATGTCCACGAAAAGTGACCAAACCGGATGAGTTTCACATTACCGAATGGAAACGCCCTCATGAAGCGGTGATTGATCCGGAGCGCTGCATTCTCGCGCAGGGATTTCTCTGTTTGGGACCTGTGACCCGATGTGGATGCGACAGCCCATGTATAAAAGCCAATATGCCTTGTACTGGCTGTATAGGGCCGATTAGTCAAATCAAGGATTACGGAGCCAAGGCGGTCGCAGCGATCGCCTCTCTCTTTGACAACCGGGAAGAACACGAAATTGAAGCCACGCTGGATCAAATCATTGATCCGGCGGGAACGGTGTATCGGTATTGTCTACCCGCCTCTCAATTATTCCAGCGGCTCCCAGGGGAGAACAAAAGGCATAACGAGGTTTGCGCATGAATCGGAAAATCGTCATTGATCCCATCACTCGTCTGGAAGGGCATGGCAAGATCGATATTTTTCTGAATAATGAAGGGGACGTGGATCGGGCGTATTTCCAGGTTCCTGAGTTGCGTGGATTCGAAAAATTCGCCCAGGGACGGCCATCAGAGGACATGCCCCAAATCACATCCCGTATCTGCGGCGTCTGTCCAACCGCCCATCACATGGCCGCCACCAAGGCGCTTGATGATCTCTATCAAGTCAAACCACCATCGGCAACGAAGAAATTGCGTGAATTGATGTACTGTCTTTTCTTTATTGAAGATCATGCCCTTCATTTCTACTTCCTCGGGGGTCCGGACTTCGTGGTGGGGCCCGATGCGCCGAAAACCCAGCGAAATATTCTCGGCGTCATCGGGCAAGCCGGTTTGGAAGTTGGAAAAAAAGTCATCGGTCTTCGCAAAGAAGTCAGGGAGTTGATGGCCTATTTGGGAGGGAAGGCCATTCATCCCGTCATGGGGCTTCCGGGCGGAGTGTCCAAAGGAATCGTCGAGGAAGATCAACCGCGTTTTATCGACGCCGCTGATCACGCCGTGGAATTCAGTCAAATGAGCTTAGAGATTTTCCACGACGTTGTCCTGAAGAATCCACGCTATGTGGAATGGGTGACATCCGAAACCTACACCCACAAAACCTATTACATGGGTATGGTGGATGAAAATAATAACGTTAATTTTTATGAGGGCCGGTTGCGTATCGTGAAACCGAATGGAAGTGAATATTGTAAATTCCCTCCCGAGAAATACTTGGATTATATCGCCGAACATGTGGAGCCGTGGAGTTATATTAAATTTTGTTATTTAAAGGAAATCGGTTGGAAAGGTTTTCAAGAAGGCATGGACAGTGGGGTTTTCGCCGTCGCTCCTCTGGCGCGTCTTAACGCCGCCAGAGGAATGGCGGCCCGCTCGCTCAGGAAGCGTATGACCGCATGTTTCAATTCTTCGGTTCGAAACCCGTTCATCACACTTTAGCGAACCATTGGGCGCGTTTGATAGAAATGCTGTACGCGGCGGAACGCCTTCGTGAATTGGCGAACGATCCGGAAATAACGAGTGATGAGATTCGCGTATTGCCAACAACGATTCCCAGGGAAGGTTTTGGCGCCGTAGAAGCCCCGCGAGGCACGCTTTTCCATCATTACCAAACGGATGAAAAAGGCCGTATCACCATGGCGAATCTGATCGTCGCCACACAAAACAACGCGGCGCGGATCGCTATG
>CAXXSM010000117.1:0-41409 GCA_963663405.2 bacterium | reverse complement strand
ATCATCCAAGAGTACCGTGTCGTGAAGAGATAGTCCGGCAGCTGTTGACTCACAGCCAGGCGGTTTTCCGGACCCCATCCCATTTCTCGAAGAGTTCGCGTGATTTCATTTTCTCGAAGCCAGGTAAGAAGCGCGGGTTTCGATAATGCGAGAATGCAAACGAATGTGACAAACAAACCCGTCAAAACAATCGCGGTTTGAATCCCTTTCTTCTCTTTGATCGTTCGCCAATCCGTTTCGAATAAAGCGGTCAATCCACGAGCGGAACAGACCGACACGCCGAGAATAAAAAGAAGTGTCAACCGTCCGGGAACCCGGAAATAAGACCACCCGGGAAGCCCATAATAAAGGAGCGGATAGAGAGGGTTATACCGCCCTAAGGAAAAAATAACGCCGCGAGAGTGATGAATAAGAAAAAGATCGATTCAAATCGCTCAAACCGCGAGCGCGCTCCCTGTTTGTTGGAATTCAAGAAGAGAAAAAAAAGCAACAAAAGGGGCGCCAGTCCCACATATCCGCAAATCTCGTGATAGCCGGTCCGAGTTTCCCAGAACAAGCCTTCACGAGACGAGCTGGTTGGATCGCCATAGAAAAAAGGAGCGAAAAACGTAATCAAGTGCGAGGGAGGTAGTGAGTCGTGCGTCGCGAATTCATAATCCGCGCCTCCCGCGCGTCCCGCTGTATGTTGGGAGAGTTCATACAAGGGAAAAAGAACCGCCGCGGAAAGAAGAAGGGAAAGGATGATTCCCGCCAGGGTTCCAGCGGGAAGAAGTAACGCGGATTTAAGATTGTGTGTTCCTTGCCATTCCAGCAGGAACCACCAACACCCCCGCGCGAGAAGCAGATAAAAAATATAGAGTGGAATTTGTGTATGCCCGGCGTAGAACATCCCCGCCAAAACCAGCGCGAACACAAACAGACGCCCAAACGAATCGTTCTCTCTCCAGCGGGTTTGAAAATAGAGCGCCAGGGGGATCAACGCGTAAGCCCGCACATGAATGAGATGACCATCATGTCCATGCGTAATCAAAAAGCCTGACCATGCGTATACAACAGCGCCAAACGCCGCCCCTCCCTTTGAACGCCATAAATGATGGAGAAATAGATACATGGATCCGGCGGCGAGAAGATGATGAAAAACAAGAGAGAGTGAAAACACTCGTTCCACTGAGAAAAAAACATGGAATAGATTCCAGGGATAAAAAAGGGAGGTTTGGATATTCGCGAGAAAAGGAGCGCCACAGAACACATAGGGATTCCATAATGGAAATCGGCCCGCGCTCAGTTCGCCCAAGGCGAATTTCCGCCAAGGAATAAACTGGTTGATTAGATCGCCCCCGCAGATCAATTCTCCCGCGAACACGATCTTCCAATGAAACAACCCAATAGGGAGAAATAGGAATAATAAATACGGCGCATGTAGAACGATTCGTTTTTTCATTGGCAATGAATCCAATGCGTTGCCCGGAAGCATTTTCTTAGTGGGCCTTTCCGGCTTGATCTCATTATGATCTCGATTTTTGTATTCCACTGTATATTGATGAAAAATGAAAGAAACGCAAAGCCCAGCGCATCCGAACGAGAAAGGAATTCCATCATTTCTTAAATCTTATCTTGAAGACCCTTGCGTGTTTGACTTGGTCTCTCTATCCTTTATTATTTGGAACTTGATCTATGAAAATTTTATTTTGGAGGATTACGTAATGGCGGAACGTGTCTCTGACGAACGGCGCATGGAATTAGTCGCCATGATTACTTCTTCGTACATTAGCGCATTCAATGGTCCGGATATGCGGCCCCCTGACGCCATCACTATCGAGCGCTTTATTGAGCAGATCACAGAGATGATGGATAAAAAATATCCGCGTCCGGAAGATTGAGCCAGATTCTCACCCACTTCATTGTATCAGCGATAAAAAAGGTAAGAGTGAATGGATCCAAGACTTTCGAAGGTGCTTGAACTTCAGCGCGTGCTCAGCGTCCAGCGGGACACCCAACTCGAATACGAAAAAATTCCGAAACGGCGCGATCAAATCCTTTCCTATATCCAAAATTTGAAAGAAGAAGCCAACGCAGCGGAAGAACGGTTTATAAAACACGAAATCGAACAAAAAAATTTCGAGTTGGAGTTACAACAGGGACAAGAGACCCGTGTTAAAAAAGAAGCTCAGCTTCTTTCGATCAAAAACAACAAAGAATATCAGGCGACGCTTTCGGAAATCGAGGCGCTGGACCGGAAAAACAGCCGGGCCGAAGAAAAACTGATTGAATTGATGGATCTTGTGGAAAAAGAACGCAAGATCCTCGCCGAAAAAAAGCAAGAACTGAAAGACAAAGAATCCGGATTTCAGCAAGAATTGGATGAACTGGACAAACAAGAAAAAGCCTCCACGGCTCAGTTAAATGAAGCGAAGGTGAAAGCGGATGAAGTCGGCGAACTGGTTCCCCCCGATCTCTACCAGCGTTTTGTGCGAGTCTTTGAGAGTAAAGGAGGAATCGCCATCGCCACCGCCAATGGCGGGCATTGCGGAGTCTGCAACATTCGTCTCACACCCCGTCTCATCCAACTCACGAAACGCGGACAGGACATTGTCTTTTGTGAAGGCTGCGCCCGGTTTCTTTATTGGGACGCTTCGCTGGAAGAAGACCGGCTGGATACGCTTTAACCAAACCGCGCCGCATTCATTTTTCCAGCGCTCGGCAGGAAATGGATGATGTTGACCTCCCAGGATTGGAGCCTTCTCCGGATCAAATATCTCCGCGTCGCGCGCCGGTGGAGAAGACTCAATCTTGATTCGCTAATCCAATCCACCTGTTTCTTTCTTCTCCTCGGCTGTTTTTGGTATATTTGCTTTAGTGTTGTTTCCTACCGGCTGGGATTGCTCTATTCGATCAGTGTCACCGGCCCCCTGATCGTCAAACGTATTCTTTCGTTCGGTTTTCTAGCGGCGTTTATCTTTCTCACGGGGGGGCATATCCTGACGGCGTACGCGTCTCTCTTTCGGGGGCATGAACTCCCCAATCTATTCGTGTCTCCCTACCCACTCGACCGGATCTATCGGATTCAATGTTTTGAAACTCTGATTCTTGGGGGATGGGTGCTGGGATTGTTTTGCATGCCTTTCCTTCTCGCCTATGGGTGGGAATTGGAAGCGTATTGGTTCTTTTATCCAACGGTTTTACTCGGATTGGCTGGATTTCTTATAATTTCGGGAACTCTCGGAATCATGATTATGCTGGCGCTGGCGCGCTGGATTATTGGCCGGCCAGTGCGGTCTGTCCTGAGTGGATTCCTGTTTATTACATCATTCATCGCGCTGGTCATTTACACGGCTTTCACCAATCAAGATCTTCTGGGAAAAGTAGAAGCCGTCAAAATCGGAGAATCTCTGGCGAACCTGCGTCTTTCCTCGGTCCCCTACCTTCCCAGTCATTGGATGGCGGAACTGATGAACGCGGGCCGTAATGGGGATTGGGGCCGGATGTTTCTTTATCTAGCGTTGATCTGGTCGACTGCGTTATTCTTCTTACAATTGTCGATGGAATTTGGAAACCGCTGGTATGCGGACGCTTGGCTCTGGGCGCAGGAACGCATCGGTTTCTTCCCCCCCAAACGGGATAACGCCCGATACCGCCGGAAACGGCTCATTTTGATTAAACTGCGGCCTCGGTATGCAGGAAGCATTATTTTTAAAGAATTTCATCTCTTTGCGCGGGATTTCTCTCAATGGGGTCAGCTAGTGCTCATTCTCGCTCTCGTTTTGTTTTATGTGGCTCATACAAAGAATTTTGTGTTTGACGATCCCGCCTCAAACGCCCGAAACAATCTGGCGTTTTTCAATGTCATGCTGCTTGGATTTATCCAGGCGACACTCTCTCTCCGCTATACGTTTCCATCGATCAGCATGGAAGGCCGTTCCTTCTGGGTCGTCGCTAGTTCAGGCATCGGTTTTTACCGGATTTATTTCATTAAATACTATTTGCACGCGGGAGTCTTGCTTTGTATCGGCTTGGGAATGGGATACCTGCTCAATCATATTTTAGACGTCGATCCAACATTGAATCTAATTAGTCTGTTCTTTCTTTTTCTTTTTTCGTTTGGATTTACAAGTTGGTGTATGGGATTGGGCGCGGCGTTCCATAAATTTGAGGCCACAAGCATCGCCGACGTCACGTCGGATACAGGCACGTTGGTAACAATGATCTTTACGCTTTTTTATTTCGCGATAAGTATCGCTTTTCTTGCCCGTTTCGCCCTTGATCATATCCCCGGCGCCAGCTTTGCGGGTCAATTGGCGCTGCGTCCGGAGATGATCGTTTATTCAACGATTTTCTTGATTATTCAAACCCTCGTCATACTGCTCCCCAATATCTATGGACTCAAACAACTCGAAAAGGCTACATTTTAGCTCGATCACGTAATAACATCCGGAATAAAACGATTTTGTCACAACGGAAAAATCTGAATCCGGTGGTTATGTGTGTCCGCGACAAAAATATGTTCTTTGTTGACGTCGATCCCCCAAGGCTCGTATAACTGGCCGATTCCTTCACCTAATTCTCCGATTACACGAAGGACGGTCCCATCCGGTGAAAAAACCTGCACCCGGTGATTTCCAAATTCACAGATATAAAGATTACCCTTGTCATCGACACCGATATCATACGGAAATTGAAATTCTCCCGGCTCGGTTCCTTTACGGCCGAAGATTTTCACAAGTTCCCCGCTTTGCGTATAAACTTTAATCCGGTGATTGGCGGAATCGGCGATATAGAGATTGCCATCGATCCCTTTCGCAATCGCCATGGGACGATTGAAATAATTATCCGGTGTATCGTAATTATCAATCACCTCACCGAATTCACCCCATCCCCGTAAATAGACGCCCTCTTGAGTGAATACTTGGATACGGTCATAGTTCCCATATTCCGCGATGAAGAGTTCTCCCTGATCTCCGATCACAAGATCGGTGGGCAGGATAAATTTTCCCGGTTCCTTTCCTCCTTCCCCGAACTGGGAGAGAAGAACACCCTCTCCGTTGAAATGAAAAATGCGGGAATTGTGCGTGTCGGGAATCCAGAGGTTTCCCGACTCATCGACGGTGATCCCTGTCGGTGTGCCGAATTGGGGATTCTCGAACTGCCATTGGAGAACGAAAGTTCCATCCTGGGTGAATTTCTGGAGACGGCCCGACCGGTCGATGACATAGACAAATTCGTTGTATACCGCAATCGCTCGCGGCCATGAAAAGCGGCCCGGCACACCACCGCGGAAACCCCATACGGTTATTCCTTCCGTCGCCTCGTTTCCCCCGCAGCCAGTCATGACGGTGAGAAAGAAAAGTATCCATAAACAAAAACGCGGCAATGGGATAGAGGGAAGTATTCTTTGATTCGGGTTGATGGACATCATGTTATGGCTCCTGAATTTCAACCGGCGGTTGTATCGCTTCAAGGGTGACTAGGGCGTTTTTTGGTAAAGACGTATTGGAAACCGCTTCGAAATCATGTTCATCCAGGCGGACGCGCAGGCGATACCGTGTACCGGCGAATTGACATGATTGCACCCGGCCTCTACCGGTTTCATCCCCCCGCGCGATCAAGTGTTCCGGTAGACATGCGTAAAAGACGCCGGAATCCGAATCCCCATTTTTCATCCATTTTTGGAAAGGAGAGACGGCGCCGGTCTCATGGTTTGAAGAGGGGAAAAAATTCCGGTACCCCATCAGTTCCGCGGCCAGACGCGATCGAGGATTGCGGAATGTCTCTTCAGGCGGCGCGTCGCGCAGGATTCGCCCCCCGGCTAGGATAATCAACCGGTCCGCCAGGGCGAGGGCTTCGTTCCGTAAATGGGTGACCAAAAGAATCGTTCCTCCATAGCTCAGGCAGCCGTCGATTGTCCGCCGCAATTCTTCCCGGAGAGGTTCCTCTAGACTCGCCAGCGGTTCATCCAACAAAAGAGCGGCTGGTTTTGCCGCGATCGCCCGCGCGAACGCCAACCGTTTCTTCTCTCCGCCGGAGAGTTGAGACGGGAGACGGTCTTTTAGGCGTTCCAAGGAGAAGGTGTGGAGCAATTCCCGAACACGCTGTGCACGCGATTCGCGGACGCTCTTGTTTCTCGATAATGGTATCGCCAAATGTTTCTTGACACTCAAAGCCGGCCAGAGCGCTGGTTCCTGAAAACAATATCCTATCCCCCGCCGTTCCGGTTCCAGCTGGAACGTTGAAGAAGAGATGGTATTTTCACCGAGTTTAATGATTCCTTTAGAGGGCCGCTCGAAACCAGCGGCCAAGCGGAGACAACTGGTCTTTCCGGCTCCTGACGGCCCGAAGAGAACCGTAATCTTCCCCGCGGGCGCAGTGAAATCAATCCCACGCAAAACAGACGCGCCGCCGTAGGATAGATTAATCCCATCAAACTGGATCCCGGTTGGAGAGAGAACACTTTCTATTGACAATTCACTGATCCTCGGCGCCGCCGGATATTCAACCACTGGGATAAAAGAGCAAGGAACAACACGAACGCAGGCGTTCCCATCATCAGCAGTCCAATCGCTACCGTTCGTTTTTCGCTGCCATAGTGGAGAAGATTGTAATAATGCAACGCCATTGTATCCCCTCCCGCTGGATGAAGAAGAATGGTCATGGCAACCTCCCCCCATAGAAAGAGCGCGATTAAAGCGATTCCTTGCAGGACGGGCGCTTTCATATTAGGAACGTAGAGACGGAAGATTTTGGTTAGCGTTCCCATTCGCAGCAGAGAATCATACTCCCGCTGCGGCGCGCCATAGTAGTTCCAAATCAGTAATCCTGTGAAATAGCCCAGGACGAAGAAATGGGTCACATAGGCTAGAATCAATGAAAAGACAGCGATATTTTTTGGCAATACGCCCGGCCAGAACGAGCGGATCTGTAACCAGCCGGAGGCGAACATGATTCCTGGAAATACAAAAAGAAACAAAAAGAATGTGCCCGCGTATGGCGCTTTGCCAGGATTGTGACGCGCTGTAAAAACAAGCCCCAAAAAAACAATCGCTCCAGCCCCCAATCCACAATACATCAGACTCCGCGCCATGCGCTCTTTCTGCTGCCAGAGAGTATCCAACATGAACCCCAACGAGCCTGCCCGGCTGAGCAATCCCAACAAAGGAATCATCACCGAAAGAAACAGAACAAGACAAAGAGCCGCGCGCGAGAACGTTTTAAACCAGGCTCGTGGCCGGAGAACAATCTCCTCTCCTCCTTCCAAGGGAAGAGAACGGCAATACCGCGCAATACACCACGTGATTGACAGGAGAATCAATCCATAGGGGACGCATAAAAACACAGCGTCCCGCTCATTCATCAATGCGGAGAAGCGAGTGAAAATTTCCAGTGGATAGACTTGAACCTGTAAAAAGGAAGGAACCTCGAACTGGACGATTCCCATGCAGAAAACAATCGCCGCCGAAGCAAACAGTGATTCTCTCCATGCGGGCCAGAAAACGTATCGAAGACGTGACCAAAACCGCATGTGTAGATATGCGGCGTCCACTTGCGCTTGAGAAAGACGAGTGATCATGGTCAACATAAAAAAGACCACAGGCCAATAGCAGAGCCCCAAAACCCAACTGACTCCAAAATAATTGTAAAGTATGCTGGAAAGCGCGCTTTCGCCCCCCCAAACCATCCGTCCCTGCCAGCCTCCTTCGATACTCGCCACAAGCGTCATCCATGCGGAAGCTGCGCCAAAGGGTGGATACGATAATGGCAGCAACGCGGCCGGCAGTAGAAAACGGCGATACGCTGTCGGTAGATGAAAGTAAACGAAAACCGCTGGTAAAGCGAAACAAATAGACACGGCTGCGGCGCCGGCGCCAATGATGACGCTGTTTAAAAACAGCTGGAGTGTGACGTGGTTGAATCGATTAAGCGAGTCCCAAAATTCATCCCCACCGGCTGGCGCGATCGAAAGGCACGTGGCGATCAGAGGCAGAGTCAGACAAACAACAATCGCAGTCTGAACCACGCGGCCGGAAGAAAGAATTTTAAGGATTCTACTTATTTTCGGAATAGATCGAGGCAAGTTTCCATTTTTTCGGCCAGCTGTTCATAATCGACGGCCATCACTTTAATCTTACTCAGGTCGGGCACGCCCTCGGGCCGTTCCACACTCGGCCGCACCGGCATTTGTCTGGCCCTCGTTTTCGCGAGTTTCGCCTCCACTTCCGGGGAAAGCAGATAATCAATGAACTTTTTACCGTTCTCTGGATTGGGCCCATTCTTGATTAACGAGACAGTGTTAGGAATCACCAAGGTTCCGATTGAATCCTGATTCAGGAACGCCCATCGAACCGGCTTGTTCTCATCCAGAGCGGCGAAAACATCATCCGTATCCGTCAAACCATACGCCAGCTGACCCGCGGCGACCTGATCCCGCACGGTGGAATTTCCGGGCAAGAGTTGCAGCTGGTTCTTCTTAATTTGATTGTATATCAATTGAAACTTGGCTTGATCCCACAGAATGTAGAGCGCGGTCATATGTGCGGCCGTTGTGCCGAACTCCGGATTCGCCATACCCACTTTTCCACGATATTTAGTATTCTGCAGGGAGGGAAGGCTTGATGGAGTCTCTGATGGCGGCACTAAATTATTGTTAATCACCATTACACGGGCACGGGCGGAAAAGCCCGTCCATTGACCGTCTGAGTCTTTATAATGGTCTGGAATATCCTCCGCCGATGGAGAACGGTAGGTTTCCAAAAGCCCCAGTTTCTTGAGCTGCACGGTCCGGACAATTTCAGAATTCCAAAACACGTCAGCCTGCGGATTGCTTTTTTCTTTGCGGATGCGGGTATACAATCCCGTGGTTTTCGTGAGTTCCGAATCATACACCGTATTGACTTCCATTTCGGGATTCTGGGTTTTGAATGCCTCGATAATCGGTTCGGCGTAATCTTGATCCACGGAGGTATAAATCGTCACCGCGTTCGGCTTCTCACCACAGCCAGTCATAAAAAGAAGACCGATTCCCACACAAAGAAGAAGACTAACGATACCTATTGAATGTCGCACGAGCTTTTACTCCCCTGATGATTCTTGATTGGATTGAGCCGAGGATTGCTGCAGTGTGTCAAAGTACGCGCGCACTTGATTGCGGAGTGTAACCGGCACACGCTCCTTCGTCAACGCATCCTCTTCGGCTTGTCGATACTCGATAAACGCTTCACTTAATTCTATAATCGATTCGCCTTTCAATGGAGGACCATCGACTAAAAGAGTACCAAGAATTTTCCCTTTTCCGAGTTTCCCATTGACTTTCGATTTTTCGTACCCGACATTGGTCTGCGCGAAAGGCGCATTCCCGCCCCGCCCTTGGCCGGGGCCTCCCATACCATTGCCCGGCTGTTGGTTGGTACCCGCTTTCCAAGGCCGCGTTCCTTCGGGCCCCATACCGCTCCCTTGACCTTCGCCTTCACCTTCATTTCCTCCGGGAAGGCTAGCGATCTTTCCTTCACCAAATTTTCCAGCGAGAGCGTATTTTGAATCTTTCAGATCGCACAGAGCCGCGTCGAGCGTATTCATCTGATTGAGCATATCCTCCATATCCATAAGCCCCATTTCGGCCAATTCCAGCGATTTCAACGCGTCCTGCATATCACTGGGATCCAAGGGATTGCTTTTATTATTTTTTTTATCCCCTTTTTCACCCATTTTCATATTTTTCGCTGCGTTTTTCAAAGCTTTGGCCAGGGGGGATTCAGGATCAAGGTTTTCGGCGAGGTTTTTCAATTCGGACGAGAGCCGTTCCATGTCTTCGGGGGAGAAATCCCCCATTTTCATCTTTTTCTGGAGTTTCTGCATTTCCTCCGCCGCTTTTTTATAATCGCCCTTTTGGAGATTCGACGCCAGATCGCCGGTCATTTTCTGCTTCATTTTCGGCATCGACATCTCTTTCATCTGAGGTTGCAGTTTCTCTAATTCCTCCTTGCGTTTTTCCCATTCTTGCTCTAAGGAGGACATTTTCGCGAGAGCGTCGCGTTTTTCGATTTTGCCTTTGGATAGATCATTCGCCAATTCTTTGATTTCTTCCGCCAACTTGGCGGCGGTTTCCATCTTTTTTTCCTGCGCCCGCTTCTCCAGGGTCAACTGCCGGATTTTCATTTTTTCAATTTGCCGCTCGATCGCTTTCTTCTCCTCGGCTTTCGCCTCCGCTTTGCCTTGCCCCGTGATTAGATCCCATTGCGGCAACGCGACGACCGTGAGGAATAGTATGAAGAGAGGCGCCCATAGCCACTGCGCCGCCCAAGGATTCTTCCAAGGAAACGCCCGGCGCAAATCCAACCGGCTGGCGGAACGCAAAGCGTCATGAAGAAGTATTTCCCTCCATTCCCGCTCTTCCACCGGAATCGCGCTCAGATCCGAAATCTCGAGCGCGGATGAGATTTTTTCTTTCAGGTGCAATTCCTTATCGACTAAAATGGCCGTTTCATCAAGCCCTCTGGTTTTGATATAAAATAGAATAAAAGCCATCGGAAGAGACAGACCGGTCAAAATAAAGGTAATAAGAAAATTATCCACTTGCCAAGGCGTAAATTTCAAACTTAAGACGATCAAACATGTAAGGATCAATGTAAAAAAAAGAGTTTGAACGAAATAGGTATAAAAGGAGACACAATTGTATCGCCAATACGCTCGTTTTACTTTTCTGAGTAAATCATGATAGGCTTGCGCGTCCGCCATCACTACGCCTCCTGCAACGAGTGATTTCCCTCCAGATTGAAGTTCCTCAGGGAAATCACATACGGATTGTATAGGCTGTATTGTACACGAAATACAGTCCTATGGCATCTCTTATCATCAACGAATTATGGATCAATTAGGTTTACGGCGTGAAAAAATTGAAGTAACGGTTACCGATGCTTTATAGAGAGGCGTCACGATCTTCATCACGTGTTTATTTCACACTTAATTTCGTCGTCGCGCTCCGGGCGGAGTATTCGGGATAGTACATACACCAAGCGTATGCGGGATTGGCCCGGAACGAGCCGCTGAGTTCTGTGCGGATTAGATACTCGATCCGTGTTTCTCCTTTAGGAACCTGTTCCAAGAAGAAGACCATTTTCTCATCGCGGCGCTCGTAATGCGTATAGGGGCTCCAGCCCTGCGTGACTTGTTTCAAAAACGACTCGACAACTTCGCATCCACTCGGTAATGGCTCTTCAACGATCATATAGGGCAGATCCTGTTTCGCTTCCAAGACCAGCGTAACAAGAATTTCCTGTCCCACGTCCAATTCTTCTGTAGGAGAAAAACCTTCTGTTAAAATTTTGGGGCGTCCCCGGTAATCCTTGGTATGGATAGCCCGCTCGTAGACGCGGTTCAGCGAGATGGATTCGTGTGGAATGGGAACAACGATCTCGCCATGATGGAAAAGTGACGAGTCCAGCGACCAGAAACCGCCCACCCGGTTCGCTTCCAGCGTGAATGTGTTCTCCCCATGTTTCATTTTTTGGGGATCGATGGAAACCGTCAGCGGTTGTGACAGTTCCTCCGGTTTCATTGTTCCGCTTTGCAGAACCTCATCATTCACGCGAATGGTATAATCCAGAGGTCCCAGCTGCTGTAATTCTTTTTCCGCGCGGATCACGCTTCCCAGCGCTTGAACAATCAATCCCGTCGCGCGTGTTGAACGCCAGCGGCTGCCGTCCCGCTGCCTGACGAGCCATTGGGCGATTCGATCCGTGAGTGGTGAAGGGCCGTCCTGTTCGATCAGCGAGATCAAACCCCACGCTGTGGTCTCCTGCGCGGATCCATTCCACGTCCAAAAACGGGACGGTTCCACTTCCCACGCCGCTTCGGATTCATTAATCGAGACCAGGCGCGAGAGAAGCCGTTCTTTCATCTCTTTCGCTTTTTCGAGTTCACCCGCGCGGAACGTGACTGCGCTTCCAACCGCCAATCCAAAATCGAAGAGTTCGTTCATATTCGCATGCAATTCAGGCAGGAGCTCATGACGTTCTTCTTCAATTGTACTCAGCACATAGAGGATATAGGCTTGGGTATCCCAATCCCGTGTTTCGTGCGCGGCGCGTTTCAGATACCGTGTTCCCTGTTCGATGCGCCAATCCTGCACGGGATAGCCTAAATTATCCGCGATCACCAATCCATTCAAAACGAGCGCGGATGGATAGGGCCGGCTATCCCCATAAAACCATCCCCATCCCCCATCACCATTCTGCATCATGCTGAGCCGCGCGATTCCCGCTTTGGCCTTTTGTTGAATCTGTTCTTTTTCATTGGAGGTAAATTTTTTAAGCCCGCATTCTTCAAGCGCATCCATCAACACAATGGAAGGAAGAAATCCATTCAATGTCTGCTCGCAGCACCCATAAGGAAACCGGTCCAAGTATGGAATCGCGCCCATCGCCACGGCGGCCAGAGATGGCGTGATCGTAACCGAAAATTGTGATCGATCCAGTAGAACGTTATCCTCAAGATTCAATTGAAGGGTGGCGGATGTTTCGGAAAGCCGCTGGGACAACCGTTTCTCCTCCCGATACCCCTCCGCCAACACGGGCGCGCTCAATTGCAGCGCGTCGGCGTCTTCTTCCCCTATGGCTTCGAAGACAAATACCGCCTCTGGGGAAGCCGCGTTCACTTTCAAATTCCACAATTCCCGCGCCAGTGCGCCCGCGGCGGCCCGTGTGACTTTTTCGTCATCTTCCATCAATTCCACACCGCCGGTGATATGCAATTTCGTTTTGATCTCAGGCAGGTTCTTTTCCGTCAGGTTGTTGACCAGCGTGGGCAGTTTCAACTCATCATTCTCCACAAAGAAGCGCGGAAGCGATAACCGGGCCGCCAATTCCTTATTAACCAGCGTCGTGCTCTTGGTCCACCCCACTTCCGTGTTTTTCGTGTGTCCACGGGAGGTTAGGCGCCACGTCGTCAGGTTGTCCGGGTATCGCACCTTGACTGTGCTCTCACCGTTTTCATCCGTATACACATTGGCGATCCATTCAGCCGTATCTCGAAAATCTTTGCGAATATCGGGTTTCACTCCTTTGTTCGCGCCGCCGTAATACTGCATGGGAAACGAATAACTTGTGGTTACCCAGTTCGCTTGATTGCCGTAAAAGACACTATGAATGGCTGGGGTATGATCGTGGCGCAGCGCGAAGATAGCTTCATCCACAACGGCTAAACTCACCTCCGCCGGCGTAGGCGCGCCATCGGGCAGTGTCGTCTTGATTTTCACCGTCCCTGTCTCCCCCGGTTTGTACTTTTCTTTATCCGCCGTCAACTCAATGTTCATGGCGCCGCGCTCGATGGGGACAGATAGGGTATAGATTCGATTGGAGAGATAAATCCCTCTCGGCATGAACAAACCGACATAGACATTGGGTGAATACGATTCCAAGATCGGAATATTGACTTGCGTAGATTTTCCCGCGGGCCAGATCACTTGATACGAGTGGATATCCCGCCCTTCAATCGTCAAGATGACGGGATTTTCGGGATACTGGGTCTGAATCAACAGCGCCGCTTCCTCTCCCGGTTGATAGGAATCTTTGTCAAAAATCCCTTCCAACGTGGGATACTGATAGTGAAACGATCCGGACCGGCTCATCATCCGCCAACACGAACTGGAGCCCGTGATCGTGTTCCCCCGTTCATCTTTGCCGATGATAACGACTTCCACACTCCCGTTGACTTCTTTTGTGTCGGGAAGCCATTCCGCCAGCGCTTTTCCTTTTTCATCGGTCTTCACGGTTACGCTGGCGAAGGGGCGGGAGGGTCTTACATAGCGCTGCCGCACGGGATTCCAAACATCTTGGGTATACTCAACGGTCAACTCAACGCTGACCGGTTTGTCTTCATGGTTCCGGGTTTGAATCTCAATCGCCAGTTGATCTTCTGGACCATACACATGTTTTTTCGGCCGGGCGGTGATGTAAAACTCTCCGACTCCCACCGGCGCGGATCCCTGTGAGGTCACACTGCGGCCCGACGCTTCGGTCACTTCCACCTCCACTGAAATTTGCCGGTCCACGGAACTCCGCCGGGGTGTAAATTCAATCCGCGCGATCCCTTCCGCGTCCGTTGTCACTTCCCCGCCGGACAAATAACGGTTGTAGGAAGAAGGAAACGAACGCTGGTATCCACCCGAAGCCACGGATTCATAGATCCGGTACCGCGCATTGGCGTTCACGACGGGCGCGCCAAAGTAATATTCAGACCGGACGAGAAAATTCATCGTCTCGCCGTTGATATAAAATGGTTTCTCCGGCGTGATAGTCACTTTGAATTCCGGTTTGCGATATTCTTCTAAATAAAAATGAATGGAATTCTCCGCTTTCCCATATTTTATGTTAATGGAATAACGCCCCAACGGCGCGCTTTTTGGAAGAGAGAACGAAGAATTGATCGATCCCCAATCATTCATCGTCAATGTTTCCGTCTGGATGTCTTTCCCCTGGGGATCCTGAATCTTGACCGCAATCGATTCGGCTGGGGGAAGCCGGTATCCTTCCGCCTCATTTTGGCGAATGATGGCTTTGTAAAAAATCGTCTGTTCTGGCCGGTAGATCGGACGATCCGTATAGACAAAGATCGTGGCGGATTGCCGTTCGATCAAGTAACTCTTATGCATGGAGGAAACAGCGATGTGCCCTTCCGGAGAGATCGCGATTACATCCGAATTTTTTGGATAGTCACCAATAGAGACAAATACACCCTGCTTGTCCGTCTTCCCGCTCCAGTTCACTTCTTCACCCGCCATCTCCCTCATCTTCGCGATCCAATTCGGGTAAATACGGCCTCGATCGGTTATGTCACGGATCAGAATCTTTGTCTCCGGAACGGGCATGCTGGTCCGGAGATTGGTCGCGTACACAAGGATTTGATTCTTTCCGCGCTTAGTCACGATTCCCAATTCCGTCACGAAAAAGAGAAGGCGGTGTTCGAGTTTGTCTGCTTCATTGACGATTTGGATGATATAGGCGCCCGGCTCCAACTTTTTCGGCGCTTTTAAATCCCGGTCACACCAGATATACGGCTGGAAATAGTCCACGTCCACCGTCCATTGGAGCGCCACGGTTAAAGAGGATAGATCCGCATCTTCCAACAACGCCTCCACATCGTGTTCCCCGCTGTAGAACGCCGAAGCGGGCAATTGATAAATCCGGCTCTCATATTGCGCGATCCGGAACGTGCGCGCTTGGAATTGCACATCTTGATCAGGCAGAAAAACATCCCGCGTTAAACTCAGAGACATCGAAGGGGGAAGCGGGCTGAGCGAGAAATCGACGTTTTCCAGATTCCACCCTTCATCGAGCTGGATCACATCCGCGCTTTCATATTCGTGAAATCCCGATGGATTACTCACCAGTTTGTACGATCCAGGACGCAGTTGTTCAATAGCGAAAAAACCATTCCCGTCGGATGTTCCCACCCCCTGCGACGCGCCCCGCGCCGCGACTTCGATATTCGGCAGCGCCGATCCATCATCTTTCAATGTAATGTGACCGCTGATGCTCGCAGGCCGGTACAGTTTGATCGAATAATCTTTTTCCTCCCCCGGCTGGGGCCGCACACCCACAAGGCGTTCCGATAAAAAACCGCTCGCGTCGATAGAGAGTGAATAGACATTGGGGGGAAGTTTCGTAAATTTAAATGTTCCTTTCGCGTCAGTGAACAGCGTTTGTGTTGTATCCAGCATTCGAAAATCTCCGCGCTGGTACCGCAGTTCAACTTTCGTATTGGCGATAGGCGTTTCGCCATCGCTGCGCGTCACCGTTCCACTCACGGCCGCTCCACGAATCAACGGTATTTTTAAATCTACAACCTGCTGATTGGTTGGGATCCTCCAAGATTCCATCTCATACGGACAAAAACCCTCCGCGAAAACCGCTAGATCGTAGGGAAGGTTTGTCCGGACATCGCTGAAGGAGAACCGGCCGTCAGTATTTGTATAACCGATGAAATATCCTGTCCCAGCGTTGGCGTTGGTCAGTTCCACTTTCGCGTTTGGGATCGGCGTTTCGTTCTTTTCATCAATAACAGTCCCCGACACAGTGACAGCCTCCGAGAAGACCGGCAGGGAACAACAAACGAGTAATCCAATGACAGTGAGAAAACGAATCGTGGCATGAGGACGCATAATTTTTTCTCCTAGGAAGGATATAAATGTCTCGTTGGAATAAGATTCTATTTCCATTCCCCCTTACCCAGGACTAAAATCCTGGGCAATTCTCTTTTGTCCCTTTGGGACATCTAACTACACGATCTGAAAATGTTAATCATTCCCGGTGGGCCGATAAAGTGCGACTTACCCTACTTTTCTTCACCCCAACACGAGAACCGGAAACGACGCGGGCACCCAGGGCAAGGCTTTTTTCTGCCCTGGCTAAGTTCCAGAAATTATGCAAGGGGAGAAAAAAGCCTTCCCCTTGCTACCCAGCTGATTGATATATACTCTGGGCGATCGTAATCTTCGTTTCTCATTACCAGAAACAAGCCCATTGAAAGCGAAATATGGATTGAAAAGCTCAGATTATGCCCGCGCTCAGTATATCTCATCCAATTTCCGGGATTCCTCCAACACGAGAACCGGGAACGACGCGTAGCGTGGAATTTCACCCTCTGGGACATGAATCTGTTTTTTTAAAAACTGGATTCCCCATTCAAGTGTCTTGGCCTCACCCGGCAGCAACGCCGCTTCACGTCCCTGCCATTCCATGACCAATCCTTCACGGTATATATCCACATCATGAGGATCGTTCACCGGCTGGGGAAGTCCCGCCAAAGATATGACGAACCGTAAATCGGATAATTCATTAATTTCTAACGGCCGGCGCCGGGGATCCGACGCCGTTAATCGTTTGCATTGGCGTATAATCGCGCCGGAGAGACTAGTCTGCCTAGGTTGGAAAGTTCCCACGCAGGCCCGCACGCGCCGTCCTTTCATGGCGGTGACAAATACACCCACTCGCGTCCGCCGCCAGGGAACATGGTCACTATCCAGATCCAATTTCTGTCCATTGAGTAGTTCTGTGACGATCCGCCGGGCAAAGAGAGGAAGACTCTGCGCCTCCCGGTCTTCCACCCATTCCTCATACGCCCGAAGTGGACTGAAATCACCATCACTGGCGCCCCGCGCCGCAAACACCTGAAGCGCAAGACAAGCGCAACTCACTGGAATAAATAAATAAAAAAGATACCTTCTCATCACACAAACAAAATTGCCTTTCCCTTCAGTCTTCAGCCTTCAACCTTCTACCTAATTAACGATTCTCGCCGGATAAAAATCCCGGTGGATATATTCACGTTCGATGAGTTTTCCCTCCCGGTTGCGGATACGGTACAGTGTGATTTCCAACGCCGGTTCGGATTCTTGGCCGTCATGGGGGCTGGGAGATTCTTGAATCGTGGTCTCAAGCCGGAGTTCGTCATCCAAAGGGGAATCGCCATACAATTCAAACGTAATCGTCTCATCCGTCACGCGGCCGATAATTTGGATTCGGCTATTGGAGGTGTTTTGGAATGAGAAATCCTTCGCTCCCCAGCTGACCGTCGCATCCATCCCCAAAGGAAGATAATTGACCGGCGTGTAATGACGGTATCGTTTTACTATTTTAAGGTCGGATAGAAGAACCGCGTTGAATAAAGTCGAAGAAACCTGACAAATCCCACCGCCCACAACCGGTCTCAGATGTTCGTGTACGATGGCGGGCGCGGGAAGAAACCCGGTTTTCAATTCCCGTTTCCCCACGGTTTTATTAAATGAAAATTTCTCACCGGGAACCAACACTGTTCCGGAAATTGTCTCGACGGCCAGACGGATATTCTGCTTCCTCTCATAGGTACTATCCGCAAGAGGCGTGCTGCAACTGCCAAGTAAATGCGGCAGCCGCTCCGGTTCCATTCCCTGGCCGTTGATTGCGAAAGGGATCAGACAGATCGATAGAATCAAATAACGCATTTCATTGACCTCGTTTAGTAAGTGAAATCGGTGAGGGATAAGGAACGATAAACGTTTCAACCGTCGTGTTCCATATCCAATTCATTTCCCCGTCCTGGACTTGAAGGCAAATCGAGTTTGACGAGGAAGCGGCAGTTCATTTGTTTCAAGAGAGACCGGGCGGTTTCGAATTCGAGTGTCCAGGATTCATCAGCGCTGCGCGCATACGATTGTATCTTCGCGCGCTGCTTCATGAGATAGCTGAACTGAGTATCCGCCCGGCGGTATCGCGCAAAGGCGTTGGTTCGCTTGACGACGCGGCTGTCTTGATCCCATTTTTTTTCGTACGCCGCTTTCATCAACGCTTCGCGGTATTCCCGCTCGGAACGGGGCGTTCCCGCCTCGATCAAAGCATCGGAAAGGTTTAATAATTTATACCGTTGACATTTCCGTTTCTCCTCTTCTAGTTCCTTCTCAATGGAATCGGCGCAATCCTCAAATGCAAGCATGCCTTCGGGCTGCTCGTTCAAGAGCTGGATGAAATGGATGGTTTCCCCAACTTGAATGGGCCCTGTAATCTCTCCAATCGTTAGAGACCGGAGCGCCCGGTCGAATGACGGGGCGAGAGCGCCTCTTGGCAACCACCCCAGTTCCCCCGAATTGGCTTTGCTGTCGGAACGGGAAAATGTAACCATATTCTGGAAATCGTCTCCATTCCGCAGCCGTTTCATTAAGATCTCCGGTGTAATGACGTAAGGATTTATGGTTTGTTCGGTGGACGTGTCTTTGACCAACATGATATGCCGCGCCAACCGTGAGCCTTCCTGATAATATCGGTCCCGGCGCTTTAGATAATACGCCAGCGTCTCCTCTTTCGTCACGGTGGGAATGAATTCTGACAGCTCGTTTTCCATATATTTGGCCATCAATGTTTCTTGAAACTCTTTGACTTCCGATTCCACTTCTTCAAAACGATCCGCGTCAAACTGTATGTTCAGATAGGTCACCAGCGCGATATGCTTGATAATCCGGTTCAGCAGCAATTGACCAGCGGGATTGTTGAACCATTCCCGCTCTTCCCGGTCGAGACCCGTCACATCCTCCAGGGGGATCTCCAACGCGCGTAAAATCGGACTTTCTTCGATGGGTGGAATTTGAAAATAATCACGAATGTCATCGCGAGTCACCGTGCCTCCATCGAAGACCAAGATCGCGCCGGATTGAACCATGCTCTTCATCCACGCGCGCTTGCTTTCCCGGTAGTGCCAGACAAACAAGAGGCCGAGGATAAGTGGACCGAGGTATATTAAAATCTGGTATTGCCGAATCGTTTTCATTATTAATGGACGAAATAGATTGATTGCGGATTCAAAAAACCGTCTTAGTTGCCCATTGAATTATAAACCCAATAGGCAAGCGTGAAGAGTGGCTTTCTTTGAAATAATATAGAAACTGTTTTGTGGGAATCGTTCCTATCAGTCTCTTAATAAGAGACGCGCAGGCTTTAGACGAGTTTGCCTTGGGTCACCTCATCGAGAATTTCCACGAAATCGCCCGCCTTCCGCACAGCGCGCAACTCGCCGAGGATCCGGGGACTATTCGGCAGGATGGACATGGAAGAAATCAATTTTAAATGCGCGCGGCTGCGGGGCGCGCAAAGCAAGAAGATTAAATCGACCGGTTTTCCATCGATAGAATCGAAATCAACGGGATCGCTCAGCCGGGCGCTTACGATCAAAGGAACCCGAAAGAGATCGTTGATTGGATGCCACGCGTGAGGCAGCGCCACTCCATTCCCGATCCCTGTCGTCGATGTCCGTTCCCGTTTGAGCACCGCTTCATAATAGAGCTCCCGCTGAAGCAAATGGCCCGTATCCGCCAACACGCCGACCATTGCCTCAATGGCCTCTTCACTGGAAGACACGTTCAAATCCAACAACGTCCGGTTCGTGGAAAAGACTCGAAACTCTTGATCCGATTCCCAGTTCTCTTCTTGGCTCATTTCAGAGGAATCGACTTTCCCTCCGTTAAGAACCCAGTTCTCCAGTTGAATGGGATAAAAGCGCCATTGATTGCCGACTTTGAGCGCAGGGATTTTATTCGCCTGGATCAACCGCAGAATCGTCCGTTCGTTGACCTGAAGAATGTCTCCAACTTCTCTTATGGTTAGAAATTTATCGACCGTCATTCTTCCATCTATCAATACGTTTTAATCAACCAATCACTTATCTCTATTGTTGAAGCGGTAAAAAATTGAAATGTCATTATAGAGTATACAACAAGGAGATTCCTAGAGGCTCTAAAACGAAAATATAACGTTCCGTCTACAAGAAACTCTACTCCGCCATACCGCTTGTTACATTTATCTGGTCATTCTCTTCCCCTTGGATGGATTGGGGGAAGCGATAGCACATTTATTCTACCCTTTTCAATGTCAAATGTAATGTATATTTACATAAAAAATATTAATCAAATAATAATACTTATATATAAATACTCTTGACAACCAGACTCTTAAAGTCTATCATTATACGTAGTTGTCATGTTCTGTCAATGAATTACATTTAAAAACGGGGATATAAGGATGAAAAATTTTAAAAAGGAGACGGTAATGATTGATGTCGCGAAAGAAGTTTCTTTTCGTATTGGTGACCGTGTAACGGTTGATGATGTTGATAGCGCAAGAGGTTCCATAGAAACCATCCGTATTATTTCAGAAGCGCGATTGGTTGAAGAATACCAAGGCGCTCCCCAAGGAGTTGTTGTAACAGTGAAAATAGATGACGCTATCGTCAACCGGCGTGGTATGGATATCTACACCGTATCCGAAGCGTAATCGAATACACACGCTAGATAGAAATAGTGATTCAATTAAGAAGAACACGGCGAATCAGCCGTGAGAAATAGTTATATTATTTCATCCCAAATTAATCCTTATTATATTCCCCAACAATTTCCCCAATCCTATCCAAATCGATTTAAGAAGTACTCGTTAATATCATATTTCCCACACTAAAAAAAATAGCGCTTTAATCAACGAGATTCCTGCTATCTCCATCATGATTTCATCTCAATCCGGTTGTATGATGAATCAGATAAACCGGCGTAAGGCGCAACCACAAGCCTTAGACCAATAAACGTATAGAGCCCAATCTAACAAAAGGAGTGGAGAGAATGTCAAAGACCACTTGTATCGTATTGTACTTGATCGGTGGATTCATTGCTCTGAATCCATCCTGTGAGGAGAACACGGCGCTTCTTCCAGCGCCTTATCATCTCCAATGTGAATATTTAACGGATCCGATGGGGATCGATGAGCCCGCGCCCAGGCTGTTTTGGAAATTAAATGACGCATTCCAAGAACAGACCGCCTATCAGATCCTGGTTTCAACCGATTTGAACCGTTTGGCTCACGGGGATGGCGCCATTTGGGATAGTGGGAAAGTCGCGTCTGACCATTCGATCCATATCGAATATGAGGGCGCGCCACTGCAATCTGGAAATCGTTATTATTGGAAAGTGCGAGCTTGGAACGAAAAAGGGGAAATCAGCGCATACAGTCAACCCGCCTGTTGGCATATGGGATTACTCCATCCAGCGGATTGGAAAGCGGATTGGATTGGGTATCCAGGGAAAATGACGAAAGGCGTCCAAGCTCATGTCGGATATCACAGTGCGATTGAAAAATCCGCTGAACGAAAAAAATGGATTCAAATCGATCTGGGAGAGCCCACGGAATTTGACGCCCTGCGGCTCATCCCCGTCCAACCGTTTGATTATTCAAAAGATCCAGGGTTTCTGTTCCCCATCCGCTTTCGCATCGACGTGTCCAACGATCCAACATTCACCGAATTTGAAATCGTATGGGACAATTCCACAGAAGACGTTCCCCATCCAGGCGCCGCCGCGCAAACATACCGCTTCTCTCCACGAACGTATCGATACGTTCGCTTTATCGTAAACCGGCTCACGCATCGGGATGAGGATAACTATGGATTCGCGTTGGCGGAAATGCAGATTCTTAATAAAGGGCGCGTTCTATCGGAAGGGAAATCGGTCAACGCGTTGGATCATATTGAATCCAATCAATGGTCGTTGAAGCATCTAAACGATGGAATCATCGTCACGCAGACAGAACGTTTCGCTCTACCGGATCCGGCGCCGATGCTGCGCAAAGAATTCGAACTGAAGCCGGGCCTGCGAAGGGCGATGGTGTATGTCACAGCGCGGGGATTATATGAATTGTGTCTCAACGGGAAGCGGGCAGGGGAAAACATCCTCGCTCCGGAGTGGACTGATTATACGCAACGAATCCAGTATCAAACCTACGATATAACTTCGTTATTACAACCGGGCGCGAACACGATTGGCGCGATACTCGGAGAAGGATGGTACGCGGGGCTGGTCGGTTTAATCGGTCCGAGACTCTACGGCGATCAACTGGGATTCCTAGCCCAATTGGAGATTGAATATGAGGATGGAAGCAAACAGATTCTCGTAACGGATGAAAGTTGGAAAGCCACGAACAAAGGCCCAATCCGCGCTGCGGATATCATCCGAGGCGAAGAGCATGATGGACGCTTGGAAATGCCCGGTTGGTCTGCGCCTGGATTTGACGACAGTGAATGGCTCTCTGCGGAGAGACTGGATGACAACGGGGCGAAGCGGACTACGCAACCCAATGAACCAATTCAAATCACCCAGGAAATACAACCGGTCCAAGTCACCGAACCAAAACCGAACTGTTTTGTGTTCGATCTGAGCCAAAATATGGTGGGTTGGATTCGCTTAAAAATACACGCCCCATCCGGTCAGCGGATTACGATGCGATTCGCGGAAGTCCTGAATCCGGATGGCAGCGTCTACACAAAAAACCTGCGGGATAACAATCGGCGCGATCCAGTGGATTATCAAAAGGATATATACATTTGCCGGGGAGATGGAGAGGAAATCTTCGAGCCTCATTTCACCTATCATGGTTTCCGTTATGTGGAAGTCACCGGCCTTCCCGAACGTCCCTCATTGGATGACTTGACAGGATGTGTCATCCATTCTGCGGCGCCCTTATGCGGATCGTTTGAATGTTCCAATCCCCTGTGGAATCAGCTGATGAAAAACATCGCTTGGACCCAGCGCGGGAATATGCACAGCACACCCACGGATTGTCCGCAGCGGGACGAGCGGCTCGGTTGGATGGGAGACGCCCAGCTCTTTTCCCAAGCGGCCTGCTTCAACATGAACATGGCCGCGTTCTTTACGAAATGGCGCCGGGATATCGAAGAAGCGCAGGCGGAGGATGGGCGGTTCTCCGATTTTTCACCGAATCCATTAATGCCGAAAAATCAATTTCTCGCCGCGCCGGCATGGGCTGACGCGGGTGTGATCGTCCCGTGGCGCGTCTATGAAAACTACGCGGATACACGCATTCTCCAACGCCATTATGAAGCCGCCAAACGATGGGTGGAATACGTTCGCAGCCAGAGCGAAGACTTGATCTGGGTTAATGGGCGGGGAAACAATTATGGGGATTGGCTGAACGCTGATACGCTGATCCTTGAAAACTGGCCGAAACAAGGCGGGAATACTCCAGCGGATGTTTTCGCCACTGCATTCTTCGCGCATTCCACCGAACTGCTTTCAAAAATGGCGGCGATCTTGGGCCGGGACTCGGAAGCGACAGGATATTTGCGGTTAGCGAAAGATATCAAAGCCTCGTTCTGCGAACATTTCCTGCAACCGGATGGCCGCATCACCAGTGAGACACAAACCGCCTACGCGCTCGCGCTCCATTTTAACTTGCTTCCAGAAAAGGCGCGCCAATCCGCCGTGAAATACCTTCTTGAAGGGATCGAACGATACAATGGGCATCTCTCCACCGGTATCCAAGGAACCAACCGGCTAATGCTGGAACTCGCGCGCAACGGACACACCGAAACCGCGTACAAACTTCTAGCCAACCGGACAATCCCTTCATGGGGCTATACGATCGATCACGGCGCGACCACGATTTGGGAGCGCTGGGATGGATGGGTTGAAGGACGTGGTTTCCAAAATCCTGGTATGAATTCATTCAACCACTATGCGATCGGGGCGGTAGGAGAATGGATGTACCGCCATATCATCGGAATCAATCCAGATCCGATGAATCCAGGTTTCAAGCATTTCATTCTCCATCCACGTCCAGGCGGTGGATTGACCTACGCGAAAGGCTCGCTGGAAACACTTTATGGAACCATCAAAGTTTCCTGGTCAATTGAGAATGATGAATTGACGCTGGATCTCACGATCCCCCCCAACAGCGCCGCGACGGTGTTCGCGCCCAGCTCCGATTTGGAGTTTTACGAGATCGTTGGCGCAGGTTCCCTGCCGGAACTCAAAGATCGCCGGGATGGTTGTCTCGTCTTTTCCGCAAAAGCGGGAAGTTACCGGATTAAGACAAAATATTCGTCCCAACCCATGAATTGAAACCGTAAGAAACTATAATTTCCCATCAGAGAAACTTTACTATTCTTCATGCCATGAAACTTTACGATAGAAAGGATTCATGATGAACATATCACGCCGTTCCTTATTAACCAGCGCGGCTTTGGGAACCGCCGCCTGCGCGCTCGCTCCTATAACAGCTAGCGCGGCGCCTGTGAAGAAACGGATTAAACTAGGCATATCATCCTACTCCTATTGGCATTTCCGCGATCCCAAAGTGTCCATTGAAACCGTCATCGATAAAGCCAGCGCACTAGGCGTGGAAGGTGTCGATATTCTCCACCGGCAAATGAGTGGAGAAGACCGCCCTTATCTCCAGAGTCTGAAACGCCGGGCTTTTGTCAATGGAATTGATTTAATCGCCCTCTCCATTCACCAAGATTTCGTCTCACCCGATGAAGAAAGCCGGCAGAAACACATCCAACATACAGAACACTGCATCGAGCTGGCGTATGAGATGGGAATCCCATGCATTCGTTTAAATTCAGGCCGCTGGGGAACCATCCAGTCATTCGACCGCTTAATGGAACTACGCGGAGAGGAACCGCCGCTGGAAGGCTATACACTCGATGACGCGTTCAAATGGTGCATTGATTCAATCGAGAAATGTATACCCTTAGCGGAAAAATGCGGTGTGCTCCTTGCTCTGGAAAATCATTGGGGACTTTCAAGAACGCCGGAAGGGCTTCTGCGCATCGTCAACGCCATCGATTCACCCTGGTTGGGCGTGTTGATGGACACTGGCAATTTCTTGGAAGATCCCTATGAGAAATTAAAGAGGATCGCTCCAAAAACGGTTTTCGTCCAAGCGAAAACATACTATGGCGGTGGAGAGTGGTATACATTGGATCTCGACTATGACCGCGTCGCAAAGATTCTCGCGGATACGAATTACAGCGGATACGTCTCAATCGAGTTTGAAGGAAAAGAAAATGCGGACACCGGCGTACCCAAAAGCGTCGAACTCTTGAGAAACGCGTTTTCTTGATCGCGCATGTTGTCGTAGATTATTTCCGCGATTTATGAACGGGATATAAAAAACCGGACAAGTCTTCGAGTGTGGGCGCCTCTTCATCCTTTACGATGGCCTGGGAAGACGAATCGTCCGGAGCCACTGTCATCTCACGGCGTTTGACGGAACCGCATGAGACGGCCGGTACGATCAAGCAAATAAGCAATCCTTTCAAAATCCATTTGTTCACGATCGAGATTCCTTCTTTTTTTGTTATACTATGATTCTATCGTTTTTGAGAAAGGCGGCATGATGAACCGATACGTAAAATCTCTTGTCTACTCTCTTTTGACTTGTGTGCTTCTCCTGGAGGCCGGCGCCGCTTCTTCTGACGCGGGAACCGCCGTCACCATTCATGGCCCTCGCGAGGGACGTGTGATTGTGCGTGAATTCGAACAGCGTTTCGTTGTGACCATAACAGCCGAGAAACACCTCTTTCAATTCTACGCGCGGGATGTGGAAATGGTTACCGCCACGGAGAACGTTCTGGTCGGCGTTCGCACGCTCCTCTTGAGTGAACCATCCGAAGACGCGAAACCAATAATCAATCTATCCCGTGGGATCGAAGTGATTATCAAAGAAACACCTAAAGACAGCGAATGGATCAAAGTTAACGCATGGGGAACGAACGAAGGCTGGATACAGAAATCCATCCTGACGGATCGCGTGGTGTTCACCCCGGAAGAGCGAAGCGAATTCGTCCGTGAACCATCCATCTCCGCCGAAGCAATCCCCGAAGCAAGCGCCGCAATCCATACAGACGATCTATTGGACGCGGATGAAAATCCGGATACACCGGACGTTTCTTCCGAAGAAATAGGCAGCGCCACATAGGAAGAAAGGATACTAATTATGAAAACCCGCCGGTTTGGACGTATGGGATGGGAATTGTCAGAAATTGGATTCGGCGCCTGGGCCATTGGAGGATGGTGGGGCGATCAGGATGACGATGAATCCCTCAAGGCCCTACATCGATATTTGGATCTAGGTGGGAATTTTATCGACACCGCGCAAGCGTATGGAGAAGGGCGCAGTGAAAAACTAATCGGACAAGTTCTAAAAGAACGAAGAGAACGGATCTATGTCGCGACGAAACTGCCGCCGATAAACCGGGTCTGGTCTCCTCCATCCTGGACTCCTTACTCAAAAACCTTCCCCATTGATTACATCGTCAATGGCGTGGAAACCAGCCTTGCGAACCTGCAAACCGACTGCATTGATATCTACCAGCTTCACACTTGGTGCGAAACCTGGAATACAGTGGATGAGATTTTTGAAACCGGTGAAAAACTGAAAAAGGAAGGTAAAATCCGCGCATTTGGAATCTCGACAACGGAGAGTTTTCCAGAATGTGTGATCCCCGCGCTGCAAACCGGCGTGATCGATTCCCTGCAACTGATCTTCAACCTCTTCGAACAGCATCCACGGGAAACTTTACTCCCCATCTGCAAACAATATGACGTCGCCACAATCATCCGCGTCGCCTATGATGAAGGAGCGTTAACCGGCAAATACAAAGGGGATGAGACCTTCCCCGAAGACGATTTCCGCAGCATATATTTCCGGGATCAAAACCTAAAAGCAACCGTACAGCGGGTCGAAAAGATCCGCGAATGGGCGGAAACGAACGCGCCAGGAATGTCTCTAGCCGAACTCGCCCTGCGATGGGTGTTAAGCCACCCGGAAACCGATACCGTCATCCCCGGCATCCGAAACCTCAAACAAGCGGAACTCAACACCGCCCCATCCGATGGCCAACACCTCACTCCAGAACAACTCCACGATTTAAAACAATTCGCCTGGAGAAGAAATCCGTGGGTGGATGATTTACCGTTGTTGGAGGAAGTATTGTAAAAGTTTGATGTTACCCTTCTGTGTTAGAACCTTATATCTATTCACCGATAAAAAAGAAACACCCGGTCATGGAAATGATCGGGCGCCGGACTAGGGATACTCTCCCTAGCGCTGTTATATTATTGAAAGTATGAAATAAGCAGGGATAATTGTCAAGTAAAATTCATTGCACAAATTGCGACCAATTCTCTATATTTGTGATAAAATCAGATCTATAAACACTCACAGTACATAATTTCTCCATTGCGTCCTAAGCAAATGAAGAGGAATCATAAATGGAAAATTTATTTATTATCCTTTGTATAGTATGTATCTCCAGCCTTCTCATCTCTCTTTTATGGATTTTCGTTGAAAGCATCGTACGAGGTTATTATTCCTTTTATGGACGGGAATATGTACCATCTTGGCTGACGATTAATTTTCATCTCCTCTTCAGCGCGATTTGCAAGATTTCAATTGTTTTCTATCTGATTTTGTATATCCCTAGCATTATTTCAGGTGAAAAAGGATTAACGGATATTGGATTAACAGCCATCATTGCGGTATCCATACTGTTAATTAAGCCGGACACATTGAAACTCTACGATCAAGGGAAGAGGGAAAAGACGGGAAATACGTGAATTAGATAATCGTATTTTTTCGTCTGTCATTGATACTAAGAACGGATAGAAGAAAACCTTGATCCCCACCCCTTCCATTCCTAAGGAATTTCCCCCTCCCAAAACCAAAAAAACCGTATTGCATTAATCGCTTCTCCTGCTAACATGATGGTACTTGCATTCTTACGTAATCACATTGGTACGATCGGTTGACCATGATGAAATATATTACGTACTCATCTCTGATAGTGGCGCTCATCTATCTCATCGCTTCCCCTCTGGTTTGGTCTGGAGAAACAAAGGCTGAACAGACGCTTCCCGGTTATTATGAATTCTTCATGAAAACGGGCAAATTTCAAACCTTGGAAGCGGAAGTGAAGCAAAACCAGGAAATCCAATCGGGCAAGATCATACCTATCACCGTGGGAAAACCGGTAGAGGATATACAACTTCCAGACGCTTCGGGAAAAAAGATAAGCCCGCGTGATTTTATCGGCTCAAAAAACGTTGCGATGATCACCGGCCGCGCTTGGTGGTGACTGTACTGTCTTAGGCAACTCAGGGAGTTGCAAGCCCATTACGAATTATTCAAACAATTAAATACAGAAGTCATCTTCATCGCGCAGCTGGAGCGGGATCCCTCCATGCTGACGCGGATCTCTGGTTTCGTCAGGAATGAATTCCCCATTGTCTGCGATCCCGAACAAGTATCCCGCAAGCCGTATCCACTTTTCAGCGCATATCTGATCGATAAAAAAGGAATTATTCAAACACAAGTTCCAGGATCAATTAACGCCCGTCCTCCATTGTCCATGATTTTGAAGGAACTGGCCAAGATAGAAGGCGTGGATACCCCGAAGTTGGAAAGCGCTTCTTCCATCAGCGATAGCAGCGAAGAAAAGAGAGAAAGTGGTTCCTCCTCACCAACCATTGATCCGGCTGATGTCCTGAACGCCCAATGGATGTGGTCACACGACCGAATCGCTCCTGGTGATGAATTTAAACTGGCGTTTCTGCCCGTCCTCGCGGAAGGATTTCATGTGTATGCGAATACCGAAACAAAGATGTTTCCTTTAAACATCGAACTTAAACTTCCAGAAGAGATTCAACTATCCAAGCCAATTGAATATCCAAAACCAATATTTAAAAGCGATCCGATTCTTGAGATTCAAGTCGCGCAATACGAAAAAGACATTCCTCTATCCGCCATTCAACTCAAAGCAGGGGAAAAACTGCCCGTAGGCAAAGTGAAAGTGGAAATCATTGTTCATTATCAGGCCTGCAATGATACTATCTGTTATCCCCCCACTCAAAAGACGTTCTCATTGCCGTTGGAAATCGTCGGACCAAAAGACCCCCACCGTCAGGTCTCTGGGTGGAAATCGTGGTGATTCACGCGGTTTTATGATAGGTTGGCAAAGTAATAAGATCTAATAAGTATTGGTCAGGTCCTTTTCGTCAAATCATTCATCAACCAACAAATCCGGAGCGCGTATTTGTCGCGCGATTTTATGCATTAAATTCGTAAAATCCTCCAACCGCCCTACCTCATCTTTTACGATTCCCAAATGCTCTTTGTACTCTTCAATAAAAGTCTTCAGTTGTTCTTGTTTGATGGGGGCATGGACCGCCGTGATTTCGACGCCCCGCTTTTCGATCGATTTTACTGTCGCGAGAAACGATGAGACCGTCTCGCTTTTCACTTTCTGTCCGTCTTTCATTTCGTAAACCATGTTTTGATTCACGTATTTAAGAAATACATTGCCAAGGCTCTCTTCACAGGAATAAATTTCGTTTTGCGCTTGCAGGAGCGCTCCAATTAAAGCTAAATATTGTCCGAGTTGAGTATGAACCTTGGAGGAACTCAACAGTTTATCTTCAATCTGAAGATAAAAGATCCGTTTGCTTTCACGAATGGCATCCATTTTCTCTTGCGCGAGATTTTCGTTTTTACGAACGATTTCCGCAAAGCGGTTCCGTTGTTCCAGGCCAAAATTCTTCGCCTGATTGGTAAAGAGGAAATAGTTTAACCGTTTGCAGCAGCTCGATGATTTCACCGAGTCTTGAAAAAATTGATCGTCACCGGTCGCGCAATAGGACTCAATAATTTCGTCCAGATCTTCGTATTTTTCACTTAACTTTTTGGGGAAATCGCCGAGGTTTGAAAGTCCCCGAACGCTCATTTCGACATTCTCTAAGACCAGTTGACCGCTTGGTGATCGATCGAATAATTCATGATAGTTCCGGCAGGAATTTACTCTCATATATTCTTGCGTGATATCGGCTTTAATGACTTCGAGCAGCGCATGGATCCAAGACATAGTTTCTCTTTTCTGGCAATTGCGTACAACAAACGTTCCTTTCGACAGTTCCTCTTGCCGAAAAGACAGACTCCAATTACCGTGACTGTCTTCTTCGATTCGACGTCTTTATTTTCCGGCATTGCGCCGTAACCGCTTTTATCAATCCAAAACGTTATGAAATACGTCAATCGGATCCATTTGCATTTATAGTAAAAAAAACAAAAAACCGAGAGTGGAGAGAAATCTTATTCTTCTCGTTGGAACACAGGCTTTACAAAGGTTTACATTGAACGATTCAATAGAACTGTATTGATTTAATTATTCCGAGCGGCGGGAAACCATCCGGCTGGATTTCTTGTATTTGATTCCCATCCCAGTACCGGTTTTATCCACTTTCGCTTTTTTCTTGAATTGAACTCCCTTCTCTCGTAATTGATCGCTGTACATATTGAAAATCGTCTCTTCAAATTCCATCAGCTCTGTCAATTTTTCCATGCACTCATGCAGCCTTTTATCGAACAGTTTCAGACGTTCCCCTTGTTTCGCGAGGTTCTCTTTATATTCATCCAACGACTTCGGAACATCATTCAAAGCGGGATACGTTGGCAAATCCCCTGTGGCGATCAGGCTTTGGGTTTGCAGGAGAATCGTATCCGCCAACTCCGGTTCAACATCTTTGAAGACCGAGGCGAAATTCTTGAGCGTATGTTCCGTATGGGTGCGGCCGGCGTCAAGAATTTCTTTCTTCAGATAGAGAATTTTCTCATGGTGCCGCATCAATTGAATCTGCGCCTGCGCCAATTCCAGCATATCGGGGGCCAGGGCGTGCTGGGCGATGCGCATCTTGGTTTTCATATGGCCCGCGAGAGTCGCTTTGACATTCTCGTAATTCTCTTTGATTCTCGTGTAGTCCGCGCTCAGGGGATTGGTTAGATTCAACTTCTCTTCAAAGTTTCTCACCAGCATTTGCAATTTCACCGCGAGGATAAAATCCGGGTGCCTGCGTTTTTTATCCGCGATCAACTTTTCCAATCGCGCGACGTCTTGAGAAAAATCCGCGCCGGGATCAAGGTATTTAGAAAGAATGGGAATCGCTTTTTCCAATTCCTTTCCTGTCGTTCCCCGTTCGCGGGTGAGACTGGCGATCACATCAATACATTCCGCGAGATCGTTGCGTAAAGGCTGTAAAAAAACTTCTGTATCAAATGCGAGCTCCGCTTGCGCGTTTTGTAAACACTCACGGGCCTTTCGCGTTGATAAAAGCGCCTCGAACTTCTGAAACGCTTTGGTGATATTTTCCTCATTGAGGAGATGAATATTATCTGTGGTCATTGCGCCTCTTATTCAGTAACAACATGTGACGGAGTCATGAAAGAAAACCTATTCATACGCCGCTAACGATCTCTTTCACCCAAGAGCAAGGGTAAGAATATTATTCGGGTAAACGGATTCATGACTAACGTTTTCTAACCGCCATTTGGCCGCTGTATAATCTATATTATTATTAGGGAAATTTCCAATAAGTCAATAAAAAAAACTTCTTGCTATTCTTTTTTTTTATCGGTTATAAGTGAGAATGAGGAAAGGATGTATACTTCTACATGAATGAAGCGGTCATAAAGCCGCTGAGACCGGTTAAAGCAGGCTTCATGGTCATACTTTCGGTTGGTAAACGAAACTTATCTGTATACTGTTTATAGTAAACCAATCAACATCTAGAAAGGTGATATAATATCAGTTTATACTTGGCCCATTTCGTTTCATGGCTATCAATAGACCGGCGCCTTGTTGGCCGGAATTCACCGAGTTCCCAAAACGGCTGAAGGAGTGATACAATGGTTGAAATCCAAATCAAAGACTGTGATGGCAGAGAAATCAAAATTCAAAAAGACGATCCAGCTGAAACAGGGGAACTGATTAAAGCCGTCGAAGAAATGTACATTCGCCTCCGGGACATGGAATGCCAATCGTATTATCCGGATGATGACGATGAAGATTATTTCGACGAAGATTTTTTGGATGAGGAGGAGGATTTCCCGGATGACGAACCGGATGCGCCCGATGAGGAAGCTGATGAAGAATCCGAAACAATCTTGTTTTAATCGATATTGGCCAGGATCGTTTTCAGATATCATATGGTAACTCCACTACTATTTTCTCATCAAATTAATTAAATGATTTTTTGCCTATTGTGTTTATTCTTGATTTTTAACCACGCATTCCCCCGAGATTCCTCTTGCGCAGTCTTCTGAACACAACCTAAAAAGCCCTCAAAAAAATTTGGGTCTTGTATTTCAGATGGCTATACTTCTCCCTATCATCACTCACGCGCCGTTATGGTGTGAAATATAGAACAACGGAAGGATATGACAATGAAGAGACAGTTCTGGATTCTCATTTTCTGTCTATGTTTACTCATTCCCGCCAGCGCTTCTGAGAAAGCGGACTCGGAGAAAATGAAGGAACAAATCACCGCTGAACTCAAAGCCATGAAAGAGCGGAAACCACAGACGAAATGCCCCATCAGCGGCGCCCCCGTCACTGAGGGCGCTGGATTTACGTACTTGGGATACCAAATTAAAACCTGTTGCGAAAAATGCGCCGAAAAAGTAAAAAAGGATCCTCTCAGCGCGGTTTTAAAAATCCGTCAGAATAATGAAGAACCGGCGTTAGCAAAAGGCGTGACGCATCAAACAACTTGCCCTATCATGGGAAGTCCCGCGAAGGACACAGTATATGGAATTAAAAATAATATACTCGTAAAATATTGCTGTCCTGGCTGTGATGCAAAATTCAAGAATGATCCAAGCGGCACAGTCAAAGCAATGCTTGAAAAGGGACAGGCTCCCGTCCTCCTCACTCTCACCCAATCGCAATGCCCGGTTTCAGGAAATCCAATCTCAAAAAAGATTTTTATTGAACACAAGGGAAAGAAAATTTATTTCTGTTGTGAGGAATGTAAACCGGAATTTAAGAAAAATCCTGAGAAATTCATACAATCCCTTTCCGATGAAGGTGTTGTCTTGGAAAACGCTGGATAATCAGTCGTTTATAACCTCTCGAAAGGCGCGCGTTCATTTGAAAGCGCGCCTTTTCATTTGCGTGTTGCTAACTCAATCATAGAGTTTTTTTGCGCTTGGAAGGATTTTTCATTCTCCATTCTTGTGATAGGCTTAAAGATTAATCCCTTTGGGAATCCATGAAACCGTATGACGAGGAACAGTATGATAAAATTGGCCAAACGCACCACTCGTATCGACTCATCCGGCATTCGAAAGGTTTTCGCCCTGGCGGCGAATATGAAAGATCCCGTCAATCTCTCTATTGGACAACCTCACTTCGATGTCCCCGATGATGTCAAACAAGCCGCCATCAACGCCATCCAGAATGGGAATAACAGCTATACACAGACCGCGGGATTAACAGAACTGCGCGAGAAAATCAAACAATCATATCTCAATCGTGGTTTGGACTTGGGCGATCTCATGATTGTATCCGGTGTATCGGGAGGGATTTTACTGACCTTGATGGCGATTTTAGACGAGGGGGATGAGATCATCATCCCTGATCCCTATTTTGTCATGTATAAACACTTGGTGAACTTCATCGGCGCAAAACCTGTCTTTTTAGACACCTATCCTAATTTCCAGGCCGATCCAGAGAAAATCGAGAATCTTATCACCCCCCGTACAAAAGCGATCCTCGTCAATAGCCCCTGCAATCCCACCGGAGTAGTCTTCACGCCTGACGCTTTGAAAGAAATCGCGCGGATCGCCGAAAAACATGGATTGCTGTTGATCTCGGATGAAATCTACGACTGTTTTCTCTATGAATCAGAGCCCATGTCACCCGCTGAATTCTATCCATATACGGTCATCCTCAATGGATTTTCGAAATCCGCCGCGATGACAGGCTGGCGGTTGGGTTACACGTATGGCCCGAAAGAGATCATCGCCGCGATGATCAACATTCAGATGTATTCCTTCGTCTGCGCGCCCAGCTTCGCTCAAACAGCCGGACTGGCGGCTTTCGACCGTGATTCGGCGCCGGCTCGCGAAGAGTATAAACAAAAACGGGATCGTATATACGAAGGAATCAAAGACCGGTACCGGGTCGTCAAACCGGAAGGCGCGTTCTATATCTTTCCAGAATCACCCAATGGAGACGGTGACGCCTTCGTCCGTAAGGCGATTGAAAATAACCTTCTCATTGTCCCCGGCAGCGTCTTCTCCGAACGGAAAACCCACATCCGCATCTCTTACGCGGCGGAAGATGAAACAATCGACCGGGGTATTAAGATTCTAAACCGATTGGCGGAAGAATTCTCTTAAAATTAAACCAAAAATACTCTTCGTGAGTTATATATATAAAAATGAGTTTCATTGACCTTCTCGCTCACGATTACTCCTACAACTCATTTTCATTTGCAGTTGTGATCTCAATCTTGAAGGTATATAAGGAGTGTAGGGGGAGAGGAGGAGCCGCCAGTTCGGCGTTGGGGGGAAGCGACTCCTCCTCAGGGGGTGCGTGTTTGTTTAGAATCCGGGTAATGCTAAGGAATCCAGACTCTGAATCGTTCGATCATCTTCTTCTGATCGATCATCACTGTATATTATAATTGCTTAAAACTAAAACGGCAATAATAAAGATCGGAAATCTTATTATTTTCTTAATCATTTTTTGCGAATATAGGAGAATTCTCCTATATGAACAAACAAAAAAGAATTGAATCCATCGAATAATAAGGAGAATTCTTGATTTTACATCAATCGATTATTCGCTAATTTCCACTAATTATTAAATCTATTCGCTTACTAACATCCCGGAGATAAGACTCGTTGCCTTGACTTAGTTCAGCTGTGATATACCCGCTGTATCCAATTTCATCGATTGCGCGCCGCACTTCGGGCCAATCGATACTGCCATCGCGGATATTGACGAACTGTTTTCGTTCGGCGTCGAAGCCTTTGATATGAAATTTCCGGATACGGTCTTTCAGCGTTCGAATCCAATCCTGCGGATAACCATACAACGCGATATTCCCCACGTCAAAATAAGCCTGCAGATAAGGCGAATCAAATTCATCCACATACCGCGCAAATTCAAGAGGGCTTAGTAGAAATTTATTCCATACATTTTCAATTGCGATAACGATTCCCATTTCCTTCGCCAAGGGAAGCAATTTATGGATATGCGTCTGCGAACGCATGTAGGCGTCTCTGTATGAGGTCTTGGGATTAACCACGGCGGGCACAAGAAGAACGGTATCCGCACCCCAAACCTTGGCGGTCTGGAGCGATGTTTCCATCCCTTTGATTCCTTTGGAGATATCGCTTGGATTGTCACTAGAGAAAGGGTATTTCCAATTCGCGATATTCATCACCGAGTGAATCTCGATGGAAGCGTTCTCCGCTGCGGTTTTGATTCGTTCCACTTGCTTCGGATCATCTACAGCTTTGACTTCCACCCCATCGAGACCGATATCCCGCGCCAGTTTAAACCGGTCTTCCAACGGCATTTCCCCAGGAAACATCCTAAAACAGAACGCTTTTTTCAATTTTGTTTTAAAAGAATCCGCTGGTTCACTCTCCGAAGCCATTGCTTCATTTCCTTTAGATTCAGCCAAAGCGGTTCCCAATACCGCCATACCAGCCGTTCCAAGAAAATTCCTGCGATTGAAATAAGTTTTCATTTAAAACTCCATATATAATTCTCTACGTATAAATAAATGAAATATTGATGTAATGTCAATGGAAGATTATAGAAAAGGATGAGTGGTTAACGTGAAGGACTGGTTATTTATTTCCCATGTTGTTGGATCAAGCCGCGGCTGGTGACGCCGTTGGATGGGTTGTAATCGTGCCAGAGGATGTGTTTTCCGCCTTGATTCCCCGCGTCGAGCGCGTCGTACGGATTTTCATTGTTTGGACCGATGGTGGAAAGCATCCAAGCGGGTTGTTCGAGTGTCTCCCTATTGTTATATGACATGGTGATGGCGATCGGATTTTCAATTAGATATTCCCAATTGTGATAGTAATATCCTTTATAGGCGGAAAATGGGCTGAACAACTGGCCGGTGTTGATATACGAAACCGGTGTGGTCAGGCTGCGAATCGTGGAAAGGTGGATATACTTAATCATTAGAGTTGTACCGCTTCCTGGATCGACGTAAGGTATTTTGTTATTATCCACCCGGTAAGCTAACACCGCACCGGTGATGGAATTGATATCCGCCTGGCTGCGCGCAACTTTCGCCCGGATCTGCGCGTTTAAGAAGTTTGGAATCGCAATCGCCGCGAGAATTGCGATGATCGCGACGACGATAAGGAGTTCGATTAATGTAAATGCTTTCCGCTTCATGATTACACCGCATTTAACTTTCCAATTGATTGACCGTGATTTTCTTCTCACGTTCACTATAGTGTAAGCCGAATGGAATAGCAAAACAATATGAAGTGACAATTTGTTACAATTCAGATACTGTAATAATGAAAGCGTTCCTTTATCATCGAAGAAGGAACATCAAAACATAAAGAGGTTATGAGAATGAAATGTAATCGTAGTTATGCGCCTTTAGGATTATTCGTTGGCCTCGCGTTACTTTTTCAAGTGGGGACGGTTTGGGCTGCGTTGGATTTTGAATTCGGACAAACATTTGCTGTTGGCAAACGCGCGTCCACCATTGACGCGGGCGATCTGGATGGAGACGGCGATCTCGATCTGGCCACCGCCAATATTTTTGGCCATTCCATCACGATCGCATGGAATGACGGAACCGGGCGTTTTTCTGAACTGGAAGAAATACCTTTAGAAGAGGGATTGAAATACCCGGTTGCTTTGAAGATTGGGGATTTGGATGGGAAAGGGAACTTAGACTTGGTCGTTGCCAATATCCAGGATTTCAATTTGCAGCAAGAAGCTGGTATTATAATATTTTTCTCGGAGCAGGATGGTACTTACTATAAAAAGTATCATACTATCGACGGTATTCCCTCTTCCATTGAAATCGCTGACATCAACAATGACAATCTTAACGATATCGTGGTGGGTAACAATGGTGTAATAGACTTTAACCAAGGTTATTTTTTCCCCGGGGGTGTTTATCCGTATATCAATAAGGGATACCAAATCTTCGAGGAAGAAGATGAGGTTTTTGCAAATGTCGGCAGTATTGTGGACATTGAGACTTTCGACGCTGATCAAGATGGAACTATCGATGTTGTAGGTGTAAATCAAGGCGAGTTAAATATTCTTGCTTGGGAGATGACCAATTTCGATATATCATGCTTCTTGAATAGTGAAAATGGGCTTTATTACGCCAACAACAAAGTATTGAATCTCCAGCCACATGCTCTGGATTCCGTTGACTTAGATGGGGATCAGCAGATAGATATCGCCGTTTCCTTCCTCGGGGACATGGATTTTATCTCATACTTAGGAACGAACACATCCGTGGATCTCTTTCGCAATGAAGGGGGACGCTTCAATTTGATGACCAGCATCCCACGCCGGGTATGACGTATGCGGTCATGGCGGAGGATTTCGATCTGGATAACGATAATCGATCTGGCAGTAACCATTCAGGAAATTGTTGAGAGCGGCTCTGATGCGGGATTGAAACCAGAACTTGCTCTCTATGAAAACGATGGAAAAAATCATTTTACGGAAATCATATATGATGAAGACTCAGATGAGGAAAAGCCTAAATTTCCTTTAGATTTTGAACCCCAATATGCTGTAACGGGGGATTTCGATGGTGATGGGGATATCGATCTCGCCATTTTATGCTTTATCGCTGATGCGGAAAATGAAAACGTTGCGGTAAATGGTGAGGTCATCATATACTTTAATAAAGCCAGAACCGGCGATGGCAGTCTGACCGCCCTCAAGGTTTTCCCCTTTGATTCGGTTGATGAGTACACACATGTCGGAGGTGGATACAGTGTGAATCCCATATTCCCCAGCGGAGAAGCGGCGATCGGTGAGATTCCTTGGGCGGCCGCCTATACGGATGGACAGGGCGCCAAATTAACTGTCAGTGAAGGACAAGTCTCACTGCTTCAATTTCCACCAGTCTCCACTGGAATGAACACGATTGCGCTGCGCGCGTCGGTTCGATCCGCCGGTCCGAACGCGCAATTCGCTTTGGTGACGCTGGATGGTTCTATGGACGGATCGATCGCGACAAATATCCCCGCGAACAGCGCTCCATTTGAAGCGAAATACACCCGGCAGGTTTTGGTCTACGATCCTCCTGGAAATTCCATCGTTCCCGTCGTTCAGGCCGCGGGTCTCACGGGAGCGGATCAGGAACGGATTTATGTCGATAATCTGGAAATTTTCCCTATCCCAAAGGATGGAAGTTATCTCAGCGCCCTCCTGTATGGAATTGACGTATCGGCGAATCCCACCGATGAAGTGATCCCCCTGACTAAGGTGTTCGAATTCAATTCCGCCGATGAATTCACCCCCGTCGATGGGGGATATATCAGCGCGGATGCAGGCTTTATCAGCACGGGAAAAATCCCAACGGATGTGAACGAAAAATACACCGATGGAACGGGAGTCACAGTCACCACACTGCCGGGACAAGTTGAATTACTCCAACTCCCAACCGTTGATGTCGGTGAAAACCTCGCGCTCGTACGGGTATCGGTTCAATCGAATGGACCGGGGGCGCAAGTGGCGCTGGCGGTTTTGGATGGTTCAATGGATGGCTCCATCGCAACGAATATTCCTGTTGACAGTTCCGTTTTCCAAGGTAGCTATAACTATCAATTATTGGTGTACGATCCGCCGGGAACTTCTATCACTCCAGTCATTCAGGTGGCCAATATTCCGGGGGAACAGGTGGTTTCCGTCTTCTTCGACCGTCTTGAAGTGTACACAATCCCCGAAAAGGATCTGCCGCTCTATCAATTATTGTATGGAAAATAAGCTTGAACAATTCGCTTTAGAGAGAAAAGAACCGGGACGGCCGAAACCGCCCCGGTTTGTTTTGAATTGTTTTGTAGAGGGGATATGGTTTATAGCAAATCTTCAAACGCCTCGAAATCTGTTTTGTAAATTTTAATTATTTTATCGAATTGCACCACATTAAAGAGTTCTTCCATTTGACTGCTCAGCGAACAAATCGCCATCGTTCCGCCGGCTTCTTCGATCTTTTTTAGGGAGGTGATTAAAGATCGCATTCCCGAACTCGCCATATATTCCAAATCGGAGAAATCGATTAATATCTTTTTATTGCCGTCTTGAATCAGCCGGTTCAGGCAATCGCTAAAGATGGGCATGGTATTCCAATCAATGCGGCCTTCCGGCTTGATGATCGCAATATCGGATTCCCTGCGTTCTGTAATTTTCATTCGCTCTTTATCCTTCTGTGAAAACTCCATTCTCGTTTAAGAGACAATTAACAGAATTCTATCCCTACTAGGATGCCCAAGTCTTTCCCGTTCGTCAATGGCTCTAATAGGCCGGAAACCGATGGCAAACATATTTTTTATGCCACTTTTCAACCAATTTTTATTCTTGCATTGTAGCATGGATGATGTAGGTTATGAACGAGAGAAGTTGGCGCCCATCACATTAAAATCAATTTTTTTAATCGTTTGGGCGGTATCGATCCAGAACTTTCGCATTTACCCAATACATCTCACCATCGCCGCCTTAGTTTTGTAAGGTGGGCTAAAAACAAAGCGTAGGGCGCCCTTGTTTCACCGAACTAATATTGAAGCCGCTCAATTTGTTCGTCTGTCAGATCGAAATCACTTAGAGGATTTCGATACACAAAATAGTCATCCGATACCCAGTAGACCATCGGTGGATCGCCTTTGATCCGCAGCGCCCAATACCATTCTGGGGAATATAGATAACCCAATTCAGTCCGCGTTACCTGCGCCAATAGATACGGCGCTTTGTGTTGATTTGCAAGACGGCTTTGGATTTCTTTGGCGTACGCTTCCGCGAACTCATCTTGGCTTGGCCGCTGGCCGTGAAATAGATGATTCATTTGATCGCGGGCGATCGCCAATGCTGGAGGATATCGTCTGCCGGAATCGATCAAAGCCTCCAGTTCTTCACTGACAGGTTTTGCTGGTTTCCAATTTTCATTGGCATCATCGAGGGTATACTCGTATATCCCCCATCCAATCTTCGTCAGATCGGCTAGAAGACCGTAACTAATTCCTTCAGGAAAGTCCGGCTCCCACCCTGGGTCGTCCTTTGCTTTACGTAGATTCATGAAACAGTAGCGCATGGTTTTGATTTGCAGTTTAACGTGTTATTTAGTGGACACGGTTTTTGTGATGAAATGGAAATCGATAATTTGTGATCGGTTTTTCCTTGCGGCCCTTTACCGGCGCCTGCAGATTAGCGCGGAGAATACCATATCGTATTTTTCCTTATCCGCGTCTTTGATCAACAGTCTTTGCTCTTTCAATAACTCCATGTTGTTTTTTTTCAATAGTTCTACAAGATAATGTGGGGAATGTTTGTATATTGATACGCCCCACGCAGTCGGCTCCTCAATAAAATTGGCAGCCGTCTCTTGTGGAGAAATTGTGAAGGCGAATATGCCTCCGCTTTTTACTACTCGTTTCACTTCTGAAAACAATCCACTTAAATCGCTCATAAAATGCAGAACTCCACAGCAGACGGCATGGTCAAAAAACTTATTTTGATAAGGGATTGTATCTTGGGTCATATCATACCGTATCAATTCTTCCGCAAATGATTTTGACTGGCAAACCTTCATCATATCTTCAGAGATATCCAGTCCATAAACCTTCAAACCAAGCTTGGCAAATTGTATTGAGGCCAATCCCGTCCCAATTCCGATATCAAGTAATTTATCATTTACGCTAACATATTCAAAACTCATACCAAAGATCACATTATGAACGTAACAGTCATACGCTTTCGCTTCTTCATCATATTGAGACGCCGATTCTTTGTAAACTGTTTTTTTCATTGTTTGACTCATTGTTTTGGTTTATCAAGTAATATTCAAAGGATTATAGGATTACCATGATTAAAAAATCAAGAAAATCAAGCGAATCATGAAAAGGCCGCGCCAGCGGACTGGCTTTTAAATCAAGGTTCAGAGAATATTGCAGGATGGGCTAAAAGCGAAGCGCAGCCCACAATACTTGTCTGGAATGTATTGTACGATTGATATACGCTATGCCGAGCAGGTTTACGAGTCCGCCGTTTGGA
>CAXXSM010000116.1:0-14927 GCA_963663405.2 bacterium | reverse complement strand
TGTCGAAGATTCCGATTTCGTATGTCGAACCGAACCGGTTTTTGATTCCGCGCAGGAGCCGGTAATTCTGGTGGAGTTCCCCTTCGAAGTAGAGCACGACATCGACAAGGTGTTCCAACATGCGGGGGCCGGCGATGGCTCCATCTTTGGTGACATGGCCGACTAGGATAATGGGGGTGTTTGTCTCTTTCGCCAAGCGGACTAATAGCGCTGTGCAATCCCTGACCTGCCCGACACTGCCGGGCGCGGAGGTCAGTTCAGACCAGATTGTTGTTTGAATCGAATCGATTATTGCGAGGAACGGCTGTTGGGAACGGATGTCTTCGATCATCGCTTCGACTTGGTTTTCCGCTTTGACGTACAGTTCGGCGGATCGGCTTTGCAGTCGGTCCGCGCGGAGTTTGATCTGGTTGGGGGATTCCTCACCGCTGAGATATAGAACACGGCCGTATGAGTCGGCGATGCGGTCGGCGATTTGAAGGAGAAGCGTCGATTTGCCGACGCCCGGTTCGCCGCCCAAGAGTATCGCCGCTCCAGGAAGAACGCCTCCGCCCAAGACGCGGTCCACTTCTGAGATTCCCGTCGTATACCGGCTGCTTTCCTGGATGGTGATGTTCGCGATTGATTCCGGCTCCGAAGAGGGGGCGCGCTTTCAGGGCTTTTTCGCGTGGGGTGGACGCGGGCGCGCGTTCTTCCACGGCGCTGTTCCATTCACCGCATTGCGGGCATTTCCCGAACCATTTTGTTTGTGTGTAACCGCAGGCGGTACAGCCGAAGATTGTTTTATTTTTCACGGTTTCAAATCATGCAAGGGCGAAAAAATATTTGTTTTGGCATGAGAGCGCGTAATAGCCCTTGGTCCCCATTCGGTTCATTATAACACGCTATATCGTTTTGGATGATTGATTGAGAGGTGAGGGAATTGTTTTTTTTTTAGAAATGCGCTTTCATGCCTATGTAGGGGAAGATTTCGTCGGTGATGTCCTGCGCGCCGCCGATGAAGGAGAGATAATCGAGGAGGAGAATTTCTCCGTAGACGTCGAGGCGTTCTTCGTGGCGATCCGTCAACCCGACGCCTTCGGCGCCGATGATGAAGCGGTCGAAGACGCGCCAATCGATCCCCAGACCAAACTCGGATTCAATGATTCCTCCATGAAGAGCGACAGGGCCGAGCCAATAGCCGAATTGGGCTTCCAGATCGTTGGAGGCGCCGAGGCCGTTCGCTCCCGCGTACACATACATCGCTTCACTAATATCGAATTGAACGCCCATGTCGGTCCGGAAATGATTGTCGTCATTATCGAAGCGGGGACGATCGGAGAAATACGTGAATTCAGCGGCGAAAGAGAATCGATCGGGGATGGATTTGACATCATCGAAAAATGCGGCGGAACTTTGCACGGTTTCTTTTGTAAATTCAGAGAGTTCTTTATCGTAAATTAGGTCGTGTACAAAGCCATTTTCATTTTCAACTTGATTTAAGATGTTGTCCATGCGCTGGGCGGCGGATTTGGCGTTTTCGGAGAGGCCTGTGATGTTGTTTAAGATATCTTTCACTTCTGGACTGGCGTCATCGATTGCGCCGCTCAGTTTTGCCATCAATTGATTGGCCTGACAGGCGGATTCGTTGATGTTGGCCGCCATGGCTTTGAGTTGACCTGACATTACTTTCATGTCACTAACGACCGTGTCGCGCACCTCCTGGGAAATAATGGCGGTGTTCTCGAGCGTTTGGGAGATGTGTTCTTCGTTTTTCTTCACCAGGGAATGAATGTCTGAGATGAGAATTTCTGATGTGGCGATAATCGAATTCAAATTCGCGGAGGCAATTTGCAAATTTTCCACAATGGATTTAATTTCAGTTTTTTCTCCCCCTAACAGATCATTTATATTCGCCGAGATTCCTTCGATGTTGGTGATCAATTTAGGGAGATTTTCCTTGATATCCGGGTGGTTGATGATCTGAGTGAACGCTTCGATCATTTCCTGGGCTTTTTCGGATGTGACGACCGCGCTCTCGAAAATCTTATCCAGTTCTTGCGGGCCTCGTCCTTTGATGACTGTGACACCTGTCGCTCCTCCAATGGTTCCGAAGGAGATTTCGATGTATTTCTCGCCCATCATACCCAGCGTTTGGATGGAGGCTTCGGAATCTTTGGCGATCATGGCGTCATCGGAGACACGCGCTTCGACCACGATAAAGATCTCAGGCTTATCTTCATCTCTGACGATTTCCGGATAGCGGGCGGTCACTTCTCCTACATCAAATCCTTTTTGTTTTACGGGCGCGCCGACTTCGAGCGTGCTGATCTCTTTGAAATAGATTTTAACGGTTCGATTGCCCTTGCTGAAGAAATTTTCCATGTTGATGGTGAAGAAGAGGAAAACCGCTGAGACAATAATGACGAACAGACCCAGTTTAAATTCTTTACTCATGATGGCTCCCTAAATCTCCGTGAGTGGCCCTTCGGCTTTGCCGTTGATGAATTGATCGATGATCGGGTGATCTGTGTTGCGTGTATTTTCTGTTGTATCGGTGTAGATCATTTTGCCTTCAAACAGCATCGAAATTTTCGTCGCTACTTTAAAAGCGCTGACCATGTCGTGAGTGATCATGACGGATGTGACTTTCAATTCTTCCGCGAGGCTGATGATGAGATCGTTAATGGCGTCTGATGTGACGGGATCAAGTCCTGTCGTTGGTTCATCGTATAGGATGATTTTGGGCTGGCGGATAATCGCCCGCGCAAGGCCGACCCGTTTCCGCATTCCCCCGGACAGTTCGGAGGGCATTTTGTGTTCGACGTCTTTTAACTTGACTAGACCCAATACGGAATGGACGCGTTCCTGGATTTCATTGTTGGTAAGGGTACCTTCTTCGTATAAGGGGAAGCCGACGTTTTCCAGAACGGAGAGGGAGTCGAAGAGCGCGGCGTTTTGGAATAAGTAGCCGATTTTTTCCCGGACGGGAAGCAGTTCGCGTTCACTGTAGCGGGTAATCTCTTCGCCTTCGACGATAACGGCGCCTTTCTCTGGTTGGAACAGGCCGCAGATGTGCTTGATTAAAACGCTCTTGCCTTCACCGCTGCGTCCCATAATGACACGGGTTTCACCCCGGTCGATCGAGAGGGACGCGCCGCGGAGAATCTGTTTCCCTCCCAGCTGTTTATGGACGTTCTCCATGCGGATCATTTCGTGATCCGAATGGGAGGGGAGAGTGCGGCTTCGGTTATGGAAACAGTTGAATGATCCATGATGTTAGGAAAAAGTTCGCTACAAGAATTAAGATCGATGACAGGACGACGGCTTGGGTAGTGGCTTTACCGACACCTTGGGCGCCGAAGCCCGCTTCCAAACCTTTATAGCAGCCAACAATGGCTACGATCATCCCAAAAAAAATAGTTTTAAAGAGACCACCGAGGTAATCGGATAGTTTCAGGAATTTCCATATATTTGTGATATAAAGCCCTGGTGTGATCTGGAGCAGAGTGACTCCAACGATGAAACCACCCGCTATACCCACCGCGATAGCCAGAATCGCCAAGGCGGGAAACATAAGCGTGGAGGCGATGAACCGGGGGACGACAAGGTAACTGATGGGATTGGTTCCCAACGTTTTCAGCGCGTCGATCTGTTCTGTCACTTTCATGGTGCCGATTTCCGCCGCGATGCCGGCGGCTACCCGGCCCGCCAACACGACCGACGTCAGGACGGGACCGATTTCCCGCGCGAAGCTGATGGCGGAGATGCCGCTGGCGTAGATCTTCATGCCCAGTGGTTTTAACTGCACACCTGTTTGCAGAACCAGCACCATCCCCGTGAATGTCGCCGTCAAGAGGGCGATGGGGATTGACATCACGCCGATGTGAATCATCTGTTCGATCGTCAGACGGACACGGAACGGACGTTGGAAACAGAGGTATACAGTTTGGAAAAAGAGATTGGCCAACCGCCCCGCGTTTTCCAGCGCAATTGTAATATTTTTAAGGAGAGGCGATGGGGGACGGATTTCGTCCGGTTCAGCGTTCGCCGTTGCTGTCTCGCTGTTTGTCATTTTTCTGGTTCATCCGATGCTTAATATTTTATATCGTTAACGGTCTATCGGGAGATTACAGAGTGAATTTAAGCGCCACCATATCGGCCCAGCCTTGAAAGGCTGGGCTATTGTATTTTGTCCCTTCGGACAACTAGCCCAAGTAATAAAGAAACAGTTGTAAATAAACGTTTGATGGATGAATCTTCTCTCTTTTATATTGGTAAATCTGATAAATATTACGCCCAAATGCATTAATGCGATGGTTTCCCGTATTCAATGGATTCGGATTATTCGTTTTCTTGGAGTTTCAATTCATCCACATATTTGATCGTATGAATCGCGGCGGTGGCGCCGTCACCCGCTGAGCTGACCATCTGGCGCGCGGCTTCGGTCCGGCAGTCTCCACAGGCGAAGATTCCTGGTATCGAAGTATGCATATTCAGATCGACTTTGATTAATTGGCTCTCGTCTAATTCCAACAGGTCCTTGACCAACTGTGTGTTTGGAATGTGTCCGACGAAAATGAAGACGCCATCGGTTTCGAAATCCTGTGTTTCCTCAGTTTTGACGTTTTTGAGGGTGACGCTCTTCACTTTTTGTTCGTCGCTGTTGATCTTCGTAACGATGGTGTCCCAGATCACGTCCATTTTCTCATGGGCGAAGACACGTTCCTGTAGGATCTTGCTGGCCCGGAGTTCATCGCGCCGGTGGATGATGGAGACTGAGGACGCGAAGCGTGTCAGGAAGAGGCCTTCTTCGACGGCGGCGTCTCCACCTCCCACGACGACGATTTTCTTATCCCGGAAGAAGAATCCATCGCAGGTGGCGCAGTAGGAGACGCCTTTCCCGACGTTTTGATCTTCGCCTGGGACGCCGAGTTTCCGTGGATCGGCTCCCATCGCGCAGATGACGGACCGGGTTTCGAGTTCTTCGTTTTCGGTGACAAGTGTGAATGTTTTTTCATTCCGGCGGATGGCTGTGACTGTGGCGTCTTTGAATTTTGCGCCGAATTTTTCCGCTTGTTGTTTACACCGTTCGGCTAAATTCGCGCCTGATTCTCCATCCGGGAAACCAGGATAATTTTCCACGAGTTCGGTCATGGCGATTTGACCGCCCGTGATTTTCTTTTCCAGCACTAATGTATTGAGTTCGCCGCGCACGGCATATAGGGCGGCGGTCATTCCCGCCGGCCCGGCGCCGATGATGATTGTGTCGTACATAGCCGTCTCCATTTATTTTTCCAGAAATACCATTTATTGTTAAAAGGAATCTTAACTTCGATGGCTTCAACGTTTAAGGTTTACTTGATTAGATCTTATGGAATTGAAGACCGCGATGGGTGTGAAAAATCAATCGTGGCTGAAAAAAGAAAGGAATAAATCATGAAGCCGTATTCTCTTTTTTTATTCGCCTTTTGTTTAACGCTTGTTGCGCCTGCTCTGTATGCGGCGCCGGCGGATACTCTCTTTGAAAAAGCTTTGGAGAATGGCGCGCAGGCGCAGAAGGCGTTTCAGTGTTTGTGTGCGCAATACGCATGGGTGGATGGCGCACCGGGATCCGCAATCCGGCTTGATTCCACGCAACTTGACCCGCTCTCCCTGGTGGAACGCGCAGGATTCAGCCGCTGATAATTATCCGTTTATGGTTCTAACTTGCGCGATTTTGGAACCGGAATTGTATCACACCGTGATGCGGGATATGTTGGATACCGAGATCCGGCTCACGAATCGCGTCGATAATTTGCCGGACGATTTTGATTTCGCCACGCAGAAATTCCGCCTGCCTGATGTGGATATGAATCGGCTTATCTTTGGAGGATCGGAGTATGTTAAAGATGGGTTGATTCCGATGACGGAATGGCTGGGGAGAAGCCCTTGGTCGGACCGGATGTTGGGGATCAACGAATCGGTTTGGAAACACGCGCAGGTTGACACGCCGTTTGGGAAGATTCCTTCGAATAGCCATGAGGTGAATGGTGAACAACTGCAGGTTTTGTGCCGGCTTTATTGGATGACGAAGGATGAGCGGTATAAAACGTGGGCGTTCCGTCTAGCGGATTACTATTTTCAAGAGCATCTGCCGACGGAGGGGGATTACCTTTCGCTAGACGATCATGGGTGTGAGGTGATCGGCGGATTGGCTGGGGCGTATTTTCTCGCGGCGCATACCGATCCAGAGCGGAAGAAGAAGTATCATATACCAATCCATAAAATGCTGGACCGTATTTTGGAAGTGGGGATGAATGAGGATGGATTTGTCTATGAAGCCGTCAATCCTCAAACGGGAGAGATCAAACGGGAAGCGCTGTCCGACAACTGGGGGTATGATTACAACGCGTTCCTCAATGTCGCGCAGATTGACAACGATGAGCGGTATTTAGACGCTGTGCGGAACGTGTTGGCGAATACGCCGAAGTATAAAGATTATAAATGGGAGGGGGGCATCGCGGATGGGTACGCGGACGCGATCGAGGGTGGTTTGAATCTGTTGAATCGATTGCCTGATGACGGCGCGTTTGAATGGGTCGATTACAGCACGGAGATTATGCTGAATATCCAACGGTACGACGGCATCATTGAGGGCTGGCATGGTGATGGGAATTATACGAGGACGGCGCTGATGTACGCGTTGTGGAAAACGCAGGGTGTTTATTGCAAACCGTGGCGGGCGGATCTTTGCTTGGGCGCCGTGGAAAAAGACGGGGTGGTTTATCTGGCGATGAACGCGGATTGGAATTGGTCCGGGACAGTTATTTTTGATATACCACGTCATAAAGAAATTCTCAATCTTCCATTTGACTATCCACGGATCAATCAGTTCCCGGAGTGGTTTACAGTAGAAGCGGACGCGCCGTATAACGTGAAAGTCAATGACGGAGAAACGGTCAATATACCGGGCAGGAAACTGCGGTCGGGACTGCCTTTGACGGTGGAGGCGAAGAAGCCTGTGTTTGTGGAAGTGTGGGAATAGTGAGGATATTTTTGGGTGGATATTTTTGGTAGGGTGGGCTAAAAGCGAAGCGTAGCCCACCACACTTTTCTGCAAAAGAGTTTTTGATAAACATTGCATAAGGTGGGCTACGCTTCGCTTTTAGCCCACCCTACATTGTTAATCCACCCTACATTATTAACCCACATTACGTTTATTTAATAGTCATTTTAAAAGATCGGAGAATGTAAGTTCTGTGTGTGACACTGTGTTTCAATCTCTGCGGATACTGCATATCAATACCGGCCGGACGTGGCGGGGGGGGGAACAGCAGGTTGTATCTTTGATGAAGGCGCTTCGGAAACGAGGCTGCGAGAATTTTCTGGCCGCGCAGCCACAGAGTCTGATTCTGGAGCTGGCTGGGGGGGAAGGTTTTGAGACTTGCGCGATACCTATGCGTAACGAATTGGATCTGTTATCCGCGTATTCGCTTGCGCGGTGGATTCGTGTGAAGCGGCCGGATGTGATTCACGCGCATACGTCTCGCGCGCATACGATCGCGTTTCTTGCGAAGGCGTTTTTACATGCGGCTCCGCCTTTGATTGTGTCGAGGCGGGTGGCGTTTCCAGTGAATCGGGGGTGGATGAATCGATGGAAATACGCGGTCGCGGCTCATTACATCGCGATTTCCGAAGCGAGCGCGCGGACGCTGTGGGACGCGGGGATTCCGCAGGATTGTGTGTCGATTGTTCCCAGCGGGGTGGATGAGGAACGGTTTCAGGACGCTTCTCCACAGGCGATTCGGGATGAATTTGGGATTGGGGAAGAGTGTATTACGATCGGCAATGTCGCGTTTTGTGAACCGCTGAAATCACAGCGAATGATTCTCGACGCGGCGCCAGAAATTCTGCGCGCGTTTCCGAACGTTCATTTTTTCATCATCGGCGCCGGGAGTCTGGAAGATGAATTGCGGAAACAGGCGGAGAATCCCCCTCTCGCAGGGCGCGTTCATGTGACCGGTTTTCGCAAGGATGTTGGATCGTTTCTCGCTTTATTTGATATTTTTGTCATGCCGTCGCAGATGGAGGGGTTGTGTTCGTCCATTCTGGATGCGCAGTACTTCGGGATTCCGATCATCGCCACGAATGTTGGGGGGATTCCGGAAATCGTACATCATGAAGAAAACGGATTCCTGATTCCTCCCAACGATCCAGACGCGCTGGCGAAAGCGATACAGCGGCTCCTCACATCACCGGACCAGCGGCGGGCTTTTGGGCAAGCGGGGAAAAAGATGGTGTTGCGTTCTTTTACGATAGAGGCTGTTGGGGGGAGGTTTTGGGGGTTTATGAGGGGGTATGTGGGGAGGGAAGAGAATAAAAAGATTGTAGGTTGAGAAATTAATGTGCCGTTTGGCGAGTTGTTATACGCTTTTTCTTGATTCGAGCCATCTCTTCAAAGAAGATTGACTCTCTCCTGACGGCTGTCCAGCTAAAATCCCTTCTACACTGATGTCTTCGTCGATTGCTTCCCAGTGGATTCCTGATCCTTTTCCGATGAATCGCCAGTTCTTTCTCTCTTCCGGAGTGGCGTGTAATAATCTTGGATACCATGCGATTGGGACGGAGACTGTCCGGCCGTCGTCCAACTCTACGGTTAGAGTGTCTTCTGTGATGATGACATTGTTGGCATTTGGGATCTCGATTTTATTCACTAAAGAAATCATTCCAGGCCTCCAATAATTCTATTTGATAATCGTGAATAATTGATAAGATTCGATTAATCTCAATCCGGCTGAATCCTCCACTGTTTTGGAGCCTTATGGGATTTAGCCATACTTTCGCACTGTTATTCTCTCTTTCGATATGAACGTGTTCTGGTTCATTTCGATCGCTGGAATAGAAGAAAAACCGATACGGGCCTACTCTTAATACCGTTGGCATAATTATACCTTTTTTCTGCCAAAACCGTATGATTATATATTCCTATCGCTGATGAACGAGGTTAGCAGGAAGCCTTTGTTCTTGTTGAATAGTATAGAGTTTACGCCTATTGACGCAAGCAATCATTCGCGTTAACAGTATTGGATTCCTGAGTGTGTTTTGGTATTGTTCGTTTACTTGATAGTTCTGCTCATGAATGCCAGGGCAGAAAAAAGCCTTGCCCTGGGCACCCGGCACCCGGTAAAAGTATAAAAATGCCTTTCCTTTGGTATACGGTAATATTATATGTATTTCTTTTTATCTTCATATTCTTGAAGCCAACAATTAACTGTTTGCCAGGGATCACCATAACTACGGAATTTAAGTAATTCTGGTCTATTTTCTTCTAGCCATCCGTAGAATGTAATCATAGAAAGAATATTTGTTTTATCACCATCCCATTGTTTCCAAGCCATTTGAATTTCTGCTTTTGCCTCTTCATTTTTTAGTCTCATTTTTTTTCCTTGAATATCAAATATATGTTCTCATTTAAAATTGAAACAATGACAATGATTACACACACGCCTTCTTCATAATACTTTTGTATATTATTTTCTTATGTAATCATCATTCTTCGCTTGTGCTTGAATTCATTAATCGTTTTTCTTATTATGCCTTAGTCCTCTTTGTTAATAGTGGTGATCTATTCTATTAAATTATATCTCCTATAATGTTATTATATGTTATGTGTGGTGTTATTCAATGTGCGATTTACTTTAATTTTAATAAGGTATGATCTCCTCTTTTTGTTTTTTATTTTTGATGGATTATTCGATAGGATATGTATTGACTTAATAGAATCCTCACTCCTCCGCCAGCGATCGAAAATAAAGATTCAGCGCTTCCGCATATTGTGGGGGGAATTGTTCTTCTTGGATGGTTTCTACGGCTTGGGTGTCTTTTTGGCGTTGTTGTTTTTTGCGTTCGGCGAAGGAGGAGAGGGGGTCGGTGATGGCTTTTTGGATTGTGCGGAGGTCTTTGATGCTTTGGCGTTGTTTTTCGAGGACTTTTGTGAGGCGGAATTCTTTTAGGTCTTGTTCGATTTCTTTCATGGCTTCTACGCTGGATTTGAGTTCTTTGGGGGCCAGGTAGAGGTTGTTGAGTTGGTTGTCCAGTTTTTCGGCGCGTTGGCGGATGTCAGCTTGTTGTTCGGCCAGGCGGTTCAGTTTGTTTTGGAGGGTGAGGGGGGGGCGGCCGGTGAAGCCTTCCGGGCCCATGCCGCTTCGTTTGCCGCCGCCGGTGGATTGGCTGGGGGTTTTGTTGTCCAGTTCCATGACCGTCGAGTTTTCGAACGGCTCGTCTCTCATACGGGCGGGGGTTTGGCGGTCGTCTTTGTATTCGGCGTATTTTTCGACGAATTCGCCGTTGGATTTGCCCGTTCGTCCCTCGCCTGAACGTCCGGTGGCTTCGGTGGAATCGGGGAGGGTGTTGCCGGTTTTGCCCTTGGCGCTGAAATTACTGATCTGCCCGTCCATGACATCCCAGCCTTCCTCAATATCGGCGCTGGCCCAGTTGCTGGAGAGATCTTCGGTCTCTTCGTTGACGTCTTCTTCATCTTCGATTAGTTCACCGATCAAGTCTTCCAATTCTTCGGGGAGATCGACTACCGAGAGTTCATCGATGATGTCTTCGGGGGCGTCTTCCAAGTTCCATTTGACGCGATCAGGCTTATCGGGGAGCCAGGATTCCAGTTCGCTTTCGATTCGTTCTTCTACTTTTTCGAGACTCCATAAGGCGGCTTCTTCGGAATCGAGCGCGATCTCGACGGCGTTTCCGATTAGCGATTCTTCGGCGCGTTCGACGTTGTCGACGATGGTGTTGAATTCGTCCACGAGGGAGGGATCGTCGAATTTCCAGGGCGCGTGATCCTTAAGGAATTTATTGAAATCCTTGATCTCATCGAGTAGACGATCTTCCGCCTGCGCGAGGCGTTCCAGTTCGTCTTTCTCTTCGATAAGCCGCTGTTCTTCGGGGATTTCGAGAAGGTCTTTTGTGGGGGGGATGATTTCTTTCTGTTTTTTTAGAATATCGTCGATGGTGTCGAGGATGGTTTCCTTCGTTTCTTCGTTTTCTTTTTCCGGGTCGTGTTTCTCCAGCGCTTCCCGCATCTCGTCCATCGCGTCGGCGAGTTCTTTTGCGGGGAGGCGGGTTTCTTCGGTGGATTCGGTTTCTTCGATAAGAGTGAGTGTGTATCGCTCCGATTCGGCGGACTGGCCGAATGTGTCCGTAGCGCGGGCGAAGAGTTCGAGTGTTTCGCCGGGGGCGTATTCCTGCTCGTTGATCTTTAAGATCGATTCCATCTCGATTGATTTTTTCAGAGGACCGCCGGTTTGCGTTGCGATGGTTTGTGTTGATTCTTTAGTGGTGTTGAAACAGAAAAGTTCAACGCGAGCCAAGCCTAGATCATCCGTGGCGCGGGCCAGGCAGGGGATATTCGATGGGACGCGGGTTTCGGGGATGTTCCGTCCAGGCAGGGGCAGCGCGATACGGGGAGGCGCGTCGGGAATAGCGGTGATGGGATAACGGACGGGATTGGCGTTATCCACATTTTCCGCTGTGTACATCTTGATGGTGTACATGCCGTTTTCCTGGACGGTGAATTGCGCGGTAAGGCAGCGTTCATTAGTAATTTTCGCTTGGACGATTGAAACGTCCTTACCTGCGCGGTGGTTGACGCGGCCTGTTTCGATCGGGACGTCAGATGTCGCTGAGACGATGACGCGGGTACCTTTCCATACGGAGACAACACCGTCCGACGCGAGGGCGCGTTCGGTGGGTAAACTTGTATATGATGGATACTGAAATTCAAGGGAGAGATCCACAATGACAGGACGTGGGGCGACGGTGACATGATAGATTGCCGAACGTCCGTCTCCCGCCCGGACGCTATAGAAGAACGGGCGGGTGACGCTGTCGAAGCGGTACTGGATTTGTTCCGAGCCGAAAGGGACTTCGAGTTGTTCTTCCATCCAGTCTTTTTCATTGAAGGAAGTTGTGATCGCGGCGTGATCAGGTTTCTTGCCTTGAAATTGGATCGTTATGGGGAGCGAATCGCCTTCGGGGATCCGGGCGTCTCCAGGGGTGACGAGGATGCGGGTTTCATAAAAAGGCGTGATATTTGACCAAGGGAAACAGACGCGCAGGAGCGTGTTCCAAGAGCGCTGTGGATCGAGCAGGCCGTTCACCGCGAGTAGAACAGCGAGTATGGATGACACGATCAAGAGACGGGAAGCGCGTTTGGGGGGAAAGCCTAGCGATTGGGGAGACGCTTCGAGTTGGGCGCAGGCGGATTGGACTAAGGTTTGAATATGTGGTTCGGGCAGCGAGTTTTCTTTGATGAATTGCAGGCAGTTTATTAGGCGGTTTTCAAGGCCTGGATTGTGGATTTCGAGCCGCCGGGCCGTCCATTCATCAGTTCGCCGCACAATGAATGGGCGAATCGTAAGGGGGATCGCGGAGAGCGCCGTGAGCATAAATAGGAACCAAAATAGATACCTTATTGGCGTTGTTAAGTATAACAGACGATCCAATCCAAATGTCAATAAAAGAATGGAAAAAAGGATTGTCAGAAAGATGAGCGTACCTGTCAGCCCGGCTCCTCTGCGCCAGCGTGTACGGGCTTGATTGATTTTTTTTCGGATTGGTTTGTGGATGGAAGGAGACATCGTCTTACGAGACCTCCGGTTTCAGGCGTTCATAACGGCGCCGGTGCGCCCACTCGACGCTTAGCATTATGCACAGCAGAGCCAGCGTCCAGGGGCGGTTCCAGATTTCATGTTCCACGAGACGTGTACCCGCGCTGGGTGTGGGGGGAATCGCGCCGAGAAGGTCCCGCGCTTGTTCAATCGGGAAATACTGGGCGCCACCACGAGCCGATAGGTTTTTTAAAAACGCTTCGTTCAAGCCGCTGCGTTCCCATTCACGGGCGGAGCGTTTGACGAGAAATTCGATAGATCGTTCATAGGTTGCGTCGTTGTTCTCATTGCTCTCATCCTTTTTTAACGCTTGGATTCGCATATCATACGCGCCAATTTTTTGGGGATTGAAATCGGCGGTGTAGCGGTAGGAGGCGCCGGTTGCGGTTGGGTCGAGGGAGAAGGCAAAACGTTCTTCGGTTGGATGGTCGATTGACGCGATTAGCGCGGGGGAACCGGGAAGACTTGTTTTGATACAAAAGCGGTTAATTGAACGGTTTCACCCGCGTAATAATCGTAAGCGTCTGTTTTGACGATGAGCGGGATTTCCGGCGAAACTTCAGTTTCTTCCAATCCCGCCAGCCAGCGGACGGCCTGCCGCCAGAATTGATTGAAATAGGTGGATCGCGCGCCCAGCGCTCCCTGCCGCAGTTCCCAAGGCCATGTCGCCGCCGCGGCGTTGATCAATATTCTTCCTTGCCCGTATCGTTGTGTGATAACACCGGGAACGCGGGTGTTCTTTCTTTGGTAATACGCGAGAATTGACGCGCCGGATTTCAGGGAAGGGAGATTATAGGCTCCTGTGATGGTTGGGGAATCCTGGCGTTGCAGACCACCTGCGAAGATGGGGTGGGCGCGGCCCCGGCCGGATATCTCGAGTGTGAAATCGCTTGGATGAAAGCGAGTGACGGCGTTGTCTGTTTCGAAAGGAAGCAGGGGAGAGATCGCTGATTGAATCCCCGCCGGTCCGAAGGTTTCCCCTGAGCCAAGTAAGAGCAAACCGCCTCCTTTATCAACGAATTCAACTAATGCGTTTAACCAATCGGTTCCTAAGGTGGTGGGATTGATGTCGCCGAGAACGATGACTTTGAATTGGCTGAGATCGCGGGGGGCTTTTGATGCGCTTTCCGTTGTCGTTTGTGAACCGGTTTGAACCAAGAATTGATCGCCGCCGATCCGGAGGATGCTGAGGAGTTGAATGAACTCATCCGTTTCGAGGGCGCGTTTGAAGAATTTGTATTCAAAGCGCGGTTTTCCTTCCATATATAGGACGGGGATGTCTGGATCGACGACGTCGATGAAGACGATTCGATCGTTGTTTTCCTGCAGGCGTTCTCCTTCTCGTATGGGAGTGGACGCGCGCAGGCGGAAGCGGCCCGTCGCGGCGGGAATGAAAGACGCCGGACATAGGCGGCTCTCGCCGGGGTGTTTGAATTCAGCGGAGGCAGAGGCGGCTGTCTGCGCGTTGGCTCCATTTTCTTGCGCGAGGGAGATTGTGATGGGCAAAGGCTGTTGTTCCTGGCTTAGGCATTTCACCATAACCGAAAGTTCAACGCGGCTGTTGACGGTGACTCGTTGGGGAACCAGGAGAGATTGAACTTCCCGGTCGATAACCGGTTCGGGTTCGGGGGAACCGGCTCCAATCGCGTAGACCGGCGCCGGGGGAAAGCCGGGGACATCGGACCGGGCGTTTTCGGCTCCATCAGAAAAGAGGGCGATCCCAGCAAGAATATCAGGCGCCGTTCGCGAAGAGATTTCGTTTAACGCGCTTTGTATCGCGCTGAGCGGTCCGCCATTCTCATCATTCAATGTCATCTCCGGCGTTCGGATGGGAATCGCGGTGGAATCGAATGTGTACCATTGAATTTCAAAGTGATCGTGGAGCGGATTCGTGAAAGTTGGATCGGTGAGCAAGGCTTGTACCGCGTCGAAGCGGGAGCGGTTTTCACCCGCGTCGCGGATTGTCATGCTCATCGATGTGTCCAGCGCCATCGCGAGGATTTTCTTTTCGTTTAAGGACCGTTCCGACCGGATGGATGGATGATAGAGACAGAGGAAAATTAATGTAACGGCGCAAAGGCGGTTTATTAGATATAGGTTCCCCCATCGGAGATGAATAGTGTGTTTGCGATGACTCCATAGAAGCGCGAGGATCGCGATCGCATAGCAAAGAATCAACAACCATCCAGGAAGCCGGGAGGCGAGGGAGAAAGTATTCATGATGAGCGCCTCCGGAGTTGTGCGATTTTTGCCCGTGGGACGCTGAATATGCCGGAGAGGATGAACTCC
>CAXXSM010000115.1:0-27710 GCA_963663405.2 bacterium | reverse complement strand
TCCATGACTGGAGTCGTATAGCGTCATAAACGTATCAATCGGAGATTGATATTGCGTTTGGTACGTTTCTACTGTATATGAACCTTCAGTCGTCGTGCGAAATGAATACCAATCAAAATGATCCCCGTTCGTGAATTCTGCAACAATAGGTGGATCATTCACATACAATTCAATATATTCCCCATCTTGCGAATAACTGAGAATTGGGTAGCAAAGCAGAATAATAAAGGTAAAGCGGAATAAGTGAATTGAGTTCAATCGTTGAATCATCCTGAAACTCCTTTTTTATTGTTCATCCGGTAAGTGAGTACACAATGTAAATAATTATTCTCTTTTCATGGAAGATTGTGTATCCATGTTTACCCAGACTTAAAAGTCTGGGCTACTATAATATGTCCTACCGGCGCTTGCGCCGGAGTCTTTGTGGGACAAAAGATAATAACCCAGGATTTCAATCCTGGGGATAGAGGAATATGCTTTCTCATTCGAAGTAGCATTTACAAATAGTACTCACTTATCGGATGAGCCTTTTTTATTGTTCAAAAAGAATAGCTCCATTAAATTTTTCTTTTTTTTCAATCATAATGGATCTATAAAACGATCTAAAATCATAGAATACTATAAGCCGGTTTCATTCGGAAGCGTTCTCAAGAAGATCGAAACAGTAACAAGCAGAGTTTTGAGAGGTATAAACATAGATATAGTCATTGATGACTTTGCCATGCTCGATATTGAAATAAGTTTTGTCTTGCAAGACATTCAAACCGTATCTGGGTAGTAAATTTTGTATATCTATATTAATGTGTATGCTTAACCAATTTAAACTCTTGTTTATACACAATACGTTGGACTCAAAGAATGGAATATTGATTGCAGTGATTCAAAATAAGAAAGAAGAAAGGTAACTCTAATGAATTCCCTAACATGTAAGTTTCGTCTTTTAGCTTTGATCCTCTTGTTTTGCATGATTCTTGTTCCACAATTATCGATTTCAAATAGTCAGCCGATTAATGATTTAAACATCGCGTTCCAAAAACGCGTCAAAATCCGCCGCTATTGCCGGATATTCCTTAAGCAAAGTGCAACGATGGCTTCATGAAGCGGCCCTGCCTAAAATCGATCCTCAGACAAATCTCTACATTGCGGATGAAAAATGGAACTATCGTGATACGGCGGCCGACTGTTATCCTTTCTTGACCTGGGCGGCCTGGGCTGTCGATCGTGACGTCCTGAATGGCCCTGTCCGGGACGTGCTTCACGCCGAGAAAAAATTATGCAATGTCCTAGATCGGATTCCCGCGCCTTACGACTTAGAAAATAGAAAGACGATTGAATTGGAGTATGAACAGCTGATTTTTGAAGCGTCGGAATATGTAAAGGACGGCCTTATCGCGATTGTTGAAGTGACGGGACGGGATGAATGGTTTGATCGCATGCGAGCGATTGAAGACGATATTTGGAAACACGCGCGAATTGACACTCCATTCGGCAAAATCCCATCGAAGAATGTAGAAGTGATTGGAGAGCAAATCCAAGCTTTGACACGTCTTTTTTACAATAACTGGCGAGCCAAAATATATAGAGTGGGCTGAACGATGCGCAGAATTCTTTATATCGGATGAAGAATGGTTCCCAAACCGGCTTCGTGATCATGGATGCGAAATCATTGGTGGATTGGGATTGCTATTAGGCGTTGAATCCGAATGCAATCCATTAAAAGCTGAACAATATGCGGCTCGCATCAAGACGATGCTGGAACTGATTCTCAGCAGGGGATGCAACGAAGACGGTTTCATGTACAACGAAATTGAAAAAACAAGCGTTTGGTGATAACTACAGAAAACTCAGTGATGGCTGGGGATACAATTATGTCACGTATCTTTGCTATGACATGGTTATCGGTCAGCCCTATTTTCGCCCCAAAATCGTAAAAACATTGACAAATATAATGAAACCCGATTATAAAGATTATCCCTGGGAAGGCTCGATTGATGGATACGCCGATTCGATCGAGGGAGCGCTTTACTTGATCAATCGTGTCCCCGTGAAAGAAGGATTGGATTGGATTGATCGTGAAATGGCGAATAATGTGATCTATTCATCAGAGCCACTGGATACAGCAAAACTCTGGGGAACCATGAAACTGCAAGCGAACGGTGTTCGGACCGTGATCATGCATGCCCTAATGCACACGCAAGGCGTTCTTGCACGGCCTTGGAGAAAGGATCTGAAACTTGGCGCTTCTCCCTATAACGATGGACTAGCCCATTGTTTTACAAGCGGAAAAAACCATGGGAAGGCGTTTTGGAATTTGACATTCCCCGTCATAAAATTCACATGGGATTCCAACACGATTGGCCCCCGCATGAATACACTGCCAGAATGGTTTACTGTAAAAATGGATGAGAAATACCTTGTTAAAATTGGCGCTGCAAAGAATGTGGTTTACACGGGCGCTCAATTACATACCGGCCTTGCAGCGGAAATAAAGGAAGGAGAATCTCTACAAAATTATTATCAACAAAAAATACAAGAATTGACTAAGACTTACTATTTGAGGAAATGATCCGTTAGGCCGTATCGCAAGAACCGCATGCTCAATCAGAAGAAACAAGTGGGTAGCGAAAAAAGTACAGAAGCCTTCGTTGGAGCCTTCGCTTCTGGTTGCCTTTGCCTTATTCAATATTCAATAAAAAAATCAGCCAATGGAGTTTATGGTTTTTGGAAGGTGAAATGTAAGTCCAGGAAAATCAACATGCGCCTGGCGCGACTCGAACGCGCGGCCTACGGATTAGGAATCCGTTGCTCTATCCGGCTGAGCTACAGGCGCAATTTCGCTCGGAAAAACACCGCAATTCGATTATAGCGGTTTTTTGATTGTCCAATAACCCCCTTAATCTTCCTTTGAACCGTCCACCCGGATTGAGAGATTCAATCAATTGGGAGTAGAATGGTTCTTACGCAGTGTTGAAAGGGAGACTGTTGGATCAGACAATGGAAGAACAAACCCTCTGCGGGATCCCCCGTTTGAATCGAATTGACTTGCTGTGTCTTGCGGCGCTTGCCTTTACAGCATTGCTCTTCCAATTCCCCATCGCGCTCCAGGGAGAAACTGCCTCTCGATGAAGATTCACTCCTGTTCTTCTATCCTCTCCGGGCCCTGCATGGAGATTCGACTTCTGGTTTTTGGAATCCCTATCAATTCTGCGGCTTTCCACTTGACGCCAATCCCCAATCTCAAATCCTCTACTGGCCTAACCTGATCTTCCTCTTCTTTTCCACCTCGGTGGGGATGTCGATCATACTTACAGGTCACTACCTGTTGGGGGGAGGAATGGTATATATTCTGCTTAGGGCGCTTCGATTGAATCCCCCAGCGGCCCCTTTTTCGGAGCGATGGCGTTTTTTACTTAGCACGTTTTGGCGCTGTAAAATCACAAACTTAGCCTTATTGGAGGGAATCAGCTGGATTCCAGCCGTTCTTTATTTCTACTTAATGGGATTAGAGAGCCGTTTTTTCGCGCCGGTTTTAGCGTCGGCGCTCGCTTTTTTCAATGGTCATTCTCGCCGGAGCGCCACATACGGTTGTTTACACACTAATCTTCCTAGCGTTTTTGACGGTTTGTTTTTGGCGCAGGTCTCGGCTTTCTTGGTTGTGGCTTTCTGCAAGGTATAGTCTCTGTGTGGGGGGCTCGGTTCTGTTAACGATGGGCATGTGGTATCCCGCTTGGCTCTATTCATCCGAAACCGCGCGTTCCCAAATCCCCCTTTCCGAAGCCGTAGCCGGTTCGCTAGGCTGGCATGAAATCCTCCACACATTCTTCGGCGGATTAACCCAACCGGCAATCTCCCGCTGCGATCCTTGGGAGGGAACCTGTTACATCGGTGTTACGGCTTTATGGATGATCCCCTTTGGATGGGCGCAGGCGCCACGGCGTCTGCGATACGGACTGCTTCTTGCTGTGATCTTCGCCATATTCTGTTCATTAGGCCGGTCCGGCGGCGTTTTCGAATGGTTCTATTATACTGTGCCAGGATGGAGTTTTCTTAATCTGCCCAACCGCTCCCTTCTAATCCCCGCCATCGCGCTTCCCATCTTCGCCGCGTTCGGATTTCAACGTTGGTTGAACGGGGAACGATTCCCAGCATGGATTCACATTCTCTTATCATTGACGTTTTCGATCTGTTTCATCTTTACCCTCTATTCAATCGGCGCTAATTCCTGGGTTCCCACAACCCTGGTATACTCCGCATTAACTCAAACTTTTCACCCCAATTCGATTTCAGACGCCCACTGGTCTATAATCAATTTCTGCGCGTGGACAAGCCTGACCCTAATCGTGCTGATCCTCTATTCCTGGAAGATCATTCAGAGAAAAGCGTTGATCTGTATTTTGCTGCTGCTGCTCGTGACGCAATCCGCCCAATACACGCAGAGGCTCTTTCTGGAAACCACCTCCGCGGATTTTTTCAATCCCCCTCACACAATCGATTTTCGTGAACGGGCCGGTGCGCAATCTATTTTTTACCGCGTCTGCGGCTATGCGCCGTTTATCGACGCTGGAAGCGATGTGCGCCTTCGTTTTAATCCACCTATTTTGACACACCGCCTCGCCGAAGTGTTCCGGCTGCATGAAATTCAAGGCTACGATCCAATGTATCCCCACCGCTACGCCGATCTACTGCGCGCGTGGGCTGGGCATTCTCACGCCACTGATCCCACCCGAACCCTCCGGCTTGAACGGCTCCCCAAGCGGCTCTTGGATTTTCTCAGTGTACGATACGTCATCGGATATCCTAACCAAGAAAATATTTTCCGGGGACGGGGAGAATTGGAGAGCGCAGGTGTTTTGCAAAGCCCTGTCAAACCACCAAAAATGGTTGAATCCATCATGTTCCGATGGCTGCTCACCGGCGTTCCCCATCTGCCCCAAGCGGCGGAAATCGGCCGTGTAGGCTTACACCACGCCACGGAAACGATTCAACTCTTCCCTGTCCGTCTGGGAATCAATATCGCGAATTACATCACGGAATCCCCCAGCTACCGCGCGCGGCACCGGCCCGCCACGGAATACCGCTGGTTCCCGATTCCTCTCGGCGCTGGATATAGCAAAGTCCGTCAATACATCGCGGAATATAAACTCGACAAACCTCACGTAATCGATAGCGTTTCGATTGAATCCTACCTGCAACAAGGGCTCTGGGCGATTCTCGAAATCGACGCGCTGACGCCGGACCGAAAAGGCCTTGTCCTGCTCTCCGATAAAGCGGAACTTCCGGTCTATGAAAATCCCAATGCATACCAATCCGCCTATTTATCCCGCAACGTCCTCCGCTACGAACACCCAAATGAGATCGCCCAAATCATAGATCAAACTCAGCCGGGAGATCCACTCCCCGTCTTTTTCCACAAACAAGATACTATCTCCATGGAAATACCCCCCGTTCCAGTAAAGGACGAAAGAAAATCATCTCTGAGCTATCACCGCAATGGATCAGACCAGATGACGATCACCCTTAAAACTCCAAGAGAAGCCTATCTCGCGATCACAGAAAATTACTCCCCTAATTGGAAAGCCAGAATTGATGGAAAATCCGTCTCCATCCACCGGGCAAATCATGCGTTTATGGCGTTGCCGGTTCCCGCCGGGGAACATACAGTCGTTCTGTACTATTTCCCTCAATCCTTTTATGTAGGTTGCGCCATAGGAGGGAGCGCTCTAATTGTGGTTCTAGTCATCTTGTTTAGAAAACATAGACGCTGGTTGACTCCCAAACCCATAAAAAAAAGAATCGTCCAAACACAAATTACGGAATCCATCCCGGATTATCCCATACCCAATTCATGAGGTTCCTATCGTGACTAAAAACAATAACAGCAAAGATATACAACGCTATCTTCAAGACCGCCGGGATCGAATGATCCGGCTAACCCAGGAACTCTGTTCGATTCCGACGGAAAACCCACCCGGACTGCACTATAAATCATTCGTGGATTTCTTACGGGACTATGTCGAATCGATCGGATTGGACACTGAAGTGGTTGTTGTGCCGCTGGAATATCAAAAACGGTTCGCGCCCCGCGAAACATGGAACTATCCCCGATATAACCTCATTGCGCGATGGGATGTTGGCGCCCAAAAAACCCTTCACTTTAACAGCCATTACGACGTCGTCCCCGCGACAGCGGACTGGAAAACCGATCCCTATCAACCGGTCCTCAAAGCAGGGAAACTGCACGGCCGTGGAACCGGGGATATGAAAGGCAGCCTTGTCGCGTCGATCTTCGCCGTACAAGCGTTGAAAACCTGCGGTGTCCGTCCCCCTTGGAATATCGAACTCTCCTTTACCGCGGATGAGGAGATCAACGGCCAATGCGGTGTGGGCTACATTGTAAAGAAAAAAATCGTGCGCCCCAACGCCGCCGTGATCTGTGAAGGTGGTAGCGGAGATGTCATTTCCTACGGACATCGGGGTTCACTCTGGTTGGACATCCATATCGAGGGCGTATCCGCGCATGGCTCCGCGCCTATGTTGGGTGTCAACGCGTTCGAGAAAGGCGTCAACCTGGCCGAACGAATACTCGCTATGAAAGATGATTTCCCCAATCGTAAAACTGCGCACACCGCCGTCCGGCCCGAATTCCGCTACCCCTCTCTCTCCCTGGGAGGAATCAGCGGGGGTGGGCAGAAAGTCAACATCATTCCAGACCGTTTTCATTTCACCGTCGACCGCCGCTTAATCCCGGAGGAAGATGTCAAAGAGACGCTGAACGAATTTGAAGCGATCATTCAAAGCGCTCAAAAGAAAGACCGGACACTGAAAGCGAAAATCGATGTGCGAATGGCTTCAAACGCCGGATTATCCGATCCAAAATCGCCCCTTTGCCTCGCCGCCAAACAGGCGGTAAAAAATGTTTATAATAAATCCGCTAAAATGCGGATTTTCGGCGGCTTCACGGATCTCCATTTTTTCACGAATCACGCTAAATGTCCCACCATCGGATACGGCGTAGAATGCGAAGGAATCCACAGCAGCCGCGAATTCATCCCCGCCCGCTCCCTGGTGGAAACCGCGCGTGTCTATGCGGGAATCATCATGAATATGACGGAATAATAAAAAAAACAAACTTTATATAAAACAGAATGCAATGATAGTTTGAATAACATCAAAATAAGAATCCTATATATCCTTTATTCCTGACCATCCAGATTCTAGACAAAATAAAAAACCAAGCAATTGAACAGGATCACCATCATGAAAAAAAGCGCACAAACACTAACCAGTTTATTGTTAGTTCTCTTACTATCGTCATTCACGGCTGCAGACATTCCCACAAAAGCCAAGGTCTATTCCGTCATAGAAATCACATTCAACGGGCCAAACCAAACAGCGAAAGACACCCCATCCCGCGATATCGATTTCTGGGTTCGTTTCCAGCATGAGAATCAATCCTTAGAGAAAAAAATTCATGGCTTCTTTGATGGCGATGGAAAAGGCGGCGCCGAAGGCGATGTTTTTAAAATCCGCTTCTGCCCAACAAAACCAGGAAAATGGACTCTTGTTGAAGTTCACTCCAATGTCAAGGAGTTATCACGGCAACATCAGGGAAATGAAATCATCGTGGAACCTTCCAACCATCCGGGCTTTTGGATCACCGATCCAAACAGCGAAGGTCAACGCTGGTATCAGCGCTCGGATGGTTCGCATCCATACATTGTTGGAAACACGCATTACAGTTTTCTCTCCGGTTATGAAAAAGGAAACTCACCGTCGGAGAATGACATCGCCAAGGATATCCAAGGCAATGCAAAGTATTTTAAGAAACTTCGCATGGGTTTATCCGGCGATCACTATCCCAATCCAGAGGAAAAACCTTTTCTAGACACAAACGGTACTCCAACAGACTGGGGAGATCATTCACACCATCCCAACCCACGATGGTTCCATCAACGCGTCGATCGCGCTGTCCAAACAGCGTACGAATGCGATCTAATTACGGATCTAATCCTAGCGGGTCCGGATCGGGAAGAATCCAGATCTACCTTACGAGCGAAAGAAAACAATGGAGACGCCACACCGTTTCTACGATACATCGCCGCCCGCTATGGCAGTTATCCAAACGTGTGGATCTGCCTCTGCAATGAATATGAAATCAAGAATCCCAAATACATAGAAAAAGAAATCGCCGAATGGGGCCAAACCATTCACTCCTTTTTACCATACTCAACTCCACTCAGCGTTCATTCCACCCCCCGCACTTTGTGGTCCGAAGAATTCGAAAATCTACCGCCTTGGAACGACCATCAAATCATCCAAAAGAAAATCCGCAAACTCGCCCCCGCAGCGGACGTTCTATACAACACATGGAAAAATCCGAATGGCAAAGGCCCTCTCTATAAACCCACAATCAACGATGAATTGAGTTACCAGGGACAAGGAGACAAACACACCGAAGGTGACACTATCGAATCCCACCTCGGCATCTTCCTCGGAGGCGGCTACGGCTCCACAGGAGAAAAGCCTGGCAATAAAACCGGACAATATTTCCGAGGCAAATTCAATCCAAAGGAACACTCCGCTGCGGATAACCTTAAATGGCTCTCGGATATCATCGAAGAAAACATCACATTCTGGAAAATGGCCCCGGACACAAGCATCTTCAAAAACATCGATGAAGGATTCCGCCCCCTGGCCTGGCCGGATCATGAATATGTATTAGGTACAAACAAACAATGGAAAAAGATCACAGCGAACCTACCCACTGGAACATGGACAGTCACCCAATATGATATTATCAATATGAAAAAAATGGTTGTAAGTAAAAGAGCAACCGGAACATTCACATTCGATGCGCCTGCCAGCCGCGCAGTGTTGTTTCACTTTAAGAAAAAATAAAAACGCTTCTCATTTTAAATAGAATAAACTTACAATAAAAGAACACAAGGAGATAAATATGTTGATTCAATCAAAGACACATAGCGCCGATACGATAAGAAAATTCTACAATCACTCATTAATCCTTTTCTCCATCTTACTGCTGATTGGAACAGCCACGCCAGTATGGGCCTGCTACGCGGTGGTAGCCGGTAAAAACGCCACTGTAGACGGTTCGGTAATGGTCGCTCACAACGAACAGAATGGAGGCCGCCGCGTGTTGAACTTCCGCCGGATTCCCCGCCTGCAATATCAAGAAGGAGCCACGCTTCAACTGCGCCGGGGAGGTGAACTGGCCCAAGTACGGGAAACAAACGCCTTCTTCTGGAGCGAAAATCCCGGTTTGGAATTTAGTGACGCCTATTGTAATGAATACGGAGTGGCCGTTGTCAGCGATGGATGCGGGACACGGGAAGACAGTTACGATACACTCGTTAAACGGGGAGAGATTCGCGATGGCGGGATCGGCTACATGCTGCGCCGGTTGATCGTTCAGCGCGCCAAGTCCGCCAAAGAAGGCGTACAAATCGCAGGCCGTCTTGTGGAACAATTTGGATACGCCGATTCCGGGCGCTCGTATGTCGTCGCGGATTCGAACGAAGCATGGCTGCTCGCTGTCGTCCGAGGACGGCGATGGGCCGCGCAGCGCGTCCCTGACGACGCCGTCGTGTTACTGCCAAACGTCCACATCATTGGAGAGATGGACTTAAACGATAGCGACAATTTCTTGGCGTCGCCCGATCTGATTAGCTATGCGATCGAACGCGGTTGGTTCGATCCCAATGACGGTGAACCGTTCAGTTTCCGAAAGGTATACCGCGCCCAGCGCAACGATCCACCCGATCCCCGGCAGTATCGCGGTCAATGCATCGTCATGGATCGGCCTCTATCGCCACTCCCAAAAGAGTCCTTGCCATTCGCCGTCAAACCTCCCCGGAAACTCGGTATCAACGATCTATTGAAAGTCCTCCGTGACCGCGAATCCCCATCCATCTGCACAACAACCACCCAAGAAGCGGCGGTCTTCCAACTTCGGAAAGATCTTCCGAAAGAGATCGGATGCGTCTACTGGCGCACAACCGCCGAACCCTCCACCAGCGTCCTCACGCCTTGGTACATAGGAATCACCGAAACACCGGATACATACTATCTCCCTTCAGCCGTCGAAACACAGCTCAGCCTAGACCACCATTTCTCCCCACCCCCCAATACATTCACATTGGATAACACAAAAGCATGGTGGAAATTTCGAACGCTCCAAACTCTCGTTCACGAAGATTACGAAACCCGGATCAAAACCATCCGCCCCATCTGGGACGCTTACGAAAAAGAATTATTCGATAAACAACAAAAAATCGAAAAACAAGCGTTAAACCAATTCCAAACCGATCCAGCCAAAGCCCGCGCCTTCCTCACAAAATACTGCGCGGACATCGCCCAACAAGCCTGCGGCAAAGCAGACGAATTAATCCAGGAACTGGAAAAGGGAAACCAAGCGGCGGTTAAGATACAGGACACAATTCAGCAGCATTGAGTGAAGGCGTCCTTGCATGAATTACCAATTTTCCAATAATCCAAATCAATACAGCGACCACAGGCTTTTAGGGATGCCACTGGAAGACGCGCTGTATACCCACGTATCATTCGCGGTTACACCCTCATTTTGACTACCGCTTACCATCCCTCCGAACAGAACGATTTCGCGCCTAATAGGATCATATATCATCGCGGGAGAGGCTCTTGATACAGGGCCGGGAGTGGAAATTCTTTCCCAAACATTCCCATCCCATTCCCATATATCACTATCGTTCAGAGCAATAGTCTCTCCCGACCCCGTTATTCTGTCGACCCCACTAAACAGAACTGTTTTCCCACGCGCGTCATCGAACACCATCCCGTGAAAAGCACGAAAACCAGGATTTTCACCGGTCAAGTCGACTTGAGTCCATTGGCGCCCATCCCATTCCCACATATCGCTTAACACTTTTTGTCCACTGTACATCCCACCTGGAAGGCCGCCATACATAACAACTCGCTGTCGTATGGAGTCATAAGCCATGGCGTGATATGCCCTTGGCGAAGGGCCCTCCTCAGCCACTTGAATCCATTCGGCGCCATCCCACTCCCACGTATCGCCTAGAGCGCTAGCACCTAATCCCCCGAAAAGCACGATTTTACCTCGCGCGGAATCAAATACCATGGCTGGAGATTGGCGAGGACTAGGACCGTCAGTCATTATACGGGTCCACTCGGCGCCATCCCATTCCCACATGTCGTTATGCGTTGTCCACCCCCCTTGGTATGATGTCCCACCAAACAGAACCACCTTTTCGCGAACGGTATCATAAACCATCATTTGACTGTCAATGCGAGGACTAGGGCCGGATGTAGTCACTTTCGTCCATTGGACGCCATCCCATTCCCAGGTCTCGCCTAGGTCATCACCTTTGGCGTAACTCCACCCGCCAAACAGAACGACTTTCTCACGTGCAAGATCGTAAACCATGGATGCCCTCATGCTGTCCACGGGCCCCGTATCTGTGACTTTTATCCACTCCCCCACTTGCGCTGCCGCCATTTTCCCACTAAAAGGTAAAACAAATAGAGTAATCGCGAGTAAGAAGACACCCGCTCCGAATTTTAATTTTGCATGCAATCTTCGTTTATCATCCAGAATTCTCATCAGCCGTCTCCTTATCATCGTTTTGTAGTTGATCAAGCCGTGAGTGGCGTATTGAAAGGTGGGAAGGCCGTTGTTCTGCATGACAACTCCCAAAAAACCCTCGCCGCACTCCTTGGGCGGCGCCTGGCTTTCCACCAGCGCCGCGTCATCGCATGCGTACTCACGCAGCCGGTCAATCAGGGCGTTGACCCACCAGATCAGCGGGTTGAAAAAGAAGAGAGACTGAAGAAGACGTTGGAAGAGAAAAACGAGTGTGTCCCCACGTTTAATGTGCGCCAACTCATGCAGGAGAATCCATCGAATCTGCCGTTCCGAGTAATTCCGGGCCATCTCCATCGGCACAGCGATTTTCGGATGGAATAACCCATACGCCACCGGTGATTTGACCCAGTATCCCGTCACCCAATGCACTTTTCGTTTGATCCCCGCTTGCCGCTGTAATTCATGAACGTTCACGGGGAGCTGATTGGGCTCTAATGGAATCGTATTGCGCATCATAAAACAGGTTTTCCATTCCACAATCGCATGATATAAAAAGAAGAAAAAAGCTCCGATCCCCCATAACAACATAAAGATAGAAAGCAGGGAGATCTCCGGCCCCGTTTGAGAGGGCGCGGGCGCCATGGATTCTTGCGAGGTGACGGTGTTCGCTTCGGCGGCGCCACCACCCTCAAGCGGAAATGGAAAAGCCCAATTCATTCTCACAAGACTCTCCTGCGTGGATTCTCCAGGAAACAAATAATGAACAAGGCCGGGAACGGACACCGGCGCCGGGAGAATAAGTTTGACAAGTACCAATAAAAACAAGTAATAACCAAACTGCGCAGGCGCCCATTTGCGTACGATCAACCATAGCGTCCCAATCAAAAGAAAGACGCAGGCGGAATCAAGCACACGAATCCACATCACCGAAGCCCACGCTTCGGCCAGTTGGTTCATCCATTCGATCGCGGCCATCGTTTATCCCTCGTCTTCTTGATTCTCCTCATACGAGTCCAGCAGTGTTCGCAGTTCCTGAATATCAGAGCCAGACAGTTTTCCTTGGTTCACCATATGAAACATCAACGATTTCGCGGCCCTCCCCGGCGTATTATCGAGCAACTCATCCGCCGCCGCGCAAATTGTGTCTACCATCGAAGAAACCGGTTCATACAGATAACTGTTGCCTACGGGAATCGTTTTGATATGCCCTTTTTCAACCAGCCGGCGGAGCAATGTCCGAGTCGTCACGTCCGTCATCCCATATTGCGCTTTGGTTTGCTCGGAAATATCCCGCGCGGCGCGGGATTGGATATTCCAAACCACCTTCATCACCTTCCACTCGGCTTGACTTAACACTTTCAATTCGTTTTTCGACATTAACAACCTCATCGTAAAAATGTTCGCGAACTAGTTCAATTGTACGAGATAAAGAACGTTTGTCAAGAACTTTTTTTTATTTTTTTTGGGGGGGGATCATCCGATATTGGAGTACGCTTTGAGGAGCGATCCACAAACGGGTTGTTCGGAATTCCACCTCTTTCGCTTTGTGTGATTCTAAAGAATTAACCTATTGACCATAAATCACTGAGCGCGGTCAACCCGAATATTCGATCAATTATTCGATTTCTGGGGCTGAATGGCGATAATAGTAATAAGGCTCTGTGCTGGTTTCGTTACCAGGATCTCTCGATCCATCCCCTGAAAAAGCGGTTCTTCTTGTCGAGACAACCAGGATGTATGCGCCGTAATGACGAGTTTCCCCGTTGGCTTAAGGACGCGTAACATTTCTTTGATCACACGATGATTCGATGTTTTATCCCCCAGCACATTGCCACACAGGATGCGGTCAAACTCGTCATTTGCAAAGTATAATTTCTCGGCGGAATGACAAAACAATTCACCCTGAATCCCCAGTTTCTGAAAACGCCGGGCACATTGGCGCAACATACCGATCGAAAAATCAACTCCCACTATAGACTGTGGACATGGCTGGAGATACAAATAATTGACACCTGTGCCAATCCCTACGTCAAGCAACCGATGCCCCCGCTTGAAATCCAGCTGCCCAAGAGCTTCCCTTCGAATACGCTCTTCATACGAACGTCCTCCTCGAAGTCGGCAGATCCCCGAAATGATCGTATCATAGAACGGACTTAAAAGATCAAACATCCTGGCCGTGCTATTGCGTTTCATCTTCACAGAATGAGAATAGATCGGAATCGTACCGAATGATTCACAGTAATCAAACTCTGGATATTCAGCATTCATTCTGCTCTCTCAATGATCTTGTAAACAGATATTGTATGTAATGTATATCCTAGACTCTAATTCGAACGCACCAACAAATACTTTGATGAGCAATTCACATTGTTTTTACATGGAGCGACAGGGCAGTGTTTAATTATCTTCACGTCAGCGAGACACGTCTAGTGAATTCATTTCTCTAATAATAAGAATAGACGATCGAGAACTTCCTTCACTGTTTCGGAAGGCGCTTTCCCTGCATATTCCGCTACCCGCTCTTTCCAATCAACACTTTTTATATGATCTGATAAAATGACGCCTACAATAGCTGAATCGTTGGGTATACAAACCTCGAAAGGATAGCCTTTTTTACGGCTGGTGATAGGACATACTAACGCTAAACCACTCCGGTTATTATAACGAGCGGGAGAGAGAACAATCGCTGGCCGCCGGCCAGCCTGTTCCCGACCAGCAAATGGTGAAAAGTTGAGCCAGATCAAATCACCTCGATCGGGAATGAAAGGATCTTGCTCTACCATATCTCTTTCCCCATTGGTTCCCCCCAATCGGTTTCATGATGCTGATTTTGGGGTGTAATTTGATCAATAAGTTGGTCTAGATGCTGTTTACGGACAATCGGGCGGATCACCACGGCGCCCTCTTCGTTAAGAGAGAGATCAAGGGGATCTCCTTCATGCAACTGAGCCCGTTCGGCCAACTCTTTTGGAATTTGGACGGCTAAACTATCTCCCCATTTGACTAGCTGAGAACTCATAATACACCTTCTGTTCTTTTATATGAAAATGAGTTTCCGAGGCTAGTTCGTTCGCGATAACTCTCGCAACTCATTTTCATCGCACGTTGTGATCTCAATCATGATGGTTTATATGAAATGGAATCCCCTGAACGATCTCGTTCGCAAACACTTCCGCGACTCATTTTCATTTGCACGTTGTAATCTCTATAATAACAGTTTGTATAGTATTAAATATATAGTACGGATATTGAAAAGTCTATAGAATGTTGGACAGCAAATCCATCATTCCAATTCAAGTTGCTTTTCCAACATCCGCGCCTGCGCTTCCATCGAGGGGATTTCATCTTCTCGCCCAGCCTGTCGCAAGAGCGCCGCGAGATCCCGGAAATGGCCTGGATAAGCGGGATTTAATTCAACAACGCGTCTCTGTTCGTGAATAGCGCCTTCCAAATCGCCTTGTTGGAGATGCAGTTTTTTTAGATAATCATGAATAGTGAGATCTTCTTGATACTGGAGCGCCTGATTCCATGCGTTTTCCGCCTGCCCCATCCAACCTTGTTCGACATACCGGATTCCAAGATAAAAATGAGTCAAATGTGAATAAGGATAGAATTGGCGCGCCCGTTCTAAATAAGAGACCGACCGCAATCCCTGACTTTCAATCCCCTGACGCAAATATCGATTGGCCACAAATTCACAATAACCAGTGACACAAAGGATCACGGCAAAGAAAACGCAAACAGCGGTTTTCCAATATACGCGTGGAGAAGGCGAAACGGTGGAAGACTTCACTTCGCGAACGTGATAGGACGCCAGCGCCGTTACGGCCAACGACGTAGCGGGCAAATGAAAAGGAAAACTTGAAAACGAATGCCCCACCGCCACGATGGCGCCCAAGAACGCCCCCCATGCAAACCAAGGATGCGGATCGTTCCGCAATGTTCGAATCGCCGCTCGCATCCACGCGAGAAATAACCAGAGCATAACGAACACGCCCAGTGGACCGGTCTCCGACGCCGTCTCCAATAATTGAAAGTGAGGTTGATCGACAGGAATAACATAATCTCGATCGTGAGCGCGCCCCTGAATTTTATAATTGATCCCCTGGTAATGTTCGTGAACGGTCAAATAATTACTGAAACCGATGCCGGTCAATGGACGATCGTTAATCATAAGACGGGTCGTCCGCCAATTAAAATTCCTCGCGCCCATGCCGGACCACCAATGCGAGGACTCCCACGCTTCCCGATAAAGCGAACGCCCATGACTGTTGTATGGATTCTCAAACAGATACCATCCAACTGCGATAAACATCCCCAACGCCAGAACGCCCATCTTCCAAAGAGAAAACCGGGGAACTACCCGCAGACCAATCGCGAATGAGACGCCGAACAATAGAGCAATAATCAATCCCGTCACCGCCCCAACGCAAAACGTAACCGCCAGACAACCAGTAATAAGAAAAACGGCAAAGAATACTCCGGAAAATCGAAACCAACATGTCGCTCTCCGTAATCCAAGCGAGAGAACAACCGGCAGACATACCGCCAAATACCCACCCAAGAAATTCGGATTCCCCAACGTAGCGATTACCTTCGCCCGCCAATCCCGCACTCCCCCGACAGCGTGAGCGAAATCATAACCATAATCCTGCAAGATCCCATACAGCGAAACCAAACACGCGGTAATAAGAAGCGCCAACGCAACCCAAACCGGTGAAAGCCCCATCCTCCATACCCGCTGGAACAAATAAAATAAAGCGGCAAATAACAAAAAGCGGATCAATCCTTGTATCTGAAGCGGCGTCCGGTAGTGTACGATCACTGTAAAAAGAAAAACAACGAAAAGCGCCAGCAACGGCCAATCCACTGAGCTTGCGTTCCATTGCAATGATCCCACACGAGCGGCGATCAACAATAGCCAGACAGCGGTTAACAACCCAACCCATACATATTTTGGCATCAAATACGAATCGACGGTTTCAGGAGAGATGATCAATGGCGTTGTTACAAGTACAACGCATGCGAGGACACGCTCCCACTGATTCAAATTGATTCGTTCACCACCTGCAATCACAATCATTCTCCAACCGGATTCTTCGCATTTCTCGAAGTGAGTAAAAGAACATGTCCCTTTGGAATAAAAAACCGGTACGAACGTGGAACGTAGGATAAATCGATCACGTTTTGATTGACTAAATCTTCGACATAGGCGCTCTGATACCACAATGCAGGAAGTGGATAGGTAGTCACCGCCACCGGCCCCCGGTCCAAACAAGGCTGCAGCACGGTTCCCCACATGTTTTCGAGCCACGCTTCTTTGCTAAGGAAATAACGGCCGCCGCGCATTTCCAAATCAAGCGCCAACGAAGCGTTCACTTGCCTTCGGTACCAATCATAGAGTAAAAATCCCGCTCCAATCAAAGCGGTTTCTTCTCCACAACGTTCAACCACTTGTTGATAGAGAAGCGGATAGTATTCATTATCCGCAGTTTCACTATTGAATCCTGTTAAGATGGGAACACCAGGAGGAACGGAGGTCCATACCTGGCGCCCATAGTCAGCGGCGTTTGTATCACCGATCGCGCAAAATCGGTTATAAGCCGATTGAAACGAAAGTGGAAACGGATTCTTATTAATACTAGGAGGAATCAATCCTCCCATTTCATCAAAAATCACAAACAAAGGAAGCGCCGAGACAAGGACGATTCCCACTAAAATAGTAGAATACAAACGGCAGGATAAATCCCACTGCTGAATCCGAAAGAGAATCTCCGCGATTCCCCACGCGAGTGGCGCGCTAACCACAACAGTAGCGGGCAAAAGAAAAACCTGCCAATCCCCCGGCGCATATATTAATAGAAAAACTTGATGGACAAAAAATAAAAAGAAACACGAGTACCCCAACCAATACTCACGGTTAATTAGAACATAAAATCCATACAATGCGGGAATCGCCAAAAAACTATAATTGAGCAATGGCAGAACAAATACAATAAGATGATGGAATTTAAGATTCATCAGCACATAAGAACTAATAATACCGCCAAATTGCCCCCCTCGATTCAATTCAACAAATCGATCGAACACATCTGGATCGAACCAGTTAACCGGTGGATCCTGCATCGCCCGGAAAGGAAAATAGAGCAGACAAAGGAGCGGGATAATAAGAAATAACAAATACATTGGGGAGAATTTCAACCTCTCCCCCCTTTCACTCTTAGGAGTACGAAGCCGCCAAAGCAAAATAAATAAATACAATCCACCTGCAAGAAACAGCAGAAACACCGACAAACGGTGATGAACCATCATCCACCCCGATAAAAAAAGCAAGGGAGCCAAAGCGGAACGCCGATCATCAACAAGATACCCAAGAAGATAGAATCCAAGCGCAAATTGAAGAATGAATAACGCGTATACTTCCGCGATTACAGATTGAGACCAGACGACAGGAGTCAAGAAACAAGCGAGAGAAGCGCAAAACGCAGGAAGAACCGTTAATGATAACCGCTCCCCATACCAGCCCCCCAACGATTGTTTCAAAAACGAAAACAGAACCACGGCGGCCAGCGCCATACAGACCGCCGAGAATAAATTACTGCGAAAAGCGACCGTTCCCAGCGGGAGCCACTGGAACAAACGCAGCCCAAGCATGTAAGATGAATATCCGGTCGGATGGGGAACGCCCAGCGTCCAGGCGCTCGCGGCCAATTCAGGCCCATCCCCCCATACAATGTCTTGCGGCATGGAGAGAATGAACAAAACCAACAGCCCCAATCCCAAACCAGCGGGAGCGGCAATTTCAATGCGCCTTTTCCAAAGCGGCGCGGCGCCGTTCGTATGGATCTTTTGCGGACTCACAGCCGCTTCTTGTCTTCCCATTCTCCTGTATCCAAACTATCATCTCGCCACTATCCCCGCTGGAGATAAAGGGACGAATCTATGGAACCTATGGTGGGTCTATTACGCTCTCTTTGAAAAACACGTCTCACCCCTGCGTTCGAATTATATCTTTTTTCCCTGGGGTTGTGACCTGCGATACCACACCCTTTCAATCGCCAATGGATTGATCGCGGCCCCCATCACAGCAATCTTTGGCGCCAACATGGCCTACAATCTCCTCTTCCTCGTTTGGACGTTCTTAACCGGCGTCTTTGCCTCTCTCTGGGCGCGGTGTTTTGGGCTTTCCATCACAGCGTCCGCATTGGTTGGTTTCGTTGCCGCGTTCAATCCATACCGGTGGATACACCAAATCCACTTGAATCTCTTTTCAACCCCCTGGATCTTCCTCGCCTTTTACGCCTGCGAACAACTGGCGCGCAGGAAAAAAATGGGGCGTGATCTGACGCTCTTCACACTCGCATGGCTGCTCGCACTCTTTACCGATTGGTACTATGGACTCTTTGCCGCAGGTTACTTCGCGCTTCGTCAGCTCGGCTGGATTTGGGAAAATCGGAATGCGGCCGCATATCGCAGGGCAATAACAGTCATCGCGATCCCATCCATCGTGATCGCCGCGTCACTCCTTCTCTACTTTCATGACACATCGCCCATGTTGCAATCCGGCGTTGATTCGATCGACATGAAATTCTCCGCCTTCTGGTCCATGGACATGCTCTTTCTCATCCTTCCCGCATGGATGTTCCCACTATGTAAAATCTCTTTCCGCCCGTGGGGTGAATTCCTGCTCCATCCCGGTCTTTTGTTTTTTTCGTTAGGATTACTTGGCTGTCTTATGCGAAAGAGCCTGGCCATGAAACGCAGTCAATCCCGTTTTCTCGTTCTGCTAACGGTAACGTTTCTTCTTTTATCGATGGGACCGTTTCTGCAGTTCAACTCTCACCCGGTCACGATCTATTCCATCCCCATCCCCCTGCCCGCCATCATTATGGAACTCATTCCCACGCTCACATCGATCCGCGTCTTCGCGCGCTTCGCCTATATCGGTTTCCTAGGCTTGACCATCATCGGAGCCGCATGGCTGGACGCTCAGTTCCGAGCGCGAGTGTCAAAGGGCTGGTTCATAGGGATCACTGTGTTCTGTAGTTTGATTTTTCTGCTGGAAACAGGATGGCGGCCGCCTGTCCTTCATAAATACAACGTGCAAAAATCCACCTTCCGCGATCTATCCGGCCCGATATTGGAATTACCCTTCACGCCGTCATGGATGAGTGGACTGCACATGTACCATCAAACATTTCACCATCAACCGATCTATGTCTCGGAATTTTCCCGGCTGACCCAATATAAGAAACAATATTTAGAATCCTTCCCCGCGTTGAATATACTCAACACCCTTGCAAGGGGAGAAGATATCACCCCGGAAGAAGAAGAATTCATCAATTCACAGTTAGCCAGTGAACTCCGCAGAATGGAAATATCGAAAGTACTGGTAATGGATTTCTCCACCCCAAGTGAGAAGAAGCAAAAAATAGAAGAAGCGTTTCAGAAATTGACCAGCTACTTATCCGCCGAAGAAGAGATCTTTTTAATGACCTCAAGTGAATCGTCTCCCAAACAAGAATAGATAGATTCCATTCCATCACTTTCTCGGGATCACAGGCAGGATCAAATGCGATGGATGATCCGCGTTATGTAAAATCATCTGATCGGCCTTCAACAGTTCGGTATCCGACCCAAAAGGCTTACCGCTGTTTGGATTGCGGTCAAATCGCGGGAAATTGCTGCTGGATACCTCCAGCCGGATCCGATGCCCCGGAAGAAACACATTGCTCGTAACCCACATGTCGATCGTATACCGGTACACCTTCCCCGGTTCAATTAAGTTAGGATCAGTCAACGATTCACGGTACCGCGCCCGCGCAATTCCATCGCAGAGATTATAAGCTTTCCCATCAGGGTGAACGTCGACCAATTTAGCCGTGAAATCCGTATCCTTCGCCGAACTGGACGCATGAAGAATCATCTTGACCGGCCCCGTCACTTCCAATTTCTCTTCCAGCGGCTCACTGGTAAACACTAATATATCCTCCCGCTCTTCCAACTCACTCTGATCGTAGGGCCCCGCTGGAGCGCCCATCAAATTGTTGCCCCCCTTCGATGGAACGGGATTGTTTGGATCGTACTCAAATGTGTCGCTCTCTTCCTTTAAAGGAGCCGTTGTATTGAGAATCCCATCGCCGTTGCTAGAATTCGCATCCCCCTCGCTGTGGATATAGTAGTTCGTGAATTCCGTTCGTTTGAGCGGCCATTCATTCTCCGCGCGCCACTGGTTTTCCCCCATGACGAAAATATTGACCGGTGGCCAATCCTCCACGCCGGTCTCTTGGTTCCGCAGCCAATATTCAAACCATTTAAATTGTGTGTCGTTACGGTCAAAACGGGCGTTTTCACTAAAATCGATTTCGCCGACTTTCCGCTGATCCCCCCCATGCGCCCAAGGTCCCATGATGACGAATTGATTGCGCCGGGCGAACCGGTTTTTCGATTCATGCCGCACGCGGTTCACTTGTTCGAGTGTATCCCTGGAAAAAATGTCGTACCAGCCACCGATGTTCAATACGGGAATCGTAACATCACAATAGCGATCCCCAATCCCCCGCGCTTTCCAATACTCATCATACGATGGATGCGCCACCCAGTCCCGCAGATAAAACACTTCTTTCCCAAACGCTTCATCCCATTTATTTAATGGCAGATGGCGATACGCTTTATCCCAATCGATTTCCGGAGGTGTTTCCCCCGGCCGCAAGCTCACAAGCGCGCCCCATCCCATCGATAGCCCCAGCTGAAAAGCGCCGCTGCTATAGATCGCATGATAGTAAACATCGGTCGGAGGCACCACGGGAACGATGGTCTTTAAATACTTGCTGCCATAGGGCGCGCTGATCCATTGCGTGAAACCGACATACGATCCACCTGACATGCCGATATTCCCATCACACCAGGATTGCTTCCCGACCCATTCCTGCGTCTCGAAACCATCCTTCCCATCATACCGGAACGGATCCCATACCCCTTCCGAATCGAACCGCCCCCGGCAATCCTGCGTTATATACGCGTACCCCCGTTTCGCATAGAAAATCGCTCCCCCATTATCCGCCCCACCTTTGTTATAGGGCGTTCGCATCAAAATCGCAGGAAACGGCCCATCGGCTTTCGGAAGAAAGATATTCGCCGACAGGTTCACCCCATCGCTCATAGGAATCATCACATCTTCCTGAACGGTATACTCATACTCCTCAGCCGATCCAATTCCAACGAGAAACAAACAAAGAAAAGAAAGCAAACTCAACTGAATCAAACGAACTCGAATCTTCATAACAATCTCTCCTTCCAATCCAAAGTACCCTCAGTCTATAACAAACCACCCCCATAGGACAACACAGGCGCCCCAATTTAACAAGAAATTATTTTACGCAAGGGAAAATAGTCGCGGATTGAATTCCCGGCGCATATTCATGAATCGAATCGTACTTTTTCTAATCATATAAAAGTTATGATTCAAACTCACTTCGCGGGATTCTTGACTGGCGGATAATAGATTGCAGCGTACCCATCTTTATTGCATCATGATCGGGAACAGGAACTGTTATTGTTCCTTGGCCGGTCTTCTTCTGCATCAAGATATGACTGCCCCGCCGGCGCGCTTCTGCAAAGCCATGCCTTGCCAAGATGGAACAAATCTCTTGACCAGATAAGATCTGTAACTTATTCAACGGCTACCTCAACCTGTGTGACAAAGATATCGCCATGAAGCCGTCGCTTGATCTCTTCGGTGGAAGCGGTTTCAAAAAACAGTTGCAACGCCTCTTGCAGATTATCCCGCGCGCCTTCAACCGTATCTCCCTGGCTGGCAATATCCAATTCAGGACACAGTGAAACATAGCCACTGCCTTCCTGTTCAATAATCGCCGTTAGTTTCATAATATTCCTCCCACTTACCGAAAAGCAAGTTCTATTAAAGACACTTTTTTGTGTAAGAGAATACCAAAAGTAATGCGGAAAATAGTATAGCAGAGGCTGGTCAGCTTATTAAGTTAAATTGATAAGCTGGGCCGCCCAGGGCAAGTACCTGCGCTCGTGCTGGGTGCCCAGGGCAGTACCGGCCGGGTGCCCAGGGCAAGGCTTTTTTCTGCCCTGGCATGAACCCCCTTCAAGTTCCAAGAATAACATACTCTAATATCTTCTCAAACATCCCCCATCTTCTTCGCCACAACAGCAATATCAAGCGAATCCTCTGAAAATGGAGCGCCAGCGACATCCGAATAAAACGCATCCACCCGGAATCCATTCTCTTCCAACTCATTTCGCAACGAATCCCGGCTGAAATACTGCAGCCAGTTATAAATAACGCGTGTTCGTGATTCTTCGATTATCGTATATTTATCAAGAGTGACTTTCTCGTCTTCATATTTGAATAGATTCAGAAAAGCAAAATACTCATCCTCCGACCAGAAATGATCCATCTGATTGCGTTCGAACGTCGCGGCTTCTTCCCGGTTATTGTACATATTCAAAGAATGAACATCCAATAGCACAGAACCGCCAGGTTTCAGGAATTGATGAAACTTACCAAGCAATACTTTCCGCTGCGCCGGACTTAACGCGCAGAAATCACAAAAGATCATCGTAATCAGATCGAACCGCTTCTCCGTCTCAAACTCAAGATAATTCATCAACACATAGTCGATATCCAATCCCTTCCGCGCAGCCACATCGCCCGCATAACGAATCGACCGTTCCGAAAAATCAATCCCGGTTACATCCGCCCCACTTTCAGCGAACGGAGTCGTATACAACCCCGGCCCACACCCAAAATCCGCAACACAAAAATCCTCCCCAATCCCAAAACGCGAAACAATCCACTCCACAGACCGTCCAATAAAACCTTTGTTCCGCGAAGAAAGATCGAGCGATTCATTCAAATGATAAGTCAACATCTTCATCGAAGTATGCTCATTCGCCCACAATTCTTGTGCGGTATACACTGAAAAAGGAGCAGGCCGCGAGTTGATTTCTTTTAATTTATTGAACATATAACAATTCCTTATATCTCTACAATCCAAAACATACATTCATCCAATAATAACATCAAATCACCAATGAAGTTTCTTACTACATTCCTTAATAGGAGTATCCAATCCCTTCTGAATGGATTCCCGCATACCAGGGATAGAAAGCAAATAGTCATTTTCTTGCTTAGAAGTCCAATCCACTTCAACGAATGTCACAATAATATCACCGCGAAAACGTTGCTTAATCTCTTCATCGGATGCGGTTTCAAAGAAAAGTTTCAACGCCTCGCGAAGATGATCACGTGCTTGCTCCACCGTATCGCCCTGACTAGCAATATCATACTCAGGACACAGGGATACATATCCACTACCTACCTGATTAATAATGACTATTAGCTTCACAGTTTACTTCCAGAAAAATATTCGCATAAAATCATGACAATAGCATTTCTGCAAAATTCAATTACCTTTTACTATCCTGGTTCCTTTTACTGATAACATGCTAGTTTTAAGTTCAATTAGTAATCTCTTAAATTTGATTGCTATACTTTATGTTGCTTTTAATTCTTTATTTGCGATGGAAACTACCTTGTCTAAAGCCTGTTTATAATATTTATAATCCTGCTCATATATTTCCCACGGTGGATTCTCATTCCAATCTAACTTAGGTCGTTCTCTTAGATCTTTGAGGATACTTACAGCATTTTTTGAAATAACAAATCCTCCAATATCTGTTATTTTTTTTAATTTCCAATAGTCATCATTATATAGATCATTAATTTCTTTTTCTCTTTCTTCTGATAATTCTCGCTTATCCTCATAGTGGTCTCTTTTATCCTGATAATATTGCATGATTCTATATAATATTTCAATAATTTCAGAATATGCCCGTTCTTTCCGCTCCCACCATTTTTCTAAGTAAATTTTTTTCCATGACCATCTCGCGGTAAGGTACGAAGCGAAAATGGCAGTTATCATACCAGGTAAATATTCTAATAGGGTGTCTATCATAATTATCTTCCTCATTTATTGTAATTCACTTCTCTCTTCCAGTTATTTCTTTTTCCATCCAGGGTCACAGTGCATATGTAAGATGGCAGTAATATAAACAACATCATCATTTATTTTGTGATAAATGACATCAGAAAATCGTTTGGCAAGCAGATAGTAAAGAGCATACTTTCTAGTATGATTACCCGCATAGATTCGAAGAGATTCAATATCGGTGATTATACTTTCCCAAAAGTAATCACCTACACCCGCTCCTCTTTTATCGTAAAAGGCCCTTCCGTCGTTCAGATCGCCAACAACTTCTGTTAATGAAACAACCTTTCTAATCTTCACAATTCACGGCTCGCCCTCAACTCCTCAAGAGAAATAAACTCCCCCTCACCGTTCTCAATCCTACTCCGCCTCTCATCAATAATCCCCCGATGCCAATCAGGAGACTCCAATTCAACCTCTTCCCGAAGAAACGAATCCCAAAGAGCCTCCATCGCTTGAAGACGTTCCGTGACACTCATTTTCTCTATATCGAGGTTTTTCATTATTTTTCTATCTCAAAATCTAGTGATTTACGATAATTCAATACTTCTCAACGGCGCCGAACATAAAACTTCTTCTTGCAATGATAATTCTAAGAGATCATTGGTGATATGTCAAACAAAAACCCCTCAATCAAAGACCAAGGGGCAAAATCAATCACACACAATCAACACCATCATTTCTTTTTCTTCTTAACATGCGTAATCAAAGGCTTCTTCCCCTTCTCTTTAAAACTGACAACAATCTGTTCCGCTTTTTCAAACGGGACGGTGATAAAAGAGAAGCGGTCCATGACCTGGATATCACTAATCTCTTTCGACTTAATGGAGACGCGGCTCGCAACCAGATCGACCAATTTCCGGGCGGTAAACTTGTCTTTCCTGCCCAAGGCGACAAACAGCCGCGTTCGCCCTTGCCGGTCGAGTGGCTTCCCATTGGCGCCGCCCCGGGCGCCGAACTCTTGAATCTCTCCATACGCGCTCGGATCGAGTTCTTCCTCAAAGGAATAATTTAACACCGCCGCGAGGAGATCAACCGGATCGTTATCCTCAAGCAGCCTCTTCGCCCAGTCAGTATATTTTGCATCCATCTCCTCATTAAGAATGGCGGTCAGATCCTCATAGATCTTTCTCTTTTTGACTTTGATAATATCTTTCACATTGGGGATTTTTGATTTCTTGATATCCATCTTGGCGATTCGCTGGATAAACATCAGTTTCGCATACTCACTCGGTGTAATAAACGTAATCGCGGTCCCCTCCTTCCCCGCCCGGCCCGTGCGGCCGATCCGGTGAATGTAGGAATCCGGATCGTGAGGGAGTGAATAGTTGATGACATGGGTCAGGTTAATGACATCAATTCCACGAGCGGCCACATCGGTCGCGACGAGAATTGTCACTTGTTTTTTCTTGAACTTGGCGAGAGTTCTCTCCCGCTGCGCTTGCGTAATATCGCCATGAATCGCATCGGCGTCATAACCCCGATCCGTTAAATGAGAGACCACGGAATCAACATCAATCTTGGTCCGGCAGAAGATCAAGCCATAAAACTCATCTTCAATATCAATAATCCGGCAGAGCGCCTCAAATTTGTCCGAGGCTTTGACTTCAAAATAGATTTGTTCCGTCAGATTCGCTGTCAGCGGTTCTTTTTTAACGGAAAGAAATTCATACCCCTCCATATATTTACGCGCAAGATCCTTGATCCTTCCCGGCATCGTCGCCGAAAACAATAACGTTCGTTTCGCCGGATTCGTGTGCTCCATAATTTCTTCAATATCTTCGATGAATCCCATATTGAGCATCTCATCCGCCTCATCAAGAATCAAATGCTCGATGTTTCCAATCAGGAGCGTTTTTCTCTTTAGATGATCGATAATCCGGCCCGGTGTCCCAACGACGATATGCACGCCTTTCTTCAACCGGCGCAACTGCTGATCAATCGCCTGCCCCCCATAGATTGGAACGATTTGAATCCCTTTCTTCCCCTTGAGTGAATTGATCTCTTCAGCGACCTGAATCGCCAATTCCCGTGTAGGAACCAGGATTAATGCCTGCACGGTCTTAGATGCGGCCTGGATCATTTCGATCAAGGGCAATCCAAACGCCGCGGTTTTCCCCGTCCCGGTTTGCGCCTGCCCGATGACATTCGTATCATCCCGCAGCATCACAGGAATCGTTAAAGCCTGAATCGCGGTAGGTTCTTCAAATCCCTTCCCATGAATGGCGTCCAATACGTTGGCTGAAAGTCCAAGGTCTTTAAATGTCGTTTGTGTGTTCATATTTCTCTTTTCTAATGGTTAAAACAGCGCGGCTATCCCATAAACCATATTCCCGATTACAGGATGAACCTTCTTTTTATTCGGAATAAGCAATACGCCACAAGATATTCATTCTTCTTGAGTAAGCGCCGATCGAGTCACTGGAGAATGGATCAATAAGGGGAGATATAATAAAAAGGATTCTTCTCTATGATTTCCAGGAGACTTTTTGTTTAACAGCAAAATGATAACACGAAAATTTCTTCGTATAACAGACAGAATATTCTACTTAATTATGTACATTATGTCAATGAGTTTAGAAATACGGAATGATAAGTGAGGAGAGAGGAGTTTCTAGAGGACACCGAGTATATTCTTTGCGGCTTGACGAGAGACATCAACGCCTTCGTATTCGCCGTTTTCGAGCCGTTCTTTTGCGCGGGCTACCGCTTCGGGGCGTACATCCGGTTCCGATTGGGCGCTGGAGACCAATTTCTGCACAGTTTGCGCCTCTTTGGCGCCGGCGGATATTTCAATGCGATCCCCACCATTGACGGCGGATACCGCTTCTGTGTTCTTAGCGGCGTCCGTCTTATTGGCCGTCCGGCCCGATACGCGGTTCGCCTGTTGAGGAGTTGCGTTTATACCAGTAATGTCCACCATTTTCTCACTCCTTATAACTGCCCCCTGCCCCTGAAGAACACATCATCAACAACAAAATATATGGATACATATGCTATCACAATCTCTTTTCAAAGTCGATCCCTCTTATTCCTTAATAGTATCGGCAAACAAAGAACCAGACTTGAGCCTTTTCTCAAAATGC
>CAXXSM010000114.1:0-18468 GCA_963663405.2 bacterium | reverse complement strand
GACTGTAAGCATTGCAGTGTGGCGCTGGTCTATCACAAATCGCGGGATCAACTCGTTTGCCACCACTGTGACTATCGCGCCTTGCTTCCGAATCATTGTCCATCCTGTAAGGAGCGATTTATACGCCAGCGGGGATTTGGGACGGAGCGCGTAGTTGAGACGGTGAAAGAGCTTCTCCCAAACGCCCGTGTGATCCGGCTTGATCGGGACACAACCCAGCGAAAAGGGGAACACGAACGCTTGCTGAATCAATTCAAACAGGGGCAGGCGGATGTCATGGTTGGAACCCAGATGATCGCGAAAGGCCTTGATTTTCCCAACGTCACTCTTGTAGGGATCATCAACGCCGATTACGCCCTCTCGCTGCCTGATTTCCGCGCGGCGGAACGCACATTCACCCTCCTGACCCAGGTCGCCGGCCGCGCCGGACGTGGGGAATACGCCGGCGCCGTATTCGTTCAGAGTCATTGCCCCGATCATTACAGCATCCAGCTGGCCCTGCATCAACGCTACGATCTCTTCTTTGAAAGAGAGATCCGCTACCGGAAATTAATCAGTTTTCCACCCTTTTCCCGGCTTGTGCTCTGGCGCATTGAAGGAACTAATGAAGGGCACACGCGGGGCCGCGCGTGGGAACTTTACAAAACACTTTCCGATGGTCTCGGCGCAGCAAACGACGTAATTCTTCTTCCCCCCGTGGAAGCGCCCCTTTATCGCCTACGCGATCATTATCGCTGGCAGGTGGCGTTAAAATGCAGGAACCACCGGTCCTTTCGTCCTGTCCTCAACAGCGAACCCGTGCAAAAAATCCTTCACACTCGTCATAAAGGTCTTCGTGTCATTCAAGATATCGATCCTTGGGATATGCTTTAAATCAAAATTTAAAATACAAGATCAACTTACAGTCTTTTAACTTCATAGTAGTTTTAAGGTTCTCCAAATAACTCTAAATATTCGCGCAATTCTTCTTCGGTTATATCTACCAAGACATCGCAATGCGCCGACCAGATTACATCCCCTTTCGATAGCAGACCGTTTGTGGAGGAATAAGTGAGTTGGCGGGGAAATTGAAGCCGATTCCGCTCATCAAAGTGGTTCATCCCACTGCGTCTATTATCAGGACCGATCGAGGACATGTAAAACATCCCATTATTCCATCCACTTTCAACACTCCCTTGAATAGACAAATAGACGTAATAGGTATCTTTCCAACAGATTCCACCTTCTTCCGGTGTGAATTTCTCTCGAAATATATCCTTCGCCACATCCGTGTTCGGAAGATAAGCGACCGGTGTCGTTAAAGGCACATAAAGTAAATAACTAGATCCAAAAAATATTCCGCCTTTTCCTAGACTGAAGTTGATCGTTTCCATCTTACTCGATATAAATGATTGGACGGCGGTATGTATGGTTTTCATATCCACATAGGCGTGCGCGATTTTCGAACGGATCAACGCGCTCCGAAGGTTGGAAACAGTAATCGCGGCTAAAATTCCAAGTATCGATACCACAATCAATAATTCAATCAAGGAAAACGAACGTTTTTTCTCCAAAGATCTACCCATAACGATACGCATTCTGATCGGTGACTGTATTGATGATTCTATTATTCCATAGGCTCGAAGTACAATCGAGGAAACATATAAAAACTGGGGAAATATACGAACGGAATCCGCGTTGTGTTTATTACTCCTCAAGGTACTCCAGCATTTCGTGTAATCGATCTTCAGGAGCGTGCATCAATGCGTCATACTGCGCGGACCAGATCACATCGCCCTTCGAGAATAGGCCGTTGGTCGAAGCGTAAGCCAGCTGGCTGGGAAAGTGAAGCCGTTTCTGTTCATCAAAAAAATTCCCTCCACTCCGCTTGTTATCCGGTCCGATTGAGGCGATGAAAAACATCCCGTAATCCCATGCCCATTCTCTACTCCCCCCGATGGACATATAGATATAATACGTGTCTTTCCAAGAGATTCCTCCATCATCTAAATAATATTTCTCTTGGAAAATATCTTTCGCTACGTCTGTGTTCGGGAGATAGGCGACCGGTGTTGTTAATGGTATGTAAAATGACTGAAAGAATCCTAATAAAAGCCCGCCACTTCCATAAATCGGATTGAAATTCTCTATCCTGCTCGATACTAGCGATTCGACAGCGGTATGGATGTTTTTCATATCCACATAGGCGCGTGCGATTTTTGAGCGGATCAAGGCGTGTTGAAAGTTGGAAACCGCGATGGCGGCGAGAATTCCTAATATCGCGACGACAATTAATAATTCAATCAAGGTAAATGAGTGTTTTTTTTCCAAAGATATACGCATATCGATACGCATTCTGATCGATGATCTGGCGCAGAAAAGCCGATATTACCAGTCCTTCCGATCCGTAAGGTTTTCGAGTCATCCAAGATGGTGTAGCTTATGGTTCCTTAATTAATTCCAGTATTTGTTGTAATTGTTCCTCAGGAGCGTCCATCAATGCGTCATACTGCGCGGACCAGATTACATCGCCATTTGAAAATAGGCCGTTGGTAGAAGCGTAAGCCAGCTGGCTGGGAAAGTGAATCCGCATCTGTTCATCAAAAAAATTACTTCCGCTGCGCCTATGATCCGGTCCAATTGAGGAGGTGTAAAATAGACCATAATTCCACCCATGTTTTACATTCCCTTTAATAATAAACATCATTCCAATGGCCATATAGTCATAATACGTATCTTCCCAGGAGATTCCTCCATCTTCCAAATACAATCTCTTCTGGAAAATATCCTTCGCTATATCCGTGTTTGGCAGATAGGCGATCGGCGTTGTTAATGGTATGTATAATGATGGATAGCCCCCTAAATAAAACCCGCCTTTTCCAAAATTCGAATTCTTATTCTCCATCCCACTCGATACAAATGATTGGACAGCGGTATGGATGGTTTTCATATCCACATAAGCGTGGGCGATCTTTGAGCGGATCAAGGCGTGTTGAAAGTTGGAAACCGCGATGGCGGCGAGAATTCCTAATATTGCCACGACAATTAATAATTCAATCAAGGTAAATGATCGTTTATTATTGACATACAATCTCATGATTGCGCGTATTTCATTTATTGAATAAAATAGAGTCGAAAATCCAATAGTCTCCATAGCATAAAACAGAATCGAAGAAAATCAAAAGAAAAAAGTAAATACTTGTATAAAATACACAAAAAAGGTGTAGAAATTGATATTTATAAAAAGTTGCTAGAATTAACATTTATCGGATGGCTAGTATCCAAGAGTTAAATTGGTAAAATTATGTAAAAATAATGTATTCTTTTTTTCCAACTAGTCACTTTCTATCTTCCTGTTTTGTTAGGATTTTGTATAATTATAGCTAGGGTTTTCATCTATGCTTTGTCATCAAATGGAAAAAAGAATGAATGCGTCACATCCACTGAAACGCGTTTTAGTCAGTGTTCATGATGAAGAATACAGCCGGTTGCTATGCGCTCGGCTCTCACAACATATGTTTAAGATCACTGGTGAGGCAAAAAATGGTTTAGAAACAATTTATCTTTTTGTCGAAAATCGTCCGGACATTACGCTGTTAGACCTTGAAACAACCAAGGGAAAAGGTCTGACGGTTCTGCGTTTCCTTCGGGAACTCGATCCGATTTCACATATTGTTATCCTCGCGCCGGAGAAATTGAGTTTTTACAGAGAGACCGCTTTGAAATTAGGCGCCACAGAATTCCTCATTAAAGAACCCCTATACAAGCCTCAATTGATCGAAAGATTGAAAAATCTAGGATGGTGTGAACGTACAAGTCAAGTTAAAAATACCATTGAAAAAGCCAAACAAATCCTGGCGAAAATCCCCACACCAATCCAAGACACTTCTAACAAACAACTTGTTCAACATAGTGGGAAACGGGTATTGATCTGTGACGATCAGCTAATAACGCGCAGGATACTGCGGGCAAGACTTGAGAAATTTGATTATGAAATAACCGGGGAAGTGGAATCCGGCCTTCAAGCGATCAACTATTTCGTTCAGCAAAGACCCGACATCGTCTTGCTGGATATCAGCATGGAGATGGGGGAAGGTTTGACCACCCTGCGTTTCATGCGAGAGATCGATCCACATACACGGATCGTCATGATAACGGGTAAAAACACGTTCCACATTATCAATACCGCGAAAAATCTGGGAGCGGATGATTATCTCATTAAAGACTCAATCAATCAAATCCGATTCCTTGAAGCCCTCGGCGCGCCTCCCTCGATGATCGAAAGCGTTAATAAGAGTGATGTTTATTAAACGAGGCGTTCTGTCTTACTCTCGGTCAATCCTTACGGCTTTATCCTGTATTATCCTCTTGCATATTTTTAAGGGTAGATGAAAGTGAAGGCTCCTTTGCGATGGGCGCCCATGTTTGTTTGAATCACGGAGGGCTCGGATGGATATGGATTTCACGGAAAAAAACTGTGATTATCGTGACTTGTTCGTCGATTCGATGATGTGTGAGTTTGCTTGGTTTTCATCATGTTGATTGTTGGGATGATTGTTGGAGGTTTGATGGATTTATCCAGGGCAGATGAAAAACCTTGCCCTGGGTACCCGCCAACCACCATAGCGCCGGCAGATGAAAAACCTTGCCCTGGGTACCCGCCAACCACCATAGCGCCGGCAGATGAAAAACCTTGCCCTGGGTACCTGCCAACCACCATAGCGCCGGCAGATGAAAAACCTTGCCCTGGGTACCTGCCAACCACCATAGCGCCGGTAGATGAAAAACCTTGCCCTGGGTACCCGCGTAAACGCCAGTACTTGCCCTGGGCGCCCATGTAAAATTTCCGGAACGCAGCGCCAGGGTAGATGAAAATAAAGACTCCGGCGTAAACGCCGGTACTTGCCTTAGGCGCTCGTGTTTGTTTGAATCACGGAGGGCTCGGATAGATAGGGATTTCACAGAGAAAAACTGGGATTATTATGACTTGTCCGTAGATTTCATTAGGAGAGGATTATGAAAATGTATATGGAGAAAATTGTATTGAACTCGATCGTTTTATTTTCACTATTTTCATTCGATAGCCGTATTGTAGACGCGCGTTTATCTCCGTTGCGCGGGGAGAGCGATTTTACTATTGAAAATCTGCGATGCGAATATTTATTGAATCCGTTGGGGATCGATGAAACAGCGCCCCGGCTCAGCTGGATGGTTCAATCCAACCAGAAAGGCCAAAAACAGACCGCGTACCGCATACTAGTCTCATCGAGTCAAGAACAGCTCGATGCAAACGAAGGAGATCTTTGGGATACCGGAAAGACGGAAAGCGGCCAAACCGTGAACGTGGTTTACGCAGGGAAAAAACTGGCCTCGCGTCAGCTCTGTTTCTGGAAAGTACAGGCGTGGGACAAGGATGGGAATCCATCTTCTTGGAGCCAAACGGGGCAATGGACGATGGGACTTCTACATCCATCAGACTGGAAGGGAGAATGGATCAATTTTAAAAACGAAACACCAATCGCCGCATCGCGGGAAACGATGGAACTGCCTCCCGCCCGGTATTATCGTAAATCGTTCTCCTCTTCAAAGAAAATAAACCGGGCTGTGATCTACACGACCGCTTTAGGGATTTACGAATTCCATTGCAATGGCAAGCGTGTGGGGCGTCAATTTTTTACCCCTGGCTGGTCTGACTATCGCCAGCGTGTCTACTACAACACGTTCGATGTGACGGAATTCATTCGTCAAGGAGAGAACGCGCTGGGGGCCATTGTGGCGGATGGCTGGTATAGCGGTTATCTTGGCTATGGGCTTCTCGTTGGTTATGGGCCAAACCATTGTGGCCGGTATATCTACGGCAAAACCCCCGCCTTGCGGATGCAATTAGAATTGGAGTACAGCGATGGCTCGATCCAACGAATCGTAACGGACACAAGTTGGAAAGTGGGTAAGGGGCCGATTCGGCAAGCGGATATGTTGATGGGTGAGACATACGACGCCCGGCTTGAAATGGATGGATGGGATCAGGCCGGTTTCGATGACGGCGAATGGGAATCCGCAATCCGCGCGGAAGAGAACGGCTCTGAAAAAGCGGTCTTCTACGATCGCGCAGGGGAGCGGGAAGTGGAACTCGGTTTTATCCCTCCCAAAAAGATCCAATCTTATCCATCCGTTCCGATCCAACAAACTGGAACCATTCACCCCATCGCCATCACGGAACCGAGTCCGGGAACATACATATTTAATATGGGACAGAATTTTTCGGGCGTGGCGCGGTTGAAGGTCCGTGGATCGGAGGGTACAAAAATCCAGATTCGATACGGGGAGATGCTTCATCCCGATGGCCGGCTGATGACGGAAAATTTACGTAAAGCGAAGGCGACGGATGTCTATATTCTGCGGGGAACCGGCGCCGATGAAATTTGGACGCCCCGGTTCACCTATCATGGATTTCAATTTGTGGAATTGTCTGGATTCGAAGAGAAACCCAGTTTGGATACGATCGAAGGAATCGTCCTGCATTCCGACACACCGTTGACCAGTTCATTCGAATGCTCGGATTCCATGGTGAATCAATTATTTAAGAATGTTACGTGGACGCAGCGCGCCAACTTTTTTGAACTGCCAACCGACTGCCCGCAGCGGGATGAACGATTCGGCTGGACGGGAGACGCGCAGATCTATGTCCGGACAGCGACTTATAACGCCGACACCGCCGCTTTTTATACGAAGTGGTTGTACGATTTAGAAGAAGCCCAGCTTCCTTCCGGCGCTTATCCTGACTACGCCCCGTATCCAATGATGCACGGCAAGCCAAATAAAGGATTCGCGACCGCTTGGATGGACGCTGGGATCATCTGCCCCTACACCATTTACAAAGTCTATAACGACCGGCGCGTCATCGACCGGCATTACGAATCCATGAAGCGGTTCCTGCGATTCCGGCAAGAAAACAGCCCTGATTTTCTTGGTGTGTCCATTGGAAACGGTTGGGGGGATTGGCTTACACTCGGCGCCAAAACACCTCTTGAATACATCGACACAGTCTATTTCGCCATCAGCGCGCAACTCATGGCGGAAATGGCGGAAGCGATCGGTCAAAAAGAAGACGCGGCGAAGTACCATCAATTGTATGAAAATATCAAACAAGCGTTCCAAAAAACTTACATTCAAGAAGAAGGACGCTTAACTGTCGATACGCAAACCGCCTACGCGCTCGCCTTGTCCGCCAATCTACTTTCCGGCGAAGAACGGGAACAAGCCGCGGCCCGGCTGGCGGCGATGATTCATGAAAATGACGACCGGATGACCACAGGTTTTCTCGGCACACGCCCTCTGCTGCCCACACTGTCTTCGACGGGACACAATGATCTGGCCGCGCGTCTGCTGCAAAGCCGCCGGTTTCCCTCTTGGGGGTATGAAATCGCCAATGGAGCGACATCGATCTGGGAACGCTGGAATAGCTATACAAAAGAGGATGGATTCGCCAGCGTCGCCATGAATTCATTCAGCCATTATTCCTTTGGAGCGGTCTGCGAATGGATGTTCCAGTATCTCGCCGGGATCGACACGGAGGGCCCTGGTTATAAACACATCCTCATTCATCCCCATCCCCCCACTCCAGGATCGAATCCCGATCATGAACCAATTCATTGGGTCAAAGCGGAATACGATTCCATTCATGGCCGGATTCAATCCAATTGGACGAGAGAAGAAAAACACTTCGTTTTGGATGTGTCGATTCCCGCGAATACGACCGCGAAGGTTTATCTTCCCGGCGCCTCTTTATCATCCGTGCAAGAGAGTGGACAACGCGTGAACAAAGCGGAGGGCGTCACGTATTTACGGAAAGAGAAAGATCGATTGGTGTTTGAGATCGAGGCGGGGAGCTATCATTTTGAATCGGAGATCAAATGAAGGGGGCATCGTGTAAGTGAGTACTATAGTAAATGCTATTTATAATGAGATAGTTCATTCGTCTATCCCCAGGATTGAAATCCTGGGCTATTTTCTTTTGTCCCGGAGGGACATTAGAGAAAAGCCTTTCAAGGCTGGGTGAATTTACCGGAGGAGTCGCAAATGAAGGATTCATTTCCCTGCGCATTAGTCATTACGGACGGAGAGTCACATCCCCATCATACTCTTCCCAGGGCGCATGATCTTCCGCTACGATCCGGGTGATTTTCCGCGTGGTTCGATCAAACTCGATTAACCGGATTGTTTTTGTGCGTTCTATCATGTAATCAAGTAAAGGTTGTCCCGTGGTTTGATCCTCGGCGAGAGGGAATTGGAAGATGTGTGTCATAACCGTCGGCAAATCCGCGACGATGTGAGCGGGTCTTTTATCACCCGGCTTCAATCCTAACGAAACGCTGTAATTCGTCGAATCGATTTTCTTGTTGTCTACTGTAAAGTAGATCACATCCCCTTTTTCATCTAAAAACTGAACGCCCGCCGGCCCATCTTGGGGGACGCCCATCGTGCCGAAAAGGCAAAATCCAAACTCATGTTTCTTCACTTCCAGCGGTTTATGGAAGACGACGCCGTTCGCGGTATGAGCGATGGGTCCGGCGCATTTGCTCGAACTCCAAGCGGCCGAATAGGTGAAGGTTTCACCCGGCTTCAAGGTGACATGGCCGAGTATGTATATAAGTTTAATGTATTTATCGTTTGAAGAGTTCTTTTCTCCCTTCTTTGAGACGACAGCGCCACGTGTGATAACTTCTAAATTGTCACGGACCGGTTTTATATTCTTTGACAAGAACCGGTATTCAATCGCGCAGACCTGGCCGGTATTGCCATCGTGGACGGCGATCCAATTCTTATTGTTGGACAATTTCGCATGAGCGTTCTGATCCTTATATTGGGTTAGAAAGATGGGGTAGTCTTTTGGGATTTTGAATTGACTGATTTGGGGATTCGGTTCTTGCAGCACTCGAATTCCTTTATCTTCATCCGAGGCGGGGGAATAGGGGGAGTAGAAAAAGAAATTGGTGTTGGGGAATCCACTGACTCCATATTCTGCATTAAAGACCGGTATTTCAGCGGGTAGGAACGTCTGCGATTCGCCGCTTTTATTCGTAATCGCCGTCGTCACAAACAGAATGGATTCATCCGCCCGGATCGTAACGGTTTTTTCCATTGAAAATGGTGGTGACGTTACACTTCGTATCAGAACACTGGTAGCCGAACCGATTTCGCTGACGAGGATGGAATGAGTCCAATGGTTTGGAAGGGAAACGATTCTCGAACTGGTTGGATCGTCTGGAAAAAGAAGCAATGATTTTAAGCCCGTAGACTGGCTTGTAAGACTCTTGATTTTATGTTCTTCAGAATTTAAGAGAAATTGCGTTCCTCCCACATCAAACTGTTCCAGTTCTCCCCCTCGATCGAGGTTTAATTCGGCTTGAATCCAGCGGTTTCCCAGATGGAGGATCGTATTCTCCTCTTGTTCAACCGGTTTTGTTGGTTCCACATTGTCTGCGCCATACACGGGCGCTCCTGTAAACATTAATAAAATGAAAAAAAACAAAACGGAATAGAAACATCTAAAAATGATCGGCATCATAGGATCTCCTTATGGAATAGTGTCACGTGGATCGTACCCGTGTTCCCCTGAAATCTAAAGTATCAGGTCAGGCGCATGAGGAATCAATCACTTCAATTGGCTGACCAATTACAATTTAAAGATCAACGAGCGAATCGATAAAGTGTAACTATCATTACAATATAGAAAGAGACTGTATCTTCCTGATTGAGGCGCCAGTTAACCGGTCAATCAAAATGACGCGGACGATCTTAATGGATTGTATGTTTCTGAGAAATGGCTCTAGTTATCAAAGCAAAACATGGTTCTAACTTTTTTTCAGCATAAAGAAAGTAATTTATTTAAATATAAATACATCGTTCTTTCATCGTTTCACCTCATACTGCAGGCTCTTTCCATTCAAGTCCCATTCGGGTTAAGAACACTCTTTTTTAGAAACCTGAATTTTTTTTGAAACATTTTTGCGAACTGTACGTACTAATAGGAAAAGGCGATCAAGAAAAACATCAGGATTAAGGATCACAACAGAGAAATAAGAGTGATGAAAGAGAGTACGAATTGAAACGTTCTGTAAACTTAATCTCAAACAACGTTCCTTGATTCATGATGACAATCGGCACAAGAAAATGAGTTGCGGTTGGGTAAGTAAATAGAGAAGACATCGAAACTCGTTTTCAAAAAAAAAATTTTTTAAAAATTAAAGAATATTGACCTGCGTATTACGTCTAAGAATATAGACATTCAAACTTGCGCGATTGAGATCACAGCGCGCAGATGAAAATGAGTCGCAGTAGAGTTTGCGAATGAGATCGTTCGAGGGACTCACTTTCATAAAAAAAAAGATGCGCGGGAGGGAAGGAGTGTACCCCATGACGATCGGCGATCGAAATTGTAGAAACAGGCGTCAACGCCAAACGGGTTCACCACAAACCGCGTCTTCCATGACAAAACCGGCGATGAAAAACGAACGGATTCAGCGTTTCACCCAATACCTGGACAACCGTGGATGCCCGACACGTTTGACATTGCGTCAACCTGAAATCAATATTCGCTGGCTGGATTAAGAACGCGCCGCGTGATGATTTTGATAAGCGAAAACCAGTTACTCGATAACGTGAATCAATAATAGTAAGAAGGAATCCATAACAACGAACGAAGAGAGTCCTTGACTCACTGTATAATCTCCCCACTGTTTCGGCTCGCTCAGCGGTATCTTCAAACCGTGAAAGTGAGCCGCTTTTTTTTATATGAAAAGGAGTCTCCGAGACTTACTCGTTCAAGCATGTAGGGTGGGCCGCATTTTTTTGAGGCGCCATTTTCGTGAATCATTCCCGGTGGGTCGATAAAGCGTGAGGCGCCCTACCGCGACTCCTTTTCATTATCAGGTTGTGATCTCAAATCATGATCGTTATGAGAACCTTCCAATATGCATTCGTTTCGGCTATAGCATAGAATAGAAAATGAGAATGAGGCTAGATTTTATACTTATATTGCAGGAATGATTCTTGACTTCGAAACGGCTATACTATATTCTGATCATTTCAAATGAGGTGGCTTCAATTCTCATGGAGTGACATCCAAGAATGATTAAGAAATCTGACGAGCCTACGGCATCCGAAACAAACGAATACCGGACGGTCTTTGAGAACGCGCCGGATGGAATTTTTCTGACCAATCGCGATGGGCACATTCTGAAAGCCAACGACGCGTGTGTCGAACTTTGGGGAATCGATCGAAGTGAATTATCCTACATTTCCATCCAGGATCTGATTGACGCGAAATATCGGCAAAAGATTATAGAAAGTTACGCTCATTTATTTGAAAACGGTGTTTTCAATGAGGAAGTTATTTTTCAGAAAAAAGACGGAACGAAAGCGCAAACGTTTGTGAGCGCCAGCCGATTATCCGAAAATCGCTGCGTGAATTACATTAAAGACGTTTCCGCGGGGAAACAACTCGAACGGGAACTTCGAGAAAACGAAGCCATCCTCGCAAAAGCGCAGGAGATCGCTCATATCGGAAATTGGATCTGGGATCTGACCGGTGACGAAATGCGCTGGTCGGATGAGATGTACCGGCTTTTTGGATTGAAACCACGGGAAGCGACACCAAGCATTGAACTCTTGGAACAGTTCATCCATGAAGAGGATACAAAACTGTTTCAAGAAACCTTTGATAATACATTACGCCGCAAGAAAAAATTCGATCTGGAGCTTCGGTTTACACGCTTTGATGGTTTTGAGCGGTTCGGCCACATGCAATTCTCCATTGGACGAAATGGAGCCGGGGAAGCGATGTGGATGATCGGAACGCTGCAAGACATTACTGAGCGTAAACGGATGGAGCAAAAATTAGCGAAACTTTCGTTTTTGGACGGCCTTACTGGAATTCCCAACCGGCGCAGTTTCGATCGATTCATCGAACGGGAATGGAATCGTTCCATCCGGAATTTCAATCCCCTTTCCTTGATCCTCTGCGACATCGATTATTTTAAAAATTACAACGACACCTATGGTCATCAAAGTGGGGACGACTGCCTAATCCAAGTCGCGAAGGTGATTCACAAGAATACGAACCGCGTCATTGATATCGCCGCGCGGTATGGGGGAGAAGAATTCGTTGTGGCGCTGCCGGAAACGGATAACGAAGGGGCGGTTTTCGTCGCGGAAAAAATCCGGCAGGGAGTCGAGTCGCTGCAGGTTCCTCACGTACAATCTAAAACCTGCGATCATGTGACGATCAGCCTTGGTGTCGCGACCACGATTCCCCGGAATCCATTCGGACCGGAAATCCTGATTGAGACCGCCGATCAAACCTTGTACCAAGCCAAACAAAATGGACGGAACCGGCTTGAATCGACATACCTGCGTCTCAAACCGATTTGAATCATTCTTCTATCCGCCGCAACCATTCCACAAATTCGATCGTGTTCTGATCCGGATCGTGGACGTATAACCATTTCACGTGGCCGGGGATTTCCAACGGTCCTTTGGCGATGGGCAGATTCTTTTCCTTCAGTTTTTGAATCCGTTCCTCCAGACTGTCCACCCCAATCGCGAGATGAGGGCTATAGGGAACCGAAGATTTCGGATTCTCAAAGGGGATCGGTTTGTTATTCTCATCCAACGCCTGCAAGAGTTCTAAATTACCGCCCTCTAATTCGAAGAACGCGAAGGCTTCATGATTCTCTCGATCGGTTTGGTACGAGAGCAGTTTCAATCCTAATTTGTTGACATAGAAATCGACTGACCGGGTGAGCTCAGAAACGGGGAACGCGAAGTGATCGGCTCGTATCGATTTCCCATCCTTTTTTTTCGAACGGATAAGAACGATCAGGATGACGGCCAACAGCGCGATCGCCAATCCCAAACCAAGCAGTGAGAGGATTTCAGCCGTTAATAGAAAGGCGTAACCAGAGGCGGTCATGTGAGTTACCTCTTCTTTTCTGATGAATGAAGACTCTATTGAAGTTAATTATTGTTCATCTGATAAGTGAGAACTTTTTCTGTTCTCTCATGTACGATCTTCATCATCGATTATTTAAGATGTTAGATGAACACAGATCAATGCATTATTCAAATGTTGTTAGGATTAATGCAAGGGCAGATGAAAAACCTTGCCCTTGCCACCCTTTCTCATCTGACCTTCTGTGAAAAAGAATCATGTATTGGTTGAGTACTCACTTACCGGATGAACCATTATTGTTTTTGATTATACTTTTGGAAGAATCTCCGTGACAGATCTACGGTGTCTCCACGGGAGCGGGTTGGATACATGGTGGTTTGGTGTGTCCATTGTTCCTCCCATCGTTGAATTTCTTTTTGGAACGCCTCTTCATCCAATGGTTTCTCACCGTCCAACGCCTGGCCAAGACGATCGAAAAAGAGATTCCAGCGATAGAGATAGAAATCTTTGAGCAGTCCCGACCATTCTTTGCGCGCATAGTCGTGAAGGCGGGATTCAGCACCTCCCCAAAGAGTAATGACGTTGCGGGCGTTCCATTCATAGAGCCGTTTTTCTTCTTCGTTTGTTCCCCATCGCTTGGCGTCCTCCAACCATTTCCCTAGTAAAAATTCTTCCTGCGCCGCGAGTAGTGTATCAAGATCGAGAAGAATTTCCTTGAATTCCTTCACGGCTTTGGTGAAAATCGGCCGGTCTTTTCCTTCATATGCGCGAATTACTTTTTGATAGTGAGGTATGGTAAGAATGGAAAGGTTTTCGCGTGTGATGTGCGTCAGGTCGTATTGGTATGTATCCACATCAGCCAGCTCATCACTGCAATCAAGCAGGAGTTTCCAGGCGTGGACTAACTTGTCCTGGTTTTTTGAAGGTTCCATGTTTTCCTGCAAGGATGGTCTTTTCCAGGTCAACGATCCCCGGCGGGCCGCTCCAGTGTAGGCCGATTCCATAAGGAGTTTCCACGCTTGTTCCGCTTCGGTGATCCGGCGCCCATACCGGCGGTGGGCATAGTGTTGAATCCATTCGTCTAGATCGGCCGGCTGGCCGCGCCATGTCATCTCCAACATGAAATCAAACGCGACGGGATTATAGCCTAGCCCTTCTTGAATCACCCCGATCCCTTCCAATGTTCCACACGCTGGATCAGACCGGGCGGCGAATAAGTCTTGATTGACGCGGGGAAGTCTTCCATGCAATTGGACAACGTTTCCAAAGTTCTGCAAGATACACCAAATCCAAGGTTTACCGTGAAACGCTTTCGTTTCTTTCCAGACGGGGTTTTCATCACAGAACAGGTCCAAAAGAACCATGCGATCATTGGGAACCGCGTCTAAAAACGCTTTCGCCTGAGGTTCCCGCCAGAACTTTCTGTTATTATAAAAAATCCATCCCTGCATGAACCAGATCGCTTCCGGATCGGCGGCGGTCATTGTACGGTACAGGGCTTTTGCCATATTGGCCAGAAACGCAGGTTCATCGCTGGGGGGCGACATTTCGATAAAGGTATCCGCCGCGTAGAGATGGTTGGTTCCATAGAGTTCCGTCTGCGTTGGAGAAACGCTTGACCAAAGCGTTGGAAGAGCGGATCCAGCGGATCGAGAAAGGTTGTCGTCCATTCGATCCAGTTGATGGTATGCAGTTTCGCGCCGGGGAATTTCTCCTTAAACACTGGAGGGACATGTCCGGTGAATCCCTGCAGGACAGGCTCCATGCCCAGCTCGCGTTCGCGGGCGAGGATACGTTTTTGCAGGTCCAAATGCCTGTCGATCCAAAAAATCCGGTAAAGGGCCGCCCCAGCCGTCGAGACATCCCATCCACCCGAATGGGAGATAGGGAGGCCCTGCGATGAAATCTTTGATTTGTTTTTCGCTCAATCCGAAATCACTAAGGACCTTTCTCCAGACGGCCTCTTGTCCGGTGACCGAAAGAGGTGTGTTGATCCCGTTCAACGCCATCCAGTCGATCAGCCGCTCCCACTGCGGCCAATCCCACCAGGCGAGAGAATAACCGAAACAGCAGTAATTAAAGAAATAACGGTATTTATGCGGGCTGATCCGGCGAACTTTTGTCTCCACGAGTAGAAGGGGATCGGGGAGACTGAGCTGGACGCCACACCAGGAAACATCGCAGTGACAGTCATATTTCAAGTACCAATTCAACGCGGAACAGATCGAAACGCCGTTTGAACCGCGCAGCGCGATTTTCCCATCCTGGCTCTCCAGCTCAAACACATCATTCCCTTCTACGCGGGGGATTGTTTCAAGGATAAAATGATCTGCATGTTGGGGGAGCAGGCGTTCCAACACACCCCGCGCCGCCTCTTCTGGAGATACGGTTTCCATACTGTTCGCTGTGAAGACGGATTCGGAGAATGATAATATAATCAACGCGCCTATTAGATATGATTGTCGAAAGCGAATGAATCGATGTGTCCTAGCCATTATTCTCCTCCTTCTGGTTCCTTACTGCCAGAATACACGGCTTTATCACGCATGGCGAGAGTTTTGGATAAAAGCACCTTGTATAGAAGATTAATACTCCAATGATTTTAGAGCTTGGATTCGTTTTCGAGTAGGGTGAACTAAAAACGAAGTGCAGGGCGCCGATGATTAGTTTTAGTTCATCCGGTAAGTGAGTACATGACAATGTATAATCGGCGTCTTTTCATAAGAGATTGCAGAACCATGCAAAGTCCCCAGCCTTTATGCTCCGGCGCAAGCGACAGTAGCTGGGCTATTAGCTACTGTCCCTGTGGGACAAAAGACAATAGCCCAGGATTTTAATCCTGGGAATATTGGAGTTATCAAGAGATCCATTACACATCGGCGCCTTCCATGTAAAAGTACTCACTTACTAGATGATCCTTAATTTTTAAATATGAAATAATCCAGGTAATGAAATATATTATGGATGAATTTGGTGTTTTTTTTGTATGTATAACTTGTAAGTTTATCTGTAATTAATAAGTAAGTTATGGTGGGCTACGCTGCGCTTTTAGCCCACCCTACTTTTCTTTTAGCCTACCCTACTTTTCTACTTTTCTGCTTAAACAAATGTTTTTTTGCCAACCACTCTATACAAAATCCGGAGACGATTGACGCCAGTCATCTCCGGATAGTTTTCAAAGGAATTTCTCGAAATCTATTAATTACCTTTTATTTTTGTGCAGAGAGGATGTTAGTGTATGCCATACGGAGTAGAAGTTTGATGAAAATGTCGGCCGCCGCGCTTGGTCATGTACTATATCGGCCAAGTCATTCAAACTCATCTCGAGTTTTACGACAAATTGGCGTTCTTCATCCTTCAGCGTTTTAGCGTAATCGCTCATGCAGTCAGCGGCGTCCCGCAGCGCTTTCTCCGATAGGTTGTACTTTTTGTCTTTAAACGCGCGTTCGGATATTCCCATTAAACTGACAGCGCGGGAGAAAGGAAGTTCATAAACTACATTTTCAAATGTAATTCCGCGATCCAGAAAGGTTAGCAGCATTCTGTCGGCATCGATAAAATTGTCATTCTCCAACAACCGTTTGGCGGAATTAAGGTAGAATTCAGCAGTCTGTATATTTAAAAGTTCAGAAGAGAAATCAACACCCGCTTGGAGTATTTTACTTTCTTCATTCGGGCGCTTTTTATTTTCGCCTCAATGACAGGCCGTAAAATGTCATATCGTATGATTTCATTGTAAACGGGAATCAAGACAATATTAACATAATCTTCATCATGGTACACATATTCACCGGCTTTGATATCCGTACTTACCTGCGCTGTGGGCAAGACCGTCTTGATAATATTGACTAAGGTCATTCCTTTATCGAGTTGAGCCAACGCGCCCTCTTTATCTTTCAGATCAATAGCCATACGAGCTTCGTCAATGTGTTTAATCAGGCAGTTGGCGGAATAGGAAAGCGAATACCATTCACTGTCTGTAATGGTCTTCGTCGAGGAATTGATAGTCACCGTGGATGAAATCGCAGTTTCCGCCGTGGCGTTCATGCCGGGAAGACATATGCTGAGTCCGAGAATCATGACAAACAAAACCAAAGTTGACCGTGAATACAGATTGATATTCATTTTTTATTATCCTTTCATTGTTTGTTTACAAACGCATCTTCTACAACATTGTCAAAGCAATGCTATTCACTTTTTCCTTCATGAATGGTCGTTGGAAATTGATAATGCGTAGCGCTTTGTTGAATAATGACGAGTTGCAATTCAAGTGAGTTTTCGATTCATGGTGATTATCCTTTCTTTTTTTTGTTTTAATGAATCCACACACGAAAACGATTCAATGATAGAATCATAACTCATGTAACAATGAGAGAAGAATGATTTTACAATTCGAGACAATAGGAAGAAAAGAAAAATACATTCGTTAAAGAGTGGAGGTCTTTTTATAGAGGAAGATCACTGTCCGGGGAAATTAAATTGAAATATTATGTAACTTATACAAAAATATAAGGTTACAGCGATATTTTTCTGTAATCGACTTGAAATCGATTCTATACTTTGGCCACATATTTTTGCTGAAAGTGAGGTAGAATGGCCAATATATGCTGTAAAAATCGTGTTCTCTCAACTTGCAGAATTTCTACCGATTCATCAATTTCGTAAATGCGTGACTCGCTATAATGGAAATGCCTATGTAAAGAAGTTCACTTGCCTGGATCTGATTAAAGTCCCGATATGAGAAAAATCTGGTAATGGAATATGATATGGAAGAATTTGGTTTTTATTGTATGTATAACTTGTAAGTTTATCTGTAATTTGTAAGTAAGTAGTGGTGGGCTACGCTGCGCTTTTAGCCCACCCTACTCATCTTTTATACTACCCTACTTTTCTATTTTGTCAGAATCGGGATGGACTGGATTTTTAGGATAAACAGGATAAGGTATTCAATAGTTATCCTGAATATCCTGCCCATCTTGTATATCCAGATTCAGACAAATAGCAATTTTATTGGCGGGCGGGACGCCCGCCCTCCATTTAGATATGGGATTAATACCCCAATGATTTTAGGTCTTGGATTAGTTGATCGTTGAGGCTTGGGGCGTCCCGGATGGGGGTTCCTTCTGTGAAGTATGTGGGTTCGTAGGCATTTTTGTTGATTGCGTTTAGGACCTGCAGGAGTTCTTCTTTCTTTGCTGTGTTTTCCGGCGCTAGATTGTGTGTTTCGCCTGGGTCGGCGTGTAGATCGTAGAGTTGAATTGGATCGGGAATCGGGACAGGGACGCCGGTGGGGGAGTCGTCCAACCTGGCGTTCATGTCCGGCGCGATGATTAGTTTGAACGCATTGGTTCGAATTGAACGTTGTGGAACGCCGTAGGTCATCCCTTCGCCTCAGCGCGAGACGTTCATGTGTATCTGAACCTTCAATCAATGGGAGCAGGCTGGTTCCGCGAATCCAGTGCGGCTCTTCCCAGCGCATTACATCCAATGCTGTGGGAAGGAGATCGAGCAAACGGACTTGCTCTTCAATCCGCTTG
>CAXXSM010000113.1:0-31503 GCA_963663405.2 bacterium | reverse complement strand
TGGAAAGATCGGTCATTGAGCACACGGATCAATGACGATTGGTCGCCACGTCCTTATATGGAATTATTCTATCCACTCGTGCAGAACCGGTCGGTACGAAGGGCGGTTGTATTGATGGGGCCAAGGCGAGTTGGGAAAACGGTGATGATCCATCATACAATAAAGAAATTGATGTGTGATGGCGTTGATCCAAAGCATATCTGTTACTTCTCAGTCGATCACCCACTCTTCACGGGGATGGGACTGGAACACTTATTGGAATTTTACCAGAAAGCGGCTGGTATTGATTATACAACGACGGAATGTTTTGTTTTTTTTGACGAGATTCAGTACCTGAAAGATTGGGAGAAGCATCTCAAAGTACTCGTGGATATCTATCCATCTATCAAGTGTGTCGTGTCAGGCTCCGCCGCCGCTGCCCTTCATTTGAAGAGCAACGAATCCGGCGCGGGGCGGTTTACGGATTTTCTGCTACCTCCTTTGACTTTTTATGAATATATTTTTCTCCTAAATAAAGAAGATCTAATTGAAAAAAAAGAAATTAGTACATATGGAACAATCCGGGATTTTGCTTGTTCAAAAATAGACGATCTCAATAATGAATTCATCAACTATATAAATTATGGCGGTTATCCAGAGGCGATATTATCTGGAGACATCCGGGCTGATCCTGGTCGGTTCATTAAAAGCGATATTATTGACAAGGTATTATTACGCGATTTACCCAGTCTTTATGGGATTCATGATGTACAAGAATTAAATTCCTTGTTTTCGACTTTGGCTTATAATTCGGCTGGAGAAGTCTCATTGGAAGAACTTATAAATAAATCTAATGTGTCAAAAAATACAATAAAGAAATATATCGGATATTTTGAAGCGGCTTTTCTAATTCGTGTTGTTCATCGAATCGATCAGAATGCAAAACGGTTCAAACGGGCTCACAGTTTTAAGGTATATTTAACAAATCCTTCTTTGCGTAGCGCGCTTTATTCTCCCGTAGACTCTAACGATGAAGATAAAGCGATTGGTTCGATGGTGGAAACGGCTTTATTTTCTCAGTGGTTTCATAGTGATGTGACAACTTTGCGTTATGCCAGATGGGATAAAGGAGAAATTGATCTTGTTAATTTAAAAAAGAATGATCAAAAAGTTGATTGGGCAGTTGAAGTAAAGTGGTCGGATCGGTATTCACGAAGATTAAAAGAACTAGAACATATTATTGGTTTTTGCCATGCTCATAATCTTTCTGACGTTATGATTACAACGCGTACTAATCATGAAACCCAAATATACAAGAGTGTGAAACTTAAATTTATCCCTACAAGTATTTATTGCTATGTAGTAGGATATAATATTATCAAGTTGAAGATGATACATGGATTAGTAGAATAGTATATGAATACAATAACACTTCACTCCCCCTTCCCCAAACAAACACAACCAACCGCCCAATGCCCCGTATCAAGTTCATCCACCGAAAGTTCCCTGCAAAAAGCCAAACAAAGGGGCGCGGCGAATGGGCTTGGTTGAAGGTGTTTTTTGTGGGTGATGAAATTTCTTCCAAGGCCCAGCCAGCCCCATTGGGTGGTTTCTCCGAAGAATGCGAGGCGTTTTAATTTGAGGCCGCTGGGTTCGATCAGGCGTTGATGGAGGGTTTGAGGTTTATAGACGCGGAGAAAGCCTTCCGCGTTTTCTTGGGTTTGGGCTTCTTGGTAGACGTGGCCGATCGAGTCGCGGGTCCATTGTTCCGAAGCGTGGGGGCCGGCGGGAACGGTGATGATCAAATCTCCACCAGAGCGCAGCAACCGGCCCAGCCGTTTAACGGTCTCGATGTCGCCTTGATCCGGGACATGTTCGATCGAGGAAATAATCGTGATCGCGTCAAAGGTCTCGTCCTGAAAGGGAAGATTCAAGAAATCCCCAGCGGCGGTAAATAGAGTTCGATCCGGAAAACTCCGTGCGAGGCGCCGCTGGGTGGAGAGCGCCGTCTGATCTAATTCTGCTGTAACAACGATCGCGCCTTGTTTTGCGAGGAACGTGGGGAAACTGGAACGCCCGCTTCCAAGATCCAAAATCAGCGCGTTCTTGTGTTTTTTCAAACACGACATGACGAAATCAATTTCAGCGACTTTGTAGTATTCAAATGGATTGATCCGCGCAAATGTGTCCGCTTCACGTTGGGCTCGCATAAAGCGTGATACAACCGGTTCCCGCCGTTTTGCGATTTCCAAAATTCGGACTATCAACAGGCTTAGAGTCCACAGAATATGATTCCCAAAACGCCGCAATGCCTCAAACCAGCGATGACGTTCGGCCCATTTATGAATTTGCCGCCGGATAAGAAACCAGAAACATTGCGCGGAACGGAGATGCGCTTGAATGCTGAAAGGATTGATGCGGAGTAAGCGGAGATAAAAGGATAGAGCGCGGCGATAGTCTCCCTGTTGAGAGAGAAGCCAAGCAAGATTGGCGTTCGCTTCTCTATGATGAGGATCGAGGCGCGTCACCTCAAAAAGCGCTTTTAGGACCGTATCTATATCCCCCCGTGCGGCGGCGTCCTGGGCGTGTTGATAGAGATTGGTGGAGGATTCGTTCGTTTCAGATTTCATTCTCTTGATTTCACGTATGCTCTTAGCGCCGGGCCGTCATCGATTGCAGGAGATTATAGAGTCTCTCTTCATTAATATGGATATCGTGGTTTTCGAGGGCGTAATCCCGTGCGGCGGCGCTTAATCTCTTCCATTTCTCACCATCCTTCAGTAAATCCCGTATCGTTTCAGCAAGCGTTTCCATGTTACCATTCGCGCAGACTCCCATAGAACGTTGTTCCAACAGGTTGTCCGGATTCACATTCAATGACACGATGGGCGTTCCCCATTTACAAGCTTGAACAAAAGTATTGGGGAATCCTTCCTGATCGGATGTATTGACGAAAAGTTGATACTCGGAAAAGAGTTTTTCGCTCTCCTCAAACGGGATTCCAGCAAGGAAGGTGACGTTATCGAGAGAATCCGCTTGCGTCTGGATCGTTTCGAACAAATCCGGCGCGTTCGCTTTTGGACAGACCATCGTGAATGGGATCTCTGGAAGCGATTTTGCCAAGTGGATCAACTTGTCTGGATTTTTCCATGTCTCGCACCGCCCTACCCATAGCACACCGGATTTTTGATGTGGAATGGATTCAGGGATCGGGTGGGAAGAGCGGATAACCTCAATCTCTCGATCGTAGTTCTTTTCCAGAAGATCCCGCTGATAATCACTTTGTGTGACAGTGGCGATGGAGTGTAATAATCCATAACGGTATATCCAACCATAGAGCCAGCCGCGTTTATACGCATGCGTACCATCCACATCCCAATCATGGGAAGTCATAAACAGAAAGGGGATTCTCTTCCACCGCGCGGCGAATCCTGCGATACCGGTTTCAATTCCGCCGCCCCGTTGGATCAGGATATCACTTTTGAGAGACAAGAGCGTCTTAGTTAGGTCAAACGTTCCAAAAAGAGCGCGGGTCAATGAAGTATTGCGGCAGGGAAGCTTAATCACATGAATTCCATACCGCTCAAATGTTTCGGCTCCACCGGCTCCACGCGTGATGAATTGGACTTTCACCCCATCCCGCTTGACGAGTTCCCGCGCAAGCATGAAGAGCTGCAACTCCGCGCCACCGAACGGTTGGGATTCATCAGGTTGAAATAGCTTATGCGCCCATAGGGAAACAATGGTTACGATCAATCGGATGGTGTACCTTTATCGCGTATTATTGTTCTTTCGTAGTAAACGTTTTTTGTCTGAATCAGGATAGGAATCATGTAAGTTGAAGAAGACATCGAATGGCAATATCAATTGAATAAGGCAGTAAAAAAATCCTGGTCATCCTATCAATCCTGCGTATCCAGATTCAGACAAAGAAAAATTTTCTTACTCATAATGAATGGATAATCTATCGAATATGCGTATAGAAAAATTATTTCACATCCGTGATCTTAAACGCATAGGCGTATGAGGATTCGGGCGTGAAGATGTTTGGATTGTAGGGTGGGAGTTGGATAATCAAATTCCCATCCCGGTTTTCCCATTCCATTTCTTGTCCCGTAGCAAGTAATTTAACTTCTGTGTTTTCAGTGGCTTGAACATCTTTGACAATCAGTGTTTCTCCCGGCCATTGTGGGGAGATCGCATAGAGATTTCCGTCTTTTTGGGTGAAAAAGAGTTCTTTTACGGCATAGCCCGGTTCGGGATCGACAGTCAGTTTGAGAATGTAATCGCCGCCGAGATAGTGTTGTCCTTTGGGTTTGTAATTGCGGTCGCCTTTGGACCACTGGTTGGAATTTTTCCAGGGGCGTGTACCATAGATGGCCTCTCCATTCACCGAAAGCCATTTCCCCAATTGCACGAGCCGTTCCTGCATGATAACAGGAATCTTACCCCGGCCGTCCGGACCGATATCCAGTAATAAATTCCCACCGTGGCTCACGATGTCGAGTAACATATAAAGAATGGCGCGGGGCGAATTGTAATCTTCGATATCTTCATTGTAGTTATAGCCGAATGAAAATCCCATACCCCGGCATTCTTCCCAAGGTTTGTCGAACGAGGCGGTGGATTGGTATTCGGTTGTATAATATCCACCGTGTTTGTTGCGGACGCCTTTTCCCCATCGGTCATTGATCGTGACGGTGTCTTTTACGGACGATTCATTGAACAGCCATGCCAGGATTTCGGGCGTTTTCCATACTTCCGGTTCCAGATCCCATTCCCCATCACCCCAAAGAATATCCGGTTGATATCGTTCGACCAGATCTTTGACCTGGGGATGGAAATGTTCTTTGATGAAGCGTTCTTTATCGTTGAGCCACCAGGGATGGAACCATTCGTAGAGTGAATAATAAAAGCCCATTTTTAATCCCGCATTTTTAACCGCGGGGGTCAATTCACCAAGTAGATCGCGTTTTGAACCGACTTCCATGCTATTCCAAGGGAATCCCCGGTCGTTGGCTTGGGCGTTTGGCCAGAGACAATAGCCGTCGTGGTGTTTGGATGTGATGACAACATATTTGGCGCCGGATCGTTTGAATAAATCCGCCCATTGTTCTGGATCGAATAGATCGGCGGTAAACAGGTCTCCAAATTGGAAATAGCTGAAATGATAGCCATAGGTTTTGACGTGATAGTCATAGACTTCCGTTCCGGTGAATTTCCCATTCCCGCCAATCGATTTTGTCTGCAGCCAGTATTGATACCATTCCGAATAGGTCCCTTTGGGCGTGTATGCGGGAACCGAATAGGGCCCCCAGTGGATGAAAATCCCTAGTTTCGCGTCGGCGAACCAGTCCGGGACAGGACGGGAATCAAGGGATTCCCAATTGGGCTTATATTGAGTCTCTGCAGTGAATGCGAAAAGGGAAACCATAAGGCACATGGTGAGAAGTAATGTGGTTTTCATCGTTTTTGTCCTGTAATTATGTTGGTATGGTATTATTGATTGAGTTTTCGGTTTTTTGGCGTTTCGTCAAGATGGAGGGATTAAATATTTTCGAAGGGAGAGAATAAATCGCTGACGGATTCACCGTTGTGGATTCGTTTGATTGCTTTGGCGAAGAGTTTGGCGACGGATAGGACGACTATTTTTTCGTCTCGTTTTTCTTTTTCAACGGGGATGGTGTTTGTAAATACGCATTCGCTGATCGCGGAATTTTTGATGGCTTCGACCGCATTGCCGCAGAGGACGGGGTGAACGATCCCCGCCCGGATATCTGTCACTCCATGATTAGTGAGAGTTTCTGTTGCTTTGATTAAAGATCCACCCGTGCTGACTTCGTCATCGAAGATGATCGCCCGTTTGTCTTTGACATCTCCAATGATATTTTCCGCTACAGCCTGATCCCGGTTCCCGACTCTTCGCTTGTCAATGATCGCGAGTGGCAAATCCAGTAATTTAGCGTATTTATCGCCACGTTTGGCGCTGCCTGCGTCGGGGGCGACTACGACGGAATTGCTGACGTCGCGGTTTTGGAAATAATCGATCAAAACCGGTGTGGCCAACAGGTGATCAACGGGAATCCGGAAGAAGCCCTGAATCTGGAAAGAATGTAGATTCATGGTGAGAACCCGATCGGCGCCGGCCGATTCGAGAAGGTCCGCGACCAACCGGGCGGCGATGGAGATCCGTGGCTGGTCTTTTTTGTCGGAACGCACATAGGGGAAATAGGGAAGAACCGCCGTCACCCGCGCCGCCGACGCGTGTTTCATCGCGTCAACCATCAGCAGGAGCTCCATGAGGCGGGTATTGACGGGAGATGTGGAGGTTTGAATGACAAACACGTCACATTCCCTTACGTTCTCCTGAATTTTCACAAATAGATTTTCATTCTGAAATTTGATGATATCGATTTTGCCCAGCGGAATATCGAGAATGCCACAAATTTCCTGCGCCAAAGGGCGATTGGACAAACCCGCAAAAACTTTCATCGATCTTCCATTGTTCTGCACAATAAATACCCCTGTTTTCTGGATCAATTGGATTGTATTTTCTCAAAGGCCGCTCGTGCGACGATTAGTTCTTCGTTCGTGGGAATGACCCAAATCTCTGTGGGAGAACTGGCGGTGGAAATTTTGGCTTCTTCCCCATTGCATGCGTTGTTCTTGCTTACATCCAGTTCAATTCCTAAAAATTCTAAACCTTGGCAAACCGCTTCCCGCACCCGGCCGCCGCGTTCACCGATTCCCCCCGCGAAAACAAGCGCGTCCAACCGTCCCAGCGCGGGAAGATAGGAGCCGATCAGTTTTTTGATTTCATACGTGAACGCTTGAAACGCCAGCTGCGCTTCTTGATTGCCGGCGTCCATCGCGGCTTCGACGTCACGCATGTCTTCCGATACGCCGGACAGTCCAAGCATCCCGCTCTCTTTCGTTAATTTCTGAACGATTTCATCGATGGAAAGACCTTCCTGTTTCATGAGAAAGAGCGCAACGAATGGGTCCATCTCACCAATTCGCGTCGCATGAAATACACCGGTCTGGGGGGTGAATCCCATGCTGGTATCAATGGATTTCCCATTCTGAATCGCGCAGAGAGATGAACTTCCACCAAGATGGCATGTGATCAGATTTGTTTCCTCTTTTTCCCGGTTGAGAAGCGCCGGCGCCCGTTCGGAGAGATATCGGTGAGAGGCGCCGTGGTACCCGTACCGTTGAATCGCGTATTTCTCCCGCCATTCTTTAGGCAGGGGATACACTTTGGCGTAATCGGGCATGGTCAGGTGAAACGCCGGTTCGAACAGGCCGATTAGTGGTGTGTCCGGAAGCAGTTCACGGAAGAGGCGGATCGCGTTGATGTAAGGTGGATTGTGCGCCGGAGCGAGGAAAATATAGTCTTCCATCGCTTGGAGCACTGTATCATCAAGCCATTCACATCCTACACAGCCTTTGGCGATAACGGTTTTGAAAGCGACGCAGCGAATCTCTGATAATTGATCGAGAACGGTTTCTTGCAGTTGTTTGAGAACGAATTTGATCGCTTCCCGGTGTGTAGAGAATGCGGCTTCCCGTTCTCCCTTGGATTCACCATGATTCCATGAGGCGCAGCCTTGATTCGAGCCGATCCGTTCGACGCGGCCTGTTGCGAGAAGCGTTTCTTCCGGAAAATCGTAAAGGCGATATTTGAGTGATGTGCTGCCGACATTGGTGACGAGAATTCGCATCTCTCTTCTCTGAAATTAATATGGATTTTAGTTTCTATCATTTGGTGATTCATCGAGGAATTGAAAATAGAAGATTGATTCATCTCTAGTTAAGGATATCTTGCATCAAGAGGATCGGAAGGGAAAGGGGAAAAGCAGGATTTTGTTAAATTATCGTTAGATCAATTCCAATTAGGATAAAACGATGTGGATCAATCCAATGGAATGAATGGAGAAGGGATAAGGATTCTTATTCAATTTGGCGCTTTTATATTTGTTAAATTCCAGCGAGAGTTGATTAAAGGAAGAGAACGCAATAAAAATAAGATTGAATGTGGACCATTCGGCAGACCGGAGTAAAGAGTGGTTATAATGATATGAAAATGAGTTTCGATGACTTGCTCGTTCGCGATTTCTGCCGCTACTCATTTTCATTTGCAGTAGCGATCTTATATGATGGTTTATAAGAAAGCCTATTTTTCTTTTACGTTCGTTTTCCCAGCGCGTCTGAAAGAAATGAATTTAGAATAAGGGATGTTCCATGTCAAAACCGCCTGAACGCGGGTCTCAAAAACCGCCTGTGTTTCGAAATACGATTACTTTTTTCTCGTTTATAACGGTCCCGGGTTTGTTGACCGGTTTTTTCTGGGGCGCGTTTTTTGATTCGATCCGGATGATGGATTTTTACCCTCCTGGAGCGCTGTATATGCAAAACAGCATGGGAATATTGGCGTTTTCGATGATGGGGTTGTTTTGTGGATCCATTTCTGGATTTGTGTTATACCGCAGCTTTAAACAACGGCATTGGACGGCGGAAGACGCGCTTGTATTTTATGGGGGGATGCTGGTCGGTCTGTTGTGCTTGGCGCGGGGCTATGAATATCTTTTATACGGGGAATGGAGAGCGGAGCCTTCGGCTCTCCTAATGACGTTTCAAAGCATTTTGTTGGTTCTTTTGTTAGGTTTCTTAGCCGTGGCGGTCTATTTTAAATATCGGAAATTGAAAAAGATGATGCGCTCCACAGATGGATAAAACGCTGTAATGAATTATTCCTTTTTCTCATTATTATTTTTCTTGATCGATTCCAATGTGGCGATGATTAAAAAGAAAACGATCGTCTGCGTCAGAACTACGTAAGCGCCGAACGGTATACGGATCAGTGGCAGAACCAGCGCGGCGCTGCCTACGCAGAGAGTGACCAAATGGATGAAAAAGACCGCCCGTCTCTGCCCCATTCCCAGCGCGCAGAGCCGGTGTGAGAAATGGTTTTTATCCCCGACGTAAATCGGTTTTCCATTGCGAATCCGGATTAGAATCACCGACGTTGTGTCAAAAATGGGAACCGCCAGGATCACAAACGGCATCACGACCGACCAGGATGTCGCGTTGCTCGTTCCGGATTGATAGAATGTGGACAACACAGTCAAAGCGGCGACAAAATAACCAATGAAAAGCGACCCTGCGTCCCCCATAAAGATGGATGAGGGATGTATGTTGAACCACAAAAATCCAGCGATACAGCCCGCCAGTGCGAAAGAGATCGCCGACATGAAGGCCTGCTGATCGACGAGATGCGTCGATATCCCCAGTAAAATCAACGCGATCGCAGCGACGCCCCCCGATAGCCCATCCATATTGTCCAACAGGTTAAACGAGTTTGTGATCAATACGATCCAGAACAGCGTGAGCAGAAAATTGATGATTTTATGATCGATGAAAAGCGCGATTTGGATATCGGCGATGTAAAGGATAATCGCCGCGATGATTTGACCAATCAGTTTTAAAAGGGGATTCATCCCCCGCCGGTCGTCGATCAAACCGATAATAAACAAAACAGACCCCCCCACAAAAAGACCGATCAGTTTATTCCAAACTTGGCAGGCGCCATCAGCGAAGAGCGTGATTTGATTGATATGTTCGGAAAGCCAAGGGGAGAAGGTGATATCACACTGTTTCAACCACTGCAACGCGAAAAGATCAAAGACAACGGCGAACAGGAAAGAAAAAAAGATCGCGGCCCCACCCAAAAGAGGTTTGGGATTGTAGTGTACTTTACGCTCTCCAGGCTGATCCATGAATCCCAGCCGGGGAGCGAGAAACCGCATCAAGGGCGTGAGGAGCAGGGAGAGAATAAATCCTTCAAAAAAGAGTAATAAAAAATGATACCATTTCATAACAAAACGGACGTCCGAAAGCACATAGAGTAACGCATGGGTGAATGAATGGACGAAAATCCTCTTCAATCCATCCAAAACCTTAGAAAGCAGGAGCAATTAAAATTCTTACTATTCTCCCCTGCCATCGACCGGGATGATCATACATATAATGATTTAAAAGTATATATCAGAATACCGGTTATACAACCATGCGTCCGCTTTGTTTGTAGGATTGCTGGGGGAGGTAAGTTTGCCTGTATATGGAAATGTAGCGTAATTATGCAAGGTGCACTACGCTTTTCCGACCCACCTGCCGATTATAATTAATTGATTCAGTTAGTCGGAAAGGCGTGGCTTATTTTACAGGGCTGAGTTGGGTTCTACCGTTGTTAAAGAATAGTAATCAGAGACACACAATGGAATATCCTTCTTTTTCCAGTTTCTGAATCCACATTTCTGCGAGAACCTGCAGTTCTTCATTCGGACTTGCTTGCGTGTTTTCTTTGTTATCCAGCACATCAAGGATTTCAAACTCGAAAGCCGCCTCTCCAAATGAATTCCATAGTTCCTGCAATTCTTTATTTCGATGACTCCCGAAATTCAGTTCCGATTTGTGTCTATTGAATCTGGCGGGTATGTCAATACTGAAACCGATATAGACTTTGTTATTTTGAGAATTGCTGATCCGATAGACTCCCATAGGCCGCTTAGCCTGTAAATAAGCCTTTTTCATTGCTGATTTATCCATTCTTCTATCCTTCATTCGTATTATGGTGGGATGTTACCCACTTAACACAAGTATAAGCAGTGGAATTCCGCACTCAGTGGAAGCGGTGGGTGACAACAGGCCCTAAAAATGAACTCCAACGGTTCGCTACATGAGTTATACATACGGTTCTTCGATAGTTAAATGGCTGACGAGTAATTTTATAAACAAAACCGGGATGAACCATTCAAATCCGGAGGTCGGTGAATAGATGTACAAAGAAAGGACAATAGAGCCGCAAACAAGCAATAACGCGGCGCTTCGTTGAATCCGTAATGGAACCTGAGTGACGATCGCCGCCGAGAGCATTAAATAAAGAAAGACGCCGATAATGTATTGAAGATCGAAATCCCGGAATAACCAGGAGACCAAAACGATCTGGAAAATATGGATCGCGATAAATCCCAGGTGTTTCGCTCGTGTTTCGCCTTCCCGGTGATACCACCGTTTCGCGGCGCTGGTCGCGTTTGTCAAGACTCCTCCAATCATATCAAACGTAAGCAGAAAAGCGATACTATACTGAAAGATCGTCCAATTGAAATCCTTAACAAAAGCGTAGACAACGATCGCCAAAGCAGCGAGCGAAGCGGGGATCAAGGCGATCAATTGCTCTCCCGCAGTCGCTCCCGGACCAATAAATTTGTCCCATTGACCGGCGATTCCTTCCCGTGGCTCAGGATATTCCCAATTTGATTCTCTTTTCATGTTCTCCTCTTGTTATTGTATTGTGATAAACACACTGGTTCGATATGGAAGCGGAGATATTGTATTTGTATTCATTTATTGTTATGTAATCTACTTGGCTGGTCAGCCATTTTCGCCGTGGTAATGGTATTTACATGAAATAATCGTAACGCACTCTTCATCAACAACGTATACTAAACGATTCGTATCATCGATCCTTCTAGACCAGAATCCTGAAAGATCTTCTTTTAAAGGTTCAGGTTTTCCAATTCCTTTGAAAGGATCATCCCTTTTAATATTTTCTATTAGACGATTGATGCGTTTTAGTGTTTTTTTATCTTGCTTTTGCCAATATAGATAGTCTTTCCATGCTTCATCCGTCCAAGCAAGTTTCTTCTTCATCGATTATTTCTCTCTCAACTGTTTTTCCATTTCTATATTGAGCGATAGATTTTTGGAGATGATCGGCATTGGCGGGGGATTTTAAAAGATGGAACGTTTCAAGATAACTATTGAAGGTATTTAAAGACATGACAACAGCGTCGTCTGCGTCCCGGCGGGTAATTACAGTATAATCCGCATCATCGACGACTCGATCGAGTACGGTTTTAAGATTTTTTTGCGCTTCACTAAAATTGATGACTCTCATTGGTTTTTTCCATTTTAAATTTTTCGGGTTCAAATTATCCTGCGCCAGGCGCCCATTTGCGCTGTAGTTTCTCAACTACCTGTTCATGTGGAATCGTCCGCCCGGCTTCTACATCAGCGAGATCCTTCTCAACAGAGCGTACAATGTACAGATGATAAAGAACCTCATCCTAAGTACAATCATCCGGCAATTGGCCGAGAACGGCCATAACTCGCTCTTTTGTTGTCACAACGATATACTCAAACTTTACTACGAATCTTTTTTCATTATATCACGAGTAGAGTGAATCAGTTTTGTTTGTCTCCGTGCAGCTAGGCGGATATAAAAATGATTCGGTGGGCCAGAAAGGCTACGAGGGCCGTTTAATCAGGTAATAGGGTAGGCAAAGTATTCAGTTCTTTATTTCTCAGCCTCCGATGCTTCTTCTTCTCTCGGTGGAATAAATTGACTTGGATTCCCATCTTTATCTGCAATAACAACACCGTAATAATCCTCCAAAGGACCACCCATTCCAACTCGCATAGTCCCATTTTCATCTTGTACTGAAATCCCACAAGGACCTTCTAGGCCACCACCGATACTTACCAGAACTTTCCCATTTAGAGAATAGCCAACGCCAAAACCATTACCCTTGGGCGAAATGCCGATTCCTGCGCTTCTCTTTTTCTCCTTGTCGGATACAACTAGATAAGCATTCCCGGATTCACCAATACCAAGAGCCGCAACCGTTTCCCCTTCCTGATTCACTACTTGGAAGGCCTGGGCTTTGATGATTTTTGGATTTTCCGATTCAGCGGCTCCCATGAAGACAAAAGCGCAGGCAACCACCAAGACAAATCCCATTCCTTTTTTCAACTGATGGTTCTGTTTTTCCACTGTTTCCAATCGAGAGATTACCGCTTGCAAGTCTGGTTTCATCATGATCGAGTCCCTTCTTTGATGAGTTTTTCGGCATGGAAAGCGTATCGTTATCGATATTTATTGCTATCCGAATGCCGATTTTGCATCGTATCAAATTAATTAATCGATTGGAAGACCACTCTTCCACTATTTTGTTAAAATCCTGTTAGTTCATTTGTAAACCGCTTTTCCCCTGGGCGGGTCAAACTGGGATTGGATGATCGTTGGTTGTGAACATAACCTGGGAGCAGTCTAGTTGTGCGTCATGCCTGAAGAGATTGCCGTACTTGTGCCCAACACCGCCAGCGTCTTCAAGTGATCCGAATTTCTAACGTACCTTTATCTTTACCGAAAAATATTCACCCTTATAAACAAACTGAAAATAACACAATACGAATATCATAGCGTCTCGCTCCATCGAATTCAGCGTTGAGCGTTATTAAGCGGCTAATCGTTTCGGTAACCTTCAACAAGAATCGCCTGCGCGTCAGCGCCTTCTTCACGCAGTGGCGCAATCGCCAAGTATTCAGGCGATTGTAACCATTCGTGGATTTGGTCTTCGGATTGAAATTCGATTATGATAATTCTTTCTGGTTTCCAGCTGCCGAATGACTGGATGTTCTCTCCACGAACATGGTAACGGCCGCCATACTTTTCAACGATTGGAGAGACTTGGTCAATGTATTGATTGTATTTCTCCCCATCCTTTATTGTTGATTGAATAATCATGTATACAGACATTTTTTTTTCTCATTCAGACGCCTAATGTCTGTTTCTCCCGCGTTCTTCATAGCGAAGCGGTGAAAAAGAAAGAAGACGCTTTGTCCGGTGATCATTCTATGGAATCCATTGAATGATGCCATCGCCGGGATTTTGTGATTTCCATTGCCAAAACGAATCGATATCACGAATTCCATCTTCAAGAACGGCCTTATAAACCTGTATACCCATAACTTTCTGGTCTGCGGGAATCGCATCTTTTATTCGAAGTATGGCGTCACGGGTTTCAGGTGTTAGTACTTCTGATATTCGTTTTGCCACATTCTCAAAATATCCAGCATAGGGTGATTCATTTAAAATGTGGATCATATCAATCTGCCATAAACGCTTATCGTGGTCTTCATACTGCGCATGCCATTCAATGCATTGATCTTCCGCTTCCAGAAGATTTGAATAGTTCACCGTTTTGATTCGTTTATTTTCGGCAAGCTTGGCAATCACTGAAAAACTATCGGATAGATTGAAAGGATTTGTGTATATATGAAAATCGACATCCCGATTGTTAATCAGCAAACCTGTCTTGAGTGATCCAACCAGATTAATAACCGCCCCAATGGAAGACCAGAGTTTGATTACTTGGGTATCTTCTATTACATCCCATGCTTGACGTTGTATCTGCTCCGCTTTTTTTAAGATGTCGTTCATCGAAATCGTTTTTTTTCTTCCTTTCATTATTAATGATGAACAAGCGCGATCCCTCCTGCAGGATGGAATAAGGATCTGTCGTTGTTAAAGAATAGTAATCAGAGACACACAATGGAATATCCTTTTTTTTCCAGTTTCTGAATCCACATTTCTGCGAGAATCCACAGTTCTTCATCCGGTTAAATGGTAAAAAAAATGGCTCTTCCGGCAAGTGAGTACGTTTCTCAACAATCCATTCACTTTTTGTGGAAAATTTAGAAGCCCAGCGTTGCTTTGTCAGAATCCTTATTGTCAGAACCTTGATATACTTGATTTGCATGATTTTCTTGATTTTTAAAACATGGTAATCCTATAATCCTTTTAAGACAGCGTCAGTAACGACAACGCCGCGCGGTGGCGGCATTTAGATGAAAATAAAGGCTCCGGCACAAACGCCGGTACTTGCCCTGGCCACTCGCCAATTGCCCAATGAATCATCACCGATTTTCTGACCCAGCGATTGTTCGGATCCAGATAGCCACCGAAGGGAAGGCCAAACGCAGGAAATTTCAGGGTCAACGAGTCATTTCTATACATTTCACCCTGTCTTAAGTGCAAGGGGATGGAGAATTATTGTAAATTTCTCTTGCGGAATTCAATGATTCGGTATGTCATAACTATATTATTTATAAAGACTTACGAAATGATTAGCAAGCCCTATTTACTTTTTTTCATAAGTGTGGGCCATTGGCGAATTCTCTTTTCAACTATCAATCCAATGAACGTTTTCAATCAGATATTCGATTAGAAAAAGCTTATCATAAAGCGGATACTAACAAACAAAAAATCATTGACTTACTTTACGCTGCATAATCTGAGAGATAAATTCTCACAATGATTCTAGTAGAATCTATTATTCCGGCCTTTTTAGTTGTTGAGGCGCAAGGCGATAGCCTAAGGCGCGCATAACAGAATTTAAATTATCCAAGCGGGGATTCCCTTTATCCGATAGGGCTTTTTGCAATCCTTGCTGTGTCATTCCTACGTCCTTCGCACGTTCAGTGATCTTCTTAACACGGGCAATTACTTGCAAAGAAGCCAATAATGCCGCTGAATTCCCACTGTCCGCATATTCATCGAAGATCTCAGAAAGATATGGCCCAATTTCTTCGGGGTGATCTTTGAAATATTGTTCTTCGACTTCATCGAGTGTCGGATGATGTCTCATTTTCATTGTTCTCCTGGTAATCGTTCCAATATTCTAATGCTCGGGATATATCTTTTTTCTGTGTTTTCTTATCACCACCCACCAATACGATAACTAACGTCGATTCTTTTTCGGCAAAATACAACCTAAATCCCGGCCCAAAATTGAACCTTAATTCATATAGCCCTTTATGTCCAATTATACTTTTACAATCTCCATAATGTCCTTGTTCTAAATGACGTAATCTTCTTAGAATACGCCGTCTAAATTTCATGTCCTTAATACTATACAACCAATCGCTGACGGGAACTTTTCCTTTTTCATCTTTATAAAAAATAACCGTTTTGGATCGTTCGGTTCTGATCATTCATAACAACCTACATTTAGTGATATATCACACGCAAACTATAGTTAACATTTATGCTTTAGCAAGGGAATATCAAACAGGCTATCCATGTACCGATTCTCGAAGTTGGTTCACTAAGTTTTTAACATCATCTATTCTTCCATATTTGATTAGATCGGCTGGTTTCTTTCCTTTAAGATGTTTTTGGGGAGAGAACATCCACAATCTCGCTTCGTTTGGTTCATAGAAATCAGACAATTGATCGATGAGATATTCCAATTCAAGGAGTATTGTTTCTGTCCTTGGATGAGGGTAATTTCTTCCTTGATTCCACCGGGATACCGTTTCGGCGTTGGTATCAAGCAGAAGAGCGATATCTCTCTGCTTCATACCCCCTTTTTCACAAATAGAGTCAATCTTTCGCGCTAAAGCATTGCTCGTTACCATGATGTTTCCACTTCGCTCGTTGTTGGTTCAGCCATGAATGGCTTTCTAATAATTGATAATATCATTGATTTATTAATTGATCAATTAAAAGATAAAATCATATATTTTTTCAATGAGATTTATCGGGAATCTATTTTTATAACTATTTGAATATGAAAAGGAAATAAATATACGTTTCCCCTGGCGTTCCATCAATTTTTTGTAGAGCTAAATCCGGCAAACGAGGAATATTATCACGCAATCTCCTGCATCGCATTAACGAATTCTTTCCCAGACATTGGAGGGGGGAGAGGTTTATTCTCTTCTTTGTAAAGCTGGACCGTTTCTTCTACAATTTCACAAAGCTCAGCGAAAACGCTTTTGGAATCGTCTCCATGACAGCCCCCATAGAACAACTCTGGGCAACTGCCAATAAAACATTGATCCTCATCTGACCATTCAATGATTTTTACATATTTGTTGCCAATATTCATCGTTTTGATTGCATAATCGTTAAATGAATGGTAGTGTCTTAATTTAGTGTAACGTTAATCTCTATGTTGTTCAAAAAAGTCTTCAACTAACCATCATTTTTGAAAAAATTATGAAGGTTATTTATTCTTATTTTTTAATATTTCTACGAATTCTAGTTGAGTTCCTAACTTTTTCTGCGAGTAGTTCTTGATCTTTGTGTTTGCTTACTTTCTGTGAGTTCAATCTCAGACATAAAAAGTTGATCTGGATCAAATTCACTACTTTCTTGAATCAATTGACTCCAATTTATACCTTGAGAGCCATCAGGACCTGGGCGACGAAATTCTACAGCTATTTGATTTGGTGGTGTATCTACAACATTTACACCTTTAATCTCATACAAAGCCGTCATATTAACGCGTGGAACAAAATGGACAATAAGTGGTTCTATTTTTCTTCCTTTTGGTGAATTAGAAAACACAATATTAAGATTTTCAATGCCTAGTTCTCTATACTTTTTTATAATTCTATTACCGATAACGGCAAATGTACGTATATCAGTTTCATCCATTTCACTTATCTCAAATTTGTCATTGAAATATATATCAAGAGCAAATTGTCCTTTTGGAGTCCATGGCGCAATTACTTTTAGGCGATCATCACTATAAATAATAAGATCATTGAACTCTAATTCTTCGAAGTAAAGATCAATTGCTTTCTGCGAAATAGTACGTCTGTCTAGAACAACTTCCCATCCATATTGAATATGGAAATGCGGAATGGATTGGCCGGCTAGTTTTCCAAGATTAAAACCTACAACCATCCGCATCAAATCGTATGTTCGATCTGGAATAGGATAATTATTACCTAGTATAATGCTCCCTTTTACGAGCCAATACAGTTCACTTCTTCCAAAATCTTCTAGCTTATAACGATGAAGAAATTTCTTGCGTATTTCTGAATCCTGTTCTCCATAAGCAAGATATATAACCTGTTGGTCTCCTGGAAGATAGGGAAAATCGTTTTCAAAACATGCAACTCTATCTTTTATAATTTCTCGTTCCATAGAGGTTCCCTGTGGTTTTTTTTGGGGATCACAAAGTATACAATTTTCAGGACCATTAGGATCTTTCATTGGTTCTTGTTTTTCCCTCCCTGTCTTTAGCGCTCGTTTTCTAGATAGAGCGGAAGGTTCTAAAGAAAGAAAATCAGAATGTATTTCTATTTCTCCAGCTAAATCGTTCTTGTGTAACATAAATAGCTCACGTACCATTTTTTTTCTCCATCGGAGAATGAAATTTTTAATAATTACAGCGAACAGGAGATAAAAAGAAAATTTTTATATGATATTCCATCCCGAACATTACTCATTATAAAGAAATAATAAATTCTGTATAGTGATTAATACATAAAATCATAAAAATATCATTTTCCTATAATGAGAATTTGAGGCAATAAATAATTTGGTTGGAAAACGTTGATTTGCACTTATATTCCAATTCTAATTATTGCAATATAGAAAAAATACTTGTTGTGGATAAAAATATATTTATTTTGATAAAATTAAAAACTCCGTCTTTTGTTCTGGCTGAAAAATCATCTCCTTGAATAGTACAAAATCTTTCTCATAAAATACATCTGTTAAACAATCTTTAAGGGATAGAAAGATACGAATGTGTTCTCTGCCCCATCGTTAGTGATACTCCCATCATTGCGACTAAAAATTCCGGGCCATACTTCAACAAATAATAGAAAACATTCAACCGGCGTTCCTGCAGCGCTCCATCGGGATAGAGGCTGTGGTGGAGCGATTCGATTTGTCTGTGGAGAATATCGTTTTTCGCGGCGATGCGGCGCAGGAGGAGGGCTTCTGAATTTCCCATTTCTTGGCGGATTTTCGTCAGGTTTTTGTCTAATACTTTCAGTATGCTGGGATCGACTTGTTGGGCTTTTACCTTTAACTGATCGAATAGATCGATCGCGCAATTTTCCGCTCGTTGATGGGCGTTCGTGAAATCGGCCTCTCCCCTTTTTTGAATGATTTCTTTCATTAACGCATTGGGATCGGCGTTCAATTCTAACGGAGTTAAATCATTCTTATTAAGCGTTTTTAACATGCGGGATTCCAGCAGTGTCAATCCAAACCGTGGAACAACGCAGGGCCGGGGGACATCGTGCCGGGTGTATAAAGGATCGAGGAGAAAGTGATACGCCAATTCACTTGGTCCCAAAACCACTCCCGCTGTTGGGAACAAGGCGTCCTGTATGACAGGGCGCAGGATCGCGCTGGGGGAGAATGATTCAGGTGAACGCTCGAGCCGGGACAAGCAGTCATCTTTCGAATACGTCTTCCCTTGTTTATCTTGAAAATCGTCTTGTGTGATATACAAAGGGATCCGTTCTTCATTTTCCACGAGAAAAAACGCTGTGCGGTCCGGGCGTTTTTGGATTTGCGGGGTAAGACCCAATGCGCGCAAGGATTGCCCGGTTTGTTCGATCTCTTCCGCCGCGAGATGCGGTTGACGGATCTCCCGTTCGATCAATGGACGGGCGGATTTGCGGACATAGGGATCGTCCGGGCGTATAATAATTAGGCCATCATCGTGGAAAAGAGACCACAGCAGAGCATCAAAAAAATCTGGATAGTGTTGAGCGCGCGCCGCGCAGTTGGAGATGTTCGATAGAATATCATCACTAAACTCGGTTGGCCTGGAATGTTCCCGCAGAAAAGCGATCACATCGTCTATCGGACATTCGCGGGCGGGGATTGTATAATAAGGCTGAGAGCCGCTGGATTCCCTGGGCCACGTATAGGAGACAGGAAAACCTTCTTTGTCCAAAATCCATAAGGTGGAGATTTCCGAAAGATCGCTGTCTTCCGAGGCGTTCCAGAAAGCAGGGAAAAAACGGGCGTTTGTTTCGCCGGTTAACCGACGCGCTAGCGCGATGGCATGGAGTATCTTATATATCGTATAAAGCGGTCCACCCAATAGACCGGGCTGCTGTCCGGTGGTGATCAAAAATGTATCTGGTTCGATCAGCGCGTCGATATGCTTCAACGAAGACACAGGCGCGCTCCGGCGTTCATGAGATTCGCGCAGGCCTTGAACCATCCGGAGGCGATCAATCGAGCGATCGGCGAAACGGCGCCGCTCCGTAATCACATCGTTGATTTGATCCAACCGGGGTGGAACGATCGTTTCAATCGCCGGTGGTGGAGACGCCATCAGATCTGAATACGTTCTCGATCCAAGAAGTGGGATCGCGTCCCACTGCGGCAAAACTTTCATAAGCTTCCCTGGAGCGTTATAGGAATGAATGAATCCATACCTGTTACAATAGCGATAAAACCCCGCTGTGGCAAACGCTGTAAATCCGGACATCCGTGGATTTTCAGCAATGAAATCATCCCTCCCAAACCGGCGCCTGAACCGGGTTGTCTCACCGTTGTTAACGATGACAGCGGCTATTTCACCGGTTACGCGCATTACAATCCGCACAGCTTGATCGCCCTGCGGATTCTCTCCCGTGATTCCGGCCGAATTCCTTGTACATCCAAATGGTTTGAAGAAAAGATCCGCGCCGCCGCCGCGCTGCGTGAGCGGTTTTATCCTGGACGGCGGTCGTACCGTTTAATCTTTGGCGAATCGGATGGATTGCCGGGTGTAGTCGTAGACCGGTATGGAGAAATCTTTACCGTCCAAATCCTTACAGCGGGGATGGAACGGTACACGGAGACATTTCTCGCTGCGATCGAACGTGTTTGCTCTCCCCAAGCGGTTTTTTTGCGGAACGATTGTGAAGTGAGGAAACTGGAAGGACTTCCTCTCTTTATAAAAACAGCTGTGGGCGATATTCCAAAACTTGTAGAGATAGAAGAATATGGAGTCCGGTATTTAGTGGATGTGACGCAAGGCCAGAAGACGGGGCATTTTTTTGATCAGGCGGAGAATCGGAAAGCGCTATCCAGCTTCGTAAAAGGCGTGGATGTTCTGGATCTCTTCTGCTACACCGGCGGCTGGTCGTTGCATGCGCTCGTTTCCGGGGCGAAGAGCGCGACAGCCATCGATCGTTCCACCGCTGCGCTTGCGTTGGCTCAACAAAACGCCGTTCTGAATCAGGTGGATTCACGAATGGAACTCATCGAAGCGGATGTATTCGAATGGCTCGCCGCCGCCCGGCGTGAGGGACGGAGGTTCGGCGCCGTCATCGTTGATCCACCGGCGTTTGTTAAAAACGCAAAACAGGTTAAGAAAGCGCTCCGGGGATACGAAGACGTCAACCGGCAAGCGATTCATCTCACTCACGAAGGGGGGATTTTCTGTTCTTGTTCCTGTTCCTATTTAATTAACGAAGAACAGTTTCTCGCGGCGCTCCAACGGGCGGCCGCCCGTGAACGTAAACAGATTCGAATTTTGGAAATCCGAAGTCAGGCGTGCGATCATCCCTATCTTCTTTCCATGCCTGAATCCCGGTATTTGAAATGCGTGATCGGCATTGTTGAAACGCGTTAAGAAAATGTAGTCACTTGTGTTCCAACCGCGTTTCGGTACACTTTTTTACCATGATGCCCAATGAAACGAGAAGTGAATCCCGTTCATTACTTTCGCTCCTGCTGCACTACTTGAAGCCCGCCGCGTTTCGAGACGCGATGGGGCTACTCGCTTTGCTGCTCGCGAGTTATCTCTCTGTCCAGATTCCCGTTTACGTAAAGTTGATCATCAACGGTTTGGAAGCGGAGATCACATGGGAGATGATACATCGTTACTGCTTGTGGATTCTGGTTCTGGCCGGGATCAAAGCTGTCTTGATCTTCCTCACGCGATGGTTGATTATCGGCGCCTCGCGCTCGATTGAGATGAATCTGCGGAATGATTTTTACCGCCATATCCAGAGTCTGACGCCCCGGTTCTATCATTCGATGAAAACCGGTGATCTCGTCACCCGTTTCTCCAGCGACATCGAACAAGCGCGATTGTTGATTGGGCCGGGGATCATGTATCCAGGCACAACCCTTTTTATGATGTCCCTTGCGCTTTATTCCATGTTCATACTCAACGCGGGCTTGACTCTCACACTTCTCATTCCCATTGGATTACTGATGGGATATGTCAATTACAACACCCGCATTCTCCATCGGCTATACCAGCGGGCGCAGGAAACATATTCGGATTTGACGGCGAAAGTCCAGGAGAACTTTTCGGGCATTCGCGTGATTAAAGCCTACTGTCAGGAAGAAGCTGAGATCGAGCGGTTCCGGGACATCAACGATGAATACATGCGCCGCAATATCGCCCAGATTAAAATGCGGGGCGCTTTATTCGCCATTCTGAACTTTATCGGTGGATTGGGAATCGTTCTTATCCTCTGGCGGGGCGGGATGAAAGTCATCGGTGGAACGCTGGACCTTGGAGAACTGGTGCAGTTCATCATTTATTACCAAATGCTGATGTGGCCGATTATCGCGATGGGCTGGATCATCAATGTTATCCACCGCGGATTCGCGTCGTGGAAGCGGATCCACAGTATCATGGAGACGCGGCCGGAAATTGAAATGACACCTGTTCCGCAAGGCTATCCCTCCTTGAAAGGCGCGATCGAACTGCGGGATTTGACGTTCGCGTATGATTCACAAACGGAGCCGGTTTTGAAGAATATATCGTTCCGGGTTGAACCGGGTGAAACGCTCGCGATCGTTGGGCCGACTGGATGCGGAAAAACCACAATCGTCAATCTGCTTCTTCATCTCTATACCGTGCCACCGGGAACCATCTTCTTCGATGAGAAGGATATTAATGATATCCCACTGCCGGCGTTGCGTGAATCGATCGCGTACGTTTCACAAGAAGTGTTTCTCTTCTCCGATACCATCCGGAACAACATCCTGTTAGGAACGACTGATCCAGAACGTATTGATGTTTCTGAAATCAATGAAGCGGCTGAACGCGCGCAACTGATCCGCGAGGTGGAAGGATTCCCCAATGGATTCGAAACAGAAATCGGGGAACGCGGGATCACCCTTTCCGGCGGTCAAAAACAACGAACGGGAATCGCCCGCGCATTGATTCTTCAGCGTCCAATTCTCATCCTGGACGACTGCCTGTCCAGCGTAGACACCAGCACCGAAGACGCGATCCTTAATGGATTAAAAGACGCAATGGTCAGCAGCACATCCATTATCATCAGCCACCGGATTTCCACCGTCAAAAACGCCGACCGCATCATCGTGCTGGACCGGGGACGTTTAATTGAAGAAGGCGCCCACGATGACCTAATCGAGGCCGGGGGCCTCTACGCCCGCATCCACCGCCGTCAACTCCTCGAAGAAAGCCTCAGCATCCGCTCGTGAGTTTGATTCTCTTCATGACTTGGATGCAAAAAGTTACTACAAAACGAAACTCAGTGATCTTATTAAAATTCAATGGATATTGAGTTGAATAACGTGATCCATTTTGCAATTCCGTCTTCTATTCGCAATTCTCTCAATGGAATAATTCCCAGTCTTCTGTGGATGAAGGATCAGGCAGCTGTGTCAGCTCCACATCGGTGAAGGTCGCTGTTGTGTATTCCTCGACACCATACGACCATGCGCCTATACACGCATAAAACGGGTCGGTGAAATGATAAATCCGGGTATCATAAAGAGTCCAGGCCTGAGTTTTAGTGTTGAAGTAGTATGTGCTGACGGTGTCACCTTGGCGTACTAACTTTATCTCACCGTCTTGGTTTTCAGGGGATAGCCGAGTACTCCATGTATTTACATCAGGTCCGCTTGAGCGGGATGGATATTTACAATATACCACGACTTGCCCATCAGTTGTAACTTGAGCGCTATAATAAACAGCGTCATTGGATGTATTTTGAAGGAACGCTATGACGGCTCCCCAAATTTCCAATGTGGTTTCGGCAGACATCTTGGCTTTAAGACTAACGGAACCTTCGACTACAGAATAAGCGTAATGACCCCATGCTTTACCATCTTCCGCAGAACCAATGATTACGTACTCACCATCTTCATAAGCAGCGCTGCCTGGAGTTACAGGGCCGATATCAATATGGTCCTGAAAGATTCCTATGGGTTCAAGGGCGCGTTGGGTGTGTGGGGCCCAAGTTGTATCTCCCCCGATATTGGCGTCATTGATCGTACCCGTAAACACAGCGTCTCCTACTGCTGAATACGGAGGAGTAACAGCATATCTCAATCTCAAGGGTGAGGTAAACGAAGCCATCCGCCATGTAATCACACCTTCGCTTGTTGTCGCATATGAGGATGAAGTTACACCGCCTATAGCCCATCCGGTGGGTGGTGTCTCCACAATGGTCAAATCTTCGGTTTCACCGGTCACCATAATTGATATCATTACATATTGTCCCGGTGAATACCCTTGTTCGGGCAATATGCGCTCAGCAACTGACTGAGATAAAGCGCCGCTTACAAAAAAGAAGACGAACACAATTGCTAAAAATGTACGCATTTTCTTGCCTCCTAACGAAAACTAGATTTGAAAATATTTGCTATGTTTGATGAACCGCTAGTGGCGAGGCAGAGGCAGGATCCTCTGAGAAGGCGACGCCGGATGGAATGCATACTGATAAGCGTATTACAAATTAAGTTCCACAGTTCAGCGATGAAACACCCACTCGGTAGCGCGAGTTGTGAGGGCTGGGGCTAAGTCACTGATATCCCACAACCTCGCGACTCCGTCTTCACCAGCGCTTAATACTCTCTTTCCATCAGGCGAAAACGCTACAGTGAACAATCTTTTTGCCATGTATCCTTCAAAAGTACGAAGTAATTCACCCGTTTCGATGTCCCACAACATCATGGCTCCGTGTTCTGTTCCCGACAGGAATTGCCTGCCGTCGGGTGAAAACGCTACTGACCAGACATGATCGTTAACCGAAAAGCGGCGGAGTTCCTCTCCAGTGGAAACTTCATAAAACCTGATGGTTCCATCAATACTTCCGGTTAAAACTTTTGTCCCGTCGGGCGAAAATACCGCGTTATTTTCCAGTAAAAACTTGGAGTTCATCTTCGCTGACGGCATCCCATAAAATTACAGTCCTGTCATCACTGCCAGCTATAACTTTTGTCCCATCCGGCCGAGAACGCTGTGCTACTGATCCAGCCCGTGTGTCCTTCATTAAGTTATGGGACGATTTCTCCGGTAGCGATATCCCACAACATCACGTCCCAATCAAAATTCGCGGTAAGGAATTGGGTTCCGTCAGGGTGAAAATGTTTCATTCAAACCGTAACCTCTTTTCTCGTAATACTCGCCGAGTTCAGCGCCGGTGACGGGCGTCCCACAACTTTTTAGTTCCCTCGTGATCTCCGCTTAAGACTTTGGATCCATTGGGCGAAAACGTTACGGGCAATAAAGAATATGAATGACCGGAAAATGTGCGCAGTATTGCTCCAGAGGCGGTATCCCACATTTTCACACTGGTTTCTCCGCCTGTTACAACCTTGGTTCCGTCGGGTTGAAAATGCCGCGGTCCAGGCATGGCCACTTGGTCCAGCAATAGACGCTGAGTTCCGCGCCCGTGTTGGAATCCCATAACTTCGTGGTACCATCTGAGCCTCCAGTCAAACACTTTGGATCCGTCGGGAGAAAAACGCCACCGAACGGATCGGTTGGGAGTGACCGGCGAAGGTTCGGTGTTCAGTTCCAGAGACGACATCCCACAGTATGGCGGTTGTGTCATCGCAACCGGGTTAAAATTCGAGTTCCATTAGGCGAAAACGCCACGGAATTGACATTCCCTGTATGATTAAAAACACTGAGTTCATCATCCAGTGGCGGTATCCCCATAATCTTGCAGTGTTGTCGGCGCTCCCAGTTACGACTTGTGTTCCATCGGGAGAAAACACCGCTGAATATACAGGATCCGAATGGCCTGTGAAAGTTCGTATTTGCGTACCGGTTTTCACATCCCATAAAATCGCGGTTCCATCATTACTTCCGGTCAAAACTTGATTCCCGTCGGGTGATAACGCCACGGACCAAACCCAACCAAGCCAAGTTGACGTTATCGCTGTCTGTATAGGGAATGTGCGGATTACATCTCCTGTGACGACGTCCCACAATTTTGCCGAGTTATCTGATCCCGCACCTCCAGTTAAAATTTGGGAACCATCGGAGGAAAACGCCACGGAAATAATTGATGATGATTGGGTAGCAAAAGTTTGGAGTATCTCGCCTGTTGCAATATCCCATAACTTGGCCGTCTCATCAAAATTAAAGCCGGTTAAGACTTTTTTCCCGTCAGGCGAAAACGCCATGGCAAGAACCCCATTTCCATGTCCAGTGAAGGCGTGGACCACTTCGCCTGTGGAGATATTCCATAGAAGCGGGCCATCCTTGCCGGCGGTTATGATGTGTTGGCCATCGGGGGGAAAATGACACCGTGTTTAAATTGCCATACCCATATTGCTGCAAAGGCTCCGTCACAAAGTCCTCCTGGGCTGTGGCTACGCTGCTTCCATAAGGGAGCACAACGAACGCTATGGCCCATGGGCGAATAATCCACCCAATACTGAAAGGTCTGGATGCAATTTTCTATCATCGTCAAGTATTCTCATTAGTCTTCTCCTTGTCGTTGTCGTATAGTTAATCATCCCCGCCGATAGCAGGATAAAAGACGGCAGCCCGTTTGATTCAAGAAACCACCTTCAAAAAACCTTCGCCACAATCCCTTCTTGGAGCCTTGCTTCCACTCAAGGCGGCGTCGTCGCAGGCGTGTTCACGCTGATGGTCCATGATCCCGTTCGCCAGCCAGACCGCGGGGTGGAAGAAGAATAGACTTTGCAGAATTTTTTGGAGCAGCATCGCCAGCGTGTCCCAACGGGTGTATGTGCGCTAATTCATGAAGCAGATTCCAGCGAATTTGTGTTTTCGTGAATTTTGAAGATAAATTTTTAGGAACCAGTAAAATCGGGTGGATGATTCCCCATACTACTGGTACCGTGATCCATGGACCGGTCATCACACGAATCCGACGTTTCACTCCGGCGGTTTCTTTCAGGTGTTCGAAATTGACCGGAATTCTATTTAAATCCAATGGAGACGCGCTTTTCACCTTGCACCACGAGCGCCCTTTCGTGTAAATAAGCCCCATGAGCAGGATAAGCGCAATCCCCAACCAACTGAGCATGAGTATCGCCCGTGATGTTAATTTTGCCTGAATGGATGATGTTGGGGTGAGTGGAGGATTTTAAGTTTGTGTTCTGAGCGCCGGGGGAAATATCTTTAACCGTTGATACAACTGGGGAAGCGTTTTTCTCCCCTCGGTCTCCCCCTTCTTCGAATCCCCAAGGGAACTCGTCATGTTGAACCGAATCATGCCAAAATAAATTACCAATCACCGCGGGAATGGGAAACTGGATCGGGAATGACCAACTTCAAACAAAACTAAGGAAAAGAGCAGATATCCAAATTGCGCCGACACGCGTTTGCGCAAAATTAACCATAGAAATCCAACGATAACTAATACAATCGTGGAATCGATCGTCCCGGCTCCATATGAAACTCGCCCATGAATCCGCCCAAAGATTCAATGTCTCAATCGGAATCATCGAACTGAGCCTCCTTTTTGGGATATTCTTGGAGAGTTGAAAGTAGTGTTTCCACTTCTTCCAACGACAAGTCGCTGTTCTTGACCATGTAGGCCAGCAGCGATCCCATCGTGCCTTGGATAGAATTTTCCAGAAGAGAATCCGCGGCGCGGCGCAGCGAATTCATTGGGGAACGGGCCGGTTTGTATAGGTAGCTGTTCCCGATCAGCGTTGCGGTTAGAAATTCTTTCTCGACCATGCGGCTGAGGAATTTCTTCACGGTCGTCGGCGCCCAGCCGTGTTTTTCTCCCGCGATCCGGTATATGTCACGCGCCGCCCCGGATCCCAGTTCCCAGATGATCTTCATTACCTTCCATTCCGGCAGGTGTTAACTCCGTCGCTTTTTTTCGTTTCATAAAGCTTCTCCAATCCAAGTTTGGCTTATTGACCCCTATTGTAGTCAATAAGCCCCGCGTGGTCAAGAACTTTTTTAATTTTTTTAATGGATAAGACATCTTGATGAATAGTGTGGATTGAACAACAACATAAAACGAAAAAGGGACGGCGATTGAGCGCCGTCCCCGTTCTACAATGAATATCGAGTAAAGATTAATCCAGTTCTTTAATCTTAATATTCGTGAAGAGTACGATATCCGTCGAATGGTGACACTGTAAAGAGATATACCCGGCTTCGGGAAATTCATTCTTCGGATCTTTCCAATCCAGGGTTTTTTCACCGTTGATCCCAGATCATAATGTGATCATCAACAATCCGGACACGCTGATTGATCCATTTTCCTTCATGGACTTGGAGAAACGCTTCCGGTTTCCATTTGCCATCTTCAACGAGCAACGTTCCCGGCGCTTTGCCATAAATCCCGCCGGTTGGATTTTTAATGTCATATGGATCGACTTGAACTTCGTATCCGCTGGGGAACGAGCCGCCGGTTTTTATGCAGCGGACAAACACACCGGAGTTGCCGAACCGCTGTTTGGGCACGGCGACATCATAGGCGCATACATCCCAACTTAGTTCGAAATTCTTATATTTCTTTTTCGTGAAGAGATGGCTGGACCGGGGCGCTTCATCACTGACGAGAATGCCTTCGTCCACATACCAATCGCCTTTGAACTGCTCTGTGTCAAACTCCCAGCCTTCGAGGGTTTTTACCATTGAACAGGAGTTTCCACCCATCCGCTTTTTCCGCATCCGTGAGGGTGTTGAGATCACCCATCGGTTTGTTCGTGGGGAATTGACGATCCTGCGCGCAGGCGGGAAGCGCGATGACTGCGATCGCAGCGATCGCGATCCAACTTATTAGACCTTTGTTCTTTATCCTTTTTCCTCCAATCGTTTATCTCGGATTAATCCGATACCGTCCAGTGGCGAACGGGATTTCAATCTCGTCTCTCACTGGACTTTTAACTCGTTCATTAAGCCTTTCTGCGTCTATACTGTCTAGGTTGGCGCCGCTTTTCTACTGCCCGTTTCGGACACGGTAACCAATGTCCTTTACGGAAATACGCGCCTTCAAACGATATTTTTTCAACCGCGCGGTACGCGTTTTTAAACGCTTTGTCAAAATTGCAGCCTAGGCCGGTTACGCCTAACACTCGTCCACCCGCTGTTATAATATCATTTTCTTTTTTTGATGTTCCCGCATGAAAAACAACCGCGTCATTTTTCATCTCGCCAGCAACGGTGTCCAGACCAAGGATCGGCTTCCCTTTTTCGTACGCTTCCGGATAACCACCGGACGCCATCACTACGCACAATGCGTTTTTCGACGCTTCGATCGTCCGGTCTTCCTCGATTTCTCCACGGGCCGCATCGCGTAGAATCGGCAGCAAGTCTTCATCGAAAGAAGGCAGAACCGCCTGAGTTTCCGGATCCCCGAACCGGCAGTTTGAATTCGATCACGTAGGGGATTTCATCCGCAAGCATCAAGCCGGCGTAGAGCACACCGGAATAGGGACATCCTTCCGTCTCCATTCCTCGAATGGCGGGTTCTATGACCACACGCCGGATCGTATCGAGCAAATCATGATCTACTATCGGAACAGGGCTATACGCGCCCATGCCGCCTGTGTTCAAGCCGGTGTCGCCTTCGCCGATGGGTTTATGATCCTGCGAGGGCGGCAGAATCACGATTCGCTTTCCATCCGTAATGGCGAGAATCGAAAGTTCCGGGCCGCTTAAGCGTTCTTCTACAACGATTTGTGTTCCCGCCGCGCCGAACTTTTTTTCTACCATACAAAGATCGATCGCCTCATCCGCTTCTTCGGGGGTGAATGTGACAATTGCGCCTTTACCCCGCCCGCCAATCCATCCGCTTTAATTACTGAATGGATATCTTCCCCGGCCAATTTACGAACATACGCTTTCGCTGGTTCCGGCGCATCGAACGAGGCGAATTTAGGTGTGGGAATCCGGTATTTATCCATGAGCCGCCGGGCGAAAATTTTCGAACTCTCCACTCGCGCGGCCGCCTGGGATGGGGCCGAAGACATCAATCCCTTCCGCGCGCAGCACGTCCGATAAGCCCTCCGCCAGCGGCGATTCCCGGACCGATGACCACAAGGTCAATGGTCTCCTGTTTCGCGAACGAGGTCAATTCAGAGATCGAACTGGGCTCCGATATTGACGATTTCCGCGCATTCAGCGATCCCCGCGTTTCCCGGCGCGCACCACAACCGCGTACAGAGTGGGGATTGTTTTCAGTTTCCAGGCTAAGGCGTGCTCGCGCCCTCCACTGCCTATTATCAGGACTTTCATACTTGTCCTCCTTCTACAATGATACCTTTGTTACTATATCAAATCTTCACGGATGGGGAAGGAATTCCAATTCATTTTGAATGGAAGAAATCATGAATCGAATTGCAGATCTGATCGAATTGATCAATGCTCAGTTCCGGGTATATTGGCAGACTCAACATCTCCCTGGCGGCTTGTTCGCACATAGGAAAATCACCTCGCTGACAGCCTAAAAACCGCATTGAGTCCTGCAAGTGAATCGGAACCGGGTAGTGGATTTTCGTCTCCACGCCTCGATCGCTTAAAAACGCTTTTAAGGCGTCTCTCTCAGGTGTCCGGATCACGAAAAGGTGATAGACGTGTCTCATACCGGGAGGTAAAATCGGCAATGTGAGTGGCAGGCCGCTCAACCGTTTATGATATTCTTCCGCCATGCGAATCCGTTGCTGGGTCCATTTGGAGAGATGATTTAGTTTCACGCGAAGGACGGCGCATTGGATCTCATCCAAGCGGCTGTTATAGCCCAACCGGGAGAAGCGTCCTTCTTTTTCGATCCCATAAAACCGCAGCGAACGGATTCGCTGTTCGATTTCAGTATCATTCGTCACGACAGCCCCGCCATCTCCGTAGGCGCCGAGATTCTTCCCAGGATAGAAGCTGAATGCGGCGGCGTTCGATCCAGCGCCGGGCGCCAAATCTTTGAAGCGGGCGCCGTGCGACTGGGGCGGCGTCTTCCAAAATCATGAGATTGTGAGCGCGGGCGATTTCTCTTACACGTGTCATGTCAACCATTTGGCCAAACAGATGAACGGGCAGAATCGCGCGGGTTGATGGTGTGATTTTCTCTTCGATCAAAGAGACATCCATTAATAAAGTGTCCGGCTCAATATCCACAAAGACCGGTTTCGCTCCAGCATGAACAATCGCCAACGTAGTAGCGATAAAGGAATTCGGCGTGGTGATCACCTCATCCCCCGGTCCAATATCTAACGCTTTCAATCCAAGGATCAGCGCATCCAAACCCGATCCAACACCCACACAGAACCGGGCGCCACAAAACGCGGCGAATTCCTTCTCGAAGGCTTCCAACTCATTTCCTAATAGATACCGGCCACTCTCCAGAACACGGTTCACCGCTGCCTGGATTTCAGGGCGCAGGTGCTCATACTGGTTGTGGAGCGATAAAAAAGGAATCTTCATCAGCATTTTCCATTAATATGACAACAGGATCAGCATAGCATAGATACCCGGGAATATCTGCGGGCGAAAAAAAATCCGCCTATTCTCCTAGGGAGGCGGAGAAAAGACGGATGAACTGAATTGATATATCGGACAGACTTATAAAAAGGAGAGGAGAGATTCTCCAAATGGCCAAGTTAAAAAACAGTTGCTAAAGTGAGAAACGGCCTTTCAACACTTCATGCGCGGTTTTTACGAGCCATTCCGCGACATGTGGATCGGGTAAAAAGCCTCGTTGTGAGAAAACAATATCTTT